>CAZGTD010000007.1:59080-76841 GCA_964528425.1 uncultured Bacteroides sp.
TATTTAGAATTAGAATAAGTAGCCGAAGCGGAGGTTAAAGGTCATCGAATTGGTTTTGAATTTTTCGTAATTCATTGCCGGAATGAAGTCAGTGCCAAATTCGAGGCCGATAATAATTTTAGCGAGTTCAAAGTCGGTGCCGACATGCCAACCAAGTTGGAAACGGTTCCAGGCACTCTCTCCCATGTCATCTTTGCTAAAGAGGTTAAACCAATTGTCAGCAACAGACAACTTACCAAAAAGATTGATTTTTGCGTTCAGGCCAATATATGGTTTAATCGAAAAGAACTCGTTGATGTGGAATCTGTATGCGAAGTTAACCGGAACTGCAAGATTGGCCAGTAAATAAGAATAGGTCGATTCATAAATATAGTAATCGTCTTCCCAGGTTACATTTTGAGAGCCGCCACCGAAAAAGATGTTTGCACCGGTTTCAATAAACATAGGGTAGCTATGGGATATGCTGAATCCATGCAGATAAGTTAGCGAACCGCCGTTGATGCTGTAAGAACTGGCGGGAACGAATCCGCTCGGCACGCTATTCGAGAAGTGGTTATAAGTGTAAGAACCGCTAAACATATTGTAGGATTCGGTGTCGGCGTTGCTGCCGCCTCCTTGGTTGAAGCCGGAAGACGATTTACCGCCGGTAGTGAATTGAGCAAACGCACAGCTGAAGCCCAGGCTGAGGAGTGCGATCGTGGAAATGATTTTGTTCATAGATTTTATGCAAAAAAGTGATTAGTAGATATTCGAATTCATGCGCCAAACGTTGGCTATTCCGTCGGCGTTTCCGCGTTGAGAAACGAAATAGATATATCGGCCGTCGTTGCTCCATACCGGGCTTAGATCATCGGCGGCATGGTGGGTAAGTTGCATCAGGCCGGTGCCGTCGACACGACATGTAAAGATGTCGGTGTTCCAATACGGTCCTTTATTTGATTCGAGCTTTGAGCCTCCAACAAGCACGAGAGTCGTTCCGTCGGGCGAAAGTTGAGGGCAGAAGAATGACCGTTCATTGTCGGAAACAACACATTCCTCGACTCCCGATTTCAGGTCAACCTTCCAGATTTCTCCTTTGCCGTTGCTTGCGCGTGCTACATAGAGAATATTGGCCTTGGAATCGACTGTTGGATTCATGCCGGAAATATAGCTCGAAAGGTAGTTCTTGTTAGTGTCAAAGCCCCACACGCTGGAGCCTTGATTTTCCATCCTTACAAAGAATATTGTTTGCTTATCGGGTGAATATACAGGCGCATAATCGTATGCTCCGGACGTAATTTGCCGGCAAACGTAGCCTTCTTTGGCGTCGGTAACAAATATTTGGTTTGAATTGCCTTTGCGCTCGGAAAAACAAATTTGTTTGCCGTCAGGAGAGAATGCAAAGTCCATGACTGACGCACGGTTGGTGCGCTGGCTGGATGCTCCCTGGCGGTCAACGTCTTTTGTGAAGATATTGGAAGCGCCGTTGCGTAGCGACAGATAGGCAAGTGTTGAGCCATCGGGCGACACGTCGATAACTTTATTTGTGAGCCAGGTAACTCCCTTACGCCAGCGTTTTACTTCCGGCAGGCAGACGTAGTCACTTTCTTTAGAGATTTTAACCAAATCTAACGATGTCTCTTCAGGAACGTAAACTACGGAGTAGTCAACTTTTTGCGCATTAAGGCATGTCGAGCCCCAAATTATAGCAACAAGCAATGTTAGAAATCGCAGTTTCATACACGTTTAATGTGATTTTTTTGCATTATTATATGATTCTGCGCAAAGGTACGACAAAAATTACCCCCCCCCAAATCTTTAACAGACTTTAACAAAGGTGTGGTCTATTTGTTAAAGTCTGTTTTATTTGTAGATGTTATTCGAGGGTGGGGGCTGCGGATTTTGGCAGGAGCAGGCGTAGGCTGCAGGTGTTGTCGAAAGTGCGGTCGAGAATCCGGGCCTGCGGAATAGATTTTATGCGCTGCATAACCGAGTTCATCTCGGCATAGGCAAAAGTGACGGTTATCTCAACCATCTCTTCAGCTTCGATTACGGTAGCCTCGTCGAGGGCCATTGCGGCGGCTTGTTTGTAGGCTGCAATAAGTCCCGGAGTGCCGAGCTTGATGCCGCCGAAGTAGCGAACCACTCCAACAACGACGTTTCGGAGACCGCGTGAGTTGATCTGCCCGAGAATCGGACGTCCGGCTGTGCCTGAAGGTTCGCCGTTGTCGGTTGAATAGATGTAGGCCCGGTCATCGGCGCCGATTACCCATGCCCAGCAAATGTGGCGGGCGTCGCAATACTCGCGCTTGAGGCCTTCTATCAGTTCTTTGGCCTCGTCGACCGATTCCGCCGGGTATGCAAATCCGAGAAACCGACTCATCTTCTCGGTGAATTTGGCCTGCGATGGCGCTTGGATAGTCAGATATTTAGCCATATCAGTAGCGGTTGGCGCGAATATACAGAGCTATCGCTATAAAAGAGAATACAATGTTGGGAATCCACATTGCGAACCAGGGCGACGTCAGGCCGTTGACCGCAAAGGTTTGCGTTACGCCCATGAACAGAATGTAGGTAAAGCTCAACACCAGCCCGATGCCGATGTTGAGTCCCATTCCGCCCTTTACCTTGCGGCATGACAGACACATGCCGATAACCGTGAGGATAAAGGCGGCCACGCATGATGCATAGCGGCGGTGATATTCGATTTCAAATTGCTTAACGTTGGCAACCCCGCGTTGGCGCTGGCGGTCGATATAGCGGGCGAGTTCGGGCGAGGTCATTTTTTCCTGGTCGTTGCGCGACACGATAATATCGTTCGGCGCAATGGGAATTACGGTGTCGAGCACCATGCCGGTGCGCAGAATTTCGCGGTCGTGGCCAAAAGTGCGTTCCGAAAAGTTGCGCAGGCGCCATGAGTAACCTCCGCGATAAATTGCCGACTGGGCTGTCAGGCGCGATGACAGGCGGTTGCCGTCGAATTTGTCGAGGCTGAATCGCGACCCGCGTTCGTTGGCCGCGGAGAAATCGCCGAAGTAAACAACCTCGCCGGGACCGATGCGCATCTGCACGTTGGCTATTACCGAAACGCGGCGGTCTTTAACGTAGGTATTGGTGAATTCGAGGCGTTTAACGTTGGCGGGGGGTATAACGTAGGCCGAAAGCGCGAGCGTTGCCGCTGCGATAATTGCGGCCGAGATAAGATAGGGGCGCATCAGGCGGTTGAAGCTCACGCCCGACGACAGAATGGCTATGATTTCGGAGTTGCCGGCCATTTTCGAGGTGAAGAAAATAACCGAAATGAATACGAAAAGCGGACTGAACTGGTTGGCAAAATAGGGGAGAAAGTTAACGAAATAGTCGAAAACGGTTGCTCGCAGCGGGGCTTTTTGAAATGCATCGAGCTTCTCGTTGATGTCGAACATAACCGTTATCGCCAGAATCAGACCCAGCGAGAACAAATAGGTTCCCAGAAATTTCCGGATTATGTAGCGGTCGAGGAGCTTCAAAACTTTAAAGGGTAGGGGGATTATAGCCGGCGGGTTATTTCTTCGACCTTGCGGGCTTTCCATTGAGCGAAGTCGCCCAACAGGATATGCTCCCTGGCCTGACCGACGAGACTCAGATAAAAGGCCAGATTATGAATTGAGGCAATCTGCATTGCAAGTATTTCCTGGGCGTGGAAAAGGTGGCGCAGATAGGCTTTTGAATATATGCGGTCAACTTCGGCGGCTCCGTCTTCCTGAATGGGCGAGAAGTCGGTGGCCCATTTTGCGTTGCGCATGTTCATGATGCCATGGTCGGTAAAGAGCATTCCGTTGCGTCCGTTGCGGGTTGGCATTACGCAATCCATCATGTCGACCCCGCGGTCAATGGCTTCGAGAATATTGGCGGGAGTGCCTACGCCCATGAGGTAGCGCGGGCGGTCGGTCGGCAGGATTTCGTTGACCACCTCAATCATTTCATACATAACCTCAGTGGGCTCCCCGACGGCCAGGCCGCCTATGGCATTGCCCTCGGCGCCGAGCTCGGCAACTTCCGATGCGGCACGCCGGCGAAGTTCCGGATAGGTGCATCCCTGAACTATAGGGAAGAAGGTTTGTGAGTAGCCGTAGGGGCATTCGGTTTGCTGAAACTGCTGCCAGCCGCGTCGGAGCCAGCGCATCGTAAGGTCGAGCGAGTTAGCTGCATAGCGGAAATCGCTTTTGCCGGGAGGGCATTCGTCGAGAGCCATCATTATGTCGGACCCGATTATGCGCTGAATGTCAACCACTTTTTCGGGGGTAAAAAGATGGCGGGAGCCATCGATGTGGCTGCGGAAATGGGCGCCCTCTTCGGTGAGCTTGCGGTTATCGGCCAGCGAGAATACCTGAAAGCCGCCGCTATCGGTAAGAATCGGACGGTCCCAGCCGTTGAATTTGTGCAATCCGCCGGCGGCGCGGAGCACTTCTGTTCCGGGCCGGAGATACAGATGATAGGTGTTGCCAAGAATAATCTGGGCCTTGACCTGCTCCTTCATTTCAGTGAAGTGCACGGCTTTGATGGCCCCGACGGTGCCGACGGGCATGAAAATCGGCGTTTGAATGTTGCCGTGGTCAGTATGTATGACTCCTGCCCGGGCGTTGGAGCCGGACGCGGTTGCCTGAAGGTCGAATTTCATATAAAAAAGGCCGGAAGCTCATTTGAAGGCCTCCGGCGGGTGATAATGATTTTTAGGGGGTGAACAGTGGGTCTCGAACCCACGACCTTCGGAACCACAATCCGACGCTCTAACCAACTGAGCTATGCTCACCATCTATTATAGCGACCCACACGGTGGAGGGGGCTTTTGCGACTGCAAAGTTACAAAGGATTTTTTAATCCACCAAATTTTTCTGCAAAAAAGTGGAAAATGTGGTTGTTATTATCTAACGATAAATTTTTTCTTATTGGAAATATAGAGGTTGCCTGTGGCAGGAGTGGCAACGCGGCGGCCCATCATGTCAAAGACGGGTGCGTCGATTTGCGGGGTGATGGCTTCGACTTGGTCAATGGCGTCGATTTCTTCGTCAACAAGGGTCATGATCCATTTTGAGGCCTGCGCATCGATGGTCCAGATAACCGGTTTCTGGGTTTTGTTCATGTGGATTGCCGGGTAGGAATTATTGCCCGGTTCGGCGCTGACTATTGAAACGTTGCCCGGAGTAACCTTAAAGGTGTAAACGCCGGCATCTGCATTGTTGGCGCTGACGGGAACTGCGGTTTCGGTCTGGGCGGGAGTGGCTTTGATGTAGCGTTTTTTTGCATCGTTATATATAATAAAGCCATTGTCGGCCCGGTTGAGCTTGAAGCGCTCGGCCGAGCTGCCGATTGTAAGGTTAGTGTTGTTGCAGCTGAGCCAGCAGTCGGCCTGGGGGTAGCCGTTGATGGTTTTGGAGTCGGAAAGAAAAGTGTAGATTCCGCCTACTTTGGGCTGATGAATATTTTCGTCGGCCATATATTCTGCGAAAAAGTTGGCAAATGATTGGTCGGATGGGTCGGCATTGTAATTATTAGCTGCCGCGGTAACATTTTCTTTGCCTTCGGGGCTGATGTTGCCAACAATATTGGGGTCGCTGGCGCCGATAGCTGAAAGAATATTGGCAACTGCCTCTGCCTGGAGGGCAGAAGCAGTTGTTTTGTCGGTGTCGGGAGCGTATTTCCATTGTCCGTCGGTCATTTCTTCGATGGTAACCCGCTGATAAACCTCGCAATATGCTTTGCCGGCAACAACGGTTTCTTCGTAGAGGGTACCGATTGCGTTATCGGCCTGCAGGGTCATGGTTGAGTAGCCCGAAGAGTTCGGGGTGAGTTCAAAGAAGCCGTTCCAGGTGTTGAAGTCCGCGGGCTCGTCGAAGTCGCTTGCCGAGGCCAGCACTTTCCATGCCAGCGAAACTTTTTCGCGCGTGGTGGAGTTGGTAAACGACTGGATAGCCATGTAGGCCTTCTGGCCGGTAGCGGTGTTTTCAACCGGAACAATCATGATTTCGCCGTTGCAGGCTGCGATGCCGTGGCCGGTGCCGAGGTTGCTGTTGATGTGGTTGCCCCAGCGGCCTTTGGCGTTTTCAATGTCGGTGTAGTGGAAAATATTGAAGTTGCGTCCGCCGCCATTGCCGCGGGCTGCAAGCAGAATCGAACCGTCGGGGAGTTCCTCACACTTGGGTTCGTCGGCGCCGGCCGAAACCGCGGGGTTCATCGGGTCACCGAGAATGTGCCAGTTGCGGCCGAAGTCGTCGGAGTAGAGCACCCAGTTGGAAATGTTGTTTGCTTCGACGTTGCGTCCGCTCATTACGCAATACACGCGATAGTAGTCGCCGACTTTAACGCGCGAGCTCTGCACCATGCGGCCCGAGCCGATGAACTGGCTGTCGATATAGCCGGCGGCGCAATTGTCGTCAAACAGCGCATAAATCTGTTCCCACTGGCCGAAGTCGGGCTCGGTCCAGGTCATGCCGCCGTCGGTGCTCCACCAGCGTGCCGAGGGCTGAGGGTCGTCGCGACGCGAGTTGAAGAAGTTCATGCGGCCGGCGCAGGCAACCATGAGGATTTCGCCGGTTTCGCGGTCGGAAACGATTGCGGGGTCTCCGAAGCCGCAGTCGAGGTTGGTTTCGCTCTGCTTGGTGCCGGCGGGAGTGGCGGCGCCGGTGCCTTGGGCCACGGGCTTGCCTTCGGCGTTGCGGCATACGTCGGGAATCGACCAGGTTTGGCCGTTGTCGTCGGAGTAGCTCATGTAGAGGTCAATACGCCCGCCGCCTATGTCGCCGCCGCAATAGCGGTAGTCGTTAACGGCAACGAGGCGACCTTTGTTGGGGCCGGCGGCAACTGTGGTGATGGCCGGAATGCGGTAAACGATGTTGTAGCCGGGGGTGCCGTCGAAGCGGAACACTACATAGCCTTTTTCAGGCTGGGCGGGAATTGCGTTGACCTGGACTTTAATCATCTCGATGGTCATGGGGCCAACAACCGGAATCTGGGCGTTGCTTTCGCCGCGTCCGCGCAACGTTTTGCTGGTTCCGTCGGGTAATAAGATGGCGGCGGTGTTAACGGCAAGTCCGTCGGGGGTGGAGAAATAATATGTGCCGGCTCCGAGATTTATTGAGCCGTCGGCGTTAACGGTGATGGGCGCATCGCCGCTGAGGGTAACCAGCGGGTCGGTTTGCACAACAATAGCCCCGTCGCCGTTGAGCGTAGGTCTGGTGAGTACGACGGGGTTAATTACTATCGACGAACCATGGTCGGCACCCTTTGTCCAGAAGGCGAGTTTGTTGCTGCGGTCGTTAACTTTATTTTTGTCATAACCTTTCTCGTTCATGTAATACGAGTTGGCAATGTTGGTGCTCGGAGTAAAAATCCACTCATAGCACTGGCCGTCAACTCCCGGCTCTTTGAGGGTTACGAAGCCGGTAAGGCCTGTATCGCCCGTCGGCTCGATGGGGCCTGCAAGGGACTTTCCGGTGCCCGCAGCGCGGTTATAGATAGTGTAGCCATCCGTGTCGTTACCGACGAAACACCACTGGTCGCCATAGGTAAACACTGAGACTGTTTGGTCAAGAGGCATATAGCCGTCAATTTCCCGGTCTGAAAGATAGTATCCTTCATGGTTGATTTGCATGGTATACCACTTGGTCGACGGGGCGAAAGAGCCGTCGGTAATAGTTGTCGGCTCCACGGGGCCGGCAGCTGCGCTCATGGCAACGCCGATGCAGGCGGCAAAAAGAAGTTTACGCATAAATTTAAGGTGAAATGATTGGATAATATGGCCCAAAGTTACGAAAAACAATTCATTTTCACAAATTCAACGTTTGTTATGTCCGGAAAATCTTGATTTCACCTTCCGCACTCGTAAATAGTGCGATTTTTCCAAAAGTAGGAATGAGTGGCCAAAAAGTCGAATCGGTAAGAAAAAGTGGCCGAAAGGGTGAATTTTGTATGTTATAAAACATAGAATTCTCAATAAAATTGATTAACTTTGCGGGGTAATTTATCAACTATAATATTTATGAAGCTAAATTTCAGAAACTTCGGACTGACCGCGGTGGTTTTGTCCGCATTTTCAATGATGACCGGCTGCGGCGGTAAAGATGAAAAGGCCGCAGCTGCCGCCATGGCGGCCCAGCAGGCTCCCGCGCTGGCCGTAGAAACTATCGCAACGAGCGATATTACTCTCGACAACCAATATCCCGCAACCATCAAGGGCAAAACCGACATTGAGGTGCGCCCCATGATTAGCGGCAATATCGTTGCCGTTCATGTTGACGAAGGTGCCCACGTTAATAAGGGTCAGGTGTTATTTACTATCGACCAGGTGCCTTATCAGGCTGCCGTAGACCAGGCCCGCGCTGCCGTTAATGTTGCGAAAACCTCGGTAGAAACCGCTAAAATTTCAGTTAATTCCAACCGTACGCTTCGCGACAAGAATATTATTTCGGAGCATGCCATGCAGATTTCCGAAAATCAGCTTGCCCAGGCTCAGGCTCAGCTTGCCCAGGCCCAGGCCGGATTGACAAATGCCCTCAAAAATCTTAGCTACACGCAGGTTACTGCTCCGTCGAGCGGCGTTGTAGGGTCTATTCCCTTGCGCGTAGGAGCTCTGGCGTCGCCTTCGACCGCACTGACAACCGTCAGCGACAATTCGCAGGTTTATGCCTACTTCTCGTTGACGGAACGCCAGATTCTCGACATGACCGACGGTGGAGCTATTTCGTTGAATGCAGCTATCGCCAAGATGCCCGAGGTGGAACTCAAGCTGGCCAACGGCGCTATTTATGCCCAGAAGGGTAAGGTGGCCACTGTTAGCGGCGTTATCGATGCCGCTACCGGCGCCAGCACCGTGCGTGCGCTGTTCAATAACGAAAACGGCATTCTCCGCTCCGGCTCAACCGGCTCGGTTATCGTTCCGCAAACGTTTACCGACGTTGTTGTCATTCCTCAGAAGGCTACCGGCGAAATCCAGGGTATGAAATACGTTCTTCTTCTCGACAAGGATAATGTCCTCAGCCAGCAAACCATCACTGTGGCTCCCGAGCAGGACGGCAAGAACTACGTTGTTCTCGACGGCCTCAAGCCCGGCGACCGCATCGTTACCGAAGGCGTTGGCACCAAAGCCCGCCCCGGCATGACTATTCAACCGATTGAACAACCTGCCCAAGAAAAATAATGAACCTTTCGAGATTTATTAACCGTCCGGTACTGTCGACGGTTATTTCAATTTTCATTGTGCTGCTGGGTTTGATCGGCCTTGTGTCGCTGCCCATCACGCAATTCCCCGACATTGCGCCGCCAACCATTTCGGTGTCTACGCAATATCCGGGCGCCAACGCCCAGGCGGTGCTCAACTCCGTTATCGCACCGCTTGAAGAGAGCATCAACGGCGTTGAAGGCATGACCTATATGGAGTCGAGCGCAACCTCCAATGGGTCGGCAACCATTACCGTCACCTTTGAGCAAGGCTATAACGCCGATATGGCTGCGGTTAACGTGCAGAACCGCGTAAGTGCCGCCACCAACTTGCTTCCGTCGGAAGTTGTTAAGGTCGGTGTTACCACCAAGAAGCGTCAGAGCTCGATGCTTGTCGGCGTTGCCCTCTATGACACCACCGGTGTTTATACTCCGGAGTTCCTCGACAACTACATGAAAATCAACGTTGTTCCGCAGCTGCAACGCGTTTCCGGCGTGGGCGACGTAATGGCCATGTCGGCGGACTACTCCATGCGCATATGGATTAAGCCGGAAGTGATGGCTCAATATGGCCTTGAGCCGAGCGATATTTCCGCCGCCATTGCCGAGCAGAACCTTGAGGCTGCTCCGGGTGTGTTCGGTCAGCAAGGTAACCAGAGCTTTGAATATACCCTCCGCTACAAAGGCCGTTTGCAAACACCCGAAGAGTTTGAAAACATCGTGGTTCGTGCCTCCGACAACGGCGATGTGCTTTACCTGAAGGATGTGGCCGACATTGAAATGGGCCGCGTAACCTACGGTTTCGCCAATATGCTCAACGGCTACCGGTCGTCGTTTGCAATGGTGTTTCAGACCCCGGGGTCCAACGCAACCCAGATTATCAACGACTGTCTGGATGTAGTTGACCAGATGCGCGCCGACCTGCCTCCGGGCCTCGACTTCGCGATTCCGATGAATAACAACGACTTCCTATATGCGTCGATCCACCATGTTATTCAAACCCTTATCGAGGCCTTTATCCTGGTGTTCCTCGTAACATACCTGTTCCTGCAGGATATTCGCTCGACCATCATTCCCGCCATTGCCATTCCGGTTGCCCTTATCGGCACATTCTTCGGCATGAAGATGATTGGCTTCTCGATTAACCTTATTACGCTGTCGGCTCTTGTGCTGGCTATCGCCATTGTGGTCGACGACGCCATAGTCGTGGTCGAGGCCGTACACGCCAAACTCGACGTCGGCTACCGCAGCGCGCGCAAGGCGGCCATCGACGCCATGGGCGAAATCGGCGGCGCTATCATTTCGATTACCCTCGTAATGATGCTCGTGTTTATTCCCGTGAGCTTCATGTCGGGCACTGCCGGCGTGTTCTATCGCCAGTTTGGCTTGACAATGGCAATGGCCATCGGCTTCTCGGCTATTAACGCATTGACTCTGTCGCCGGCCCTCTGCGCCGTGTTCCTCAAACCTCATAAGGGCGAGGAAGACGAAACTAATGCAACCCTCGGCGCCCGAGTTAAAGAAAACGTTGCCGGCGCGGCCAAATCGATGAAGAGCCGCTTCGTATTCCCGGCCTGGGTGACCACTCTGCTTCTGCTGGCAACCATTGTGTTCATGGTTCTCGGCTGGTTTAACTTCGAAAATGTTACCATTAGTTGCATTGCCGTAGTAGTAGCGATTTTTGCGCTGATCGGCCTATTCTCGCGTAAGTTCAAAGATGCTTTCGAGCGTACATTCGAAAAACTCCAGGTTGTATATAAAAAAGGCTCGCACTTTTTCATGCGCCATAAGGTAACCTCGTTTATCGCAGTGGTTATCAGTATCGTAGTTTTGGTTTGGCTGATGAAAACAACACCGAATGAACTCGTGCCCAGCGAAGACACCGGCACACTGTTCTGTATGGTCGACATGCCTCCGGGCACATCGCAAGAGCGTACGATGGAGGTCATGAACCAGGTTCAGGAAATCCTCAGCCATATTCCGGCCGTTGAATATGCCCAGCAGATTGTAGGCTATTCGTTTATTGCCGGTCAGGGTTCAACCTACGGTACCTTCATTCTGAAGCTGAAGAACTGGAGCCAGCGTTCGTCGGCAGAGAGTTCTCAGGCTATTCTCGGCCAGATTTATGGTGCAGCTTCGCAGATTATTAAAGGTGGCCGCGTGGTTGCGTTTGCGCCTCCGATGATTTCCGGTTTCGGCGTAACCAACGGTTTTGAGCTGAAAATGCAGGATAAAACCGGTGGCGACGTTAATGAGTTCTATGCAATAGTTCAGAACTTCCTTGCCGAGCTTAACCAGCGTCCGGAAATCCAGACGGCCTATACCACCTTCAACCCCACGTTCCCTCAATATCGCGTTGATATCGACGCCGCTAAGGTTAAGCAGGCCGGCATCAGCCCGCAGCAGATTCTGTCGGCACTGCAGGGTTATTATGGTGGCATGTATGTTTCGAACTTCAACCGTTTCGGTAAAATCTATCGCGTAATGATGCAGGCTCCGGCCGAATCGCGCGTAAGTCCCGAAACCCTCGACCTAATTAAGGTGCGCAACAGCCGCACCGGCCAGATGGCATCGGTTGCC
This sequence comes from uncultured Bacteroides sp., assembly GCA_964528425.1. Classification (GTDB taxonomy): domain Bacteria; phylum Bacteroidota; class Bacteroidia; order Bacteroidales; family Muribaculaceae; genus UBA3263. The sequence continues at coordinate 70,835 of CAZGTD010000007.1, forward strand.
AACTTCGTGACTCTCGAAAAAACCTATGCCCCCGACCTGTTGAACCGCTTCAATATGTTTACCTCGATTGCCGTTACCGGTAACCCGGCTCCCGGCTATTCGTCGGGCCAGGCGCTCGAAGCCATTGCGCAGGTTGCCCACCAGACGCTGCCCCCCGGTTTCGGCTATGAATATGCCGGTCTGACACGCGAAGAATCCAAACAGTCGTCGAACTCAACCGCCGTTATTTTCGGCCTCTGTCTGCTCTTTGTCTACCTGCTGCTTTCAGCTCAATACGAGAGCTATATCGTTCCGTTTGCGGTTATCCTTTCGATTCCTTTCGGTCTGATGGGCTCGTTTGTGTTCGCTCAGATTTTCAGCATCTCCAACAATATCTATTTCCAGATTGCGCTGATTATGCTGATCGGCCTGCTGGCTAAAAATGCGATTCTTATCGTTGAGTTTGCCCTTGAGCGCCGCCGCACCGGCATGAGCATCATCAACGCCGCAATTCAGGGTGCTTCGGCCCGTTTGCGCGCTATTCTCATGACCTCTATCGCTCTTATCATCGGTTTGCTGCCGCTGATGTTCTCGCATGGCGTAGGTGCCAACGGCAACCGTGCGCTCGGCACCGGCTCTATCGGCGGTATGCTTATCGGTATGATTCTGCAGCTGATATTCGTGCCCGCGCTCTTTGTGATTTTCCAGAAGATTCAGGAAAAGATTTCGCCGCTGAAATGGCAGGATACAAACAACGCCGGTATAGGCGCTGAAATTGAACAATATTCACGCTAAAATATAATGAAGACAAATAAACTCGCGGCAGCTCTGCTGGTAGTGGCCCTCGGGGTCGCTACCTCCGGCTGCCATATCTATAAAAAGTTCGAAATGCCGGCCGACTCGGCGCTCGGCACTGAGTTCGAACAGGCTAAGGCGCAGGAACCCGACTCAGCGGCCCTGGGCAATTTGCCGTGGCAGCAGGTATTCACCGACCCGTTGCTTAACGACCTCATTAACCGCGCGCTGGAGAATAACACCGACCTGAAAAACGCCAAACTCAACGTCGACGTGGCCCACGCCAATATGCTTGGCGCCCGATTGAGCTACTTGCCGTCGGTGGTGCTCGCTCCCAACGGCTCTGGCTCAACAACTTCGCTGCCCGGAGCTACCATGACCTGGACCTATCAGATTCCGCTGAGCGTAAGCTGGGAAATCGATGTGTTCGGCAAGACCCTCAATGCCAAACGCTCGGCCGGCGAAGCCTATCGCATGAGCCTCGACTACGAGCAGGCCGTAAAGTCGCAGATTATCGGCGGCGTCGCCAACTGCTTCTATGCTATCTCGGCACTTGAAATGCAGCTTGACCTGCAAAAATCAACCGCCGCAAACTGGGCCAAGTCGGTTGAAATGATGAAATCTGTCTGGGAGGCCGGCAATACCACGGCCGCAGCAGTTGTGCAGAGCCAGGCTCAATACGAGAGCATCCTCGCTTCGATTGCCGATCTGGAAACGAATCTTCATGAGCTCAACAACACCATGTCGCTCCTTTTGGGCGTGATGCCCCAGACCTGGGCTATTCCTGCCGGACTGAGCGTTGAATTGCCTGCCGACTTCAATGCGGGCGTACCTATGGTCGCCCTGGCCAACCGCCCCGACGTGCGCGCCCAGGAACGCCAGCTGGCAATTGCTTACTATGCCACTAACTCGGCCCGCGCTGCATTCTATCCGTCGCTGACTATTTCTCCGTCGGGAGGTTTCACCAACTCGCTGGGTGGCATGATTTTCAACCCCGGAAAATGGTTCCTGAACCTTGCCGGCTCGCTGACCGCTCCGCTCTTTGCCCGCGGTCAGAATATTGCGCGCCTCAAGGCAGCCAAGGCCCAGCAGGAGCAGAGCATGAACACGTTTGAGTATACCGTTATGAAAGCGGCCGGCGAAGTCGGCAGCGCTCTTGTAACCTACAATAACGCTCTTGTTAAGGAGAAGCATCTTGCGTCGCAGGTCGACTACATGACCCAGGCCGTTGACATAACCGAAACCCTGTTTCTCAACTCCGCCACTAACTATAACACTACCTATCTGGAGGTAATTACCGCGCAGCAAAACCTTTTGGGCTGCCAGATGAACCTGCTGAACTGCCAGCTGGCCCGAAGCCGTGCGGTCATCAACCTCTATCAGAGTCTCGGTGGTGGCCGATAACCGATTTATAATTGCTAACCGCTAATACCTACTTAACGAAATGATTTCCGACAAAGCTTTCGTTGACCCGGCTGCCAAGCTCGGCAACAACGTAACCATCAAACCGTTCGCCTACGTTGATGCCGATGTTGAAATCGGCGACAACACGGTTGTGATGCCCTATGCCAGCATCATGGCCGGCTCGCGTATCGGCAGCAACTGCAAGATATACCAGGGTGCCATTATCGGTGCGGAGCCGCAAGACTTCCGCTGGAAAGGCGAAAAATCGTTCTGCTATATCGGCGACAACACCGTTATTCGTGAGAATGTTATCATTAACCGTGGCATTAGTCCCGAGCGTGGAACCCGCATCGGAGCTGATTGCTTCATCATGGCCAAAAGCCACATTGGCCACGACTCGGTTGTTGCCGACAAAGTGGTTGTTGGCAACGGTGCGACTATTGCCGGCGACGTTGAGGTTGATTCGTGCTCGATTCTTTCGTCTAACGTTATTCTGCATGAGCGCAGCCATGTTGGCCGCTGGGCGGTTGTTAAGGGCGGTTGCCGCATAGGCTCCAATGTGCCTCCGTTCGTAATCATAGCCCACAATCCTGCAGAATTCTTCGGCGTTAACGCCTGGATTATGAAAAAGAATGGTTTCTCTGAAGATGAAATCGACGATATCGCCAAGGCATATCGCCATCTCTATCAGTCGGGCACTTCAGTATTCAATGCCCTCAAACGCATTGAAGCCGACGTTACTCCCGGCGAACACCGCGATGCGATTCTTGATTTTATACGCAATAATAATCTGCGTGTTGTAGGTGCCCACCTTGATGTTGTCGAAGATTAAAAAAGTTTTTTCATATGTAATCCCGCCGATAATTACGGTGGGATTATGTTTTGTGCTTTATCGCGACCTCGATTTCAAAATGCTGGGCGATGCCCTGCGCGAATGTTCGCCCTGGCCGGCGTTGCTGTTCGTGGCTGTAAATATTCTGGCTATGATTTTCAGGGGTCTGCGCTGGCGCTTGCAGTTGCGCGTTTCGGGAGTCAATCCGGGTGTGGGAGTCATGAGCCGTTCAATTTTCGGAACCTACGCTGTTAACCTGGTGTTTCCGCGTCTGGGCGAGTTTTGGCGGTGTGGCTACATATCGCGTGTTTCCGGAGCGGAATTTTCTACGGTTTTCGGCTCTATGGTGGCTGACCGCCTGGCCGACACGGTAATGGTCGGCCTGATTTCGCTGATTACCCTTTTGTGTTCCGGCCCGGCCATGGCTAAGTTTATGGAGCAGGCCAATATTTCAACCGACTTTTTGAGTGGTTGGATATTCTGGGCACTGCTTGCCGTAATGGTTATAGGGTGCGTATATGTTATTTTCGGCAAGGGCCGTCTTGCAGCCAAAATCCGCGGGTTCATGCTTAAAATGTGGGGCGGCTTCACATCAATTTTTTCCATGAGCCACAAGGGCCTGTGGGCGCTGCTCACTCTTGGCATCTGGGGCGGATATATGGCCTCTATGGCTTTTGCAATGGCCGCTTATCCGCCAACGGCTGCCCTCGCAATGGATGCCGTTATGATAACCTTCGTGTTCGGTTCGCTGGCCATGGCTATTCCGAGCAACGGTGGTATAGGTCCCTGGCAGTTTGCGGTAATTTTAGCGTTGAGCGGGCTTTTTGGCATTCCGCGCGAAACGGCCCTGATTTTCGCAACCCTCAATCTCGGTGCAAATACTCTGCTGAATATTCTGCTTGGCCTCTATACCTTCGGCCACATTGCTCTGAAGAAAAACTAATCTCCTGTTTTTTCTGTACTCATGTCAATTTTTTTAGACAGGAGCACAGTAGCACAATAGCGTGGGATCACAAGATATTAAATAGCGAGGCGGCATCGGATTCCGATGTCGCCTCGTTTTTTTTGGGGTTAACGGTTGATTAGCCGTTGTATTTTTTCATTACGGCGATGAGGTCGAGAACCTTGTTGGAGTAGCCGATTTCGTTGTCGTACCAGCTAACAACCTTAACGAAGGTGTCGGTCAGAGCGATACCGGCCTTAGCGTCGAAGATAGAGGTGCGGGGGTCGCCGAGGAAGTCGCTGGAAACCACTGCGTCTTCGGTGTAGCCGAGAATACCTTTGAGTTCGCCTTCGCTGGCTTCCTTCATGGCAGCGCAGATTTCAGCGTAGGTAGCGGGCTTGGCCAGGTTAACGGTGAGGTCAACTACGGAAACGTCGAGGGTGGGAACGCGCATCGACATGCCGGTGAGCTTGCCGTTGAGTTCGGGGATAACTTTGCCTACAGCCTTGGCAGCGCCGGTGCTGGAGGGGATGATGTTGCCGGAAGCAGCACGGCCGCCGCGCCAGTCTTTCATCGAAGGACCGTCAACGGTTTTCTGAGTAGCGGTGGTAGAGTGAACGGTGGTCATCAGGCCGTCGGTGATGCCGAACTTGTCGTTCAGAACCTTTGCGATGGGAGCGAGGCAGTTGGTGGTGCAGGAAGCGTTCGAAACGAACTGCTGACCGGCATAGGTTTTGTCGTTAACGCCGCAAACGAACATGGGGGTGTCGTCCTTAGAGGGAGCGGACATAACAACGTATTTAGCGCCGGCTTCGATGTGGGCCTGAGCTTTTTCTTTGGTCAGGAACAGACCGGTCGATTCAACAACGTATTCTGCGCCAACTTCGCCCCAAGCGATTTCTGCGGGGTTCTTGCATGCGGTTACGCGGATGTGCTTGCCGTTAACGATGAGTTCGGATTTTTCCATGTCGTAGTCAACGGTGCCGTCGAAGTGACCGTGCATGGTGTCATACTTCAGCATGTAAGCCATGTAGTCAACGGGAAGAAGGTCGTTGATAGCAACAACTTCGATGTCGTCGCGCTTGGTGGAGGCGCGGAAAACAAAACGACCGATACGGCCAAAGCCGTTAATACCGATTTTTGTCATGAGGTTTATTTGTTTAATGAATTAATTGGTTAGTATTAAATTTAGCAACCGCAAAGTTACAAAAAACTTTTGCGGTTGCCAAACTTTTTGTCAGGAATTTTTAGCGGACGAAGGTTTTCTTGCCGTTTACAATGAAGAGGCCCTTGGCGGGGTTAACGACTTTGCGGCCCTGAAGGTCGAAAATTTCGCCCTTAACGTTGCCAACGGTGATTTCGTCGATAGAGGTTTGTCTGTATTCCAGCTCGGTGGGGAAAATCTGGGCGGTTTCGCCGTAGATTGCGCCGATACCGGTAATGGTGCAGATGCCTGCTTTCAGAGAGCCCAGGTTGAAGCGGTCAAATACCTGGCGCTTGGCATCGCCCTGGCCGAAGTAGTAGTTGGTTTTTCCATTCACTTCTTCTTCGTATATGTCGATGGCGATAACCTTAACATACTGAGCAATGTTGATCTGGTTGAAGGCAACTTCGGTGGGTTCAACGGGGGTGCCGGCAGTAGCTTCGCCGAAAGAGTCGGTCATCGGGGTCATCTGGGGCATGTTGTTGTAGAAACCATATTTGCCAACAATGCCGGTGAGCTGGTCGCCGTTGTGATATTCGGGCAGAGAGCCGTAGATTTCAAGGTTGGTTTCACCGTCGGTGATGAAGGTGTATTTCTTGTCGGGGCTCTGGTAGAATACGGTAACAGTGCCGGTAATCTTCATGTTGTCTTCGCTCTGTTCTTCAACAAAGGAGGTCAGTGAAGCGGTTTCGGTAACGGGAATGGGGGCAACGCCGCCAACAATGGTGTAGTCAGAAGTTTCCTTAACGCCGGCCATGCCGCAATATTTTTCGAGCTTACCGCAAACGCTAACTTCCTTACCCATGTTTCCGGGGCGGTCAGCAAGGTTGAGGTTTTCGCGTACTGTTCC
>CAZGTD010000008.1:0-71235 GCA_964528425.1 uncultured Bacteroides sp.
AAATGGGCGGCGTTGACATCATCGTGTTCACCGGCGGCGTTGGCGAAAACCAGGTCGGCGTGCGCGAAAACGTTTGCTCTCCGCTGAAATTCATGGGCGTTGAACTCGACACGGCGCTGAACGCAACCGTCCACGGCACCGAAACCGTTATCTCCACTCCGGCGTCGAAAGTCAAGGTCGTTGTTGTTCCCACCGACGAGGAACTGACCATCGCCCGCGACACCCGCGACATCGTTGAAAAACTCTAAAACCGCATCAACCGCAAAGTTAGTAATCAGTAACCGGCACCGAGCCGGTTACTAATTACTAATTGCTAATTAATAATCAATCTGACAAACGCAGTGATCAAAGTAGCAATTGTAGGCTACGGAAATATCGGGCGCTACGTGCTCGACTCCGTTCTTGAAGCCCCCGACATGGAGCTGGCCGGCATCGTTCGCCGCTCGGCTGAAAACATTCCCTCAGAATTGCGCGACTTCAACGTCGTTACCGACATTGCCCGCCTGGGCAAGGTCGACGTTGCCATTCTCGCAACTCCGACGCGCCACGTTGAAGAAAATGCCGCCAAATATCTTGCCGCCGGCATCAACACGGTTGACTCCTTCGACATCCACGGCTCCATCCCCGCCCTCCGCCGCAACCTGGGCGAGGTTGCCCGCGCCAACGGAACCGTTGCGGTTATCTCCGCCGGCTGGGACCCGGGCTCGGACTCCATTGTGCGCGCTCTGATGGAAGCCGCCGCGCCCAAAGGCGTGACCTACACCAACTTCGGCCCCGGCATGAGCATGGGCCACAGCGTTTGCGTGCGCTCCAAAGAGGGCGTTAAAGATGCCCTGTCGATGACCATTCCGCTCGGAACCGGAATCCATCGCCGCATGGTCTACGTTGAACTGCTTCCGGGCGCCAAGCTCGAAGAAGTTGCGGCCGCCGTTAAGGCCGACCCCTACTTTGCCAGCGACGAAACCCACGTTATTCAGGTTGAATCGGTCGATGCCGTGCGCGACATGGGCCACGGCGTCAACATGACCCGCAAGGGCACCTCGGGCCGCACCCCGTCGCAGCGCTTTGAATTCAACATGGCAATCAACAACCCCGCGCTCACGGCCCAGATTCTCGTCGGGGCAGCCCGCGCCGCCATGCGCCAGCAACCCGGGTGCTACACCATGATTGAAATTCCGGTCATTGACCTCCTTCCGGGCTCGCGCGAAGAAAACGTTGCTAAACTCGTTTAAATGAAACAAAAAGAACCTCTGCTGATACTAATCGCCAACGACGACGGCATCAATGCCCGCGGTCTGCGCCACTTGATTGACTGCGTAAATCACATGGACATCGTTGCTGAGATCTATGCCGTGGCTCCGGCAGGACACTGCTCTGGCATGAGCTCGGCAATAACCGTGGCCTCGCCTCTGAGCCTGATTCCGCATCCCGATTACGAAGGTGCGAAAATGTTTGCCGTAACCGGCACTCCGGTCGACTGCGTGAAGCTCGGCATCCATGCCGCATTGCCCCGCATTCCCGACCTGATGCTGTCGGGCGTGAACCATGGCTCAAATTCCGGCAACTCCAATATCTATTCCGGAACCATGGGCGCGGCTATGGAAGCGTGCATGATCGGCATCCCCTCCATCGGCTTTTCGCTGCTAAGCCACCGCCCCGACGCTGATTTTTCGGAAACCACTCCGTTTATCAAAAAGATTATCAGCACAGTGCTTGACCAAGGGCTACCGAAAGGCGTATGCCTTAACGTCAATATGCCGAAAGAATGCAAACCCAAGGGCATTAAAGTCACAGCCTGCGCCGAGGGCCGCTGGACCGAGGAATATCAAGCCTACGATTCACCCCACGGTCAGAAATTCTATTGGCTCACCGGGCAATATATTGACTTTGACCCCGAAAACCCTGCCGGCGATAACTATTGGCTGCGGCGTGAATATGTAACCGTTACTCCGATTCGCCCCGACCAGACTGCTTTCGACGCTATTCCCGCCCTTTCAACGCTTCTTGACTAAGATGACCAACCCTCTCGAACCTATTGCTGCATCAATTGCTCCCGAACTGCGGGAGCTCAACAACCGCATTTTAACATCGCTGTCGTCGCCCAACGACATGATGAACAGCATAGTTCGTGAGTATCTTCAACGCAAAGGCAAACAGATTCGCCCCATAGTGGTTATCCTCGCAGCCCGGCTATTTGCCGACCGCGTGACCCACAAGGTAATATCGGCCGCCGCATCGGTTGAAATGCTTCATAATGCGTCGCTGATACACGACGACGTTGTTGACGAATCAAAACTCCGCCGCAACGAACCGACGCTCAACGGCATCTGGGACAACCATATAGCAGTGCTCGTAGGCGACTTTTTTACCTCAACCTCGCTGCAGCTGGCGTCGGCGACCGACGATTTGAGAATTATAACCACCATTGCCAACCTGGGCCGCCGCCTGGCTATGGGCGAGCTCGACCAGATTTATAACGCCCGCTACCACAGGCTGTCGGAAAGCGCCTATTTGCAAACCATCGACCATAAAACCGCATCGCTATTTGTTGCTTGCGCCGAAATGGGGGCTTATGCGGCCGACGCTTCGGCCGATGATCCGCGCCTGAACGCCCTGCGACTCTACGCGCGCAATCTGGGCCTCTGCTTCCAGATTACCGACGATATTTTCGACTACTATCCCCACCAGGACGAAATCGGCAAGCCGACCGGCAACGACCTGCGTGAAGGAAAAGTTACATTGCCGCTGCTCAGCGTGCTTCTGCGCCCGGAGTCGCCCAATCGCGAGTCAATGCTTGCCCTGATATCAAAAGATTCACTAACTACCGACGAAATTAACCGCCTGATGACCTACGCAATTGAAAACGGCGGTATTGAATACTCACGCCGGAAAATGCAGGAGCTGGCCGATGAGGCCGACTCAGCACTCGATGCTGCATTCGCCCCAAGCGAAACCCGCAGCGCCCTCCACCGGCTTTTGCATCACGTTCTCCACCGTTCGAAGTAACCAAGTGCCCAACGCGAACATGAAACCAATTATCTATCAGATGTTGCCGCGCCTTTTCGGCAATTCAAACCCGACTTGTCAGCCGTGTGGCGCACTCGAAACCAACGGTTCAGGCCATTTCAGCGAAATCACCAACTCAACGCTGCGTGCAATCCACGCCCTCGGCGCCACCCATGTTTGGTACACCGGCGTTATAGAACATGCTCACTGCCCCGACTATTCAGCATACGGCATTCCCGCTGATAACCCTCACGTTATCAAGGGAAGCGCCGGATCTCCATATGCAATCAGCGACTACTACGACGTTGACCCCGACCTGGCCGACAATCCCGCAAACCGCATGGCTGAATTCGAGGACCTTGTCAAACGCACTCACGAGCAGGGGCTGAAAGTTATTATTGACTTCGTACCAAACCATGTTGCCCGCATATACCGCTCCGATGCCGCTCCGAAAGGGGTCAGGGATTTCGGAACAGACGATAACCCTATGCAGGCTTTCAACCCCGACAATAACTACTACTACCTGCCGGGAACACGATTTAGCCCTTCGAACGTTCACCTTGGCGACTACACCGAAGAACCGGCACGCGCTTCCGGCAACGATTGCTTTACCCCCTCGCCCGACCGCAACGACTGGTATGAAACGGTTAAATTGAACTATGGAGTTGACTATACCGGCGGTTCAGGATGCCACTTCCACCCGATTCCCGACACCTGGCATAAAATGCTCCACATTCTGCGCTACTGGACCCGCAAAGGCGTTGACGCATTCCGCTGCGACATGGCCTTTATGGTTCCCGTTGACTTCTGGCGATGGGCAATCCCCCAGGTGCGACGCCTGCGCAAAAGCGTGCAGTTCATAGCCGAAATCTACGACGTTAACCTCTACCGCACATTCATTGACGCCGGATTCGACTACCTTTACGATAAAGTTAATCTTTACGATACACTGCGCGCCATAGAGACCTACAATGTTGGCGCCGACCGCCTGACAACAGCCTGGAAAACAGTCGACGGCCTCGGCGACCACATGCTCAACTTCCTTGAAAACCACGACGAGCAACGCTTTGCCAGTGATTTTTATGCCGGTGACCCTTGGCGCGTCATTCCCTCGCTGGTAGTTGCGTCGACCTTCTCAACCGGCCCCATGATGATTTATTTCGGCCAGGAACTCGGCGAGCGCGGCATGGAAGCAGAAGGCTTTTCAGGCTGCGACGGCCGAACCACTATTTTCGACTACTGGAGCCTCGACAAAATGCGCCGCTGGCTCAGCGGAGGAAAGCCGTCGCAAGCCAATCTTACCGACGACGAAATAAAGTTGCGCAACCTCTACATGCGGGTGCTTAACATAGCCCGCTCGGAAGCGGCAATAACCTCCGGCAGTTTCTTCGACCTGATGTATGTTAACTACGAAAGCGCCGGGTTGAATCCCCATCGCCACTACACTTATCTGCGCAATCATGGCAACGAAACGCTGCTCATTGCCGTTAACTTCGACAACCGCGAAGCCGACATGCGCATCAATATTCCCCACCACGCCTTTGACCACCTGGGTCTTCGTGAACAGGAATGCTCGGCAACCGAACTGCTGTCCGGCCGCAAAGCGCGCAAGGTAGTGTCGTCCGTCCTGCCCTTCACCACCAAGGTTCCGCCCCACGGCGCCGTTATCTGGAAATTCACCCAAAAATAATGATTGTACTCTATCGGATTTACCAACTCTTTATAATGATGCCGCTGATGCTCGTGGCAACAGCGATAACCGCTATACTCACCGCAGTCGGCAGCATGATATTCGGCGGCCGCTGGTGGGGCTACTACCCCCCGATGATCTGGTCGAGGATAATGTGTTGGCTAACGTTGGTCACCGTTGAAGTTCACGGCCGCGAACACATCAGTAAGGGAACCAGCTACGTTTTCGTTGCCAACCATCAGGGAGCCTACGATATTTTTTCAATCTACGGCTATCTTGGCCATAACTTCCGCTGGATGATGAAAAAAAGTCTCGAAAACATTCCCATGGTAGGTTGGGCCTGCAAACGGGCCGGCCAGATTTTCGTTGACAATTCATCGCCCGCAGCCATCCGCCGCACAATGCAGTCGGCCGAACATCAGCTATCGACCGGCATGAGCCTGGTGGTGTTCCCCGAAGGCGCACGCACCTTTACCGGCGAAGTCGGCCGCTTCAAACGCGGAGCCTACACCCTGGCCCAAGAATTCGGGCTCCCCGTAGTTCCCGTTACTATCGACGGGGCATTCCACGTAATGCCCCGAACGGCCCGCATTCCCCGCTATGGCCACATCCGGCTGACCATACACCCCCAACTTGACCCCGCCGACCCAGACCTGATTGAAAAATCCCGACAATCGATACTTTCATCCCTGTAACCCTCAATTATACCACTCGAAAAAATGCGTAAATGGCGTATTGAAGACAGCGCTGAGCTCTACAATATCAATGGATGGGGCCGCAACTATTTCTCCATCAACGAAAAAGGCCACGTTCAAGTAACTCCCAAAGAAGGGTTGGCAGCGGTCGACCTTAAAGAAGTTATGGACGAACTTCAGGTTCGCGACGTTCAGGCCCCGGTACTGTTGCGTTTTCCCGACATTCTCGACAACCGCGTAGAAAAAATTTCCAAATGCTTTCAGCAGGCTGCCGAAACGTATGACTACAAAGCTCAGAACTACATCATTTACCCCATTAAGGTGAACCAGATTCGCGAGGTTGTTGAAGAAATTGTGAGCCACGGCAAAAAATTCAATATCGGCCTCGAAGCAGGTTCCAAACCCGAGCTCCACGCTGTTCTTGCAACCAATATTGCCGACAACGCCCTGATTATTTGCAACGGCTATAAGGATGAAAACTACATTGAACTCGCCCTGTTGGCCCAAAAAATGGGGCGCAACATCTACCTGGTGGTAGAAAAACTAAATGAGCTGAAAACTATAGCCAAGGTTGCAAAACGCCTCGATATCGAGCCGAACGTGGGCATTCGAATAAAGATTTCAAACTCCGGCTCCGGAAAATGGGAAGAAAGCGGCGGCGACCAAAGCAAATTCGGCCTTAACTCCTCCGAACTGCTTGAGGCAGTTGCTTTTCTGGAACGCAACAATCTTGTTAACTCACTGAAGCTTATCCACTTCCACATCGGAAGCCAGATTACCAAGATTCGCCGGATAAAAAATGCGCTGCGCGAGGCAATGCAATTCTACGTTCAGCTTACCCGCATGGGATTCAACATCAACTTCGTAGACATCGGCGGGGGCCTGGGTGTTGACTATGACGGCACTCGCTCATCCTCGTCGGAATCGTCAATGAACTACTCCATTCAGGAATATGCCAACGATGCGGTTTCGGCTCTTGTAGATGCCTGCGTTAAAAACGACATCAAGCAACCCAACATAATAACCGAAAGCGGCCGCTCGCTGTCGGCTCACCACTCAATTCTGATTTTCGAGGCCCTGGAATCTACATCGCTGCCGGCCTGGAAAGTTTCGGAAGAACTCGGCGAGGATGCCCATGAACTGGCCCGCGAACTCTATGAAATATGGGATAAGCTTGATTCGCAAAACATTTATGAAGCCTGGCACGACGCCTTGCAGATTCGCGAAGAAGCCCTTGAACTCTTTTCAATAGGCCTGCTTGATCTGAGAACGCGCGCGCAGGTTGAAAAACTATTCTGGAGCGTTGCGCGCGAGGTTGCCGAGCTCGGTAATTCAATGAAACACCCGCCCGAGGAACTGCGCAAAATCGCCCGCATGATTCCCGACAAGTATTTCTGCAACTTTTCCCTGTTTCAATCGCTCCCCGACAACTGGGCAATTGACCAGGTATTTCCCATCATGCCGATTTCGCGCCTCGACGAAAAACCCACCCGAACCGCAACGATTCAAGACATGACCTGCGATTCAGACGGCAAAATAGCTCATTTCATAACGGCCTCCGGCCTGAGCGATTCGCTGCCCGTTCATCCGCTGAAACAGGGCGAGCCATATTATATCGGCGTGTTCCTTGTTGGCGCCTACCAGGAAATTCTCGGCGACCTCCACAATCTGTTTGGCGACACAAGCGCAGTTCATATCGACGTATACCCCGACCGCTATGAAATCGACAAGATTATCGACGGCGAAACGGTTGCCGAGGTTCTCGATTATGTTCAGTTCTCGCCTAAAGCGCTTGTGCGCAACGTTGAGCGCTGGGTAACCGCCGCTATGAAATCCGGTAAGATATCGCCCGAAGAGGGCCGCGAATTCCTCGGCAACTACCGTTCGGGCCTCTACGGCTACACCTATCTCGAAAAGAACTGATGGCCCGCTACTTCATGGAGCTGGCCTATAGGGGCGCACCCTTCCACGGCTGGCAGAATCAGCCCGGCCAGCGCACCGTGCAGTCAGTTATTGAAGAATCCCTGACAACCCTGCTGCGCACTCCAACCGCCATTGTCGGCGCCGGACGCACCGATGCCGGGGTCAACGCATCGAAAATGATTGCTCACTTTGACGCAGACCGGCCGGTTGAACCACGCGCGCTGAATTCATTGGTAGGATCCGACATTGCCATCCGTTCCATCCGCATAGTTCACGACACTGCCCACGCACGTTTCGACGCCACAGAACGCACCTACCGCTACTGCGCAATCGAACATAAGTCGCCATTCTTATATCCCCTCTGCTGGTATACGCGTCCGCTCGACTATGACTCAATGAATCGCGCGGCCGCACTGCTGCTCGAAACCGACGATTTCACCTCGTTTGCCAAGCTACACACCGATGCCAAAACAAACATCTGTAACGTTACCCGCGCCGAATGGGTTCCGGACGCGGCCACCGGAGGCATGACATTCATCATAACCGCCAACAGGTTTCTGCGCAATATGGTTCGCGCCGTTGTCGGCACCCTGGTCGACGTTGGCCGCGGAAAAATGACGGTTCAAGAGTTTGCCGATGTAATAACGGCAAAAAACCGATGTGCTGCCGGAACGTCCATGCCTGCTCATGCACTATATCTGGCCGACGTGCGCTATCCGTATTGAGCGATGTAATAAAACCGTCGGGCGCCGCGTTATAGTAGTGTGAAAAACCGGATTTTGATTATTATATTGCTATTATTATCCTGGGGTTCTGCAATGGGGAAAAGCAGTGATGCCGACGGTCGCCATCTGGAGCTCAGGGAACTCACCGTGCGGCCCAAACGCGAAAAATATTCCAAAAAGAATAATCCCGCGGTTGATTTTTTGCGCAAGGTTATGGAACGGCGCAACCTGACCGACCCACGGCTCAACAACGAATTCTACAACCATGGGCTTTACGAACGCATTAACCTCGGACTCATCAATATGCCTCTCGATTCAGGAAGCGCCATCGGCTTTCTGCGGGAGTTTGTTGACACTACCGAACTCACCGGCCGCCCGGTGCTGAATCTCTCGGTCAAAGAGAAAATGAGCGACGTTCACTATCAGCGCAACCCCCAAAAGCGGCGTGAGGTAGTCAGGCTACGCAACCGCCACGGCCTGGATGACCTGATGGGTGATGCGGCTTCGATTCAAACCGTGTTTGAAGAAATAATGCAGCCGGTAGACCTATACGACAGCGATAACATTTACCTGCTCCGCCAGGAATTCGTCAGCCCCTTGGGGCGTTTGGCTCCCGACGTTTACCGCTTTTATCTGACTGACACGGTTGCCGATATCGAACGCGGCGACTCGCTGATTGTGCTTTCATTCGCACCGCATAACCCCGTCACTCCCGGTTTTAACGGCAGACTCTATGTTGTTAAGGGCGACTCGACAATGTTTATCCGGCGCGCCGAATTGAGATTGCCTAAAGATGCCAACGTTAACTTTATCCGCGACATGTTTCTGCTTCAGGAATATGAACGTGGCTCCGACGGCTCGCGGCTTAAAACCCGCGATGAAATAATTATTGAAGCAAACTACGTTGGCATTGATGCCTACGCTACCCGACTGAGCGTTTATAATGACCATAACTTCCGCCAACCTAAAGATTCTGCGGTTTTTGAATCGCAACTTGAGGTAATCGAGCGATGCGACCTCGACCCGGATTCGCTTGAGTTCAGGCCTGCAGATGCCACTCCCTCCGGAGCCGGGCGCATGAAATCAATGATGGCGCGATTGCGTAGCAACAAGGTGTTTTACTGGAGCGAGAAGGTGCTCGGCACCCTGATTTCCGACTACATACGCCCCGGGGGCGACAAGGCCAAGGTTGCAATTGGCCCGATATTCTCAACCATTAGCCATAACGACCTTGAAGGATGGCGCCTGAGGCTCGGAGCCATGACTACGGCCAACCTGTCGCGCCGATGGTTCGTCTCAGCCTACGGAGCATATGGTTTCCGCGACCATAAACCTAAATACGGCGCATCGGTCGAATACAGCCTTAACGACAAAAAATTCCATGCCGGAGAATTTCCAATCCGCTCGTTTAAAATCAGCCATAGCTACGACACTGACCGCCTCGGGCAATCTTATGCCCAGCGCGGAACTCTTTTCAACTCCATTACCCGCGGTCGCAACGACTTGATGACCTACCAACGCCTAACTTCCGTAGCTTTCAATTATGAAACCGACCGTCACTTGAATTTTTCAATCGGCCTAAGCCACTCGCGCCAGGAAGCATCGCCCTATGTTGAGTTCGTCGACGGCAATCGCCGGCGCTTCGGCCATTTCAATCAAACTGCAGCGGTTTTTGAGTTTACATGGGCGCCGGGCGAGAAGTATTACCAGAGCATCAACGGCCGCAAGCGGTTGATAACCCGGGCACCGGTTCTCCGCCTGACCCACACATGGGCTCCCGCCGGAATTTTAGGCACCCGCTGGGGAGTAAACAAAACCGAAATGATGGTCGATAAACGCTGGTATTTCTCGGCATGGGGCCATATCGATACGCGCTTCGGCGCCGGCCACGTCTGGAATCAGACGGTCTTTCCATCGCTGCTCGTACCTAACGTAAACCTCAGCTACATTATCCATTCCAAGGCGTTTGCACTTATGAACGCAATGGAATTCGTTAACGATTCCTACGTTGAACTTCATCTTAACTACAATGCCAACGGAGCTCTTCTCAACTATATTCCTCTGGTTAAGAAACTCAAATTGCGCGAAATAGTGGGATTCCACGCAATCTGGGGGCACCTGAGCGACCGCAACAATCCGGCCTGCAATCCTGATCTGCTCCAGTTTCCGGCAATTGCCGGCACCAAGCGGATGGGCAGCACACCATATATGGAGTTCAACGTCGGCCTAAGTAATATTTTCAGAATTCTCAGCGTTGAATATGTGCATCGCCTTACGCACCGCGGCCTGGGTCTTCCCAAAAACGGTGTGCGCATAGGCTTTCACTTCTCTTTTTAACCCCATCGCCATGATTGAAATCGAACGGAAATTTCTGGTATCAGACCCTGAAGCGGCCATTGCCTCTGCAACATCATCAACCGAAATAGCCCAAGGCTACCTCAACCCGGACCCTGAATGTACGGTTCGCGTTCGAACGCGCGGCAACCGAGGTTATCTAACGGTTAAATCTAAAAACCGCGGCATTGAACGCGGCGAATGGGAATATGAAATTCCGGTCGGCGACGCTCGCGAACTGCTTAAGCTATCGCGAACGCCGGTTTTGCACAAAGTGCGCTACCTGCTTCCGGTTGAAGGGTTCACTTGGGAGGTAGATGTTTTCACCAATCCCGCCGGACTGGTACTCGCCGAAGTGGAACTGCCAACGGCCGACGCCGAGCCCACGCTACCCGCCTGGGTCGGCGAGGAAGTAACCGGCAATCCCGCCTACTACAACTCCAACCTCGCCCGCCAAGAAAACTAATCCTCCGTTTGCTTTTTCCAAAACTTTTCTCTATCTTTGCAAATCAAAAGTCAGACTTTCGATTTGCAAGATTCCAGCGCAAACTATTGTTTATGAGCAGTTTCATACCCCGCAAAATAACGCCAGCAGTACTCGAAGCGGCAAAATTTTACTCGGTGATCATAATTACAGGGCCACGTCAGACTGGAAAAACCACTCTGGCGAAACACCTTTGGGCAGACTACACATTCGTCAACATGGAGGATCTGGCAACTCGCCAAAGAGCAGTTGACGACATCAACAGCTTCTTGGAATCACTGGGAGAACATGCAGTAATCGACGAGGTTCAACGCATGCCTGAACTTCTTTCGGCCATTCAGGTCAAAGTTGACTCAAACCCAAAACTCCGCTATATTCTTACGGGTAGCAACAACTTCTCGCTTCTGCACTCAAGCATGCAATCCCTGGCGGGACGAGCCGCACTCTTTACCCTTCTGCCATTTTCATTCAAAGAGCTATCGCAGGATGCGCTGAATGTAACCACTCCGGAACTCATGCAACGCGGATTTTATCCGGCAACAATAGCTAACGGTCAGTCGCCTTTGATGTTTTATAAAAACTATTATTCAACATATATTGAACGTGATATAAGGAATGTTGCACAAATTCAAATGTTGGATCAGTTTCAACGGTTCATGCGGCTTTGTGCCGGCCGATGCTCAACCGAGATAAATCGTGCAGCCATAGGTGTTGAAGCAGGAGTGACCGCCCCCACCATCGATAAATGGATTTCGCTGCTGAAAGCATCATATATAGTATTCTCGCTACCTCCATATTTTGCAAATATCAACAAGCGGCTGACCAAATCTCATAAACTCTATTTTTATGACACCGGACTCCTTTGTTTCCTGCTCGGGTTTGAAGAACCCGGACAGTTGGAAACACATCCGTTGAGAGGAGCAATTTTCGAGAACCTCGCAGTAGCAGAACTTCTGAAAGACAGATTCAATGCCGACCGACAACCTAACTTATATTTCTACCGCGAACATTCAGGCCGGGAAATAGACATTGTTCAAGACTTTCCCAACGGACTGAGTTTATATGAAGTAAAGGCTTCTAAAACCTTTCAGGCAGCCTTTACCGACAATATGAAGTACCTCGCCAAAATTCTTCCGAATGTAGCGACCTCTGCTGTGGTCTACGACGGCGACTCTTTCCCACCATCAATCCTCAACGTCCGCGACCTATAAACACATGACAAGAGAGATATATAGTCTATAGGATTATAGGAAGCTATGACTATTAGTAATTAAGACGAATTATTTTGAGGCGTACTGGAGGGAGAAGGGAGGTTAGTCGATGGGTTGGAGTTTGATTCCGAGGGCGAGTTTTTTGGATATTTCCGGCGTACCCTTAACGTAAACGGTTCCGGAACCGGTTCCGCGGATTGTCAGTTTGTTTTTTGCCCATACGCCAACATTTCCGGTTCCAACCAAAACCACCTTGGCTTCTTCGGCCTCCACTCCGTCGGCCTCAATGGTTCCGACACCGGCCAGTTTGACCGACTCGGTATTGGCGCGACCCTTAATGGCAAGTGTTCCACTGCCGGAAACGAGTTCAACGCTGAGTTTTTCGGTATCTATGCCGCGAATGCTCAAATAACCGTTGCCCATGAGCATAGCCGTAAAATTCGGAACATTTGTCGACGTTATTACCCGCACTATCGAGTCGCCTTCATTAGAAACTCCCGTAAGATAGTTAGTGTAGATTCTAACGCTCGGCAAACCGGCCGGTATCGGGGTTAGGCCCTGACGCATTTCGTCGGGCAGACGCAGCTGAATTTTGAGTTTATTTCCTTTGGTCGAGGCCTCAATCCACGATATTTGATTCTTTTCAGGAGAGTTTACCTGTATATAGCCCACCGAATCGGGCTTATAAATGCAGTCAACATTAACCGGGCCTATAACTCTGATTTGCTGAAAGCGGTCTACTTTCAGAACTTCGGTTTCGGCTGCCGCGCAAAGAGCGACTACCAGCAGTAAAGCAGCGGCAAAAAAACGTTTAAGCATAGTATTCTTGTTCTATTTGGTTAATTAGTTTCATAAGTGACTCCAAATCCGGAGTCTGAAGCAACCGGATGCGGGTTTGCTTGAAATTAGGAATGCCTTTAAAAAGAGGAGTAACGGCAATATGGCGTCGAATATGCAGAATGCCGCGCACCGGATCAATGCGCTCAACGCTTTCGCTAATCTGCCGGCGCAGATAATCAAACTGTCGGTGTACGTCGATGGGCTCGCCGGTTTTCAGTTCATGGAAAATCCAGGGTGCACCTATGGCGGCTCTACCTACCATAACGCCGTCAACACCATAGCGGTCAAAGGCATCCTCTACCTGCCGGCGCGTAGCAATATCGCCATTCCCTATCAGCGGAATGCTCAGGCGGGGATTCTCCTTTACGCGGGCAATCATTTCCCAGTCGGCCTGTCCGGTATACATTTGCGAGCGTGTGCGCCCGTGAACCGTAAGGGCCGCAATGCCGCAGTCCTGCAACTGCTCGGCAAGCTCAACGATAATTTTGTTCTCGCAGTCCCATCCAAGACGCGTTTTTACCGTTACCGGCAACTTTACGGCATTGACCACGGCGCGGGTTATTTCAAGCATTTTAGGAACGTCGCGCAGCATACCTGCCCCCGCGCCTTTGCCTGCAACTTTTTTTACCGGACAGCCGAAATTGATGTCGATGTAGTCCGGGTTGGCCTCTTCGACTATTTTTGCTGCCTGGACCATAACATCCGCTTCCCGGCCATAAATCTGAATGGCCACGGGGCGCTCCGCGTCGTTAATCCGGAGCTTGCGTGTTGTAGAGGCAATATCGCGTATGAGCGCGTCGGCACTGACGAATTCCGTATACACCATATCGGCCCCGTTCTCCTTGGCGATCAGGCGGAAAGAGCTGTCAGTAACGTCCTCCATCGGAGCGAGCATTACCGGACGCGGGCCGAGGTCGATATTCCCTATCTTCATAAAACTATTGATTGAGCCTTAATATCTTTTGAAAGGAACAAAGAACCCATTTCAGTGAATTTTTCAGCACTCTCGGTGGTCAGATAGCGTACCGTCCCGCCGCGGCTTACCCTTGCGTCCATTTCGGGGTGGCGCTGCAGATAATCCTTTAAAGAATTTGCCACTATCTCGCCCTGCGTAATGATTTTTATATGGGCAGGCATGTATTTGCGGATTTTCTGCAACAGCAGCGGATAGTGGGTACACCCGAGCAGTGTGGTGTCGATGCGGGGGTCACGATGGAGCAGCAAGTCAATGTATTTCTCCACAAAATAATCTGCCCCCGGGGTATCGAACTCGCGGTTTTCAACCAATGGAACCCAAAGCGGACACTCCTGACCGGTGGTTACAAAGTGAGGATATAGCTTGGCGATTTCTATTTCATAGCTCTCGGACCGAATGGTGCCGGGAGTTCCGAAAATGCCGATATGGCCGTTTTTAGTGTATTGGCCGATAGCCTCCACTGTCGGGCGGATTACGCCCAGCACCCTGCGCTGCGGCGCCAGGTGGGGCAAATCGAGCTGCTGAATGGAGCGCAGCGCCTTGGCCGACGCAGTGTTGCAGCCAAGAATCACCAGCTGACACCCGAGCTCAAAAAGCCGCTGTACCGCCTGGAGGGTAAACTGATAAACCACCTCGAACGAGCGCGTACCATACGGGGCCCGGGCGTTATCGCCCAGGTAAAGATAGTCATTCTCCGGCATCAGGTTTCTGATGCCTTCGAGGATAGTCAGGCCCCCATAGCCGCTGTCGAAAACGCCTATGGGGCCCGGAGTGCGGATATCTGCCAACACTTTATTTCTGAGAATTCTGTTTGAGCAGGTCGCGGATTTCGGTAAGCAGAACTTCTTCCTGGGTAGGAGCGGGATCGGGAGCCGGAGCGGCCTCTTCTTCTTTTTTGAACTTCATCATAACTTTGATTGCAACAAAGATGCTCAGAGCAATAATAACGAAGTCAACGATGTTTTGGATAAACATGCCGTAGTTGAGGGTAACGGCTTCTTTTACCACCTCCTGGGTTGTAGGATCAAGCACCGCTTCGTGGAGAGTAGCTTTAAGTTCGTTAAAGTTTACGCCACCGGTCATAACGCCTACACATGGCATAATGATATCGTTAACCAGCGAACTTACGATCTTGCCGAACGCACCGCCGATGATAACGCCAACGGCCATGTCAACGATGTTGCCTTTCATTGCAAAGGCCTTGAAATCTTGAATGAATCCCATTTCTGTAGAATTTAAATGTTAGATATATAATTGAATTTAGTTTTTTACTTCGGTAATAAACGAATCTTTGAAGCCGAGGAAATACAGAACGCCGTCAAGCCCGATGGTCGATAGCGACTGCTCGGCTGTGGCCTTAACCTTTGGCTTGGCATGGAAAGCTATTCCAAGGCCGGCGGTGGCGAGCATGGGCAAATCGTTAGCTCCGTCGCCAACGGCAATAGTTTGCGCGATATTGACGTTTTCTACCTGCGCGAGCAACCGAAGCAGCTCGGCTTTGCGCCTGCCGTCAACAACCTCGCCGACATAGCGGCCGGTCAGATGCCCCGTAGAGTCCACTTCAAGTTCATTGGCATAAACATAGTCAAACCCGAACCGACGGCGCAAATATTCTCCGAAATATGTAAATCCGCCCGAAAGAATTGCGGTTTTATATCCGGCGCGCTTCAAAACAGTCATCATGCGCTCCAGTCCCTCGGTAAAAGGCAGATGCTCGGCAATATCCTGCATAACGCTAACGTCAAGTCCCTTCAACAACGCCACTCGCTCGGTAAAACTTTCAATAAAGTCGATTTCGCCACGCATTGCTCGCTCGGTAATGGCCTTGACCTGATCGCCGACACCGGCACGCATGGCCAGTTCGTCGATAACCTCGGTTTCAATCAGCGTTGAATCCATATCGAAGCATATCAGGCGACGGGTGCGACGGAAAACGTTATCCTCCTGGAAAGAGATGTCAACATCATTTTTCGACGCTATTTCCAAGAAACGGCGTCCGAGCATGGTGCGGTCGGCCGGATTGCCGCGAACGGCCATTTCAATGCAGGTTTTCGACAATGGGTCGCGGCTATCGGCCTTCAGCGAAATGCGGCCGGTCAGACGCTTGATATTTTCAATGTTGAGGCCTTCGGCAGCAACTTCGGCAGTAAGCCGGGCTATATGTTCGGCCGTCAGACGCCGCCCGAGCATGGTAATAATCCAGCGGCTCTTGCCTTGCATGCCCACCCACTTTTCGTAGTCGTCGGCGCGTGTAGGCGTAAACCGAATGTTCAGGTTCAGTTCCGATGCTTTGAAAAGCATTTCTTTCAATATGTTGCCCGACGATTCGGAATCGGTTTTAATCAGAATTCCGAGCGACAGATAATGGTGGATAGTGCTCTGGCCGATATCCAGAATGGAAGCATCGTGGCGCCCCAGAATGCCTGTCAGCGCCGAAGTCAGCCCCGGGCGGTCAACACCGGTAATGTTTATGAGTATGAGTTCGGTTTCTTTCTGATTCATTTTGATGTGTGATACTCTATTAGTCCGGGCATCGGACGTTCCTGAATTGAATCGACGGTAAATCCGCGCAGGGCAGCCGCCGCGATTACCCGCGGAGACATTGCCTTGGCAACCCCGCCGACAATGCGAATGCGCTGCGTGAGCTTATAGTAATTGCTCAAAGCACCGAAAAGCGAATCGAGCTCGGCATCGATAAGGTCGGTCAGATGCTCCTGGTGAGTCAATATAAAAGGCACCATTGAAGCTAAAAAGGCATTCGCTCCGGGCTGGCGGTAGACACGTTCAAGCACTGCGGCATAGTCCATGCCGAGGAAACGCTCCAGCTCCGGGCGAAGCCGGCCGGTTCGGAAGGCCAGACGCACCATTCGTTTACCAAATGCCGCGCCGCTTCCTTCGTCGCCGAGAATATAGCCCATAGGGGGCATATTCTTAGTTAACGATTCGCCATTATAGAGCGCCGAGTTGCTGCCGGTGCCCATAATCAGGGCCAAGCCCGGCTCGTGACCGAACAGGGCGCGGGCTGCGCCAAGCATATCTGAATTCACTTCAACGCAGCAACCTTTCGGAAAGGCCGACGCTACCTTATAGCACACATCGGAGCTGACGCAGCCGGCACCGTAGTAGTAGATCATCTCCGGCTTCCGGTCGCCAAGCGCACTGGCAAAGGCCTCGCTGAGCTGCTCCTGTGTCATCATCAGCGCGTTGACCCCGGGAGTTTCAAACGTCTGCACAGCTCCGTCGGCTTCAACCGCGGCCCAGTGAACCTTCGTGCTTCCTGCGTCTGCTATAATTATCATAGTCGATTAACGGAAAACGTGTTTATTGCCATTGAGAATATAAACTCCCGGACGTCCCGGACGAGTCAGCTTGCGTCCCTGCAAGTCATAGAGCCCTTCAGGGCGCCGGATAGCATCGGCGCTGAGTTCAACTATCGACGACGAATCGCCAACACGCACCGGCAGGTCGATAGCCTGGCCGATAATTTTCTGGTCATAGGCCCCCGGAATCGGTTCATCTACCTTATTGTAGATTATGCGGATAAAGTAGAGTCCGTCGGCAGTCGTGGCGGGAATTTTCACCTTCTTGGAGAAGTCCATCACCTTTGAATAGTTGCCTTCGACCTTATCGTATGAGCCGCCCGACGTAATAAGTCCTACGCGGCTTGAACTACCGAAAGATTCATGGTCGGTAAAGTTATTGAGGAAAGTAACAAAGCAGTGGCGCAAGTCGCTACGGCCGCTCTTCGGGTTGCCGTCGGTTTCGGCTTTGAGCAGAATTTCAATCTGGTCACCGGCCATGGCACACACATCGGCCGGAACGATTGAAAAGAACGAACCGGGCCGCTGAGTCCACGAATATTCAATATTTTTAGCGGCGCCCAGCGTAGAGATTGAACTTATGTAACCTTCTTCGGGGAATGAGCCAGACGGTCCGATATGGGCAAATGGAGGCAGAGTGCTTCCACCCTCCCCGGCAACGCTGACCGGAATATCGTACGCTATACCTTCAATAATATTCTGCTCATTCGGGCCCGACAGATTCTTCCAGGCGTTATGATAAATAAGGCGGATGCGGCCGGTCTTGCCGGCGGCTGTGGCGGGCACTTCAAAATCGGTCGAAAACTCTTTCATTGACTCATAGTTGGCCAGAATATCGTTCCACCCGGCAACTTTATTGTCGGTGCCTATAGTAGTTACATAGTTAAACCGTCCGGATCCGGCAAAGTCGGCATAAACAAATGCGCGGCAATAGCGTGCGTCCTGATAGGTGGTCGTTTTCGACGCCGGGCCGAGCATGCGGTTGGTAACTTTAAGGGTAAATGCACTGCCGGGATTTACTTTGATGGTATCGGCAACTAACTCATAAACCGCTGAGGGCGACGACTCATAGGTCTTACAATATTCCGTGGCCGCTCCAATAGCCTCGAAAGAACTTGCGTAGACGCCCTTGTTTTTCTCTTGCGAACCGTTTGGCCGGATATAAACGTCGCCCGGGTCGGTTGATGAAATCAGGTAGTCGAAATCGTAGACCAAACCGTCAACCGGACCGTTCGGGTCAATCTTTTCAGTCGGGCTGACAACAAAGCGGCACCGATACGCAACGGCCGACATTCCCGACGGCAATGTCGGATAGAGCAGATACGACCCGTTGGCCTTGTTATAAGCGCGTTTTTCGCCGGCCGAAAATTGTCCGTCGCGGTTTGAATCTACATAACATTCAACCGTTGCCGTTTCAGCAGCCGGGCCGGCAAGAGTCAGGAAAATATTGCCCATGACGGATGGTGCGAAAACCAAGCCCGACTCTATGCTGTTGAGCAGCTTATCGGGTGCCTTGTCTGCCTTAAAATTCAGCGGGTTCGCTATTTCCTTGGTTGAGGTAGCCGATGCTATATATGCAGCAGGATTTACGGTGCCTGAAATGGTCTGCTCAGCGGCATCTACCGCCGGAGTCATACGCAGCGAAAAATTATAGCGCTTATTGGGCTCGCAAATATACTCCTGCAGCGGGCCGGTTCCGGTTCCACAAGAAGCGTTGCCCAGGCCGCGATGGAATGCATCGATATGGACTATGGTTTCTTTCAGTTCATTGAGGTCATACATGTGGTCGGCATTCTCAAGGTCGAGGTCGCCATAGTGAACGGCCGAGAACGACGGCAAACCATCGGCCTCGATGAGCAGCGAAGCTCCATCGCCGCTGAAACGCACATAGCGCAAATCCTGGCGTCCGCCCATGGTCTGGGGCTTCACGAATGTTTCGGCCATATCGGTAACGGTTGTTGAATACACTCCGGCAACAACCCCGCAACGGCGGTCGGTATAGTTCGACCAAGGGCCCAGGGCATAGTATTCAACATCTTCAAGACCCGGAGCGAGACTGAAACTGAGGCCCAGACGCCGGGGCTCGGTTCCGAGCGAAAGGAATTCAGCTCCGAGGTCAAGCGTGCCGTCGGCAAACACTGTATAAGTTACTGCATAATTGGTCAGGCCGGTGCAGGTCTGGTTAGCCGTTATGGTAACCGAGCGTGCCCCGGATGCCGAGCCGCCGTGGTCATAGCGCAAAGCAAGCTGGTTGAATGAGCTAACAACGCTCTGATTGCCGGGGTCGCGGTCGTTTTCAATCCAGCGGTCGTTGGAATAGGCAGGGCCGGCCTGATTGGCAATAAATTCCTTGCCCTTAAAGTTCATTGAAAGCAAGCGGCCGTTAGCCCCGAAGCGGTAACAGAAATCAGGGCCCGAAACGGTTATGGGGCCGCTACCCTCAACCGTCAGCTCGGGCTGGAGGTTCGACACATCGTATCGGCCAAGCCCTGCGGGAGCCTGAACCTGTTTCTGATATTCGGCCATTACTGAACCTGCCGCAACCGCCGGACGCGCTTTCAGCGACACGAAGCGAAGAGTCAACAATCCCTCGCAACCCGGCTCAACCCGGCTGAGATCGTAGGGTATTTCAACCTGAACGCTCTCGCCCGGTGCGCATTCGAGCGAGCCCAGCGAGCCCGACTGTACCTGGCGGCCATCGCTCAGCAGCTCCCACCGCAGTTCAAAATCGCTTAACGGTAAGAAAGAATATGAATTCTGAATAGTGGCGGTTTTCTTCTTGCTATCGAATTTCTTAATTTTAATATGCTGGTAAGCTGCCTTTACTTCGGCGAGCTTGGCCGAAGGTTTGCGGTCGGGCGCGAGAATGCCGTTGCAAACGAAATTGCCCTGGTGCGGACCCGGATAGTCATAGCCGGTGGTGAAGCCTTTGGGATTGCCGGCAACCAGCTCCGACGGACGGTAGATTCCCTGGTCAATCCAGTCCCAGATGCAGCCGCCGATAGTACGTTTGGACTTATTTTCAATAAAATTCCAATATTCGGGCAGATTACCGATTGCAGTTCCCATTGCATGGGCGTATTCGCAGATGAAGTGCGGAACATTTGCAAAGCGGCCGTCGGCGTCGTCGCTCTCGGCAGTATTCATGTTCGGATACATGCGCGAGGTCATGTCAGTATAGCAGTTTTCGAGGGTGGCGCCCTTTTTGGTCCAGGCCTTCTGGCCCTCATAGTGAATCATGCGCGGATCGAGGGCGCGCACGGCATCGTAGCAGGCGCGGAAATTCACCCCGCATGCGCTTTCATTACCAAGGCTCCAGAAAATCACGGCCGGATGGTTGCGGTCGCGGTGAACCATTCTCACCTCGCGGTCAACGAACGCTGCCTGCCACTCGGGCTTGTCGCTAAGCTCGGTATTTGAGTGGCATTCCAGGTCGGCCTCATCCATGGTATATAGGCCGAAGTGGTCGAACATGGCATACATTTTTGCCGCGTTCGGGTAATGGCTCGTACGGATGGTGTTGATATTGTTCTGCTTCATCAGCATCACATCGGTGAGCATCATATCGGTAGTAACCGAGCGGCCGCGCACCGGATCGGTGTCGGAGCGGTTAACGCCCTTAAACCACACCTGCTTGCCGTTGATATGCACGCGCGAGCCTACCTGACGGATGTCGCGAAAGCCATATTTGGTCGAAAAGGCCTCAAGCTCGCGGCCGGACGCGTCGGCCAGCGAAACAACAACAGTGTAGAGCGTAGGTTCTTCCGCGCTCCATAGCTGCAGGCCGCTGAGAGCGGTTGAGAATATCAGCGAATCGGCTTCGGCCCCGGCTTTGACATTGATGCTTTGGGCCGGCATTGCAGCTACCTGCTTGCCCGAGGGGTCAAGCAGCGAAACCGAGGCCTTGACGGTCTGAGCATCGGCCGAACGGTTAGCCAGAGCCATGCTCACTTTCAGTTCGCCGCTGCGGAAATCGGAGGCCAGGTCGAGAGTAGAGGTAATATAATGGTCGCGGATAAAGGTTGAAGGCACGGCGGTCAGCGTAACGTCGCGATAGATGCCGCTCATGCGAAACATGTCCTGCGCCTCCAGATAAGAGCCATCGCTCCAACGGATAACCTGAACGGCCAGGGTATTTTCGCCGGAATTCAGCGCAGCGGTTATATCGAATTCGTGGTCATTGTTGGCACCCTGCGTATAGCCTATGTATTGTCCGTTGACCCAAACGAAGGCAGCGGAATAAATGCCGCCGAAGTTCAGGAGAACGCGCTTGTCTCGCCATGACGACGGGAGTGTAAACGTGCGCAGATAGCTGCCTACCGGATTTAAGTCATACCAGCGGCCGTTTTGCTGCGCACCGATTTTAGGCGGATTGGAATTGCCGAAGGGGGAACTGGTGTTGCAATATATCGGGGTTCCGTAGCCTTTCATTTCCCAGTTGGAGGGCACCTCCATAATATCCCAGCCCGAGGCATCGAACCCGGTGGTCATAAAGTCCATAGGGCGCGAATCGGGGTCGGCGGCATAGTTGAAGCGCCAGTCGCCGTTAAGGCTCATGCGCAGTTCCGACTTGGGGTCGACCCACGGGGTAGCCATAAATTCGGCATCGGCCTTCAAGGCCTCAACGCTCGGATAAGGGCAATAGGTTGCATGGGGCTGCTGGCGATTTTCGCCAAACATCGACTCATTTTCCCAATAGTTCTCGGCGGTTAGCTCCCGGGCAGAAACCGCGCTTGCCGCAAGCGAAAAGCCTGCGGCAAGTAAAAAGAGTTTCTTTGACAATTCCTTAGTCATTTATTTGGTGGTAGCGGCGACTATGGCAGCCGCCGCTACCGGGGTTGATTACATAACGGTTTTGAGGGTTTCAACAGCGCCGGAAGCCTTGGTGGCCTTCACCAACACAACTCCGGCAGCTGCGGGAAGCTGCATTTCCGAGCCGTTAACGGCAGCAATCAGGCGGCCGGTAAGGTCATAAGCGGCAATCGAAACTGCGGCGGGGGCGATTACTCGGCCATTACTGACGCTAACGCCGGCCGACTTTACTTCAGGAGCCTCAACACCCGATTCCTGGTTAACGTTGGGGTTAGTATAGGCTTCGTCGTATTCAAAGTTGATGGTGTCGCCGGGCTTCAGGTCTTTGAAATCAACAGTTTTGGTACCGGTAACATTGTTGATGGTAACCAGCGGTTTGTCGACTTCAACACCGTTGAGATATACATGGAGGTGCAGAATGTCGCTCTGGCCTACCTTAATGTCGCCGCCCTGGTTGGCAACGAGCGTGGCGGAGTTGACTTTGCCGTTTTTCCAGGTTGCGCTGTAGGTAACGTCGCCGGCAGCTTTCAGACCGTTAACTTCGCCTTTCTGCCAGGTAGAGGGAAGTGCGGGCAGCATGTAGATGCCGCCGTTGCGGCTCTGCAGCAGCATTTCGGCGATACCGGAGCAGGCACCGAAGTTGCCGTCGATCTGGAAGGGAGAGTGAGAGTCAAACAGGTTGTTGTAGACGCCTGAACCGTTACGGTGGGTCGAGCAGAGGGCGTTGCGCAGAATCTTGCGGGCATGGTCGCCATCTTGAGCGCGGGCCCAGAGGTTAATCTTCCAGCCCATCGACCAACCGGTAGCGCCGTCGCCGCGCAGAATCATCGAGTTAACCGCGGGTTCAAACATCGGGTGTCCCGGTTCAATCTGGGTGTAGGGATAAAGAGCCATCAGGTGCGACATGTGGCGGTGACCGTTTTGGCCGGAAGTGTAGTTGCTAAACTTCCATTCACGCAGCAGAAGATCGCCGTTGTTGAGGTAGTTGTTGGCCCACTCGCCGTTATAAACTTCTGTTTTCAGACCGTTATCGAGATTATCGCAATAGTCCTGAACTTTGGCTCTGTCGGCAGCAGTCAAACCGCACAGGTCAAGACCGAGAACATCGATAGCCTTGAGGGTGTTGGTAAAGAGGTCAACAAGAATCTGCTGGGCGTGGGCGGTAGCATTCTGCGATTTACCATGCTCGGGCGAGTATTCATTGGGAGCTTCCCAAGTGCCGTCTTCACCCTTTACGAGGCGTTCCATCCAGAATTCGCAGCAGCTCCATATAGCGGGGAATGCATGGCGGAGGAACTCCTTGTCGAGAGTGTAGTCATAGTGCTGGAACATGTGTGAGCAGCACCAGGCGTTGGCAATAGTATAGTTATGCATGAAATTGCCGGTACCGCCGAAAATGCTCGATTCAGTATAGAAAGTCCAGCCCTTGGTCTGACCTGAGTCGCGGGCAAATTCCTGCCAGAGGGGATGTTCGGTTGCCTGGCTGATGATATAGTTAAGCATCGGCAGGTGGAGTTCGCTCAGGTTGGTAGGTTCGGCAGGCCAGTAACACATCTGCAGGTTGATGTTGTTGTGGATATCGGCATTCCACGGAGCAATCTGGCCGCCGTAGGGGCGATCAACGGTGAATCCGCTCCAGATGCCCTGAAGGTTGTTGGGCACGTCGATGCCACGGCTCGAACCGATGTGGAGGTAACGTCCATAGTGGAAATAGAGCTGTTCGAGGAAGCGGACATTGTTGTCGTCGGCATTGATATTGTCCTTGGTAGTATCCTGATAATAGTTGATGAGCTCGTCGGTGGGTTTATCGTTAACCGAACCGGCAAGGTCAAAGTCAACGCGGTTGAACAGGGCCTGATAGTCGGTAACGTGGTCGGAATATACAGCATCCCAGCCCTTGGTGGCAGCCGTAGTGGCAATAGTTTGAACCTTTTTGTTAAGCTGCGAGGTACCGGAAGTGAAACTCGGCGAATTCAGGTCATAGTCGGTAGCGGCGGCGATTACGATATAAATCTGATCGGCGCCTTTAACGGTAATGCCGCTGTCGTCGGCAGTCATGGTGCCGCCAACAGGCACAATCTTAACATATTGAGCAAACGAAACGGTTTCAAACTTACCGCCATAGGAAATGGTGCCGTCTGCTCCATATTCAATCGGGCGGTTAATGAAGTCGGCTTTCATGCCCGGAACTTCCGAGAATTTAACGTTGATTGCGCCGGGAGTTGAAGCGGTGAAAAGAGCGGCAACCACCTGGTCGGGATAAGAGGCGAGGAAATGACGCTCAAACTTTGTGCCGGCAGCGTTTTCGTAGCCAACATTGCTGGTAGCGTCGGTAAGGTCGAGATTGCGCCAATAGTTCTTAACGCCATTTTCTACATCCCAGCCGAAGCCTTCTTCATCGAGCGAGCGCACTTTAATAAGACCGAAGTTCTGGTAGCAACCATAGGGTGACTGTTTTTGCTCCTTGGTGCCGGTCCAGAGGGTCTTTTCGTTAACCGAAATTTCTTCTTCGAGCACACCGCCAAGAACCGTTGCACCCAGCTGGCCGTTACCAACGGGCAGGCCGAGGTCCATCCACTTCTGGGCGTAGGAGTTCAGAGTGTAGGTAGAGGAGGTGCCCGGACGGGTGTACCAGAGGCTCAGCTTGTGCTCCGGACGATAGGTAGTGGAACCCTCATAGTAAAATTCGGCCGGGGGCACATCATCAAGCGATTTGAATATCAGAGCATTTCCTCTTTCATCTGCATTGGTAGGTTTATAAACGCCCAGTTCCTTATGCGGGGAATCCGCGCCCTGCCATAGATTAAAGCAACGCGAAGTTCCGTCGTTCAGCATGATTTCATGTGCGGGCCAATGAATATTGGAGGTAGTTTGAATCAATGAGTAGCCGGGGCCATAAGGTGTTGCCGAAGCATATACGCGAGATTGCTGACCGGTGCCCTCCACAACCAGATATTCTCCCAGCTTGTTAACTATCTGGAAATTATTGCGGTTACCTACCAGCTTCCAAATTTTATTTGAAGAGGGGATTGCATTTGAACCTACATGTTTTGCCTTATTTCCAACGCCTTGCGACTCAATAATGGCACTATTTTGTTTAAATTGAATGTAGTACCATGCAGGTTCGGCAGTTTCGTTTTCAACGAAATTCGGATCTGCAGGATAAACGAAGTTCAGCTTATTGTTTTTATCGCCGGTGTTCCATTCGCACAATGGCTTACCGGCATCGGTGCCACCACACTGGTTCATAGCTTTATTATCTACACCTTTGCGGCAGATTTCCCAATTACCGTTCAAATCTTTCAGATGAAGTTCAATGGCATTAGCTTCATCAACCGCGATAAAACGGTTATTGGCCGAATTATAACCAACATAGCGTCCGGCGGCGCTTTTCATTTTAAAATTGGAAGCATCGCCTATCAACAGCCAGCGACAGGCAGTATTGCCGGAAACATTCTCGACTGTGAGATTTTCATTGACGCCATTATCTTTCAGGCAATGGCCACCCGTTGTAAAGACGACCTGGTTATAGGCCGGCTGCGCCGTGGTTGAGAAAACCGGAGGCACCGTTGCACTGGCACCGAAGGCCACGCATAGGCCCAGCGCACCAAGCAATGATTTAATGTTGAATTTCATGGATTGAAATTTTTTGTGATATTTGATGGTTAATTATTAGACAGAATTCGGTTGCAAATATACGAATAAAAGTTAAAACTCGCCAATAATTCCGCAATTTTTTTTAATAATTGGTCTGTTGAAAAAATTTTCGTAATTTTGCAGGACTTATGGAAGATAATAACAAAAAGAATCTGGCGCCGATAATTGCAGGCGCCGTTGTTGCCGCAATTATTGTGGGCGTGCTCGTTTGGCTTTTGTTGAGCCAGAAGCGTCAGTCAGATGAAGCGATGCTGAAAATCCAGGAGCTTGAGCTGGCCAACGAACAGCTGCAGCTAAGTAACGAATATGATGAACTGTCGGCCTCGTTCGTTCAACACGAAGGCCAGATGGTGCTTTTCAACAACGACAGCATACGCGCTGAATATGAGGCCGCGAAAAACAAGGTTGAAGAGCTGCGCCAGGAACTCAAGAACCGCGACAAATTGTCGCAGGCGCGCATAGCCGAACTGCAAAAAGAAATCGCAACCCTAAAGGAAATCATGCGCCACTACGTTGAGCAAATCAACGAGCTGAACCAGCAGAATCAGGAACTGCGCGCAAAAAACGAAACCCTCGAACAAAACAACCGCCAGCTGAGCGACCGTGTGGCCGAAACAACGTCGAAAAACGAAGTGCTGACCCAGCGCATGGAGCTGGCCGAGAAGCTCAACGTTTCGAGCGTCAGCCTGCAGGCCCTCAACGGCAAAGGCAAGAACGAAAAGCACGTTAAGAAAGCCAAACAGCTGGCCGTTACGTTTACCATTCCGCAAAACAATTCCACTCCCGTAGGGCGCAAAAGCATTTATCTGCGCATAACTACTCCCGAAGGGAACCTGCTCAAAGGCAACGGCCAGACTTTCAGCTTCGAAGGAACAACACTGGAGGCCACAGCCAAGAAAGACGTTGAATATGAAGGCAACGAAATTCCAGGAGTTGTTATTTACTGGAACAATAACGCCACCCTCACCCCGGGCAGCTATCGCGTTGAACTGTTTGCCGACAACTACCGTTTGGCATCGCGCAACTTCGACCTGTCGAAATGATTGAAGAACTCTGGAGCCAGCTGACGGCACCCAACGTAACCACCGCCCAAGCTCTGTTTAAGCTCTGCGTGGCAATGATACTCGGGGCAAGCATAGGCTACGAACGCAAGCGAAAAGGCCAGCCGGCGGGATTGCGCACGTTTTCACTCATAGCCATGGGTGCGTGTCTGGCAATGCTGGTGAGCATATATGTTTGTCAGGAATACGTAGGGCTGAAAAACGGCGATCCGGGGCGAATTGCCGCCCAGGTAATCTCCGGCATAGGTTTTTTGGGCGCAGGTGCCATTATCCAGGCCAAGGGCTCAGTGCGCGGCCTAACGACGGCCGCAGGAATCTGGATGTCGTCGATAATCGGTCTGGCCGTCGGCGTCGGGCTTTATGTACTGTCGATTTTCGCCACCCTGCTGATTCTGTTTATTCTCGTTCAGCTCGAAGACATTGAAAAACGCCTTGAAATGGGTGCCGAAAGCCGGATAATCAGAATGAAAGTCGGCGGCATTATTACCGAACTGCAACCCTACAAGGATATTCTTAAACGCCACGGCGGCTCGCTGGTCAACACCTATGTTGACTACGACTACTCCGCGCGCACTACAAGGCTGAATCTCGTTGTGTTGCTGCGCGAACACACTGACTACGTTCTTCTTTTCCGCGAACTCTCAACCCCTTACCCAACAGAAACCATAGCCATAGCCAATCAACTCGCATAATCTATGATTGAATCGCTGATTTCCGACCTTGCCTATATAATGCTGCTTGCGGCAGCAGTAACGCTGCTGTTCAAGTGGATTAAGCAGCCCGTTGTTCTGGGCTACATTGTGGCCGGCTTTCTTGCCAGTCCGAACTTCGAGCCGTTACCCTCGCTGACAACCGCCGAAAACATCGATTTCTGGGCCGAACTCGGCATAGTTATTCTGCTCTTTACCCTCGGACTGGAGTTCAGCTTCAAGAAATTGATGAGCTGCGGTGCATCGGCAATCATTACCGCCATGGTGGTGATTTTCGGAATGATGTGTACGGGCTTTTCAATCGGCCACCTGCTGGGATTCAGCAACATCAACAGCATTTTCCTCGGCGGCATGATTTCCATGCAGTCTACAACCATTATTATTAAGGCGTTGGGCGACCTGGGGCTGAAACATAAAAAATTCGCTTCGCAGGTTCTCGGGGTGCTGATTGTTGAAGACCTGTTTGCGGTGTTGCTGATGGTTGTATTGTCGTCAATAGCCGTTAACAAAACGGTTGAGGGGGGCGAACTGCTGCTGAGCATGGCCAAACTGGTGTTCTTCCTGGTAATCTGGTTTCTGGTGGGAACATACTTGCTCCCGACGCTGCTCAACAAAGTGCGCCGCTTTCTCAACGACGAAACCCTGCTGGTGCTCAGCATCGGTCTCTGCCTGGGCATGGCAGTTTTTTCAGTGTCGTGCGGCTTCTCGCTGGCCCTCGGGGCCTTCGTAATGGGGTCGATTCTCGCCGGCACCAGCTATGCCGAACGCATCGAACACGTTGTCAGCCCGGTCAAGAACCTTTTTGGCGCAGTATTTTTCATATCCGTCGGCATGATGGTCAACCCCGCGGTTATAGTTGAGTATTGGCGTCCGATTCTGCTGCTGTCGGCAGTGGTTATTTGCGGTGGGCTGCTCTTCGGCACCGGCGGCATGCTCCTTACCGGTCAATCGCTCAAAGTTGCCATTCAAAGCGGCTTCACCTTAACGCAAATCGGCGAATTCTCGTTTATCATCGCAACCCTTGGCACATCGTTGGGTGTGCTCGATTCGTCGATGTATCCGATAATCGTTGCCGTATCGGTCATTACCACTTTCACGACTCCTTATTTCATAAGAATGGCCGACCCTGCCTACAAGCTGGTTGCCAACCACCTGCCCGAAAGATGGAAATTCCTTATCGAACGATACTCGAAAAACAATACCGAATCGGCAAGCGAAACGCGCCGCGTCTGGCAAGCGATCCTTAAACGCTATGCCTGGCGTATGTTGCTCTACGGCATCGTTTTGATTGCTATAGTTTTGATTGGCAACCTCTATCTGCGGCCGCTGGTGTGCGAATTGATTCCGGGATTCTGGGGGCGCGTGACCAGTTGCGTCATCACTGTTGCGGTTATGGCTCCGTTTCTTCTCGGGCTCACTTATCACTCGTCGCGCCGGTCGGAGCGCCAGTTGCTCGTCAGCAACAGCTCCCGCGCCCACGCTCCGCTGGTTGCAATGACCGTTGTAAGGCTAACGATATGTGCCAGCTTCGTAATCTACGTTATTGGCAGCTACTTCGGATTTTCGGCGGGCATCATTTTAGGGATTTCGCTGTTCGCTCTCGGTTTCATCTTCGTTTCGCGGCGCGTGCGCCATCGGCTTGCACGCATTGAATCGCGATTTCTCGATAATCTCAACGAACGCGAACTGCGTCGCTCGGGCCAGAAAAACACTTTGGTATCCGACATGCACCTTGCCTACGGCTCGGTCGGCTATGACTTTCCCTATGTAGGCGACCGGCTTTCAATCAGCAACGTCGGCCGCAAATATCACATCAACATAGCATCGATTCAACGCGGCGGCGAAATAATTCCGGTGCCGGGCGGCGACGAGCGCCTGTTTCCCGGCGACGTTGTAGGCGTTATCGGCACCGAAGAAAATATTTCAGCCTTCATGAACCAGCTTGAACTTGGCAGCGAGGCTTCGGAATCTACTTCGGGCAA
This sequence comes from uncultured Bacteroides sp., assembly GCA_964528425.1. Lineage (GTDB taxonomy): Bacteria > Bacteroidota > Bacteroidia > Bacteroidales > Muribaculaceae > UBA3263. Next base: position 29,427 of record CAZGTD010000008.1, read on the forward strand.
GGAAGACGTTAAGTTCACCTCTATAACATTATCGCCATCGTCGCCTCTGGCAGGTAAAACCCTTGAGGAAGCCGACCTGCGCAACCGCAACCACGTTCTCGTAGTGGCCTTGGAGCGCGACGGCGCGTTCATTCCGCTGCGCCCGGGCGAAGCTTTCCGCGAGGCCGACACCGTTTGGCTCGTAGCCCAGCCGAGTGCCGCCGAACAGCTTGTTTGATATTTTGCTATTTCGCATTTTTTTATTTAACTTTGCCAAAAATAAACTTTAAATCTCAATCATGAATATCAAAAAGACTTTGCTGACTACCTTGGTGATTGCCGGTTCAGCTTTGGCCTATGCAGCCAACCCCAAGCCTTTTACCGTTCCCGAGGTTAGCTCCTGGAAGGGCGGTAAGGGCTCGTTTGTTCCAACCGAAAAAACCCGCATTGTTGCTGACCCCAAGAGCCCCGAAGCCCTTGAAATCGCCCGCCAGCTGGGCCAGGACTACACCACCCTGACCGACACCAATCTGCCCGTAGTTGCCGAAAAAGCAAAAAAAGGCGACATTGCCCTGCAGATTAAGCCTGCAAAAAACGCCGGCCACGAGTCTTACACAATCAACGTCACCCCATCGGGCGTAACCCTTTCGGCCCCCACTGCCGAAGGCCTTTATTGGGCAACCCGCACCCTGCTGCAGATGACTGAAAACTCCGCCAACGGTCTGGAACTGCCCGTGGGCTCCATTGCCGATGCCCCGCAATATGCCCTGCGCGGCTTTATGCTCGACACCGGCCGCAAATTCATGCCGCTCGACTATATATATGCTCTTATCAACGCAATGAGCTACTATAAGATGAACACCCTTCATCTCCACCTCAACGACAACGGCTTCCCCTATTATTTCGACAATGACTGGTCGAAAACCCAGGCTGCCTTCCGCATGGAGTCAGACAAGTTCCCCGGCCTCACCGCCCGCGACGGCTCCTATACCAAGCAGGAGTTCCGCGACCTGATTAAATATGCCAAATCCAAAGGCATTGAAATCATTCCGGAATTTGACTTCCCCGCCCACTCGCTGGCCTTTACGCAATATATTCCGGAAATCGGAAGCACCGGCCGCAACGGGTTTGACCACCTTGACATCACCAAGCCGCAAACCTACGAATTTCTCGACACTCTGATTGCCGAATATATCGGCGGTGACGACCCGGTGTTCTCCGGCCCGATTTTCCACATCGGCACCGACGAATATCAGGGCGACTCGCTGACCATGGAGCAGTTCCGCGCCTTCACCGACCGTTATATCAAATACACCGAGCAGTTTGGCAAGAAACCGGCCATCTGGGGTTCGCTGACTCACGCCAAAGGCCAGACACCGGTTCAGGTCGACAACGTTCTGATGTATCTTTGGAGCAACGGCTACGCTAATCCCCGCGACATGATTGACCTTGGCTACGAACTGGTTTCGATTCCCGACGGCTGGGTCTACATAGTGCCTCAGGCCGGTTATTACTATAACTACCTCAACACCAAGAACCTCTACGAAAACTGGACCCCCGCAACCATCGGCAAGGTTAAATTCAGTGCCGATACCGCCAAACAGAGCATCCGCGGCGGCATGTTTGCCGTTTGGAACGATCACCCCAACAACGGCCTGACCGTTAAAGACGTGGCCCACCGCGTACAGGCCGCCCTCCCCACCATGGCCGCCAAGACCTGGAGTGCCGACGGAGTAACGGTTCCCTACGACGAGTTTATTGAACGTTCGTCGAAAATGATTGAAGCCCCCGGAACCAACTATCTGGCCCGCCGCGGCACTCCCGGCGTGGTTGAAGAAGTTCTGGCTATTGACGCTGTAACCCCCGGTATGACCCTGCCCATGGACGAAATCGGCTATGACTACACCGTTGAATTCACCATTGACGGCGCCGACGAAGCCAAAGGCACCAAACTGTTTGAAAGCCCCAACGCAACTTTCTGGATTTCCGACCCCGTTGAGGGCAAAATCGGTTTCTCGCGCGAAGCGGACCTCAACACCTTCCGCTACGATGTTCGCCCCGGCGAAAAAATCGACGTAAAAATCACCGGCAACAATCAGGGAACAAAATTCTATGTTAACGGCAAGCTCATCGACGACCTTAATGTTCGCTGGCTGTCATACGACATGAAGAAAAAAATGGCCCAGGTCCGCACCCTCGTGTTCCCCCTGGCCAAGGCCGGACAGTTCAACTCTAAAGTAACAAACCTGAAAGTCACCAACGCTATCAAATAATTTGAAAGCCCATTACTCTACTCTCGGCTGCAAGTTAAACTTTGCCGAGACCGGCACCATCGCGGCAGCCCTGGCTGACCGCGGTGTTGCGCGTATAAACCCCGGCGAAACGCCCGACTTCTGCATAGTCAATACCTGCTCGGTAACCGCCGAAGCCGACCGCAAATGCCGCCGGCTGATCCGCTCGCTCCATACCCGCTACCCCGGAGCACGCATTATAGTTACCGGCTGCTACGCTCAGTTGAAGCCGGTTGAGGTTGCCTCATTGCCCGGAGTGGATATGGTTGTCGGCATCAACGATAAGCTACGCATTGCCGACTATGTCAGCGGCGCGAAGCCTGAACCGGTAGAACCTTCCAAAAACCTGCGCGAGTTCATGCCCTCATGCTCCCGCGGCGACCGCACCCGCTACTTCCTTAAGGTGCAGGACGGCTGCAACTACTGGTGTTCATACTGCACTATTCCCGCGGCCAGGGGCCGTTCACGCTCCGGCTCAATCGACTCGCTTGTTGCCCAGGCGCAACAGGTAGCGGCCGAAGGTGGCAAAGAGATAGTTCTTACCGGCGTCAATATCGGAGACTTCGGTAATGGCACAGATAAAAAATTCATTGACCTATGCCGCGCGCTCGATGAAGTGGAAGGCATTGAACGCTACCGCATCAGCTCTATCGAGCCCGACCTGCTCACCGACGATATTATCGATTTCGTTGCCGGCAGCCATCGGTTTATGCCCCACTTCCACATTCCACTGCAATGCGGCTCCGACGAGGTGTTGCGCCTAATGCGCCGGCATTATCTCAGCGACCTGTTTGCCGACAAAGTCAACAAAATCCGCACGGCAATGCCCCACGCATTCATCGGCGTTGACCTCATTGTCGGCGCTCGCGGCGAAACCGAACAGCTTTTTGAAGTGAGCCGCAGCTTCGTGGAATCGCTGCCGATTTCGCGGCTCCATGTGTTCCCCTACTCCGAGCGGCCCGGAACCCGTGCTCTGACCGACATTGACCACGTTGTCAGCCAGGAAGAGAAACACCGGCGCATGCAGATTATGACCGAGGTTTCCACCTCGAAACAGCGGTCATTCTCAGAGCCGTTTGCCGGCACCGTACGAAAGGCACTGATTGAGCACGTCAGCCACGGCAAGACGGGCGGATTCACCGATAATTACCTGCGCATAGAGCTGGCGCAGCCACGGCCCGACCTGGCAAACCGAGTGGTCAACGTGCGCCTGGACTCACTGAGTCCTGACGCCGACAAATTCCTTGCAACTGTTATTGAATGAAACAAGTCAGCATTGTTATACTCAACTGGAACGGCATTAACCTCCTGAAGGAATATCTTCCGCGCGTTCTGGAAGCTTCCGATCTGGAACTGTCGGAAGTAATCGTTGCCGACAACGGTTCAACCGACGGCTCGCTCGACTACGTCCGTTGGCTCGGCATCCCCACAATAGAATTCACCGAGAATCATGGTTTTGCCGGAGGCTATAACCTGGCAATCGACAAGATTCAAACGCCCTATACCATTCTGTTGAACTCCGACGTAGCTCCGCGCAAGGGCTGGGACCGCATACTCTACGACTATATGCAGAAGCACCCTGAAGTAGGCGCATGCCAGCCCAAAATTCTCAGTTGGCACAACCCTAAAAAATTCGAATATGCCGGCGCTGCCGGGGGCTTCCTCGACCGCAACGGCTACCCCTATTGTCGCGGGCGCATTTTCTCGACGGTCGAAACCGACAACGGCCAATACGACGAACCGATGCTCTGCGACTGGGCCACCGGCGCCGCCCTGATGGTGCGCACGCAGCTTTACCGCAGCGTTGGCGGACTCGACGAAAGCTTTTTTGCCCACATGGAGGAGATTGACCTTTGCTGGCGCATGCGGCTGCAGGGCATGGCCATCGCCGTTGTTCCCGCCGCTGAGGTTGAACATCTGGGCGGGGGTTCCCTGCCGATGGGCAATCCGCGGAAGACCTACCTCAACTTCCGCAATAATCTTTTGCTTCTCCATAAAAACCTGCCGGAAGCGGACCGCAAAAAAGCTCTTTTCCGGCGCAGGCTTCTCGACACTGTTGCCTGGGCCAAAAGCGTAGTCAGCTTCAACTTCGCCGACGCGCGCGCCATTCTGAAGGCTCACCGCGACTACCGCAAAATGGCTCCCGCCGCACGGTTGTCGGGCGCCGGAACGAACCTGCTGGCCGGTCGGCCGAACATTCTGGTGCAATACTTTCTTCGCGGGAAAAATAAGTACTCTAAAATCTAAAACTCAAAAGGGAATAACCGCTCGGTCAGGGACGCCAATATCCTGTGCGTTCCTGACCGATTTACAACTGTTGCTTAATGTTAAAAATACGCTGTTTCAGAACTTTTGCGTCTGCAACCGCGTTTTTACAATGAAATCTAAAAAACGACAAAACTATGAAATACATCCAACCTGAACTCCCTTACGATTCTGCTGCTTTGGCGCCCGCTATCAGTGAAGAAACCGTTCGCTTCCACTACGGAAAACACGAAAAGGCCTACATTGATAACCTCAACGCAATGATCAAAGACACTCATTTTGAAGATATGAGTCTTGAGGAAATCATTTGCGAATCAGACGGTGCATTGTTCAACAATGCCTCGCAGGCTTGGAACCATATATTCTACTTTTTCTCGCTCAGCCCCGACGGCGGCGGCGAACCGGGCGGTGAACTCCGCCGCGCCATTGACCGCGACTTCGGCTCCTTTGACAAATTCAAGGAAGACTTTGTCAAGGCAGGCACCGGACTATTCGGCAGCGGTTGGGTATGGCTATCGAAAGATGCCGACGGGAAACTATTCATTCAGGCCGACTCAAACGCCGGTAATCCAATGACCACCGGACTGACCCCGCTGCTCACCTTCGACGTTTGGGAACATGCCTACTACCTCGACTATCAAAACCGGCGCGCCGACGCGCTCAACGCCCTTTGGAACATTGTTGACTGGGACGTTGTTGAAAGCCGATACTAAACTGACTAATTTTTGAGTTTAACATAATACAAAAAGATACAAGAAAGCAATAAGCATAATGTGATGAATGGAGAGAGAGGCACGCGTGAGCGCCCCTCTTTTTCTCTATGTAGGGTCGCGGTCCGGAATAAGTTTGCCGGCCACGATTTTTTTTCGTAAATTTGCGGCATCAAACACCAAAATAGTTAACCTTGATGCGGAGGCCGGCATTTTTCAACACTTTCATGGAAAGCAACGGAATCGTTTTTACGTTTCTGCGGTCGACCATATCATCTCAAATCAGCTCGTGGACCGACATGATTCTCAGCTTCGTATTCTATGCGTGGGTCCACCTGTATCCCTGGCTGGCAACCGCTTTAGGAGCATTTTTCGGCGGTGTTGTAAACTGTATTATCGGCTATAATTTCACTTTCCATGCCCAAGGTCAGGACAAACGCGCCGTAATGTTCAAATTTTTTCTGATATGGCTCGGATCGCTGATTCTTAACTCCGCCGGCACCGAAGGTCTGTTTCACGCGCTGCGCAGTTGGTCATGGCTTGAACAACTGGGCTTTAAACCCGACGGCTACTTCGCCGCAGCCCGTCTGACAGTTTCACTGATAGTTTCACTGGCCTGGAACTTCCTGCTCCAGCGTTGGTTTGTATTCTCCCCCACCCGCTTCGACAAAACAGCTATAAACATAGTAGACCATCTGACTCCAACCCGCATTATAAAATGAAAAAATCACTTCCCCTCAGCCTTATGCTCCTATCCGCGGCCGGTGCAATGACTGCCCAGCAGCGTCCGAATGTTATATTTCTTGTTGCCGACGACCTCGGATTCGGCGATTTAAGCTGCTTCGGCGGCACAGAACCCACGCCCAACACCGACTCGCTGGCAGCTTCCGGTCTTCGCTTCAACAATGCTCACGCAACCGCAGCAACCTCAACGCCGTCGCGCTACTCGATTCTTACAGGTCAATATCCCTGGCGCAAGCGAGGCACCAATGTGCTCCAGGGCAATGCGGGCCTGATTATCGGCCCCGAGCAGTACACTGTTGCCCGAATGTTTCAGGATGCCGGCTACAAGACCGCAGCCATCGGCAAATGGCACCTGGGCATCGGCTCGGCAGCCGGCAAACAAGACTGGAACGGAACTCTCGACCACACTCCGCGCCACATAGGCTTCGACTATCACTATATTCAGGCGGCAACGGCCGACCGCGTGCCCTGCGTCTACATCGAACAGGACACCATTGCAAACCGCGACCCCGAATCGCCCATCGAAGTAAGCTACGCCAAAAACTTCCCCGGCGAACCCACCGGCCTGACCCACCGCTCAGCCCTGAAGCTCGACTGGACCCACGGCCATAACCAAACTATCGTTGACTCCATTTCGCGCATCGGCTATAGCCGCGGAGGCGGACGTGCACTCTGGCGCGATGAAAACATCGCCGACTCCATTGCCGAACACTCGCGCCGCTTCATCATGGAACATCGCGACGAACCCTTCTTTATGTGGCTCTGCACTAACGACGTTCACGTTCCCCGCTGGCCCCACGCGCGTTTCCGCGGTAAATCGCCCATGGGCCTGCGCGGCGATGCCATATCGTCGTTTGACTGGACTGTTGGCCAGGTTCTGGCCGCCCTTGATTCGGCCGGCGTGCGCGAAAACACCCTGATTATCCTCACCTCCGACAACGGCCCGGTTATGGACGACGGATATGACGACAAAGCCTACGAACGCCTTGGCACTCATCAACCCACCGGCGGCTCGCGCGGCGACAAATATTCCAACTACGAAGGCGGAACGCGTGTGCCGCTGATAGTCAGCTGGCCTGCCCAGATCAAGCCTGAGGCAGAACCGCGCGAAACTCTCATGAGCCTTATTGACCTTTTCGGATCTTCGGCCGCGCTTATTGATGCCAAACTTCCCGAAGGTGCCGCGCCCGATACCCGCAACATGCTTGACCAGCTGATTGGCCGCAGCGATGCCGACCGACCCTGGGTTGCCGAGCTCGGCCAGTCAATGTCTATTAGCTTCCGCACCCCCGACTGGAAGTTCATCCCCGCCGGAAAATTCGACGGCCCGCTCCTCTCTTGGCCCGCAACCGGCCATATAGGCGGCACTATCCAACTCGGCGAATCGCGTCAGCCCCAACTCTACGACATGGTCAACGATCCGGGCGAAACAACCGACCTTGCTCCCCAAATGCCCGCAGAAGTAATCAACACCTTCAATAACCTCCACGACCTCATCGCCAAATAACTCTTGCCGCCAAGGAGGTATGCGACGCATAATCCTTTCATCGCTTGCACTGACTTTGTAATCCTGGCCGGCTCTCTGACAAAGGGCGAAGTCGCTAATCTTGGCAAATTGCCATTGTGGGTTGTTCGAGGGCTCAATGACCGTGAGGATGCAATATCGCGAACCGACAATATGGTCAAGAATATAAAAAAGAGCAATCCAGATGACGCGCGAATCTGCAAGAGGACGGCCGACCGGTTCATCCGGGAATTGAAATAACAACGAAGTTGTTGACCAATTCCTACAAGGGCTTGACTCTTCGGGAAGGATCGGCCGCAAAACGGAAAAGTCGAAGCCAGAGGCCAAGAAGTCCGATGGGGCCAAGACGTTGGTAAACGCTGAATTGGTGGCTTCGCCAAAAATAAATTGCACTCCAAAAGTTGGATATCCAACCTTTGGAGTGCAATTCTATTAGTTTATGGGTTTAGAGGCGGGCGCGGATGGCTGCGGTTTCGGCTTCGTAGCCGGGCTTTTCGAGTAGCGCGAACATGTTGCGCTTATAGTCCTCTACGCCGGGCTGGTTAAAGGGATTAACGCCGAGCATATAGCCGCTGATACCGCAGGCTATTTCGAAGAAATAAATCAGCTGGCCGAGGTTATATTCCGAAATTTCGGAGATTTCAATGCGCAGGTTGGGAACGCCGCCGTCGATATGCGCCAGGCGGGTGCCGATTTCGGCCATCTTATTAACATGGTCTACCGATTTGCCGGCAATGAAATTCAAGCCATCGAGATTCTGGTCATCGTTTGGAATAACAACCGAGCGCTGAGGCTTTTCAACGGAGATTACGGTCTCAAATATGGTGCGTTCGCCATCTTGAATCCACTGGCCCATGGAGTGAAGGTCGGTAGAATTATCAACAGCGGCGGGGAAGATGCCTTTGTGATCCTTGCCCTCCGATTCGCCGTAGAGCTGCTTCCACCATTCGGCAAAGAAATGCAGCTTGGGATTGTAGTTAACAAGGATTTCGGTTTTCTTGCCGGCGCGATAAAGGGCATTGCGGGTCATTGCATAGAGTTCGGCAGGATTGCCCGGCTTGGCGCAGATTACTTCCATATCGGCAGCGCCCTGCAGCAGCGCGCGGATGTTGAAGCCGGCAACAGCGATGGGGAGCAGACCCACGGGAGAAAGCACCGAGAAACGACCGCCCACGTTATCGTCGATAACGAACGTTGCGTAGCCCTCGTCGGTAGCCAGCGAGCGGAGGGCGCCGCGCTTAGCGTCGGTGATGGCCACAGTAAGCTTCGCAGCTTCTTCGCGACCTACTTTCTCCTCGAGCATCGAGCGGAGCAGACGGAAAGCGATTGCGGGTTCGGTAGTGGTGCCTGATTTGGAAATTACTATGATGCCGAAGCGTTTGTCGGCCAAATAATCCATAAGTTCGGCCAGATAATCCTCGCCGATGTTCTGACCGGCAAAAAGGATTTCGGGCTTGGTAGGAACAAACTGGTTTTTCAGGGCCTCTACAACGGCTTTGGCGCCGAGATAGGAGCCGCCGATGCCGATGCAGACAACGGCTTCACACTCGGCTCTCAGGACATTGGCCACAGAGGTTATCTCCTCAATCAGGTCAGAGTTGATAGTGTTGCTCGGAAGATTTACCCAACCGAGAAAATCATTACCTGCGCCGGTGCCTTCCAGAACGGTTTTCAAGGCCTGCTCGGCTTCGGGTTTGAGGTTTTCGATGTCGGCCAGCGAAAGGCCTTGGGTAGTAGCGTTTTTAATGTTAATATCGAATGTTTCCATATTGAATTTGAATTAGGTCAGGTGAATTGCTATGCGTGAAATTGCGCGGCGCGGCATAACTCCTTCATATAAGATTGAATATAAACCGTCGAGAATCGGCATATCAACCCCATATTTCTCGTTTATTTCATGAATGCATTTAGTTCCGAAATAACCTTCGGCAGTCTGTTCCATTTCCATTCGCGTGGCTTTTACGGAATAGCCCTTACCGATCATGGAGCCGAAGTTATGGTTTCTCGAAAATTTCGAATATGCCGTTACTAACAGGTCTCCCAGATAAACGGAGTCGCAGATGTTTCGCGGCCGCGGATCAACAGCGTCGACAAAACGCTCCATTTCGCGAACGGCGTTTGAAACGAGCATCGCGGTGAAATTATCGCCCCCTTTCATGCCGTGGATGATGCCGGCAACAATGGCATATACGTTCTTCAAAACCGCCGCATACTCTATGCCCTGAACGTCGAGCGAAATAATGGTGCGCACCGAGTGCGAGCCAATCATCTTACCGAAAGCTTCTGCACGTTCGGGGTCTGCGCAACCGATAGTCAGATAGCTGATTCTGTCGAGGGCCACTTCTTCGGCGTGGCATGGACCGCCGATAACGAGCACACGGTCAGGGGCCACACCATATTTGCTGACCATATAGTCGGCAATCGTAAGATTAACTTCCGGAACTATGCCCTTAATTGCCGAAACTATGGTCTTGTTATCCAGAGGTTCGGTAATTTTTTCCATGTGCGACAGAAAATAGGGCGAAGGGGTGGCCATAAGCAACGTATCGGCCATACGCACGGCCTCGTTGATGTCTGATGTGAAATGGATGCGGTTAACATCAAATTCAACATCGGTCAGATACGCCGGGTTATGTCCGCACTCGCGGAACTCCTGAATGCGGTCGTCGCGACGCATATACCAGACGATATGCCTGCAGTTGCGCAACAACATTTTCGCCAGGGCGGTAGCCCAGGAGCCGCCGCCCATCACGGCAACGGTTCGCATGGCGGTTTCGTCGGTCAAAGCCATTTACTTTTCGGGTTTCATTTGCGGGAAGAGCAAAACCTCCTGGATTGCCACCTGTCCCGTCATGAGCATTACGAGGCGATCCATACCGATACCCATGCCCGATGTGGGGGGCATACCGTATTCGAGCGCACGGATGAAGTCATGGTCAATAATCATCGCTTCATCATCGCCTTTCTGCCCGAGTTTCATCTGCTCTACGAAGCGCTCATACTGGTCAATGGGGTCATTGAGCTCGGAATATGCATTGGCGAGTTCCTTGCCGTTAACCATCAATTCAAAACGCTCGGTCAGTTCTGGATTTGAGCGATGGCGCTTGGTCAGCGGCGACATTTCAATCGGATAGTCGGTAATGAAAGTGGGCTGGATATAGTTGCCCTCGCACTTTTCGCCAAATATCTCGTCTATGATTTTGCCTTTACCCATCGAGGGGTCGATATCTATGTGGAGTTGCTTGCAAACGTCGCGCAACTGGGCTTCGTCCATGCCGGCGATATCAATGCCGGTGTGCTCCTTGATGGCTTCGAACATGGTTACCCGCTTAAACGGAGCCTTAAAGGAAATTACGTTGTCGCCGACCTTAACTTCGGTAGTGCCGTTAACTTCCATACAGATGCGTTCGAGCATCCGCTCGGTGAAGTCCATCATCCAGTTATAATCCTTGTAGGCAACATAGATTTCCATGCAGGTAAACTCAGGATTGTGGGTACGGTCCATACCTTCGTTGCGGAAGTTGCGCGAGAATTCATAAACGCCTTCGAAACCGCCAACAATCAGACGCTTCAGATATAGCTCGTTGGCAATACGCAGATATAGCGGAATGTCGAGTGCGTTATGGTGGGTTATGAACGGGCGGGCAGACGCACCGCCGGGAATCGATTGCAGAATCGGGGTGTCAACTTCCATATAGCCTGCTTCATTAAAGAAGTTGCGCATGGAATTGAAAACCTTGGTCCGCTTGACGAAAATATCTTTTACGCCTTCGTTGACTATGAGATCGACGTAGCGGCGACGATAGCGCAGCTCGGGGTCGTCAAACGAGTCATAAACCACTCCATCCTTAACCTTTACGATAGGGAGCGGACGCAGCGACTTGGCCAGAACGATAAGCTCTTTGGCGTGAACGGTGATTTCGCCGGTTTTTGTACGGAAAACGAAGCCCTTAACGCCGATAAAGTCACCGATATCAAGCAGTTTCTTGAAAACGGTGTTGTAAAGCTCCTTGTCTTCGCCGGGACAGATATCATCGCGGCTGATGTAAATTTGAATGCGGCCGCGGTCATCCTTCAGTTCAACGAAGGCTGCTTTGCCCATGATGCGGCGGCTCATAATGCGGCCGGCCACTGCAACCTCGCGCGGAGGGTCCTGCTCATCGGAAAAGTTAGCGCGGATTTCGTCGGAATAGCCCGTAACGGGGAATTCTGCGGCTGGATATGGTTCTATGCCGAGCGAGCGCATTTGCTCAAGCGAGTTTCGGCGGATTTGTTCTTGTTCGGAAAGTTGTGCCATATAATTTTAGAGTTCAGATGGTGCTTGACTTCAGGGCGAGGCCCACTTTTTCGTGGAGGCCGAAGAGCAGGTTCATGTTGTGAACGGCCTGGCCGGCGGCGCCCTTGATAATATTGTCGATTACTGCGGTTACGAGCAGACGGTTACCGATTTTTTCGAGGTGGATGAGGCATTTGTTTGTGTTGACAACGTCTTTCAGATCCGGACGTCGGTCAACCACAAAAGTAAACGAATGGTCGGCATAGTAGTCCTCATAGAGGTTGCGGAGCTGGTCGAGCGACACGGGCATATCCATGTAGGCCGTAATCAGCATGCCACGCGCAAATGAACCGCGCATCGGAATGAAGAGCAGCTCAGAGTTAAACGAGCTCTGAAGGGTCTGCAGCGTCTGTCGGATTTCAGGCAGATGGTCGTGGTGGAGCGGCTGGTAGATGGAAACGTTATCGCGATGCCAGGCCAGCTGGTCAGGGCTTGACTTTTCAACTGCGGAACCCGAAAAACCGGTAATAGCGGTAACATGAATCGGAGAATTTAGCAGCAGATTTTTTGCCAATGGCAGCAATGCCAGCTCAATGGCCGTTGCAAAGGCCCCGGGATTAGCCACCCGTGTGGCCCCATGGACCAGACGGCGCCGGTTGAGTTCCGGCAAACCGTATATGAAACCGCTCTCGGGCGATTCTATGCGGAAGTCACGGGCCAGGTCTATAACTTTAAGCCCTTCCGGAATCGGCCGGTTTGCAAAGAGTTGCGACGTGTGGCCATGAGGATAGCAGCAGAAAACAACGTCGAGGTCGTCGAGGTCAACGTCGGCAGTGAAGCGCAGATAGGTTTCGCCCTCCATGCCTTGATGCACCTCCGTCAGCAGGCGACCGTCGTAGAGTTTACTCTGAACTCGGCTTAGTTCAACGTCGGGGTGGTTGATTAACAGACGAATAAGTTCGCCGGCGGCAAAACCTTCGCCGCCCAGAATACCGGCGCGGATCATTGCGGTTTAATATTTTCAATAGCTGCAAGCACCCTGCGTTCAACTTCGGGGAAACCGAGCAGCTCGGTGATTTCAAACATGTGGGGACCTTTGCATTCGCCAACCACAGCCAGGCGCAACGCGTTCATAACGTTGCCCATGTGCCAGCCGCGCTCCTTGATGTTGTCGAGCACCGGACGCTCGGCATCGGCGGGGCTCAGCGAGGGGAGGGCGCGCATCCAATCGAGCATTTCGCGCAGCTGGTCGGGGGTTTCGGCGGTCCAGCGTTTCTTTACGCTCTTCTCTTCGTATTCAGTGGGAGCCACGAAGAAGAATGCGGCGTTGGCCCAGAGGTCGCGCACAAAGTTTATACGGCCCTTTACCAGACCGACAACGCGGCGGATATACTCGTCGCCGAACTTGTCGGGATCAACGCCATGTTCCTTGAGTATCGGCTTGAACAGCTCGGCGAGTTCTTCGTCGGGCAGCATCTGCAGATACTGGTGGTTGAACCAGGTGCCCTTTTCGTAGGCGAACTTAGCGCCCGAGCGCGAGCAGTGGTCCAGCGAGAAGCGGTTGATAAGCTCCTGCATCGACATGATTTCGGTGTCGTCGCCCGGGTTCCAGCCAAGCAGAGCCAGGAAATTAACCACTGCCTGAGGCAGGTAGCCGTCCTCGCGGTAGCCGCGCGAAATATTGCCGGTTTCGGGGTCGGTCCATAGCAGGGGAAACACCGGGAAGCCCAGACGGTCACCGTCGCGCTTGGAGAGTTTACCTTTGCCGTCGGGCTTGAGCAGCAGCGGCAGGTGAACGAACTGAGGCATGGTGTCGGTCCAGCCGAAAGCCTCATAAAGGAGCACATGGAGCGGCGCCGACGGCAGCCATTCCTCGCCGCGGATAACGTGCGACACCTTCATCAGGTGGTCGTCGACAATGTTTGCCAGATGGTATGTAGGCAGGTCATCGGCGCTCTTGTAGAGCACTTTATCGTCGAGAATGTCGCTCTTGATGGTAACCTTTCCGCGAATCAGGTCATTGACCTCAACGGCGCGGCCGCCGTCAATTTTGAAGCGCACAACGTAGGGGGTACCCTCGTCGATAAGTTTCTGCACCTGGGCGGGATCCATGGTCAGCGAGTTGCGCATTTGGCCGCGCGTGTGGCTATCATACTGGAAATTAGGGGTAGCCTGACGGGCTGCATCGAGTTCCTCGGGAGTATCAAAAGCTATATAGGCCTTACCGTTATCGAGAAGCTTCTTAACATATTCGCGATAGATATCGCGGCGCTCGCTCTGCTTATATGGGCCATAGGGGCCGCCATGACCAACGCCTTCATCAATTTCTATACCAAGCCATTTCAGCGCTTCAATGATGTAGGCCTCGGCGCCGGGCACGAAGCGGTGTGAATCCGTATCTTCAATACGCAGAATCATAGTGCCGCCATGCTGGCGTGCAAAAAGGTAATTATATAGGGCGGTGCGAACGCCACCAATGTGGAGCGGCCCGGTCGGAGAGGGGGCAAAACGTACTCTTACTTCTCTGTCCATATAGATTTTGGTCAATAGTATATACGGATGCAAAATTACAAAATTTTTTGCAACTACACAAATCCGCTCCGGCAGTTGGAAATTCAGGGAATTTTCGTAAATTTGCGGTCTTATGGAATATAATGTCGACAATAACGGGTTTTATGGGCCATACGGAGGTGCCTACATTCCCGAAATTCTATATAAAACGGTAGAGGACCTTCGCAAGGCCTATCTCCCCATAATTGAGAGCGAGGAATTCCAATCGGAATACCGCACTCTGCTGCGCGATTACGTCGGGCGCCCGTCGCCGCTGTATCTGGCGCAGCGCCTGAGCGAGCGCTATGGCTGCAAGATTTATCTTAAACGAGAAGACCTGAACCACACGGGCGCCCACAAAATCAACAACGCCATCGGTCAGGTTCTGCTTGCCAAAAAGCTCGGCAAAACCCACATCATAGCGGAAACCGGTGCCGGCCAACACGGGGTTGCAACTGCAACGGTGTGCGCATTGATGAATATGCCATGCACCGTTTACATGGGCGCCACTGATGTTGAGCGACAGCGCGTTAACGTTCAGCGCATGAAAATGCTCGGGGCTGAGGTCCACCCTGTACGCTCTGGCAATATGACTCTTAAAGACGCAACCAACGAGGCAATACGCCACTGGTGTTGTCACCCGGCCGATACCTTCTACGTTATCGGCTCTACTGTCGGCCCCCACCCCTACCCCGACATGGTAGCGCGGCTTCAGAGCATAATATCTGAAGAAATAAAGCAGCAGCTGATGGAAAAGGAGGGTCGTGACTGGCCCGACTGGCTCATGGCCTGCGTGGGCGGCGGTTCAAATGCTGCCGGCACCATTTACCATTACCTCGACGACCCGCGCGTTAAAATCGCCCTGGCCGAAGCGGGCGGCCTCGGCATCGACAGCGGCCGGACCGCCGCGTCGCTCCAGATCGGCACTGACGGCATCCTCCACGGATCGCGCATAAAGCTGATGCAGACCGACGACGGCCAGATTATCGAGCCCTACTCTATCAGCGCCGGGCTGGATTATCCGGGAACAGGCCCGCTGCATTGCAACCTCTATGCCACCGGACGCGCTCAGGTCATGGCCGTTAACGACGACGAAGTGCTCAAGGCCGCCTACGAACTGACGCGACTTGAAGGCATAATTCCCGCTCTTGAAAGCAGCCATGCGCTCGGTATGTTGCCGAAAATGAATTTCCGCCCCGACGACGTGGTTGTGTTGACCGTAAGCGGCCGCGGCGACAAAGACATTGAAACTTATCTCGCTAACTTCCAGTGAAAAAATTCATATACCATACGGCGTCGAAAAAAATTCTCGGCGACCTCGTAACCCCCGTAAGTACCTACCTTAAAGTGCGCGACGCCTACCCGCAGTCGGCACTGATGGAGAGTTCCGACTATCACGGCGGCGAAAACTCACGCAGCTACATTGCCGTTCATCCGATTGGTTCGGTGAGCGTTGCCCACGGAATTGCAACGTTAAAATTCCCCGACGGGTCAGCAGTTGAGCACTCGATTGACGAGTCATATTCGGTCGATATGGCTATTAACGAGTTCCTTCATAGCTTTGAAATCACCGGACCGTCATCCGACGTTGTGGGGCTCTACGGCTATATGACGTTCAATGCGGTGCGCTATTTCGAGCCGATTGAGGTTAAGGATGAAATTCTTGAGCGCAACGACGCACCCGACCTCCTCTACATCCTCTATAAGGACATCATAGTCTTTGATCACTTCCGCAATGAAGTGACTCTGGTTGAAATTCTCGCTGAGGGCGAGAAAGATGACCTCGACGTTTTGGAGCGCGACATTCAGTGGCGCACCTTCCATAGCTACTCGTTCCACCCGGTCGGACCGGTGGAATCAACCCTTACCGACGACGGCCACCGCGAGAACATACGCCGCTGCATTGCCCACTGTCTGCGCGGCGACGTGTTTCAGATAGTGCCGTCGCGTCGCTTTGTTCAGCGCTATGAAGGCGATGACTTTAAGCTTTACAGAGTTTTGAGATCAATCAATCCGTCGCCCTATCTGTTTTATTTCGACTTCGGAGGGTTCCGCATTTTCGGCAGCTCGCCCGAAACCCACTGCCGCATAATAGGCCGCAAAGCCTACATCGACCCTATTGCCGGCACCACCAAGCGCACCGGCAACCCCGACGAAGACCGCGCCGCAGCTGAATATCTGCGCAACGACCCCAAGGAGAACGCCGAGCATGTTATGCTCGTTGACCTTGCGCGCAACGATCTGAGCCGCAACTGCAGCGGAGTCCACGTTGAGTTTTATAAGGATATGCAGTATTACTCACACGTTATTCATCTGGTATCGCGAGTGAGCGGAACTCTCAATGCTGATGCGGACCCGGTTCGGGCGTTTATCGACACATTTCCGGCGGGCACCCTGTCGGGGGCTCCGAAAGTCAAGGCCATGGAACTTATTTCGCGCTACGAGCCCCATAACCGCGGAGCCTATGGCGGATGCATCGGCTTCATTGGCTTCAACGGCGATCTGAATCAGGCAATCACGATTCGCACTTTCGTGTCGCGCAACGGCGAACTATGGTTTCAGGCCGGAGGCGGCGTAGTTGCCAAGAGCGATGTTGAATATGAACTCCAGGAGGTAAACAACAAGCTCGGCGCGCTGCGTAAAGCCATAGAAACCGCCGGCGAAATATAATTCCGCGTTATGAAAACAGTTATTATCGACAATTACGATTCGTTTACCTATAATCTCGTTCACCTGGTGCGCGAGCTCGGCGCGGAGGTTACCGCCCTGCGCAACGACCGCTTCCAACTCGACCAACTCGAACAGTTCGACAAGATTATTCTGTCGCCTGGACCGGGCATTCCGTCGGAGGCTGGATTGCTACTCGACGTTATCCGCACCTACGCCGGACGCAAGCCTATTCTGGGCGTATGTCTGGGCCATCAGGCAATAGGTGAGAGCTTCGGCGCCCGGTTGGTGAACCTCAGCGAAGTTCACCATGGAGTCGCCACCCCCATCCACCGGGTTGCCGACGACTATATTTTCGAGGGTTTGCCCGATGAATTTGAAGTTGGCCGCTACCATTCGTGGGTTGTGAGTCCCGAAGGTCTCCCCGCCTGTCTGGAAGTTACCGCCGTTAGCAACGAAGGCGAAATCATGGCGTTGTGCCATAAGGAATTAGACATTCGGGGCGTGCAGTTTCATCCCGAAAGCGTTCTGACCCCGCAAGGCGCAAAAATCATTGAAAACTGGCTGAAAAAATGAAAACGATTCTCAAAGAATTTGCCGAAACCAAGGAACTGTCGCGCAATGCCGCACGCGACTTTATGCTCGGAATAACCGAGAACCGCTATGAGCCGATTCAGGTCGGGGCACTGCTCTACGCAATGGAGGTTTGCGGCGTTACGGCCGACGAAGTGCTCGGCTTTCGCGACGCACTGCTCGAAACCGGCGCACACGTCGATTTCAGCGATATCGAAACGGTCGACATTGTAGGCACCGGAGGCGACGGCAAGAATACGTTTAACATTTCAACCTGCGCATCGTTTGTAGTAGCCGGTGCGGGCCATAAAGTCTGCAAACATGGCAACTACAGCGCCACATCGGTCAGCGGCGCCGGCAATGTTATGGAAGCACACGGCGTAAAATTTACCGCCGACCCCGAGCGCCTGCGCCGTTCGCTCGAAGAAGCCGGCTTCGTCTATCTCCACGCTCCGCTCTTTGCCTTCGGCATGAAAAATGTTGCGCCGATTCGCAAAACCCTCAAGGTACCGACAGTTTTCAATATACTCGGGCCGCTTATCAATCCCGCTCAGCCGAAATTCAACCTCCACGGTGTTGCAACCGCCAACCAGCTCCGGCTCTATACTGCAATTCACCAGCAGATCGGCGACCGCTACGGCATTGTGAACTCCTACGACGGCTACGACGAGGTTTCGCTGACCGGAGCTTTCCGCTTTGTCAGCAACACCCGCGAGGGTGTCTTTAACCCGTCGGATTTAGGTTTGCCCCGGATTAACCCGTCGGAAATTTTCGGGGGCGACTCGATAGCCGATGCGGTGAAGATTTTCGACTCGGTTCTCCGCGGAGAATCGTCGCAGGCCCAGGCTGACGTTGTTATTGCCAATGCCGCCATGGCCCTGTTCGTTATCAATCCTGAAAAAAGCATAGCCGACTGCGTTGCCGAGGCCCGTGAGTCACTCCATTCGGGCGCGGCCCTCAGGGTGCTTAACCGCTATATCGAGCTTAACCGATGAAAGATGTTCTTGAAGAAATAATCGCTTCAAAAAGGCCGGAAGTAGCCGCACTGCGCACCCGCGCACGCGAGATTTATTCCGCGGCCGAACGCGCCGTCGATTCGCGCAAAACGCTCGACATGGCCGCAGCGCTGCGGGGGTCAGACTCCGGCATAATAGCCGAGTTCAAGCGCAAATCGCCCTCGAGAGGGTGGATTAACCGGCATGCCGACCCCCGCGAGGTGGCGCCGGCCTATGCCCGCTCCGGAGCCGCCGCGCTGTCGATTCTGACTGATGGCCCCTACTTCGGTGGCTCACTTGAATTTCTGAAAGAGGTGAGACCGCTGGTCAACATTCCTCTGCTGCGCAAGGAGTTTATAGTTGACGAGCTGCAGCTTTTCGAGGCCCGCGCCGCAGGAGCCGACGCCGTTTTGCTGATTGCCGCCGCTCTAACCCCGGCGCAGGCTCACGAGCTGGCGCGCCAGTCCCGCCAATTAGGCCTGCAGGTTCTGCTCGAAATTCATTCCGAACCGGAGCTTGACCATGTTTGCGATCTTGTTGATATGGTCGGGGTAAACAACCGCAACCTCGGCACTTTCCACACCGACGTTCAAAACTCATTTCGCCTGGTCGAAAGTCTGCCCCCGGAGTTCACTCTGGTCAGCGAAAGCGGTCTTTCCGAGCCGTCTACCGTGGCCAAACTGCTGCAGGCCGGGTTCCGCGGCTTCCTGATTGGCGAAACCTTTATGAAAACGGCCGACCCGGCCCAAGCGCTCAAGGAGTTCATTGCAGGAATATGATTATTAAGGTGTGCGGAATGACCGAGGCGGAGAATATCCGCCGGGTCGAGGCCTTGGGCGTTGACTGGATGGGATTTATTTTCTATCCCCGGTCGAAACGCTATGTTGCGGCTCCACCCTCCTACCTGCCTCAACGCGCGCTTCGGGTCGGAGTGTTTGTAAATGCTCCGATGACTGAAATTTTGCAAAAAATAAAAGATTTCGGCCTCGACTTCGTGCAACTCCACGGCTCCGAAACTCCCGACTTCTGCGCCGAAGTCAAGAAATCGGGCGTTAAGGTCATAAAGGCCATACACGTCAATAGCGCGGCCGACCTTTCGGGCCTCGACTATTCCGCTGATTACCTGCTGTTTGAAACGCCGTCCGATGCATTTGGCGGCTCGGGACGTCATTTCGACTGGTCACTGCTCACTGATTATAACGGCACAGTGCCATTTCTGCTTTCGGGCGGAATCGGTCCCGACGACTTCGATGCCATCAATGAGTTGAAGCATCCGCTCTTTGCGGGCATTGACCTCAACAGCCGCTTCGAGTCGGAGCCAGGCATCAAACAGCCTGAATTACTCGAAGCCTTTCTTGCTAATTTAAAAAAGCCCTTAGAACATGAATCGAATAAATAAACTCTTCAGCGAAAAAAAATCCGGATTGCTAAGCATCTATTTTTGTGCCGGCGACCCGGAACTAAACTCCACAATGCCAATTCTGCGCGCCCTGCAAAACGGCGGTATCGACATGGTGGAAATCGGCATACCCTTTTCAGACCCCATGGCCGACGGCCCGGTTATTCAGGATGCCGCAACGCGTGCGCTGCGCAACGGCATGAGCCTGCGCACGCTGTTTGAGCAGCTCAGCGACGCGCGCTCCGAAATCACCATACCGCTGATTCTGATGGGCTACCTCAATCCGATCATGCACTTCGGCTTTGAGCGGTTCTGCAGCGAATGCGTGCGCTGCGGAATCGACGGCGTAATTATTCCCGACCTCCCCTTTAAAGATTATCTCGAAGAATACAAACCGATAGCCGACCGCTTCGGCCTGCGCATTATAATGCTGATTACGCCCGAAACTTCCGACGAGCGCATCCGCTTTATCGACCAACACACCGATGGGTTCATCTACATGGTTTCGTCGGCAGCAACCACCGGTGCGCAAAAAGAATTCGATGAAGCCAAACAGGCTTATTTTGCACGCATCAATGCCATGGGCCTCCACAATCCGCGAATGATTGGTTTCGGCATTTCAAACCGCCAGACCCTTGAAGCCGCCCTTGCCTCGGCATCGGGTGCGATTATCGGCAGCAAGTTCGTTAGCCTGCTCGCCTCCGGGCCATCGCCCGAAGCGGCCGTAGCAGCGCTGAAATCCGCTCTATCCAACTGACGCGATGAAAGCGGAGCAGCAACTGGCCTTTGTGCGCGAAGTAGAATTCATTGTCAAATCCATACCCGCCGGTAAGGTATTGACCTACGGCGATGTTGCCGCTCTTGCCGGCGAGCCGACTCAGGCGCGGCTGGTTGGAAAAATTCTCGGGTCGTTTGGTTTTGAATCCCCCGCTCCATGTCATCGGGTCGTTAACTTTCAGGGACGAACCGCCCCTCACTGGCCCGACCAGGTTCCCCTATTGAAAGCCGAAGGCGTAACCTTCACATCCGCAGGCATGGTTGATATGCGCCGCCACCACTGGCTCCCCGACCTATAGGCCAGAAATCGCCTCCTGAAGCCGGTTGAGGAAAGTTGCGGCGTGCGCGCCATCCATCTGCGTATGATGGAATTGGAAAGAAACCTTTAGGCTTACCGACGGTTTGCCATCAATAGTTTCATTTTTATATTTCGCCCAAATCATAAACGGATTGTTGAAAATTCCGCTATACATTCCAACCGCTCCGTCAATATCGTACTGAACCAGCGCGGAAGTGCCTATGACCATACGCTCGGTTTCATCGTGGTTTTCACACGTCTGCTTAACGCGCCCGGTCAGTTCAATATATCGCCGGTTAAACTCATCGAGATTGTCGGTAAAGGGCACATCACACGAGCTAACTTCGTTATCTTTGTTAAGAACTATAGTGTTAACCGCAAGTTCGTCGAACTGAATCAATTTATTGCCGACCGGAAGCATAAAAAACTCCTTGACCTGCGATGCAGCCCGGCCGATGCACCAACACATCAGCATATTGAACTTCAAACCCCTTTGCTTACTGAAGGCCACCAGATTCGTAACATCGAGTGTCTTGAAAAAAGTAACCATAGGCATCGGAGCCTTCATCCAGTTCTCGAAAGCATAGGCACGCGTAGTTTCGCGCGGATTAACTTCTCGCATCATATATTAACTTCTTAATATTGTTAAATTCAGGCTGTAACCACCTTTTATCGGTGAATTACAGCCTGAATTAAGGATTTATGTCAGTGGAGGATTAGTCCTCTATCGCTGCTTGGGCCGCTGCTACGCGGGCAATGGGCACGCGGAAGGGCGAGCAGCTAACATAGTTCATGCCGAGTTTGGCGCAGAACTTAACGGAGCTGGGTTCGCCGCCATGTTCGCCGCAGATACCTACCTTGAGGTCTTCACGGGTTGCACGGCCTTTCTTAACGCCCATTTCTACGAGCTGGCCAACGCCTTCCTGGTCGAGAACTTCGAAGGGGTCAACCTTGATGATGCCATGTTCCTTGTAGAACTTGAGGAACTTGGGAGCGTCGTCGCGGCTGAAGCCGAAGGTCATCTGGGTGAGGTCGTTGGTGCCGAACGAGAAGAATTCGGCAACGCTGGCGATTTCGTTGGCGGTCAGAGCGGCGCGGGGAACTTCAATCATGGTACCAACCAGGAAGGGAATCGAAGCACCCTTTTCGGCGAACACCTTAGCGGCGGTTTCGCGGATAACGGCGTTCTGGTTCTGGAGTTCCTTGAGCGAGCCTACCAGCGGAATCATGATTTCGGGCTTAACGTCGATGCCGCGGGCCTTGCAAGCGAGGGCAGCTTCGATGATAGCGCGGGTCTGCATTTCGGTGATTTCGGGATAGGTGATGCCCAGACGGCAGCCGCGGTGGCCGAGCATGGGGTTGAACTCTTCGAGGGAGTCAACTTTAGCCTTAACCTCTTCGAGGGTGAGGCCCATCTTTTCGGCGAGTTCTTTCTGGGTTGCGGTCTGATGAGGCACGAATTCGTGCAACGGCGGGTCGAGCAGACGGATGGTCACGCCGTAGCCGTCCATGGCTTCGAAGATGCCTTCAAAGTCGCCGCGCTGCATGGGCAGGAGCTTGGCAAGAGCGGCTTTGCGGCCTTCAACGTCGCCGGCGAGAATCATTTCGCGAACGGCGTCGATGCGGTGGCCTTCGAAGAACATGTGTTCGGTGCGGCAGAGGCCAATGCCCTGAGCGCCGAAGTGGCGAGCCTGCTTGGCGTCGCGGGGCGAGTCGGCGTTGGTGCGGACGAGGGTTTTGGTGAACTTGGATGCAAGGTTCATGATTGCGCCGAAGTCGCCGTCGAGTTCGGGTTCGGTAGTGGGAACCTGACCGTCGTAAACATCGCCGGTTGAACCGTTGAGCGAAATCCAGTCGCCTTCCTTATAGGTTTTTCCACCCATGGTAACGGTTTTGGCTTCGTAGTCAACAACGATTTCACCGGCACCGGAAACGCAGCATTTACCCATGCCGCGGGCAACTACGGCTGCGTGTGAGGTCATGCCGCCGCGCATTGTCAGGATACCCTGGGCAACGGCCATACCGCGCAGGTCTTCGGGCGAGGTTTCAATGCGGACCAGAACCACTTTCTTTTTCTTTTCGGCCCATGCTTCGGCGTCGTCGGCAAAGAAGACTACCTGGCCGGTAGCGGCACCGGGCGATGCGGGCAGACCTTTGGCAACTACTTTGGCATGCTTGAGCGATGCTTTGTCGAACACGGGGTGCAGAAGTTCGTCGAGCTTCTGGGGTTCCATGCGCAGAAGGGCGGTTTTTTCGTCGATTTCGCCGGCGCGCAGAAGATCCATGGCAATTTTCACCATAGCTGCACCGGTGCGCTTGCCGTTACGGGTCTGCAGCATCCAGAGTTTGCCGTCCTGAATGGTGAATTCCATGTCCTGCATGTCTTTATAGTGGTCTTCGAGCTTGTGGGCGATGCTGATGAGTTCGGCAGCGCAGTCGGGCATCGATTCTTCGAGCGAGGGATATTTTTCGGCACGAACTTCTTCGCTGATACCCTGAAGGGCGGCCCAGCGGCGCGAGCCTTCAACGGTGATTTGCTGCGGAGTGCGGATGCCGGCAACCACGTCTTCGCCCTGGGCGTTGATGAGGTATTCGCCGTTGAAAATGTTTTCGCCGGTGGCAGCGTCGCGGCTGAAAGCAACGCCGGTTGCGGAGTTATCGCCCATGTTGCCGTAAACCATGGCCTGTACGTTAACTGCAGTGCCCCATTCTTCGGGAATCTGGTTCATGCGGCGATACAGAATTGCGCGCTCGTTCATCCAGCTGTCGAACACGGCGCAGATGCCGCCCCAGAGCTGTTCCCAGGCTGAGTCGGGGAAGTCCTTGCCGGTGTGTTCCTTAACGGCAGCCTTAAATTCTTTAACCAGGGTTTTCAGGTCGTCAACGCTAAGTTCGGTATCGAGTTTAACGCCTTTGGCTTCCTTAACCTTATCCATGATGGCCTCGAAGGGATCGATATCGGTTTTGGATTTGGGTTTCATGCCAAGCACAACGTCGCCATACATCTGAACGAAGCGACGGTATGAGTCCCAGGCAAAGCGGGGATTACCGCTCTTTTCAGCCAGCGAGGCAACGGTGGCGTCGTTCATGCCCAGGTTGAGCACGGTGTCCATCATGCCGGGCATCGAAGCGCGGGCGCCGGAACGAACGGAAACGAGCAGGGGATTCGAGGGGTCGTTGAATTTGCGGCCGGTGAGCTCCTCAACGTGAGCAATGGCTTTTTCAACGTCTTTTTGAATGCGCTTAACAACTTCGTCGCGGCCATACTGGGTGTATTCGGTGCAGACTTCGGTTGTGATTGTGAAACCGGGGGGCACGGGCATGCCCAGGAGGTTCATTTCGGCGAGGTTAGCGCCCTTACCGCCCAGTAGGTTACGGTCGTTGGCGTTACCTTCGGCTTTGCCGTTGCCGAATGTATAGACTCTCTTCATAGGTCTTGAATGGTTATAGTTTTTGGTTAATGTAGTTAGAATTATTTGGCAAAGATACGAAAATAATTTTGAATTTGGAATTTTGAATGTTGAATTTTTTGCATGGGCAGCGCGCAACCCACCCTTTCTGTTAAGGAAGTTTACTTTCTATGGGCGCCACCTCAGAGCAGCCCATCAATATCGGGCTTGTAAATCCCGGGATCTGAGCCGTCGGGTTGAATATACATCGACATATAGATCGGCACATAAATTATTTTGCCGACAACCTCCACATTGCCGTTACACAAAACCAAAGCCTCGTCAATATTATATGGCGAAGAATTTATAAGATTACTCAATGCCGAATGCCGTTGATAATCTTTTCCCGACTTAACCTCTATCGGAAGCACACGACCGCCGATAGATACCACGAAATCTACCTCGCCGCGCTTTTTATTATTATAGTAATATGGCGCAACCTCATGAGCTACGAGCTCCTGGGCAACCACATTCTCGAAGATAGCGCCGCAATTAACATCCGAATTCCCGGTAATGATTTTCAATTGAATTCCATCGGAATATTGCGCGGCAAGCAATCCGGCATCATTCGAAAAGAGCTTAAAAAGATTACGGGTTTCGGCAAGTTTCAGCGGCGCCTTAGGCTCCTCAACATTGTAGACCGCAATGGCCACTCCGGCATCCTTAAGCCAAAGAAAACTATCCTGATAGCGATTGAACTTTGCATGCTCATTTAAGTTTTTGAGTATAAAGCGCTTATTTTTGGAGTCCAGCTCCGATGGAATCAAATCAAATATTTCCTTAATTTTAAGTTTATCGCGTTCGGCATATTGCGATATATCCATCCGATAGAGCGCCACTATATCTTTCTGCACCTGCATTACCGATGTCAGATTATTCGTTTCTATGTAGTTGGCCACCGCCGCGGGCATGCCCCCCACCACAGCATATAATCTGAATAGCTGCAGCATCTTTTTATGGACTATCTCGTCTACTGCAGTTCGCGAGCGCCAGCTCTCAGCAATCGACAATCTAACCCGCTCCGATACTCCAATATTAATAATGAATTCTTCAAAATCAAGAGGAAAAACCTCCCTCACCCCCATATAGCCCACGGGCTGCGATATTATGTCGTTCAACTCAACCCCGAGCAGCGAACCGCTAAGTATGTAGCGGAAACGACCGTCGTCAACCAGAAATTTTATTGCGGTAACTATGTTGTCACACCGTTGCACTTCGTCGAAAAAAATCAATGTCTCACCCGGCACCATAGGAGTAGATGTCATGGCCGATAACCGAAGCAAGATCTCATCAGCCGAAGTTATGCCACGGAAAATTTCCGCTGCCATACTATCCTCAATAAAATTGATTTCAATAAAGTTCTTAAACGACGCACCAAAGTGCCTGACCGCGTATGTCTTGCCGGTCTGCCGAGCACCCGTCAGCAGCAGGGCCTTGTCGGTAGTACGATAAAACTCCTCAATATAGTCGGATATTTTTCTATATAGCATAAGCCGTTGAATTTAAGTCTATTATACAGCCACTATAAAATGAATGCCGTTTTTCCAGCGCAAAAATAAGTATTTTTGCCCGCTTTTCCAACTAAATTTCAGAGTTTTTTGCCCGCTTTTCCAATTAGACAGAAAAATATGGCGAAGATAGGGTCCGCCGTCGCGCGTGCGTCGGTGTTGTGTTGGCGAGCCGCCCACACCCCTTTTATCTATACCACCCCAATTCAAAATTCAACATTCCAAATTCAAAATTAAAAAATCCCGCCGAAGCGGGATTTTCAGTGTGTGTTTCTTAGATTGCGTGTTTGGTGGTGCGGGAACCCTGGCGCACTATATAAACACCGTGGGGCAGCCCTTCGAGCGAGTCGCCGACCTTAACCCCCCGCAGGTTATAAACCGCTATGTTACCATTAGTAATCGTCGCGAGTTCCGTTATTGACGACATCTTAACAATAGTCAAAGTACCTATAGCATTCGCAGGTAAGACTACTTGCCCGTTAACGACATCATCGGTAATGTCAGTATCGTTATACATCACTTTTTCATAGTCTTTGCCAACTTCACCAAAAATAAAGAAGCGATTGCCTTTTTGACTCTTGCGGTCTGACGACTGAATTGTTGCTCCGTTGAAAACTTTTGCAAAATGCTTGCCGCCAAGAAGGCCTATATACTCATCCTTTGCGGCCTCAATGCGGCGGGCGCGCACATTATCCGGTTCATCGGAGAATGAGCTATTCTCAATTTGCTCTTTTTCAAGTTCTTCATCTTGTACCATTTCTTCATAGTCTTCTTCGGGCACAACTGTCACATCTACATTGTCAGGCACTTCCACATCTAATGCAAACTCAAAATTACCGAATTTGCCCCAGCCCGGGGCATTAAGATATGATAAGAAAGCATCGGCAGGTACAGTCAGAGTAGATTTTTGAGTCATGATTCCTTCAAAGGTATCATTCTCGGTTGATGGCGCATTCATCGCGGCGCAAGAAAGGAAGCGAAGTCTCGGGCAATTTGCAAAAACCTTTTCGCCCAAACTTTGGGTTGATGCCGGCAGACTTGCGCTGATAATTTCTGAACATTGTTCAAACAGTCCGGTGCCGATAATTTGGATACCCTCACCGACACAAATAGCTTTTATTGGCGAACCAGAGAAAGTTGCTTCACCTATATTCTTGATGGATCCGGGCAGTGTAATAGAGCGTAATCCTGTTTGAGCGAAATCGTTCACCCCGAGCGCAGTCAAAGTATTAGGCAACAATACATTACGCAGATTCCCGCAATTATAAAATGAGCTACTGAGTGAAGACACTTTGGTCCTACTAAAATCAGCAAACTCCATAAGCCTACAATAAGAGAACGGACTTTGTATGCTACCCGACAAGTTAGGGCCGGCGGTAATGCTCCGTAATGAAACGCAATAATTAAACGCAAAGTCACCCAAAACCTCAAGGGCAACAGGCAGTTCTGTAATATTCAAGGAGCTACAGTCTTCAAAAGCTCTTTCACCAATATTACGAAGTGCTTCGGGAAGTTTGGTTATACATAACGCCCTGCAACCTTGAAAAGCCCGTGGCCCTATAATTTCTATTGATTCGGGAAGAAGCATTTCGGTGAGCAAAGTATTGTTTTTGAAACACCCTTCCGGAATTTCCGTAAGGTTAGTTGTATTATGAATGTCAAGTTGCGTCAAACTGAACATATTTTGACTGATAACAGTTAAATCAGCTTGAGTCATCGGTCCGGAAACCTTCAGCGATGTTACGCGTGAGGGCAAAATTCCGGATGCGACATAAATTGCTGCGCCAAGCCCCATAGTGCCGTTTAGAGTAATATCTACCTGGCTTTTACTCTCTTCGACAAGATTAAACTCCTTCCATTTAGGATGATGTGAATATAGTTCCAACCCTCCGTCAGGGATAATAACTGTTATATTTTGAGCCTGAGTTTCTGTAAGGATGAATTTATGGTTAAAACTTGGGGGAGTTGATGCATGTACGCGAATCAAACGTAGGTTATCAGACTTGAATGCGTCTGGAGCAATAGTCTTTATTCCGCTACCAATCTCAATGCTTGTTATTAAATTAAAAGTATTGTCTGCTATGTATGATATTTTATCACCAATTGTCAGAGATGGAATCTTGGTATCAGCAAATGCATCCTCTCCAATTGAAGAAACTGTTGAAGGAAGAAATATTGGAGACGTTCCTAAAAGTGCATTCCCACCCATAGACTTAAATGCACAATTTCCAATTGTTTCCAAGCCCTCCGGCAAGGAAAGAGATGTTAGATTATAACAATCGCTAAAAGCATATTCGGGTATAACCCTAAGATTCACACATTTGCTAAAATCTGCCCTGAATGCCGGAACCGGCGAGAAAGCGCGCTCCCCAATTTCGATAAGGGAAGAGGGCAGCTCAATTGACTCAAGACCGCCGCGATAATCACTTACACCGGATGATTGCCCACTAAATGCGGCTCGACCTATTGATTCAAGCCCCTCGGGAAAATATAGATTAGTTAATGAAAAAGTTTGAAAGAATGCAGAGTCGCCAATACTTTTTATTGAAAGTGGAAGAAAAACTTCTTCAAGCTCCTTATCTTCATAAAAAGTCTTGTCTTTAATCTCAGTAATTGCAGACTTCTGCATTACTATGCGACGGAGGGTCTGCATCTGTGCAAAAGCCTCTCTTCCAAGCTTAGAAAGGGATTCAGGCAGGACAACACTTTCGATTGCATCCGCCCCCTTAAAGCAATAGTCACCAATAGTTTCAAGCCCCTCCGGCAGTTCAGGGATACTAACATTGGTGCAATATGAGAATGCACTCGCGCCGATGTCGGTAAGAGTTGACGGAAGTTTTATAAAATATAGCTTTGAATTATTATAGAAAGCTCTATCATTGATCTGAACGACAGTAAAAACCTTATCTTCTACTGTTACTGTCGATGGACAAATGCAATAAAAGTAATCTTCTGTATTATCCGTAGTACCGGCAACACCCACGGTCAATGCCTCCGAATCAAGAATCTCGTATCTCAGATTATCAACCTCAAAAATATTCCCCGTTCCTGAAGTATAAGCAGCGTTCAGGGTAAAAACGGATAAAGAAATAAGAGATGTTAGGATTGATTTTTTCATTGTGTAGTGCAATTAATTTATGCGCATTTTTTCTGTACGACCCTTGGAGTCCCTGACTATATATAGTCCGGGAGTTAGAAGGCGCTTAAGTTCGCTGCGATATGCCTCCTTGACTTTAACTCCATCAATTGTATAGACCGAACAGAACCCTTCAGGGTTAGCGTTAATTTCTGAAATTGAATTATCAACATGCGGAATTATCTTAAGTTTGCCCGAAGCATTGGCAGGTAATAGAAGTTGTCCGTCAACAACGTCTGCGGTAACATCTTCGTTATTATACATAACCTTGTCGTAATCCTTATCTTTCTGACCAAAAATAAAGAAACGATTACCTTTTGAGTCCTTACCCCCGTATGACTGAATAACTGCATTGTCAAAAACTTTTGCAAAGTGCTTACCACTCAGTAATTCTAAAGATTGCTCCTTTATGGCATTGATTCTTCGTGCACGACTTTGCTGACTTTCTCCCGGAATAACGGTGTGCTCAAGCTGGTCGTTTTCAAGTTGTTCATTCTGAGCCATCTCCTCATAGTTCTCTTCCGGAACTACTGTCACTTCAATTCCGTCCGGTACATCTACATCGAGCGATACTTCGAAGTTACCGAATTTTCCCCACTGAGCAGCATTAACATAAAAGAAAATTGAAGAAGAAGGTACCGTTAATGTTGCTTTCTGCGTCTGAACACCATAAAATGAGCTTGATGTTGTTGAAGGCGGTCGAATGGCTGCGCATGAAATAAACCTGAGATGAGAGCTCTCCGTGAATAAATTGTTACCAAGTTTTTTGGTTGTCGTCGGAAAACTGACTGTTATAAGATCTCTACACTCATCACATAAGCTATTTGCAACATCAGTTAAACCCTCTTCAAATGATAACGATTTAATCGGAAAACCCATAAAGGCGCATGGTTCAACCGTAGTTAGCTTGGCCGGTAACGAGAGTGTGCGTATGCAGGTCTGCGTGAAATTCACCGGACCAAGACTCTTTAAGTTCTGAGGAAGAAGAACCGTTCTCAAGTTTGTATCCCGGCTAAACATTCCTGCTATTTTCTCTACTTTTGTTTTACTTAAATCCACGTATTCCAGCCCTGCACACCAGGTAAATACCATATCTAGGCTATGATCATCTGGAGCTCGCCCAACTAAGTTTGGTCCGGCTGTGATGCTACGTAAGGAGGAACACCAAGTGAATGCTTCATCACCTAAGAATTCCAGATGTTCGGGAAGTTCGGTGATGCTTAATAAAGAGCAGCCATGAAATGCATCTTCTCCAATTGAACGCAATGAAGCCGGCAACTTATCAAGGTTTAATGATTGGCACTGAAAAAAGGCTTTGTCGCCTATGGTTTCTATTGACTCCGGAAGAATTATATCATGCATCCTGTATTTTCGCATAAAACATCCTGCCGGGATTTCAGTCAGCCCCGTTGTTTCATAAAGATTAAGATAAGTCAATGAACCCATGGCTTCTGCTACAAATTTGAGGTCGTCCTGTGTCATTGGACCGGAAATACTAAGTGAATAGATTTCATTGGCCGGCATGGAGAACAAACGCTCTAACGTTTCGCTCAGGCTTCGTTTTCCGTCCAAAGTAACAGCAACCGAGCCCGACTTGTCACCAATAATATTTAGAGTTCCCCAATAAGGATGATTTAAATATTTTTCTACAGACTCTTCAGGAACCACAACCATCATGTTATGGCCATATTGAGCAGGAATATTATGAACTAAATAAGGTGGTTCCATAGCGTGAATACGGTATACTGAACTTTTCAAAGCCCCATCATCGTCGTAATCGAACTTCGACATCTTATAATTTCCCAGATATTTAATATCACCTATTTCAACATAACGTCCGGCACTTGATGAGGGAAGAAAAATCCGTTCAGGAACTGATTTTACGTTATCTCCAATTTTTACTGACGCGATGCAAATTCCAAATGCAGTTTCATTTATATCATAAACAGTAGAAGGAAGTATAAGTTCAATATATGGCCAACCAATATTGTTAGAACAAAATGCACGTTCTCCAATTCCAATTAGGCCCTCAGGTAGAAACACAGAGGCTAAAAAATCATTTCCCCAGAATGCTGAGTCCGGAATGTTTTTTAACTGCACACACTTGCTCAAATCAACAATCGAAATTGGGGCGCTCATAAAACACCTGGTTCCGAGTTCTTTAAGAGTAGACGGTAATTCAAGTTTTTCAAGTCCGCCTTTAGGACGAATACCACTTATCGAGAAGTATTCGTCAGGAACACCATCTACATAATATTCATGGTAACTGTATCCTTTAAATGCTTCACGGCCTATAACTTCTAATCCCTCCGGAAAAAAAATATTATTCAGCGATGTGGTTTCATAAAAGGCCAAATCTTCAATAATTTTTATCGTTAGAGGCAAGAATACTTCCTCCAATTTTTCATCCTTATAAAACGTTTGTGCCTTTATCTCCGTAATAGGGGCATTTTGCATGACTATGCGCCTAAGATGTGACATTTCAGCGAATGCTCCGGCACCAATCTCGTATACAGAATCGGGAATATCAATTTTTTCTATTGCAGAAGCACCGCGGAAGCAGTTATAGCCGATAGTTTCAAGGCCCTCCGGTAGCGCGGTGAACGATAAATTAGAGCAATTACAGAATGCTTCATCGCCAATGTCTGTCAGAGTAGAAGGAAAGGCGATAAAGTATAGCTCTTGATTTTGACTGAACGCCCTGTGATTTATTTGAGTAACAACATAAGTCTGACCCTCAAAAACAACCTCATCCGGACAATAAAGAAAATCTTCTGCTCCTTCCGCAAATCCGGCTATACCTACGGTTTTCGTGTCCGGATCAAGAACTTGATAAATAACCTTATCTTCATGGCTTAGGAAGTACACATCTGTCCCATTGGTATAAGCGGCATGAACCCCAATAGAGAGCTGAAGTATAAATAAAAAAAGTAATAGTTTTTTCATATTTTTGATTGGTTTATTTTTAGGATTTTAGTGTCGGGGAGATAGGCTTGGAGATAACCGGGTATGGCGCGGCAGCGGCAAATAATTGTCCTGTCACTAAAGGGAGTTGCTTCTTTTCGGCTCAATAGGCCGCGAATCAGTTGCCGAAGATTCAGGGCCTGGACACCGACTTTATCGACATTGTCGAGCAAAATAATCGAATCGGTGCAGTTGCTTATATCCAGATAGAATTGCATGAAATCTTTGTCATCAACATTGGTTACATCGATTATACAAATCCCGGGTAGGAGCAAGTTAAGTTGCCCGCCGCTGTCGGAGTCGTCAACAATCAATACCCGCCGGTCTGTGGAAGCAAGAATTTTTTGAACGAGTTCTGTATAACGGCGCTCTTTCTCAACAGCATCATCGAGTTGGTCGTCTAAGTCATTACCTAATATTGACATACAGTTAAAATTATGAGTATTGAAAGGTTAGGAAATGAGAAAAGCCCAAGCGGACCGTAGGCACGGTACGTTTGGACATAAAAGGTTGGGCTTAGCCGGCGATGCGGTTAAACTATTTAAACAATTGATATTTAGCGATATACCTGGGGGGGTAAAATTTGCATGGCAGATTGCTGGGTTCTGGGATGCAAATTTACGAAGTTTCGGCGGAGAGTGAAAGCGCGGCGTGTAAGAGATTTTTTGACAGTAGTGTTAAAAAATTACCCTCGGGGCCATGGGGCACCCGAGGGTCGGTTGGTTATGAGGGGGGTTGTTGAAACGTTGTGGAGGGGAGGGAGCGCTTATCCGGCAATTGCGGAGAGGAGGCCGGAGTTCTGACAGAGGGTCAGAATCGAGTTGTAGAAGCAACTAACCAGGCCGAGAGCAATGATGCCGGCGGTGGTGAGCCACATTGCCACGCGGTCGCTGGCGGGGCTGCGGAAGGTTTCAATCAGCGGCTCGTCGGTTGATAGGAACATCGACTTAACAACCATCAGATAGTAGTAGAGCGAAATGATGGTGTTGATAAGGGCGATGAGCACCAGAACGTAGAGGGCAGCGGAGGTGGTGCCGCTGAGGGCGCCGGTGAAGATGAAGAACTTGGAGAAGAAGCCGGCGAAAGGCGGAATACCTGCGAGCGAGAACATGGCGAGCATCATAACGAAGGCCAGATGAGGATTCGACTTGTAGAGGTTGCGGTAGTCGCTCATGTCGAGCTTGCCGGTTTTGTTTTCAATAACCTGAATAACGCCGAAGGCGGCGAGGTTAGAGAAGATGTAGACCAGAATGTAGAACATCAGAGCGGCCATGCCCATAACGTTGTTGCCCACGATGCCGAGCATAATGTAGCCGGCCTGCGAGATTGACGAGAAGGCGAGGAAGCGCTTCATGTTGTTCTGGCGCAGGGCAAAAAGGTTACCAACGGTGATTGTAAGGATAATCAGGCCGTAGAGCATCCATTCCCACACCTGGCTGTAGACCGCGCCGAAGCACTGAACCAGAATTACGAGGAAAGCGAATGCGGCGGCGCCTTTGGAGATTACGCTCAGGTAGGAGGTTACGGGAGTGGGAGCACCCTGGTAAACGTCGGCGGTCCAGAGGTGGAAGGGCACGAGCGACAGCTTGAAGCCAACGCCGGCAATTACGAAGGCGAGGGCCACGATGAGAAGCACCGAGGTGTCTGATAAAGCAACCGAGGTTGCAATGCCGTCGAAATAGAGGGTGCCGCAGAGCATATAAACATAGCTGATACCCATCATGAAGATCGCGCTGGAGAATACGGCGGTGAGGATGTATTTAATAGCGGCTTCATGGCTTTCGTATTTGTTTTTCTCGAAAGCAACCATAGCGGCCAGCGGGAGCGAGGCGCTTTCAAGACCAATTACGAAGAGCAGGAAGTGGCGGGCCGAAATCATCAGATACATGCCGAAGAGCGTTACGAGCAGCAGCTCGTAGAACTCGCCGCGGCGGGGCAGCTGAACTTCGGAGTTATTCCAGCTCCACGACTGATAGAGGATGATAAATACGCCTACGTTGAGGAT
This sequence comes from uncultured Bacteroides sp., assembly GCA_964528425.1. Lineage (GTDB taxonomy): Bacteria > Bacteroidota > Bacteroidia > Bacteroidales > Muribaculaceae > UBA3263. Next base: position 63,538 of record CAZGTD010000008.1, read on the forward strand.
ATTCTTGATGCAGCAGATAACGGGCGAGGTTACATACATGCCGTTGAAAGCCGAGGCGGTTTCGCAGAAGGCAAAGCTGCACACCGTGTAGAAGCCGAAAAGGAGGACAGTAATCCCCGACAGGAAGTTTAGCGCTTTTTTGGGCGCGAAGGTGTCGTAGAGGAACACCACCAGGAAAATCGCAATCAGGGCGATTTCCTGTTTCATGACTAAGAACTGTGAGTAATCCATTGGTTTGAGTTTTCTGAATTAAGAGGGAATTACATGCCGATAACTTTAAAGATCTTATCGGTGAAGGTGGGGCTGATGAGCGCTTCGAAGAAGTTGGGCAGACAGCCGATGGCTGCAACGCAGATAATCAGCGTAACGGTCGAGGTGCGTTCCCACCAGGTGGCGTCGGTCAGCGAAAGGTGGTGTTCGTCGTAAACCGGGCCGAGCAGCAGCTTGCCGACAACGCGCAGGATATAGACTGCAGTGATAACGATCGAGCAGCAGGCCACGATGGTGAACACGCGGTTGAGCAGGGCGGTTTCCTGGAAGGCACCGACGAAAATGGTCATTTCAGCAACGAAGCCTGAAAGGCCGGGAAGACCGAGCGAAGCGAAACCGGCAATCATATAACATACGGCCAGGAAAGGCATGATTTTCATCAGGCCGCCCATCTGGCGGATGTCGCGGGTGTGGGTGCGGCCGTAGATCATGCCGATGAGGGCGAAGAAGAGGGCGGTCATCAGGCCGTGGGAGAGCATCTGCATGATGGCGCCGGTCATTGCGGTGGTGTTGAGCATCAGAATTGCGAAGAGCACCAGGCCGCAGTGGCTAACCGACGAGTATGCGTTGATATATTTGAGGTCGGTTTGAACGCAGGCCGAGAAAGCGCCGTAAACAACCGAGATGCCGGTGAGGATAAGGAATATCCAGGCGAGTTCGTTGGCAGCGTAGGGCATCAGGTAGATGGCAACGCGGAAGCAGCCGTAGCCGCCGAGTTTCATCAGCACGCCGGCATGGAGCATCGACACTGCCGTGGGGGCGCAGGCGTGACCGTCGGGGCTCCAGGTGTGGAAGGGGAACATGGCGCCGAGCACACCGAAACCGACAAAGGCCATGGGGAAGAGGAACATCTGCCATTCGTGGGGGATGCCGCTTTCGCTCTGGGCGATTTCAATGAGGTTCCAGGAGTGGAGGCCGGCCTGATAGTAGATGCCGATGAGTGAAAGCATCAGGAATGCGGAGCCGCCCATAAGCATCAGGGTGAGCTTCATGGCGCTGTATTCCTTGCGTCCGGTGCCCCAGATGCCGATGAGCAGATACATGGGGATGAGGGCCACTTCATAGAACATGAACATAGTGAAGAGGTCAATCGAAATGAAGAAGCCGAAAACGCCGATGCTCAGCAGAATGAGCCAGAGGAAGAATTCTTTGGGGAGGGGATTGATTTTCCAGGAAGCGAAAGAGCCGGTGAGCAGAATGATGCTCGACAGCAGCAGCATAGCGATTGAAATGCCGTCAACACCGACGCTTAGTTTAATATTGAGGGCGGAAAACCACATCCAGTCGCCGCGATAAAGCATCGGGGCATCGGCGCCGGCGGCGCGCAGGCCCAGATAGTCAACCAGAAGCCACACGCTAAGGCCGAGCAAGCCAAGCGATCCGGCAACGGCAACAGTGCGGATTTGCGCCATGTTGCGCGACAGGTAGAGACCCAGCAGCATAACAACCGGGATTACTACGAAATATATCAGAGGATTGGTGAACATAATTTAATGTGTGATGATTTCGAGGGATGAATGCCGATTGAACTTAGAAGATTACGCAAATCGCAGTTACTGCGCCAAGCAGCAGGGCACCGGCCAGATAAACGTAGACGTAGCTCTGAACGTTGCCGCTCTGCAGCGGGCGGATAGTGATGCTCAGGCGCTGGGCAAGCCAAGCAAGGCCGTTCATTGCGCCGTCGATAACGTGGCGGTCGAACCAGGCAATAGGTTTGCAGATGCCGTTGAAGATAATCTTGTGGGTGATGAACATGTAGATTTCATCCCAATAGAAGCGATGGTAGGCTGCGGTCCAGAGGCCCTTGAAGGTGTTGGCCATCTTGTCGGGCAGGTCGTTCTTTTTGCGATACATAACCGTTGCGAGGGCAATGCCGGCCAGAGCAATCAGAATAGAGGGAGTGGCAACGCCGAGCCAGTCGATATGAATGGTGTAGGGTTCGCCGTTCCAGGTAACGAAGTGGCCGAAGGGAATAAAGCCGGCAACGCAGCTGATAGCAGCCAGAAGGACAAGCGGAATAGCCATGGGCCAGGGAGCTTCGTGGGGCTTGTGGTGACCGTAGTCGGGTTCGTCCCACCAGAAAATCAGGTAATAGAGGCGGAACATATAGAATGCGGTCAAACCGGCTACGCAGCTCATCCAAACGCCCCAGAGGGTGCTGTTCATATAGCATGCGCTGAGGATTTCGTCTTTAGAGAAGAAGCCCGAGAAGGGGGGAATGCCGGCGATTGCCAGACAGCCGATAAGGAAGGTGATATGGGTCAGCGGCATATATTTGCGGAGGCCGCCCATAGCAGTGTAGTCGTTGGAGTGAACCGCATGAATCAGTGCACCGGCGCCGAGGAAGAGCAGGGCCTTGAACATTGCGTGGGTGAACAGGTGGAACATCGAGGCCATGTAGCCGAGACCTTCGTGGAATTCGGGGCGGGCAACGCCGAGCGAAACCATCATGAAGGCAATCTGCGAAATGGTCGAGAAGGCGAGCACGCGCTTGATGTCGACCTGAGTGCAGGCAACAACCGCTGCGTAGAGGGCCGTAATGGCGCCGACAACGGTTATGAACTGCAGGGCGGCTTCTTCCATCAGATAGAGCGGGAAGAGGCGCGCAACCAGATAAACGCCGGCAACAACCATGGTGGCGGCGTGGATGAGCGCCGAAACGGGGGTCGGGCCTTCCATAGCGTCGGGAAGCCAGATATGGAGCGGCAGCATTGCCGACTTACCCATGCCGCCCATGAAGATGAGCACCAGGGCCCAGGTCAGCAGCGAGCAGCCCATGAAGGTTGCGCCCTGGAAGCGGGTCAGGATGCCAAGAGCGGTATTTTCAGAAATTGCCCACGAGGCGCCTTCCTGAACGGAGGTGAAATCGGTGAAGTTGAAAGTTCCGGTTACGAAGCTCAGAATCAGGATACCGATAAGGAAGCCGAGGTCGGCGAAGCGGGTAACGATGAATGCTTTTTTGGAGGCGCTGACTGCCGAGGGGCGGGTGTAGTAGAAGCCGATGAGCAGATAAGAGGAAGCGCCCACGAGTTCCCAGAAGATATACATCTGGAAAATATTGGTGGCAACCACCAGGCCGAGCATCGAGAAGCTGAAGAGCTGCAGGAATGCATAGTAGCGCTGGAAGCCCTTTTCGCCTTCCATGTAGCCGAGCGAATAGAGGTGGACGCAGAAGCTGATGGTTGTGATCACCACGAGCATCAGCGCCGAAATCGGGTCAAGAAGGAATCCGAGGCGGATAACCAGCTGCGGGGTGAACGCCAGCCAGTCTTGATTGAACACGATGTATTGCAGACGCTCGCCGCCTTCGGTTATGAAGTCGGGCGAACCGCTGAAAAAGTAGGTAAAGGCGGTGATATAGGCCAGAACGAGGGTTGTGCCCATAGAGAGGATGCCATACCAGCCGGCGGCTTTATGGCTCATCTTGGAGCCAAGAAGGCCGAGCACGAGGAATCCCAACAGCGGGAGACACAGAATCAGAAGGGGAATGATTGCATTCATGTCGGTTTAGCCTTTGAGTTTGTTGGACTCGCGCACGTCAACGCTGTGGGTTGCGCGATACAGGTTTATAATAATTGCGATTGCAAGGGCGGTTTCAGCTGCAGCAATAGCGATTGCAAACAGGGTGAAGAACATACCCTCGGTAGATTCCGGATAGAGATAGCGGTTGATGACGGTGAAGTTAATGTCGACCGCATTGAGCATCAGCTCCAGCGAAACGAGCATGGCAATCATGTTGCGGCGGGTCAGAAAACCATAGACTCCGCAGCAGAACATAACCAGACTCGGAAGCAGGTAATATAAAACGTTTATTTCCATAATCTATAACGAGGGGGTGTTAACGTTTACGAGCCACGGCAACTCCGCCGATAATGCAGGCGAGGAGCAACACTGAAATTGCTTCAAACGGCAGCAGGTAGCCGGAGTTGGAAAGCATTTCCAGGCCGAGTTTTTTCATTGTAAGGAACTCCATTTCGGGTTTGGCACCCATCAGTTCGGGTTTTGAGGCCATCAGCGAGCAGCAACGGCTAACCAGAGCCCAGCCGGTTACGCAGGCGGTAGCCACGGCAGCGAGAATACCCCACCCTTTTCGGCGGCTTTCGAGTTTTTCGGAGTTTTTGCCGGGTTGCGAGGTTAGCAGAATCGCAAATACGAAGAGCACCACGATGCCGCCGGCATAAACTGCAATCTGAACTGCTCCGAGGAACTCATAGTCCATCATGAAGTAGATGATTGCCGCGCCAAACAGAGTGAAAAGCAAGTAGGTTGCTGAACGCAGGATTTTGCGGGTTGTCACCGCAAGAATCGAGCAGATAATTATGGCAAGAGCCACTATTGTATATAGAATTTCCATAGTGCTTGGGTTATTTAGCGGGTTCGGTTGACGCGGCGGGCGCAGCGGGTGCGGCGGCCGTAAGGTCGGGCTCGGGCAGATAGTTGAGTTTCTTGACCAGTAGGGAGCGGGTGAATACGGCCTGCTCGAAATCGTTGCTGAACTCAATTGCCGAGGTCGGGCAGTTGGTTACGCAGAGTTCACAGAAAGTGCATGAACCCAGGTCGTACATCCAGTTAACGAGCTGTTTTTTCTTTTTGCCGTCGGGCAGGTCAACCATTTTGCTTTCAATGTTGATCGTTCCGTTGGGACAGGAGCGCTGACACATTCCGCAGCTGATGCACTTATGATGGCCCTCAGCGTCGTATTTAAGCGTCAACACGGCTCGGAAGCGGGGGGCTGCCGGGTTGTCGAGGCGGTTGTCGGGATATTGTTCCGTGATTTTCTTGGTCAGGAACTCTTTGCCGGTCACCTGCATGCCCTGAACGAGCGACGACAGGCCTGAAGCAAAGCCCTTGAAGTAATCTTTTACGCTACCCATAGAAAATGGTGAATATTGATTGGTTTTAGTTTATTATTTGACTTGTCCGCCGAGAATGTCGAGAAGTTCGGCGGTGATGGATTGCTGACGTAGTTTATTGTATTCGAGGCGGAGTTGCTCGAGCAGTTTAGAGGCATTATCGTTGGCGGCCTGCATTGCCATTACACGCGCGGCCTGTTCGGAGGCGCGGTTTTCGCTGAACACCTCCTGAACGGTCGACAGGAGCATCAACGGCAGAGCGGTTTGAAAAATCGTTTGCGCATCCGGTTCGAAAATGTAGAGGCCAGGGGCGGCAGACGAGTAATCATCGGCGGTTTTAGGCGCCACCGGGAGCAGCTGTTCGGCCAGCAAGCGCTGGCGGCCGGCAGAGATGAAGTGCATGTAGACCACATCGACCCGGTCGGTTTCGCCACGTTCAAATGCCGAGCGAATGGCAGCGGTGAAATCCTTTACGGTGTCGGCATCGGCCTTGGAGGTGACGCCTTCAGGCGCCGGAGAGACCTTAATCTCCTCACCGGCAAGAGCACTGCACGCGCGCAGCAGCTTCTGACCGATGGGCACAAGGGTAATTTCAATCCCGGGGTATTGGCTACGCAGGGAGTTGAGGTGTTCAAGCAGTTGCTTGAATATATTGACGTTGTAGGCACCGCAAAGGCCGTCGTCGCTACCCCATGCAACCACGGTTGCATGCTTAACGGGGCGGATAGCGGTCAGCGGCGAAGTGAACTCCGCGTCAGCTCCGAGGAGGTTGCCGATAATGCTTTCCAGCTGGGTGCGGAAGGGGAGCAGGCGCTTGATTTCGCGGGTGGCCTTGTTCATTTTGGCCGACGAAATCATCTTCATCGCTCCTGTAATTTTTTCGGAGGATGAAACCGAGCCTATACGCCCTTTAAGATCGCGGAGGGTTGCCATTTCAGTTTATTCGATTGTTAGTTCTTATATTGAGCGGCGGTTTCTTGGGCAACTTTAGTGAGGATATCTGCTACTTCGTCGGTAAGCTGTCCGGCCTTGATAACGTCGAGCACATCGGCCTGATGCGAGGCGCGAAGTGTCATCAGCAGGCGCTGCTGGAACTCGGCAACCTTATCCATCGGCACATTTTCGAGCAAGCCCTTAGTGCCGCAGAAAATAACGGCAACCTGCTCTTCAACGGGCCAGGGCTGATATTGGGGCTGGATGAGCAGACGCTCGTTTTTGCGGCCTTTGTCGATTACGCGCGCGGTCACGGCGTCCATGTCGCCACCGAATTTGGTGAACGATTCCAGTTCGCGGAACTGAGCCTGGTCGATTTTCAGCGTACCGGCCACTTTTTTCATCGATTTAATCTGGGCGTTACCACCTACGCGGCTAACTGATATACCAACGTTGATTGCCGGACGGATACCGCGGTTAAACAGCGCGGTTTCAAGGAAAATCTGGCCGTCGGTAATTGAGATTACGTTCGTTGGGATATAGGCGGAAACGTCGCCGGCCTGGGTTTCGATAATCGGCAGTGCGGTAAGCGAGCCACCACCTTTTACCAGAGGCTTGAGGGCCTCGGGCAGGTCATTCATCTTCTCGGCAACTTCCTGCGAGTCGATAATGCGGGCTGCACGCTCCAAAAGGCGCGAATGGAGGTAGAAAATATCGCCGGGATATGCTTCGCGGCCGGAGGGACGCTTAAGAATCAGCGAGATTTCGCGATAGCTGACAGCCTGTTTTGACAGGTCATCATAAACGATAAGGGCATCGCGGCCGGTATCGCGGAAATATTCGCCGATGGCCACACCGGCAAAGGGCGAATAGTAGCGCATGGCGGCGGAATCAGAGGCCGATGCGGCAACCACTACGGTATAGTCCATAGCTCCGTTTTTGCGCAGGGTCTCAACCGTTGCGGCAATGCTCGAAGCTTTCTGGCCGATGGCAACGTAGATGCAATATACCGGCTTTCCGGCTTTGAAATTGTCGCGCTGGTTGATGATGGTATCGATGGCAATAGCGGTTTTACCAATCTGGCGGTCACCGATTATAAGTTCGCGCTGACCGCGGCCGATGGGCACCATTGAGTCAACGGCCTTGATGCCGGTTTGCAGCGGTGTTTTAACCGGCTGGCGATAGATCACGCCGGGGGCCTTGCGCTCCAGGGGCAGGTGGATACGTTCGCCCTGGATTTCGCCACGACCGTCAACGGGCTCGCCGAGAACATTGATGACGCGCCCAAGGAGCCCTTCGCCCACGGGAATGGAGGCGATTTCGCCGGTGCGGCGCACTTTCATACCTTCGGTTACCCGGTCAACATTATTCAGCAGAATAACGCCGACATTGCTTTCTTCGAGGTTGAGGGCAACGCCTTTGACGCCGTTTTCGAACTCAACGAGCTCGTTGGCGCAGACATTATCAAGGCCATAGACGTGGGCAACGCCATCGCCGACTTCGAGCACTGAGCCCGTTTCCTCGAATTCCACCTTACGGTTAATATTTTCGAGCTGTTGCTTAAGTATTTGAGAAACTTCGCTTGGGTTAGTCATTTGTTCAATGGCTTAAAAGTTTTAATCGGAGTTGTTTGAGGTCGCTG
>CAZGTD010000009.1:0-71077 GCA_964528425.1 uncultured Bacteroides sp.
GCATAGTTGCGTTCGAGGATTTCGTTAGCGTGGTTGCAGAGCAGTGTGAGCAGTTCGCTCTCTTTGGTTGTGAGCTTAGTGGATTTGTCGCCGTTCATCAGCGTTTGCTTCTGGGTGTCGAACGTGAGCTTGCCGAGACGGAACATCGTTATATCCTTGTCGCGTTTGCCCTGTACGCGGCGCAGAATAGCTTCGATGCGGAAAACGAGTTCTTCCATGGAGAAGGGTTTGGTAATGTAGTCGTCGGCACCGATTTTGAAGCCGGAGAGAATGTCTTCCTTTAGCGCACGGGCGGAGAGGAAAATGATGGGCACTTCGGCGTTGACGTTGCGGATTTCCTGCGCAACCTGGAAGCCGTCTTTTTCGGGCATCATAACGTCGAGTACGCAGAGGTCGTATTTCCCTTTCAGGAAGGCTTTATAGCCTTGGTCGCCGTCGGGGTATAGTTCAGCCTCGAAGCCTTTGGCCTGGAGGTATTCGCGAAGGAGCATGCCGAGGTTTTCGTCGTCTTCGCAGAGTAGAATTCTGGTTTTTTCTTCCATGATTATTTATGTTTTATTTATTTTTGTGTCAATATGGGCAGTATGATAGAAAAGCGTGTGCCGATTCCCGGTTCGGAGTCAACTGATATTTCTCCGCCGAAGTCGCCGACCATTTTCTTTACGTAGGCGAGGCCGAGGCCAAAGCCTTTAACATCGTGGCGGTTGCCGGTGTTTACGCGATAGAATTTGTCGAAAATCTTGGTGAGGTCGTCGCGTTTGATTCCGATGCCGTTGTCGGCAATATCTATCTTAAGGGTTTTAGGGTTCGGGTTGGAGGTTGTTATGGAGAGCTTTACGGGAATTTCTTTGCGGCGATATTTCAATGCATTGTCGAGCAGGTTGAATATAACGTTGGTGAAGTGCATTTCGTCGACCTCGACTCTCGAATTTGGGGCGGTCAGGTTGGTTGACAGGGAGCCGCCGAATTTTTCGACTTTGAGCTTGAAGTTATGTGCAATCGAGGCAATGGCTTCATTGGCGTTGACGTCGGTTAGGTTCAGCACCTGTTCCTGCTGGTAATACAGCGACATCTGCAATACGGTTTCAACGAGGAAACGCAGGCGGCGAGTATCGTCTTGAATCACGTCGGAAACGTGTTTCATCATGGTTTCGCTTTTTCTGACCGCAGGGTCGGCAAGCATCTGTCCGGCGAGCGAAATTGAGCTAATCGGGGTTTTCAACTCGTGGGTCATATTGTTGATGAAGTCGGTTTTCATTTCATTGACCTTTTTCTGCTTAAAGGCGGTCATGATTGCGTAGATGAATATCATCAGCATTATGAAAGTGAAAATCATCGACGGTATCATAAAGCGAATCGACGAGAAAATATAGTTGGTTCTCGTGGGGAAATATACGTTCAGGTAATTAATTCGCGTCTGGGGGTCGTTGGGGAAGAGAACTGCGGAGAAAACGTCGGCATTATTTCTCAGCGCTTTGGCCGAAGCCAGTGGGAAACCCGGCGAGCGATAAATCAGGGTGTGGTAGCGGTTGGTTACGGCAAAGTCAAAGGGGATGTCGATTCCGTTATTGGCCAGTTCGGAGTGGAGCAGAGAGCGCACCAGGGCGGAGTCGGCCCTCTGAGCTATGGGGCGGGATGAGCCTTGCGAAATAATTTTAAGGATAACTTCGTCGAGCAGGCCGCGCTGGTAGAGATATTGGCCGTGGAGTTTGGAATGGTCGACCGTCAGATTTCCGGTGACACCCTGAGGTGTTGTGAACTTCATTGCCACCCCCTCGCCCGAGCCGGCCGTTTTGATAGAAGTGAAATCTTCGAGAGCAACCATATTTTCTTCGAGAAAGTGCTTGGCTTCGATTTGCTCCAGCATAACCGAAACCGCATATAGCGAGCGGCTCACGTTTTCATCGAACTGGTCGTTGCGCATGCGCACCATAGAGCTCATATATAGGAATTGCACATATATGAGTCCGATGAAAGTGAGAACCATAGTTATGGTCAGGAACCAAATCGTGGACTTCTTCATTCTGAAAAAAATACGGATTTTTAAAAAATTAACAAATTTAATAGTTGTTTAGTTTAGTCAACAGGATAACTTTTAACTGCAAATTTAACTAAAATTTTGTTATCGTGCAACTTTTTTTGGTAGAAAAAGAAATTATTTATAAATTTGCAGCATAAAATATGGAAAAGGTTTACACCGATATTAAGCGACGACGAATGTAGGGACGCGAATGTTCGCGTCCGCACCGTGTTGGTGCACTTGAATGCAAAAGTCAACAAAATCCAATAATTACACAATCAATCAAGAATGAACGGAAATTCCGTAAAGGTGATGTTCGCCGAGCCGCAGCATGCGGTTTATGCTGAACACATCTGCAATCTCATATATGAATCCGCTCTTCAGCGCGGCACCGGCATTGCGCGCAGAAGTAATGAATATATAGCATCGAAAATTACCGGCGGAAAGGCTGTTGTTGCCCTCGATGGCGACCGGCTCGTAGGCTTCAGCTATATAGAATGCTGGGGACATGGAGACTACGTCGCAACTTCGGGTCTGATTGTTGACCCCGAATATCGCCACTTAGGTCTGGCCAAGGCAATTAAGGAGAAAACCTTTGAGCTGGCGCGCACGCGCTTTCCCTTTGCCAAGATATTCTCCATAACTACGTCGCTTCCGGTTATGAAACTGAATTCGCGCATGGGGTATATACCGGTGACATTCAGCGAGCTGACCGCCGACGACGAGTTCTGGAAAGGATGCGAGGGCTGCTGCAACTACGATATACTTCAGCGTAATAAAAGGCGAATGTGTCTATGCACCGGCATGCTCTACGATCCGGCCCAGCAAGCACCGCGCCGCGGCAGGTTTGCTCCATACATCATGTATGTTAAAAATAAATTAGCTAAAATCTTTCATTTAAAATAGTCCATTATATCAGCCATGGAAAAGAAAAAAGTGTTGCTTGCCTTCAGCGGCGGCCTCGACACCTCGTTTGCTGTTAAATATCTTACCGAAGACCTCGGTTATGAAGTGCATACCGCTATTGCCAATACCGGCGGCTTTACGCTCGAAGAGCTTGCTAATATTGAAAAACGAGCCTATGAGTTAGGCGCCGTTAGCCATGCTACTCTCGACATCACCGAGATGTATTACGACAAATGTATCCGCTACATGGTTTACGGTAATATTCTCCGCAACGGCACCTATCCGATTTCGGTTAGCTCGGAGCGCACTTTTCAGGCTATCGCCATTATTGAATATGCCAAGGAAATCGGCGCCCATTGCGTGGCTCACGGTTCGACCGGAGCCGGCAATGACCAGGTTCGTTTTGACCTGACATTCCAGATTCTCGCACCGAACATTGAAATCATCACTCCCACCCGAGATCTGACCCTTACCCGCGAATATGAAATAAACTACCTGAAGGAACATGGCTTTGAGGCTGATTTCAAAAAAATGGAATATTCCATCAACAAGGGCCTCTGGGGCACGAGCATCGGTGGCAAGGAAACCTTGAAGTCCGAGCTTACGTTGCCCGACAGTGCATATCCCTCGCAGGTAACCGCCAAGGAAGAAGAAACGCTGAAAATCACTTTTGAAAAGGGTGAAATCAGTGCCGTCAACGGCCGCCCGTTTGCCAGCAAGGTTGATGCCATCCGCGAAATAGAAGCTGCCGGTTCAAAGTTCGGTATCGGTAGAGATATGCATATCGGCGACACAATTATCGGCATCAAGGGCCGTGTGGGCTTTGAGGCTGCCGGACCGATGCTTATAATCGCTGCTCACAAGATGCTCGAAAAACACACGCTGACCAAATGGCAGCAATATTGGAAGGAACAGGTTGCCAACTGGTACGGTATGTTCCTTCACGAAGCCCAGTATCTTGAACCGGTTATGCGCGACATAGAGGCGTTTCTCGACAAATCGCAGGCCAACGTCAGCGGAACGGTTGAACTGCGCCTGCGTCCGCTGAGCTACACGCTTGTCGGCGTTGATTCGCCTTATGACCTGATGAAAACCGATTTCGGCGAATATGGTGAAGTTAACAAGGCCTGGAGCGCCGACGATGTTAAAGGCTTTACCAAGATTCTCGGCAACCAGATGAAAATCTATTATAACGTTCAAAAGCGCAATGAGCATTAAAGCCGGAATCGTTGGCGGAGCCGGTTATACCGCCGGCGAGCTGCTGCGATTGTTGACTCTGCACCCGCAGGTTGAAGTTGCTATGGTGCATTCTTCCTCTAACGCCGGGAACCGGGTAGGGGAAGTTCATAGTGGTCTGGAAGATAGCGAGCTGGTATTTACCGACAAGTTGGAACTCGAAGGCCTGGACGTTTTGTTTTTGTGTTCCGCTCACGGTCAAAGTTCTGTATTTTTGGCGGAAAACGAGCTTCCGGCCGGCCTCAAGATTATTGACCTTGCCCAGGATTTCCGCGATGAAAGCAATGGTTTTGTTTACGGGTTGCCTGAACTGCAAAAAGATTCTATCTGTCGGGCAACACGCATTGCCAACCCCGGTTGTTTTGCAACCGCGATTCAGCTGTCGCTGCTGCCGTTAGCTGCTGCCGGAAAGTTACCTGCCGACATACATATTACCGGCGTTACCGGTTCGACGGGAGCCGGCGTCAAACCGGGTTCAACAACCCACTTCAGCTGGCGCTCAGATAATCTTTCGGTATATAAAGCCTTCGAGCATCAGCATCTCGCTGAAATCCGCAGGACGCTGAGCAAGTTGCAGGCTGGCTTTGATGGTGAATTGAACTTTGTGCCGGTTCGCGGAAACTTTGCTCGCGGTATTTTTGTGATGGCATACATGAAAACGTCTATCAGTCTGAATGATGCGTATGCTCTTTTCGAGGATTACTACAAGGAGCAGCCCTTTGTTTCAATCAGTCATAAGCCGATAGATTTGAAACAGGCTGTAAATACTAACCGCGCTCGTCTGGCTCTTGAAAAGCATGGAGATACCTTACTTGTTACCTGCGCGATCGATAACCTTCTTAAAGGCGCCTCGGGCCAGGCGGTGCAGAATATGAATTTAATGTTCGGGCTTTCAGAAACTACGGGCCTTCAACTGAAACCATCCGCTTTTTAATACATGAAGACTTTTCCAGTTTATTCTTTATATGATATAGAGCCGGTTAGCGGTTCGGGCAGCTATGTTTATACGGCCGACGGCACGGAGTATCTCGATTTATATGGCGGCCACGCCGTGATTTCCATAGGTCATGCACATCCGACGTATGTAAAGGCAATCAGCGAGCAGGTCGGACGGCTCGGTTTCTATTCAAATTCCGTTCTAAACTCCCTTCAGGAGCAGTTGGCCGAACGAATAGGGCGTGCGTCCGGACTTGAGGACTATTCGGCATTTTTTGTTAATTCAGGGGCTGAGGCCAATGAAAATGCCTTTAAACTGGCATCGTTCCATACCGGCAGAAAAAAGATTCTGGCCATGGGGCGCGCTTTTCATGGACGGACTTCCGGTGCAGTAGCCGCAACCGATAATCCTGCAATCCGTGCTCCCTTTAACCGTACGGAAAATGTTGATTTCGTTCAGCTCAACGATACGGAAGCCGCGGTGAAGGCCTTGCAGTCGAAAGAATATGCTGCGGTAATAATCGAGGGCATTCAAGGTGTTAGCGGCATTCATGTGCCTACGGCTGACTTCATGCTCGCAGTGCAGAAAGCTGCACGCGAAAGTGATACCGTTGTCATTGCCGACGAAATCCAGAGCGGTTACGGAAGAACTGGCCGATTTTTTGCGTGGCAGCACGTTGCCGGTTTTCAGCCTGACATCGTTACTTGCGCCAAAGGTATTGCGAACGGCTTTCCGATGGGGGCAGTTTTGATTTCGCCTAAGTTTGAGCCGGTAAAGTCCATGCTCGGAACTACTTTCGGGGGCAACCACCTTGCATGCGCGGCAGCCATTGCGGTTCTCGACGTTATGGAAAAAGAGAACCTTATTGAAAATGCAGCCCAAGTTGGTGAATATCTGCTGGCAGAGTTGTCGAAAATTTCGGGTTTAAAAGAGGTTCGCGGCCGCGGCCTGATGATTGGCATTGAGATTGATAGCGATGCTTCGGAAATGCGTCGCCGGCTGCTGTTTGACAAGCATATTTTTACCGGCGGAGCAGGCAAAACCGTTATAAGGTTGCTTCCGGCGCTCGGACTTTCGAAGGCGCAGGCCGATGAGTTCCTGACTCACTTTAAAGAAATTATTGAGGCATGAAAAAGTTTACTACTGTTGAAGATATCGGTCCGCTGGACCAAGCAGTTGCCGAGGCTCTTGAAATAAAGCGTAACCGCTTCGGTTACACTGATCTGGGCAAGAACAAGACGCTGCTGATGCTTTTCTTCAATTCGTCGCTCCGAACCCGCCTGAGCACACAAAAGGCCGCTATGAATCTCGGCATGAACGTTATGGTTCTCGATGTTAATCAGGGGGCCTGGAAGCTTGAAACCGAGCGTGGAGTGGTGATGGATGGCGACAAGGCGGAGCACCTTCTTGAGGCTATTCCTGTAATGGGCTCTTATTGCGACATAATCGGCGTGCGCTCATTCGCCGGACTTAAAGACCGCGACGAAGATTATAGCGAGCGTATTATACAGCAGTTTATAGACCTATCGGGTCGCCCGGTATTTTCAATGGAGGCTGCTACGCGCCATCCGCTGCAGAGTTTTGCTGACTTGATAACGATTGAAGAGCATAAGCGCACGGCACGCCCCAAGGTTGTTATGACATGGGCTCCTCACCCCAAGGCCCTGCCGCAAGCGGTTCCGAATTCTTTTGCCGAGTGGATGAATGCCACCGACTATGACTTTGTTATTGCCAACCCTGAGGGATATGATCTTGCACCGGAGTTTGTGGGACGCGCAATCGTTGAGCATGATCAGCGTCGCGCCCTCGAAGGAGCAGATTTCGTATACGCCAAGAACTGGAGCGCATACGAAGCGCCCAATTACGGTAAGGTAATCAATATGGACAAAGACTGGACAGTCGATGCGGAAAAGATGGCGCTGACCAATGATGCGGCGTTCATGCACTGTTTGCCCGTGCGTCGCAACATGATAGTTACCGACGAGGTAATTGAATCGCCCCGCTCATTGGTTATACCCGAGGCCGCAAACCGCGAGATTTCGGCTCAGACTGTTCTTAAGCGCCTGCTTGAAAGCTTATGATTCGCGTTGTAAAGATTGGCGGAAACGTTATTGACAATCCCGAAGCTCTTGGCCGATTTCTTGATGATTTCGCTCAATTACCGGGTAAGAAAATCCTTGTGCATGGTGGTGGAAAGGAGGCTACGCGCCTTAGTGCGGCCCTCGGTATTGAAACCACAATGATAAACGGTCGGAGAGTAACAGATGCGGCCACGCTCGATGTGGTTACGATGGTTTATGCCGGTCTGGTAAACAAACGGCTTGTTTCAGGCTTGCAGGCCCGCGGAGTCAATGCTATCGGGCTGTGTGGTGCCGACGGCAGGGCTGTGGTTTCGCATCGTCGGTCGCCCGAACCGGTAGACTATGGTTATGTAGGCGACATTGATTCGGTGAATACCGAGTTGATTTCAGCCCTTATGGCTACAGATATGGTTCCCGTTTTTTGTGCAATTACTTCCACCATCAAAGGCCAATTGCTGAACTCTAATGCCGACTCGGTTGCCTCGGCAGTAGCGCTGGCTGCAGCATCGGTCGAAGCCGTTGAACTGCACTATTGTTTTGATAAGCCAGGAGTTATGCTTGATATAGATAATCCGGATTCGGTTATTCGTGAAATCAACGAAGAAAAATTCCGGGAGCTGAAGGCTGAAGGCGTTGTTCATAGCGGCATGTTGCCAAAGATCGAAAATGCGCTTAGTGCATGCCGCCGTGGAGTTTCGGCAGTGTATATCGAAGCCGGGGTGGGCGAGAGCTATTCTCCGCGAACTGTTGTTAAACTATGACAGAGCGTGCAGTTAATATACTCAGCCGGCTGATTTCGACTCCGTCGATCTCGCGATCGGAAAATGCCACGGCCGATATTATTTTTGACTGTCTGACCGAAAGCGGCTATTGCCCGGCACGATTGCATAATAATGTATGGGCGTATCTTGGAGACTATAATCCGCAGTTGCCAACACTTCTTTTGAATTCTCACCACGACACTGTGCGCCCTTCGCCAGCCTATACTCGCGATCCGTTCGCGCCAACTCGGGAAGGTGACAGACTGTATGGTCTCGGAAGTAATGACGCAGGAGCGTCGCTGGTCGGATTGCTTTCGGCCTTTACTTCATTGAAACCGTTCAAGGAATTCAACGTGTTGTTTTTAGCCACAGCCGAAGAAGAGGTTACCGGAGTGAACGGTATGCGCGCTATGGTTGAATACTGGACCAAACACGACTGTATGCCACGCTGGGCCATTATCGGCGAGCCAACCGGAATGGATGCGGCAATTGCCGAGCGGGGGCTTTTGGTTTTAGACTGCGTTGCAACGGCAGCCGGAGGGCACGCGGCACGTCCGGGCGGAGAAAACGCTCTTTATAAAGCTGTTGAGGATATACAGCGACTGCAGAATCTTAGTTTCCCGGCTGAATCTAAGATGCTCGGCCCGATAAAAGTTACTGTTACACAAATCGAGGCAGGGACTCAACATAATGTGTTGCCTACCGAATGTAAGTTTGTTGTTGATGTTCGAACAACCGATGCACTTACGAATCAGGAAACCGTAGATTATATCCGCCGGTCGATTTCATCAACTCTGACTCCCCGGTCAACCCATATCCGCGCTTCGGTAATCAGCGGAGAGCATCCGTTGGCCCGGGCGGCTGTTGCCTCCGGCTCAAAGACTTTTGTATCGCCGACCACTTCCGACCAATCGGTGCTTCCGATGGTTGATACGCTGAAAATAGGGATTGGTCTAAGCGAACGCTCCCATACTCCCGACGAATTCGTACTGATTTCAGAAATTGAATCGGGTATTAAACGCTATTTACAGATAATCAACACTTTCGCACATGAAATTATGGAATAAGGGCTTTGAGCCCAACCGTTTGATTGAAGAGTTCACAGTAGGCAACGACCGGCGTTTGGATTTGCGGCTGGCAAAATACGATATTCAGGGTTCTATGGCCCACATCCGTATGCTCAACTCCATCGGTCTTCTGGAAGACGATGAACTCCGGAAACTGCTTGACGAACTTCAATCGCTCTATGAATTGGCCGAAAAGGGTAATTTCGAGATAGAGGACGGTGTTGAAGACGTTCATTCGCAGGTTGAGCTGATGTTGACGCGCAAGCTTGGCGATGTGGGCAAGAAGATTCATTCCGGACGTTCGCGCAACGACCAGGTTCTGGTTGACCTGAAACTATTGATGCGCGCTGAAATTCGCGAAATAGCCGAGTCGGTTGAAAAGCTCTTTGTTTCACTTCAAAACCTTTCGGAACGTTATAAAAACGTGTTGATGCCCGGATATACCCACAATCAGATAGCAATGCCGTCGAGCTTCGGCCTATGGTTCGGCGCATATGCAGAAACGCTGGTTGATGATGTTGAAATGCTGGTTGCTGCGTATCGTATTGCAAATCAAAATCCTCTTGGTTCGGCGGCGGGCTATGGTTCTTCATTTCCACTCGACCGGCAGATGACCACCGACCTTTTGGAGTTCCGGACGTTGCACTACAATGTTGTGGCCGCCCAGATTAGTCGTGGTAAAACAGAAAAAGCTATGGCGGCTGCGATTGCGGCAGTTGCAACAACTTTAGGGAAATTCGCGGGCGATGTCTGTCAGTTCATGTGCCAGAACTTTGCTTTTGTCCGGTTCCCTGACGAATATACTACGGGCTCGTCGATTATGCCGCATAAAAAGAACCCTGACGTGTTTGAAATCATGCGCGCAAAGTGCAACCGCTTGATTTCGTTGCCGAATGAGCTGGCTTTGATGACCGGCAACCTGCCGCTCGGTTATAACCGCGACTATCAGTTGATGAAGGACGTCATGTTCACCGCAACAACGGAATTGCTCAACTGCCTGCACATCGCGACGTTCATGCTCGAACATATTCAGGTCAACGAAAATATTCTCGATGATCCGAAATATGACTATTTGTTTACGGTAGAAGACGTTAACAGAATGGTTCTTGAGGGCGTTCCTTTCCGCGAGGCTTACCGCCAAGTCGGAATGGCAGTTCAGCGCGGCGACTATCAACCGACACGCCGCGTGAACCACACCCATATAGGATCAATCGGCAACCCCGCTAACGCGCAGATTGCCGATAAGATGAAAGAGGCTTTGGGTCAGTTTAAATAATTGACCTGACATCTGAGGCAATAGCCTCGGGTGTCATGCGGCATTGTTCCATGAGTTTCGATGGCGAGTAGCCGTCGAGAAAGCGCTTTTCAATACCCCGGCAAATTACTTTTACATCTGAGTTGCCGTAGAAGCGGGCCACTTTCTCGCCGAAACCACCGTCGAGAATGCCGTCTTCGAGCGTTATGACCGCTTTATGGTCTTTTTTAAGGTTTTCGAGCAGTTCAGAATCAACTCCGCTTAGGAAAACGGGATTTATGAGCGTTACGTCAATGCCTTCTTTAGCAAGTTGCTCAACCGCTTCAAGAGCGAAGCGGAAGGTTGTTCCGGCCGCTATAATCGCAACATCTTTTCCGCGCCGGCAGACTTCAGATTTGTTGAGTTCTGAATAATTTTCAGAATACTTGCGGCCCGATGACCATACGCTGCCCGAGGGCTGACGCACTGCAACCGGATGTTCGGTCTGCGTCACTGCCCATCTCAGCATTGCCTCATATTCTTCTTTGCATGTAGGAGCGAGATATACCCAATTCGGAATGTTTGAAATCAGAGCTATGTCGAACCACCCCAGGTGAGTAACGTCGGTCATTGACATTATGCCTCCCATCGCAATATTGAGAACAACCGGAGTGTTGTTGACCGCAACATCCTGGCTCATCTGGTCGTAGGCGCGCTGAATAAACGAGCTGACAACGCCAAATACGGGACGGGCGCCTGCCTTTGCCATGCCTGATGCGAGAGCAACGGCTTGTTCTTCGGCGATGCCAACGTCGATAAAGCGACGGCCGGCTTTTTTTCTGCGTTCGGCGTCGAAGCCTATTGCGCCGGGAGTGCCGGCGGTGATTACTGCTACGGCAGGATTTTCGGCCATAAGTTCATCAACGGTATTGCAGAAAATGTCGCTCCAATCTTCGTCGGTGTCGGCGTTGAGCGGATTGCCGGTTGCTTCATCGAAAGGCATTGTCCAGTGGAAATGCTCGCGGTTTGCCTCGGCGGGAGCGTAGCCCATTCCTTTTTGCGTTGCAATATGAACCACAATGGGGTGGCCGGAGTTCTTGACTTCTTCAAAGGCGGATATGAGCGAGCGGATGTCGTTGCCGTATTTAACGAAGTGATATTCGAAGCCGAGCGACTTGAAATAGTTATTTTCAGCCGTACCGTTCGTTTCACGCAGCAGACGCAGGTTATCGTACAGGCCACCATGATTTTCAGCGATGCTCATGTCGTTGTCGTTCACAACTACGATGAAATTTGAGCCGAGGGTAGCCGCGTAGTCCAATCCTTCGAACGCTTCGCCGCCTGATAGCGCACCGTCACCAACAACAGCAATTACGCGTTCCGTGCCGCCCGCCAAATCTCGGGCTTTGGCCAAGCCGGAAGCGAGGCTTACGGCCGTAGAAGTATGGCCTATTTCAAAAAGGTCGTACTCGCTTTCAGCCGGGGCGCTGTAGCCGGTAACGTCGTCGTAGTGTTTAGGGTCGACAAATGCCTCGATGCGCCCCGTCAGCATTTTGTGAACGTAGGTCTGGTGCGATACGTCGAACACGATTTTATCTTTAGGAGTTTCGAAAACGTAGTGGAGCGCCACTGTGGCCTCAAGGAAGCCGAGATTTGGACCTACATGGCCACCATGGTTGGCAAGTTTTGTCAGGAGCGTAGAGCGCAGGTCAGCGCATAAATCAGTCAGTTCGTCGGCCGACATGCCTTTTATGTCAGCGGGCGATTTTATATCAAGAATATTCATATAATTAAGTAAGGTTTGTAGAGGCGAAAAGTTCACTCAGTCGATAAAACGGCGTGTCAGACCGGAATATGCATCGATTCGTCGGTCGCGTAGGAATGGCCACCATCGGCGGACTTGTTCACATTGGTTCAGGTCAATATCAACAATCGCCATGTCTTCGGAGTCGGTTGGCGACTGATAAAGGAATTCGCCTTGCGGACCGGCAACGAAACTGCTGCCCCAAAAGTTAATGCCGTCGGTAGCTCCGGACGGGTCGTCCTCGAAGCCAACCCGGTTAACTGCAATAACGGGGAGCCCGTTGGCTACGGCATGGCCGCGCTGGACGGTAATCCAGGCCTGGCGCTGGCGCTCTTGTTCATCTTCCGGGTCGGTAGAAGCATAGCCGATTGCGGTTGGATATATCAGCAGCTCCGCTCCGCTGAGCGCCATTAGGCGCGCAGCTTCCGGATACCATTGATCCCAGCAAACAAGAACCCCGAGTTTCCCTAATGATGTCTGAATTGGGGTGAATCCGAGGTCGCCGGGTGTGAAGTAGAATTTTTCGTAGTAGGCGGGGTCGTCGGGTATGTGCATTTTCCGATATTTGCCGGCCATGCTGCCGTCGGAGTCAAAAACCACCGCAGTGTTGTGGTAAAGGCCCGGAGCGCGGCGCTCGAAAAGCGAGGTTACGATTACGCAGCCGGTTTCGGCGGCAAGCCGGCCATAGAAGTCGGTCGAAGGGCCGGGAATGGGTTCAGCAAGTCCGCAAAGGTCAACGTTTTCGGTCTGGCAGAAATATAGACCTTCGTGTAGCTCCTGAAGAACAATGAGTTGAGCACCCATTGAGGCTGCCCGACGAATTTTTTCTGCGAGGCGGGCGCGGTTGTCGGCGCAGTCGGCAGTGTTATGTTGCTGTATGATAGCGGTTTTCATAAGAATGAGAAAGCTGATGAATTTATTTGCATGGTTGCGCAATGCAGAGACCCGTGCTGGCGTATGAGTGGGCGGCAATCAACGGGAATAATCTTGCGGTCGGAAAATACGATTTCGAGGGTTTGCGCCGCGCGACGGTCGTTCATTGGTTGTCCGTATGTTGGCAATAAAACAGCATTGGCAGTTACAAGATAGTTTGCATAGGTTGCCGGAAGCAGCGAACCGTCTTCGGGGTCGTGAATAGGGTCGGGCATCGGCAGCTCAAACAGGTTGAACGGCTCGTTATCGGCGTTGGTAAGCGCAGCCAGTTCCTCTTTATTCACTGCCGGGCAGTAGAAAATCGAGTTCATCGGTGCCAGGCGGGCCAAGGTGTCGATGTGGCCGTCGGTGTCATCTCCGGCCAGAGGTTGGCAATTAAGCCAAAGAATTTTCTTTGCTCTCAGGCGCTTAAGCAGTTCGGCGTTTATGTCGTTACGTGTCATCGGTTCATTGCGGTTCGGAGCGAGCAGGCAGCAACCGGTCGTCAGTATCGTGCCTTTTCCGTCTGATTCTATAGAGCCCCCTTCAAGAACGAAATCCTTGTTGCACTCGATTGGAGCGCATATGGCTTTTTTCTCAGCCAGGATGCGAGTGGTCTGATTATCGAAATTGGAAGGGAACTTCTGCCCCCAGGCGTTGAATCGGAAATCGAGCAGCGTACCGTCGTTGAGGGTCAGGGGGCCGTAGTCGCGAATCCAAGTGTCGTTGGTGTTAACGTGAATAACCGTAATGTTGCTGTCGTTGAACTCGGGAGCCTCGGTTTCAGGCGCGAGAATTATCACTTTTTCGCCAGCCTGCAACAGGGCTTCGACAATCCGGCGATAGCAATCCTGCACTTGGTCAAGCATCGGAGCCCAATCGGTTTCACTATGGGGCCACGCCAGCATGACCGCCCCATGAGAGTTCCATTCTGCTTTAAGGGTGTTCATAATTATAGGTTATTTTTCGGGATAAGCGGCAACGAATACCGGCCGCTCGCGTAGCTTGGCAGCGACTCTATGAAGTTCGGCCAGAGTAGTGATGCCAACAACATAGTTAACTGATTCCGACTGATATTTTTCGCTTATAGATTCAAAATTTATGAGGTCGAAGTCGGCCGGATCATTATAGCGGTAGTAAATACGGAATGCTATGTTGTTTGAAAATTCAGGTATATTGCCGGAGTGGATTTTTTTGTATTCATAGCGGTAATCGTATTGCGAGGCAGTGATGTCGCTCAAAATAGCCGAACCGGTCGGGAACCCTCCGGCACCGCGACCGAACATGAATTGCTTGTCGTAGCAGAGGCCTTTTATTACAACCCCGTTGAATTCATCGTCGACGCCATAGATGTATTTATCGGTCGAAAGCAGTTGCGGCATGACCGCCATGCAAAGTTTGCCGTCGGGGAGTTTCTCAACGTGTCCGACGAGTTTTATGCGGCGCTTTTTTTCATTGGCAAACTGAATGTCAGCGGCCGATAGAGCTGAAATTCCGAAGGTGAATATGTCGACGGGGTCAACATAGCGTCCGAACGCATGCACGGCAAGGATAACGAGTTTCGACAGCGAATCCCACCCGTCAACGTCGAGGCTCGGATTACTTTCTGCAAACCCGGCTTCCTGGGCAAGCCTCAGGGCGTCGGCGTATGGCATATTTTCTTTAAAAACCTTGGTCAGTATATAATTCGATGAACCGTTTAGGATGCCTTTGACTGAGATCAGAAGGTCATTATCGTAATATTCCTCAAGATTGCGGATAACGGGAATTGACCCGCATGCCGATGCGTCGTAGAGTAGGGTGGAGCCTGTTTTTGCCTGCAGTTCAATAAGTTCCGGAAGGTGCTCGGCAAGCATCTTCTTATTTCCCGAAACGGCGGTCAGTCCCTGACGTAATGCCCGGCATATAATACTGTAGGAGGCGGAGGAATCGTCAATAAGCTCTACAATAATGTTGATTTCAGGATCGGAAAAAATATCGTCGGGATTCGAGGTGAAGTCAGCATCTGCTCCGCGCGATTTAGTTGCATCGCGCACACAGATTCGCTTGATTTCAACTCCTGCGGGTCGGGTTGTCTGAATCAGCTCATAGAGTGCGCTTCCGACCGTTCCGAAGCCAAATAGTCCGATCTTGAGTTTTTTTCGTTCACTCATTGTTTAGAAAATTGAGTATGATTTCTGTAAGTTTGCCATTCTCGACCAAGAAACCGTCATGACCAAAGCTACTGTCGATTGTTAACATCTTGGCACCCGGAATATTGCGGGCAAGCAGTTCGGCCTCTCCGACGGTAAACAGAATATCGGAAGTTATGCCGACCACTAAAGTACGGGGTTTGAAATTCCGCAATGCTTCTTCAACTGATTCCGCACGACCGCGGGAAATGTCGTGGGCGTCGACCGCGCGGCTTAACCTGTGGTAGCTATATGCGTTGAATCGCCCTGAAAGTTTGTGGCCCTGATGGCGTTGATATGAATGGACTCTGCGTCTGAACGGATTGCCCGGGTCGGTTGAAGCTCCGTTGTCAGCCTGAGTAAGGTTGTAGGCCTGTGGGCCGCGGTAGCTAAGCAGAGCAATTGAGCGAGCTGCTTCCAGTCCTTTGGAGCCTGCATCGGGGCTGGGCCGGCCGAAAGTCTCATCGGCTTCGATGGCCATGCGTTGACTCTCGTTAAATGCCGCCGCCCAGGGAGATGTAACGGCTGAGGTTGCTATTAGCGCGACTTTGCGCGCAAACTCCGGGTCGGTCAACGCCCATTCCATACATTGGAATCCACCCAGGGAGCTACCGATAAGAAGTTCTACCTGGTCAAGCCCCAGATGCCTGGCGAGCAAACGGTGGGCGGCAACCATATCGCGGATTGTGATGTCCGGAAAAGTGTTGTACCAGGGTTTGCCCGACTGCGGGTTGATTGACAACGGACCGGTAGTGCCATAGCATGAACCCACAACGTTTGCACATACTATAAAATATTTTTCCGGGTCGAGAAATCCCCCGGGCACAACAGTGTTGGGCCACCAGTCCGCAACGTCGCTGTTGGCCGTAAGCGCATGGCAAACCCAGATTGCATTGGAGCGGTCGGCATTAAGTTTACCAAACGTGTGGTAGGCAATTGTCAGCGAGGGCAGAACGGCGCCCGATTCAAGCTGAAAGGGAGAGTTGAGGGTTAGTACCATTCTATGCCGTTGGAGTATGATGAGCGTTTGTCGTATTTCAAGTCCGAGAGCATCGATGACTTGAAGGCAATATGGAAATTATAGCTCTTATATGGACCGAACGGAACGAATGATGCTGTCATTACAAAGTCGTGGAGTTCACGGCTGAGGTTACAGTTCATATAAGAGATTTTTTTCAGTCGGAAGTCGTAGCTGGCGGAGAAGTTGAATTTCCAGTTTTCGGTTGGTTGAATGGAGCCGGAAAAGCTCAGGTTGTGAGTAAACTTTCCTTTATATTCCATTTTCTGTTTATCGAATTCTCCGTATCCGTAGCTGATTGAGTAGTTTATAGAGAAATTCCACGGACACTTCATGCGCAGGTAGCCGTCGTCGTCCCAATCATGGCCCGCTGCGGTTTCTTTCTTTTTTTTGTTGCGCGGCTTGCTTTCAGCTTCGTCAGTTTCGCCGTCGTTGTTTTGCTCTTTGTCGCGCTTAAATAACTTGGTGAATGTTGAGTTATTGAAGTTATATGAGAAACTCGTGCCGGTAGAGGCGAGCCTGGCCAAACCTTTGCCGGCTTTGAGCCGGGTAACGTTGCAACGGTAGGGGGTGCCGTTTTCATTGAGCCGATATGTGTAGACATCCCAGACTGCCGACAGGTTCAGGTTAAAATTCTTGGCCAGGCGCAGCAGAATTGAAGTGTTGAGATTGCTCCAGTTCAAGGAGTCGGCCGCGAAATTATAGCTCTCGCTCAGCGAGAGGTTTTCAATAAGCGAAATCTTGCGGTCTTCGAGCGAGTCGTTTCGCGAGCGCACTTTTGCTTCAAGATTGTTGGCGAGAGAGAAGCTGACTATTCCTGATTTTCCGCGGCCCGGAATGCCGAATGTTGCGTTAGGGTAGCGCGAGTAAACAACCTCCTCGGGCTGTCCGTTATAGCCGGGCCGGTTATAACGGCCGTAGTAGCCCCAGAACGGTGCTCCGAAATCCGGAGAACCGGAAAGCGAAACAGTCGGTGTGATTACATGTCGAACCATTTTCAAGGGACCCTTGAACAACGGACGCCAGAAACCGTAGATTTTTGTTGACAGGCCAACCGAGGCCGAGAAATCAAAGACGTTGTAGAAGCTGTAGGTTGTATCCATCACTTCGGCAGCCGCATTGGGGTCCCATTGGCGATTGATGCGCTGAGTGTACATGCGGTCGGTCAGTTGAAGTGAAGGTGAAATATTGATGTATTTAAAGAGTTGGAAAGTTGCTGAAATAGGCATTGAGTGGCGCATGCCGTTACGCCAATCTTTAATTAACGACTTTTTGAAAAACTCGTCTTGCTTGGCTGTCAGTGAGTTCTGGAGTTGGCCGTTATATGAAATTTTTATGCGCTCATACCATTTTTCTTGTCCAACAGCGCGTTTACGCTTAAACGGGGCGACCTGCGACATGCTGACCGTCAGGTTCGGAAAAGAAACGTTGAGCGTTTCATCGCTCGAGCGCTGAGTAATATTCATGCCGGCCGAAAGACTCCATTTAGTCCCCGGAAACCGGTAAGTCATGTTAACGGTAGAGCTTTTGGTATTTTCGGTAAAGGATGAGTTATAGTAGCTGTTTACGTTATTTCGCGAATAGCCGCTTGTAGCAAAGTTTACCGATGCCGAGAAGGTCATGTTGGGGTTATATTTGGAGTCTTGCTGGTGATACCAAATAACCTGGAAGTTTGTTGATTTAGAGTAGTCGGCCGAACCTTTTTCGCCGTCGACAGTGTTCAGATAACTTATCTGCACATTGCCGGCGAATTTGTAGCGTTTGGAGTAGGCCGACCGCCCTGTGAGGCCCCATGTGCCTTTGGTGTATATCTGACCGGTGAGGGCAAGGTCAACATTATCGTTGATAGCAAAATAATATCCGCCGTTGTCAAGATATAGCCCGCGGCGATAATCATCGCCGAAAGTCGGGAAGATTATGCCTGAGGAATATTTTTTTGTAAACGGAAAATAACCGAACGGAACGGCCAAAGGCAGAGGGAGTCCGGCAAGAACAAGGTATGCCGGGCCGGTAACTATATTGCTGCCGGGCTTAACTTTACCGCGTGTAATCTGAAAATGGAAGTGAGGGTCGTCGTGGTCATCGCAGGTGGTGTAGCGCCCTTGTTCAATGTAGAACTCACCATTGTTCATTTTTTTTGATTTCTCGCTTACCAGATAGCCTTCGCCCTGTTGCGTAACAACGTTTGTTATATACCCTTTTTCAGTTTTGAAGTTATAGCTCATGGTTTCCGCATCGTAGCCGTCAGAGCCTTGTTCAAAGCGGGGAGTGCCGCGCAGATTGCCGAGCGAGTCGGGCATGCCTGCAGCGTTGACATCGCTGGTTTTAAGGTCGATATCGATTTTTTCGGCGTCGAGATTGATGTCGCCGTAGGTGACGTGGCCTTTGCCATACATGAAAGTATGGTTGCGGCCGATAATAATCATTGAGTCAGACGAGTTGAACACCACCGTATTGTCGAGATCGACTTTCTGACGGCGTATGCGCGAGCGCGCCTGAAGCGTTGCGACGGAGTCGACGGCAAGCGACTCAACTGAGTCCGGTTCCTCGCCCATGACGGTCAAAGAACATAAAATCAGGCAAATAAGTGTATATATTTGGTGTCGCAACACTGTGTGATCTTGGTTTTATAACTGCAAAGATACGATAAAAATCGGAAATTTTCATTAACTTTGCGCCCGAAAATGGACTGGATTGCAGAATTATTAACCGACCATACACCACTACAGGCAGTAATAGTGCTTTCTGTGATTATTGCCGTTGGCCTGGGGCTGGGCAAGATTAAGATTCTTGGCGTTTCGCTGGGAGTTACTTTTGTGTTTTTCGTAGGTATTCTTGCAGGTCATCTCGGTTTCAGTATAGACCCTCAGATGTTGCTATATGCCCAGAATTTCGGGTTGGTACTGTTCGTATATGAACTTGGATTAAAAGTCGGCCCGGGCTTTTTTGCATCGTTCAGGTCGGGTGGGGTTAAGCTCAATCTGCTTGGCCTGGCAACAGTTTTGGTCGGCACTGCAATGGCTGTCGGCTTTACTTTTGCATTAGGAATTCCTATGAGTGATATGGTCGGAATTCTCAGCGGTGCAACAACCAATACGCCCGCGTTGGGTGCCGCTCAGGAAACCCTGTCGCAGTTAGGGTTGCCGTCGGTGGGGGCCGCACTTAGTTGCGCAGTTACTTATCCGCTGGGTGTTGTTGGCGTGATTCTGGCTTTTGTAGTGGTCAGAAAACTCTTTGTGAGGTCAACCGATTTGGTAACGCATACCCATGAAGATGGCACGCAGCCTTTTATTGCCGCTTATCAGATTCATAATCCCGGTGTTTTCGACCGTACGGTTCGCGAGGTTGCATCGTTTGCGCCTCATAAGTTCGTTATATCGCGGTTGTGGCATGACGGAAGTGTTTCAATCCCTACTTCAGATACAGTGTTGCATGCCGGTGACCGACTGCTTGTTATATCTAACGATGAAGATGCGCCGGCGCTTACGGTTTTATTCGGGCAGCGCGAAGAAACCGACTTCAATCAGTCCGACATAGACTGGAATGCTATCGACTCAACCCTGATTTCAAAACACGTTGTCGTTACCAAGCCTGAAATCAATGGCAAGCGCCTCGGTTCGCTTAAACTCCGCAATAGTTATGGCATCAATATCTCGCGTGTTTTGCGTGCGGGAGTTCAGTTGCTTGCTACTCCTCAGCTGGTTTTGCAGTTAGGCGACAGGCTGACAGTTGTGGGCGAGGCTAAGGCGATTGAAAATGTTGAGCGACTGCTCGGAAACGCCACTACCACACTGCGCGAACCTAATCTCGCGGCAATATTTATCGGCATGGTGCTCGGTCTGTTGCTGGGTGCGGTTCCCATCTATATTCCCGGAGTTGACACAAAGGTGTGTCTCGGCGTAGCAGGCGGCCCGATTATAGTGGGTATTCTTGTCGGTGCGTTCGGACCGCGATTTCATTTGGTAACCTATACGACACGATCTGCCAACCTTATGCTGCGTGGTATCGGCTTATCGCTATTTCTGGCGTGTCTGGGTCTGAGTTCGGGATCGGATTTTCTGGAAACGGTAATGACGTCCGACGGTCCGCTATGGATTCTGACAGGTTTTCTGATTACGGTAGTTCCGATGCTTGTTATGGCCGTTCCGGCAATGAGAGTCTGGAAGCTCAATTTTGGTGAAACTTGCGGAATGCTCGCCGGAGCGATGGCCAATCCGATAGCGTTGACATTCAGCAACGATACATGTAAAACAGATGACCCGGCAGTGGCATACGCAACGGTTTATCCGGTTTCGATGTTCCTGCGGGTCATTATTGCACAACTACTCGTTGTTGTGTTCTACTGATTATTTATTTAGCTTTTTCAGCCATGCGCTCACCAGCGGGATTTTATAGCCATGGCTTGGCGGGTCAACGTTAGCGAGTCGGAAGAATTCATCGCGGTCAACGCCGTTGGGCATCTCTTCGAGTTGCACGCGATTTGCGGGGTCGGCATATTTGGGATAGTGGTGTGACTCAAAGTTGTCGGGCGCGCCGGCCAGTTCAAATGCTTGTGCTACAATGCGGAAGTCGCGGTCCATGCCGCCTTCGGTGCAGATGACCGGCCTGGGGGCCAGAGCTGCAACGATGTCGGGGAAGTCAAACTCAAGGAAGAATCCGGGAATAAGATGCTCCAGGTTGTTGGGGTAGGGGCGGTGGCCGTTGGCGTCGCGCTTGTTCATGGTCAAGGCGCGTTCGCGAGTACGGCAGAGGAAATCATTATAGACAAACGCCTTGATGGTAGGGTCGAGCAGGCCGAGAACCATCAATGGCTCGGTGCCGAGTGAGAATCCGCTTACAATGATGTTGTTGGCATCGATTCGCGGATCGGTTTTCATCCAATCAAGAATTACCTTATCCTGCCAGGACGCTAATCCCAGCCAGCTCCATCCCATTTCGAGAAGAAAGCGCGAAGAAACCACATAGTCGTTAACTCCACCATCGTTTAGCTCGCCACACGAAGGATTGTCAACAACAACTGCAATCACTCCTTCCTTCATCAGTTGCCACCCCTGACCGTTTTCAGAAATCAGGCGTTCTTTGGTCTGACCGAATCCGGGAATGCACAAGGCCGAAAAGCCCGACAATGAATCGGGAATCATAACGTAAAATGGAACAACTACGCTGTCGAGCGGAAATGAAAGCCACCGTTCAAGAGTGTAACCCTCTTTGCGTTGGCTTGACTCCAATTTCGGGGGAGCTGCTTGCGCCTGGGGGTGTTTCATGAGTCGGGCCATGGCTTCCGACATTTGCGCCTGCCAGCGCGGAAAACTGTCCGGCGTCATGGTTTCGGGTTTGAAATACAGGCGCGGAGGATTATTGCGCATAATCTGTTCGGCAACCCGGCGGGTAGAGGTTGCTGGCTGACCGAAAGCGCATAGGGCTGCCGTCAGACCAATCAAAATTGAATATAAGCGTTTCATATCCGCAAAGATAAATAAAATTACCCTATATTTTAAACATTTTTAAGAAAAAATTTTGCCACTTCATCAAAAATCATTACATTTGCGCAGTGAATGACCAAATTAGCGAACTTTTTATCTTTGGAAGTCGTTATAGAAGTACATTTAACTTTTAACACAAACTAAAATAACTCGAAAAATGAAAAACTTCAGTATCTTCCTCGCAGTTATCGGCGGTGTGGCAATCGGCGCAGCCGCTGGTTTACTCTTTGCTCCCGAAAGCGGCGAAAAGACTCGTGACAATATCAAACGTTATCTTCGCGAAAAGGGCATCTGCCCCGCAAACGAGTCGAAGCTCGATGAGCTCGTTGATGAAATTGCCGACGAACTTTCAAAGAAGTAATTATTACTAACCGCTTGTTTTTAACAATTTAAATCCTCAAGGTAAAAGATATGGCTTCTAATTCAAATAGCGGAACTATGGGTGCCTTCATAGGCGGTGCGATAATCGGCCTGACGGCCGCCATACTTTTTGCTCCCCAGCCGGGGCGCGATCTTCGCAGCCGCCTCATAGAAAAACTGAGCCGCCATAGCATAATCCTTTCCGACACCGAAGTTGACGAACTGATTGCCCGTTTGGAGGCCGACGACGAGGATTTTATTTAACTCCGTAAAGATTAACTTCAATTCACCCGATATTGGAGAGCGGCGCCCACACAGACAATAATCTCCATGGGCGCCGCAGTTCCTTTTTTTAACACGTCACGTTCGGGAACTATTATGAATCTTTTTTCTCAACAACAATCAACTGAAGATTCGGCATATTCTCGCATCTACTCCGAGGCCAAACGCCTGGTAGGGCTTGAATTGGAAAACGCACGCCTGCTGGCAACCGAAAAGCTTACTTTGCTGCTTGGACGTATAGCCCTTGTTGCAGTGTGTTTCGTGGTCAGTGCAACCGCTTTGGTTTTTATGTCGATGGCTGTAGCTGACTTTCTGCTTCAGGATCTTCCCCCACGCTGGACCTATCTGATTATCGCCGTTTTCTATATTCTGATAATTGTTATTGCCGCATCTTTCCGCCGGCGTCTGATTATAGACCCTATAGCCAGATTTATTTCTCGGGTATTGCTTGACCCGCCGACGCCCAATAATCAGGAAGCGGCTCTCACTAATATTTCTAACCCCGGTTCTGACGAAGAATGAAAAGCAAATATTCAATCAAACGACCAGAAACAGAATGGGAGGGGCTCACCCTTGATGAAATCCGTTATGCACGCGCATTGACCGAAACCAGAATTCTTATTTCGCGCGAAATTCTCGGGTCTCGTTTCCGGAATACTCTCGGAGGGAAAATCGCTTCGGCCAGCTCGCGTTCAATGATCGGACGCATGTTTTCCGGCCTCTCCTGGCTCGACCTGGGTCTGATGACCCTTCGCCTGGGGTCAAAAGTAACCGGCTTTTTCCGGCGCAAGTGATAAACATTTTATTAACATCAATATAACCAAACCTACTAAACATTTATTCGTTATGACAGTAGAACAAATCGGCACCTTTGCAGGTGAAGTTTGGAAAGCTCTTGCCGAGCAAGATGCTAACTCCATCAAGACTATTAAAAAGGCTACCAAGCTGAAAGAAAAAGAAATTTATGCCGCCCTTGGCTGGCTTGCCCGCGAAGGTAAGCTGCATCTGGGTGATGCCGGCGACCCCAAGGAAGTCGACGTGGTCCTGGTTGAAAAATAAGGACCGGCAAACAGACCGTTTTTCGACGGACGCGGAGATTTTTTCGGATCTTCGCGTCTGTTGTTCTGAACATTATTGCTGCGCTTAACGTTTTAAAGGTAAATTAACGCTCAACTATTATAATGATGAAAACAAAACTGATTTCCGCGCTGGCTTTTGCCGCAATTGTTTTAAGCGTATGTCCGGATGAAGCCCGTGCATGCACCCGCGTTGTTTACCATGGTGATTCAGTAACCGCTACCGGCCGCACTCTTGACTGGACAACTCCTATTCCAACCTCGCTGCGTGTATTGCCCCGCGGGGAGAAACATATCAGCTATGATGATCCGGCAAAAAATATGGTCTGGACATCGAAATATGCAACTGTAATGGCAGTTGGCTACGATATGGGTTATTCTGAGGGAATGAATGAAAAGGGTCTTGCCGCCAATGTTCTTTATCTTCCCGGTTCTGTTTATTCCTACGGTCCCGGCAAGGAGCACCGCAAGATAATGGCAACCAGCGTATGGCCTCAATATGTTCTTGATAATTTCGCTACGGTAAGTGAGGCTGTTAAGGCACTGAGCAAAGATGAGTTTTATCTCTACGCGCCTGAAATGCCCGATGGTTCGGCTGCTACTCTTCATATGGCGCTTTCCGACCCTTCAGGCGACTGTGCCGTAATTGAATATAATGAAGGTAACCTGCAGATCACCCGGGGCCCTGAATACTCCGTGCTGACCAACGCTCCTTTCTATAATCAGCAGTTAGCCGTTCGCGACTATTGGAAAAACGTTGGCGGAATGCACATGCTTCCCGGCACTAACCGTTCGTCTGACCGTTTTGCCCGTGCATCGTTCTACTCATCGCTTCTGCCTAAAGACTTGAACCATCGCGATGGTCTGGCCGGAGTGTTCGGAGTAATCAGGAACTGTGCGGTTCCAATGGGTATTGCCGTTCCCGACCAACCTGAAATTTCTACCACCCAGTGGTTCTCGCTGTGCGACCAAACAAATATTACCTATTATTTCCAGCTTACTCAGAGCCCCGCGGTAGTTTGGGTTGATTTGACCAAACTTAACATTAATGAGGGCGCTCCTCAGTTGACCGTGCAGTTAACCACCGATGGTTCACAAATCGGATGCATTAACCATCTGATGAAACCTACAACCCCTTTCAAACCCGTTTTTCATCTCTGATATGACTATAGATTCCTTGAAATTCTCTGTCGCCATTGCCGCCGTAGTTTCGGTTGCAGTGGCGGCAGAATCATGTTCCGATTCGTCATCGGGCAATCCTATTGAATTTGAAACCCGTGTGGATTCAATCGGCTATATGATGCCGAATGTCGGCGGCGACACTGTTTATACAGCGGCAAAATATTCGGTTGTGTGGCCCGAGAAAATCGGCGAAGATAATTTCGATGCTCTTCGCGATTCATTGCTGATATTTACATTCGGCGACCGCTCGGCAAAAAATTTTGACGAAGCAACTAAACAGTTTATGCTTGACGGAGTCAATCTTTTGCGCACGGATGGTGATTCAACGTTTACCTACGTTAAGGTGCCATACGATACCGCCTATAATGCTGACAATAAAAATTACTCGTTTGTTGTCAGTGATGTTACGATGCTTACGGCGAAACTGCTCGTAGTTCAGGTTTATAATTATCAATATTACTATGGGTCGGCCCACGGCATGCAGTCGGCCAGATACCTGAATTATTCGATTCCCGACGGTCATTTGCTCACTGCCGACAATATGTTTAAGCCCGGCAATCAAAAGGCCATTCTTGACTTGATTAACGCAAAGGCCCGCAAGGTTTATCCGGCCGAAGGCACTCTGTTTGATGAACCGATTCGCACTCTGGGAGCGGTTCAAATTGAGGAAGATGATATTACGTTTGTTTACCAACCCTACGAGGTTGCACCGTATTCAACCGGCATTGTCCGAATTCCGATTTCGCGCTTTGATCTGCAGCGTTTTCTTACCCCTGAGGTTATTGAAACTCTATCGCAGAACGAATAGTCGCGTAGCCTCGTAGCGGGGCAGAACCATAACCTGCAAGTCGCTGAAATTTTCCCGGAGCCCGTCGCCAAGCGTAAGCTCCGGGTATTTTTTTGCAAATTCTTCGGTGAATGCACTTAGAGCCTTTTCAGGTCTATTGTTGTCCTGGCTCAGATGACAGAGGAACACATGGGTCAGCTTCGGGCTCCACACGTCGGCGACGAATGCCGCTGACTCGCGGTTATCCAAGTGACCGTGGTCTGCTACGATGCGCGCTTTCAAATAGTCGGGATAGTTGCCGGTCATTAACATTTCGTGGTCATAGTTACTTTCTATGACCATAAAGTTGACCTGCGACATATAGAATCTCACTCGTTCTGTAATGCAGCCCAAATCAGTTGCGACAGCTAAGGAATATTGGCCGTGAGTAATGAAGAAGCCGCAATTGTCCGTTCCGTCATGACTCACCTCAAAAGGGGTGATAACGAAATTGCCGATTTTGAATTCAAATTCCTTATAGATTGCGCGGTGGTAGTCGCGTATTCGCCTCGAAATTGAGTGGCGTCGCAAAACGCCGTTCATAATTTTCGGGGTGCAGTAAACGAGCATGTGGCGGTTATTGCGAAGGAATGAATAGATATAGCGAACGTGATCGCCATGATCGTGGGTAAGCAGAATTCCCCTCACCTTTGTCATTTCTATACCTCTATCCTTTAGCTCTTTAACAACTGTCTGAGGGTCTACGCCGGCATCAATAAGAAAGCCACCCTGACTATCGCCTACATACGAGCAGTTTCCGCTTGAGCCGCTGCCGAAGCTCATGAACCGTATTGACTCGTCGGAGGGTGGGGTGGCTATAGGCCCAAGCGGAGCCTCGGCGTTAATCAAGGTTTCGCCCAGCATTTCGGCGGTAAACAGTCCCGGCGAATCAAACTGTTGTTTTATCGGTTTTCGCGGGGCCATCAGCTATAGAGAAGGAAAATTGCAGGAATTTTGTTGTAATCATATTTCTCGCGGGCCCATTGGCTGAGCGGACGCGTAATAACGGACTCTTTCGAGCCGGTGAGGTCACATGCCACGCATAGCAGCATACCGCCCGGAAGTTTCTGCGATAACTCGGCAATCAAGCGGTTGTTGCGATAAGGAGTTTCAATAAATATTTGAGTTTGGCGCTCCTTTTGAATCCGTTGAATCATTTCGCGTAACCGGCGCGAGCGTTGATTTTCATCGATAGGCAGGTAGCCTTCAAATGAAAAGCGCTGACCATTGAATCCGGATGCCATCAGCGATAACAGTATGCTCGACGGCCCAACAAGTGGAATGACCCTTATGCCGCGGCGTTGAGCCTCGGCCACCAGGTCAGCTCCGGGGTCGGCAACCGCCGGACAGCCTGCCTCGCTGATAACTCCTATGGCTTCTCCGCGTTCCAGTGGCGCAAGCATTGCCGGAATCTCTTCCGGGCGAGTGTGTTCGCTTAGCTCGGTAAAATTCAATGAGTCTATATCGATTGAACGGTCAACCTTTTTCAGAAAACGGCGTGCAGACCTGAGGTTTTCAACAACGAACCAACGCACCTCCTTCAACAGGTCTTTGTTGACCTGCGGCAATTGGTTTGTCATGGCATCATCGCTCAAACCAACAGGAAACAGATATAGGGCCGGTTCAATCATTTCAGCGCAAAGATAATAAAAAAAAGCTATTTTTGCTACCGTTTTGAAGATTTTTTAAGATTTAATAAACTTTTTAGGCTTGCAAATGTTTATAAGGTATAAATTAACTACTACACTACTACTATGATTAAAAAAGCTTTATTTGCACTTTTGCTTGTTCCGATGATGGGTCTTGTCAGCTCTTGCAGCTCAGACGATAAGGACCTTCCCGAAGTTGATTTTGAAGTTGCTATTTCCGGTGGCGTTCAGGATCCCAACACCAATAAAATCTATGTTGAACAGGGTACTCCTCTGGATGTTGAGAGCATTACAGCCATTTCTCGCAATGGCAAGCGCACCACTCTCGGATTGACAACTTACTATATAAACGGTATTCCTCAGTTCCAGACCGTAACGGTTCCTTTTGGAGCAACCATCGAAACCAACACTCTCGAGCCGGGTGAATACGCCTTCCAGATTAAAACATCGGTTTATCAGATTGACAAATCTGCCGCTTTTGCGCTCCTTAGCTACGATCTCGTTGTTACTCCCGCAACAGACGACGATCAGTCTCAGGCTCCCGGACGAAGCATTGTCAAACCTGATGAACAGCAGATTGCCGAACAGTAATTTTCTTTTTGTTATTCATAAGCCCGAAGGGTGCGTTGCTTACCGCAGCGCATCCTTTTTCTACATAAGGGCTCTTAATAGGTTTGGCGGTTACAAAAAATATTCGTAAATTTGGAGCAAAATATAATTGGACCAATCATAATGTTAAAATTCGTACTGTCCGCATTCGCGGTAGCCGGCAGCGCCGTAATGGCGTTTGCCGAAATAGTGGCTCCACAAACATCCTGGACGGAAGACCAGTCGGTTTTCGGCGTCAACAAGGAACGCGCCCACTCAACTTATACACCTTATTCCACCGTTGCCGAACTCAAGGCCGACAACGAATTTTTTGCCCGCCCATGGGTGACTTCTAAGTCTACACTGCGTAAGAGTCTGAACGGTCAGTGGCGTTTTCGTTATTATCCGCGCTCTTTAGGATCAACGGCAAAATTTTATGCACCGGACTACGATACTTCGTCGTGGGACTTGATTCCCGTGCCTTCATGCTGGCAAATGCTCGGCTATGATACCCCGATGTATGTTAACGTCAACTATCCGTTTGATAAATCCCAGTGCCCAAAGGTATCGCCGCGTTCCGACAACAATGGCTATGATCCGTCGCCGGTAGGCTGTTATGTAACGTCGTTCGACGTTCCTTCCGGCTGGGCCGACAAGCAGCTGTTTATCAATTTTGAAGGCATATATTCCGCGGCATATGTTTGGGCCAATGGCGAGTTCGTAGGCTATACCCAGGCTGCCAATACCGACCATGAGTTCGACATTACACCGTATGCCAAAACCGGCACCAACTCTCTTGCTGTCAGGGTATTTAAGTGGACGGACGGGTCATATCTCGAAGATCAGGATATGATGCGCTACGGCGGTATCTTCCGCGATGTGACACTTACGGCCGTTCCAAAAACGTTTATCCGTGACCACTATATTACGTCGAAGCTTGATACCAAACTGACTTCGGCAGACCTGACAGTAGAATTTGAAATCGATAACCGTTCGGCGGCTGCTTTTTCGGGTAAGGCCTCTATTCAAGTTGTTGATCCCGATGGCAAGACCGTGAGCGCAACATTGCCCGACGTTGAAGTTAACGTTGCGGCCGGTCAGAGCGCAACGCTTTCGTCAACGGCAAAAGTTTCGGGAATCAAACTGTGGAGCAGCGAAACGCCGGCCCTCTATTCAGTTATCGTATCGCTCAAAGATGCTAACGGCAATGAAACCGAGGCATTCAGCACAAAACATGGTTTCCGCAAAATCGCCAAGGTAGGATCGTTTGTGCATGTCAATGGCAAGAAGATATTTTTCAAGGGCGTGAACCGCCAGGACACCCATCCGGTAACCGGCCGTATGCAAACCGACGAAACCTTGCTGAATGATGTTATTCTGATGAAGCAACATAACATCAACATGGTGCGTACCTCACATTGCCCGCATTCATCCAAAATGATGGCGATGTATGACCATTTCGGTATCTATGTTATGGACGAAGCCGATCTTGAGGCGCATGCCATGGACGGGAAACTCACTAACGATGCTTCGTGGTCACCGGCCTTTGTTGACCGTCAGGAGCGCATGGTTCTTCGCGACCGTAACCACCCTTCGGTTGCTTTCTGGAGCCTTGGAAATGAAACGCGCAACGGCTCTAACTTTGCTGATTGCTATGCTGCAGTGCGTGCTCTCGACCCTCGCATGATTCACTATGAGGGTCAGCAGGCCAACGGTTTCCCAAACTCCGACTTTACT
Organism: uncultured Bacteroides sp.; assembly: GCA_964528425.1. GTDB lineage: Bacteria > Bacteroidota > Bacteroidia > Bacteroidales > Muribaculaceae > UBA3263. The sequence goes on from CAZGTD010000009.1 coordinate 29,331, forward strand.
TCAAAGATGTATCCATTTGAGGAAGACATTATCAGCGCCGACGGATGGAATGATTCGCGTCCTCACTTCTTTTGTGAGTATGCCCATGCAATGGGTCAGTCGCTGGGTAATTTCAAGGACTATTGGGATTATATTGAAAAGTCGAAACGAATCATAGGCGGCGCTCTATGGGATTGGGCCGATCAGGCTATCTATGATCCCAAGCAAATTATTGCCGGGTCATACAAAAAAGGTGACTACCGCACCGGATATGATTATCCCGGGCCTCACCAGGATAACTTCATGAGCAACGGCATTGTTAATCCCGACCGTGAGGTTAACCCCAAGCTCCTTGAAGTCAAAAAGGTTCACCAATGGATTAAAATGACCGACTTTACGCCTGAAACCAAGTCGCTGAAAGTTAAGAATGCTTATGATTACATTGATCTTTCCGACTTTTATATTTCATGGTCGGTTAGCCGCGAAGGCATTGATGTTGAACGCGGCACTATCAATGACTTTAACCTCGAAGCGCGTAAAACCGGTACTCTGACTGTCCCTTATAAGACACCAATTACCGACAGTGCCGAATTTTTGCTGACGCTCCGGTTCCATCTCCGCAATGCCAATGAGTGGGCTGATGCCGGCCATATTGTTGCCGAAGAACAGTTTGCAATTAACGACCGGCCGCGTCTTGCTTCGATTGACCTTTCAGACATGGCAGCATCGCTTCAGACCAAGGGTAACGGCCCGGTTGTTGTTAATGGCGAAGGCTTTTCTTACGGATTTGATGTTTCGGGCAACCTGATATCAATGAACTTCAAAGGCCATGACTATATTTATAATAATCAACCGATGGTTTTTGATTCATATCGGTGGATAGAAAATGATGCTCCCTACAGCGGCATGCCTCCGTCGGGTGGCATGAGCGGCTATCAGGTCAAGAGCACCGGCATGGCATGTAAATATATCGACGGTGATGCTCACGGAGCAAAAGCCGTTCAACTCATCGCTTCGTTTGAAAACCCTGATGCCGTAAGCTATACCAATTGCTACACTATCTACGCCAACGGCATCATGGAACTCAAAACGGACTATGTAAACCATACTTCTGACCGTGATGACACCAAGGGTATTCAGCGTTTGGGCCAGACTTTGGTTCTTGATCCGGCGCTTGAAAACTTAGAGTATTTTGCCCGCGGGCCCTGGAGCAACTATTCAGACCGCAAATCAGCGATTTTTGCCGGCGTTTACAATTCAACCGTTACCGAGCAACACGAAAGCTTCATCCGCCCGCAGTCGATGGGTAACCACGAAGATCTCCGCTACCTTAAATTGACCTCAACCGAAGACCCCTCCTACGGTCTGCTCATTGAAGCTGAAGGTCAGGCATCATTCTCGGCTCTGCATCATACCGAAGCTGACTATGGAACTGTGCGCCACGACGCCGAACTCTCTCCGCGCTCCGAAATTATTCTTCATCTGGATTATCAGCAAAAGGGTCTTGGCAACGGCTCGTGCGGTTCTCGCGTATGGCAGCGCTACCTGATTCCGTCGGGAGTCAGCCTGTCACATAAACTCCGGTTCACTCCCATGCTTTCGCAGAGCGCAGGCTATGCCGTGCCAACCGGTACCAAAGGCGTGTATATGACTTCGCTTAAAGCAAACGACAAGGATGTTATCGTTTCCGCTACCGAACCCGACAACCTCTACACCATGCGAAGCGAGCAATTGAATGGCGAAGCAGGTCAGACCTTAGATCTTGAAGCAACATTCTCGTCCGGAACTCCGAAAACCGGTGTGTTTGTTGACTGGAATCAGAATTGTCGCTTCGATGATGATGAAGTCGCATCTATGAATCTGGCAATCGCAGCCGACACCAAACCTGGAGATTATCGCGTGCGTATTGTTGTCGATGCCGGATCTGAACCGAAAGCGTTAGGTCCTGTTGCCAACGGCACAGTTTATGATTTCATTCTAAAAGTTGGTTCGCTGCATGCAACTTCGACCGATTACAAGGAACCTTCCGGGTGGTTACACAAGGATCATCTGGCTTATGTTTCTTCCATAACCTCCGAGGGTGCAATTGACAACATCTCTTACCAGGCCAACTCCTGTCCGTCGAGAGTGTATACGCTGTTGACCGACACCATTGTCGTTGAGGCAGGCTCAGACTTCTTCCTGAATATTTTGGCAAATCAGGCCGGCCCCCGCAGCGAAAAGGACATATACCAGGACTTGCGCTATAACTATGCCGGAGTGTTTGTTGATTTCTATAACTCCGGAGAATTCGAAGAGGCCGGATTCCATGGCGAACGCATTGTTTCGTGGATGGACAACAGCAAGGATATTTGTGGCAATTACGATGATGTTATGGACATCCGTCAGTATCTGTTCGTTCCTGCCGATGCGCCTTCCGGTCCCGGCCGCATTAGAATAATATACAATAATGCGTGGGACGACCGCGGTAATTTTTATGCCGACATGCAGCGGATTCAGGATGGTGTTGCCTACGATATTCCTTTGTTGATCTACGCTAAGTCGGAAGACACCGACCTTGACTTCTCAACTCTTCCCGAGCCATCGATAGCCAAACCTGACGGCACAATGCACTCCGACGGTCATGCCTGGGTCAAAAAGATTTCTACTCAGGGTGCGCAAACCGATGTTTCGTTCAATCTCAGCGCCCCGAAAGAGTTTTATACAGAGTTGGCCGACACCGTTGTTGCACTCCATGGAACTACCTTCCAGCTTAATCTGCTCGCTAACGAGGCAGGCCCAGCAAGTAAGGAGGAACCATACCAGGATCTCCGGTTTAACACGGCTCATATTTTCGTTGCCTGGCCCGGTGATTTCACGATGGGCCCCGTTGCAACCATTGGTCAGCGCTTCGACAAGTCCAACAACTATGCCAACTACGATTATGTAATGAACATTTCGCAGCCCATAGAAGTGCCTGATTTTGTTGACAATGGCCAAGGCCTTATGCGTATTATCTACCAGAATGCATGGCGCAAGGCCCCGGGCTATGATTCCAAGGATGTTGTTGAAGGTGTTGCCTACGATATTCCGATTAAGTGCGTAGCTAAGGCTCAACTCGGCATTGAAGAAATCACGGCTATGGATTCTCGTTCGAATGCTACCTTCGACCTAAGTGGCCGTAGAGTTGCCGGCAATCTGAAACCCGGCATCTACATCGTTAACGGCGTCAAAACAAATATCCGCTAACAAGCGTTACTTTATTGATGGGGGTAGGAAATGTTACCTACCCCCTAATTTTTAAATAAACTCCCTGATAACCAAATATGACAAGTTTTAAAGACCTTGGAGTTCGCGAAGACCTGCTCCATGCCATTGAAGACCTCGGATTTGAACAGCCTATGCCTGTTCAGGAAAAGGTTATTCCCCATCTGCTCGAAAAAGATAACGACGTAATAGCTCTGGCTCAGACCGGCACAGGCAAAACCGCAGCTTTCGGCCTGCCGTTGCTGCAACGTGTTGACGTTGATAATTCGGCAACGCAGGCTCTCATCATTGCACCTACCCGCGAACTTTGTTTGCAGATAGCATCTGACCTTGCCGACTTCTCGAAATATATTAAGGGCCTGAAGGTTCTTCCGGTTTATGGCGGTTCGTCGATAATGAGCCAGATTCATGCTTTGCGAAAGGGCGTTCAGATAATTGTTGCCACCCCCGGACGTTTGATTGACCTTATTGAGCGCAAGGAGGTGAACTTGAGCGATGTGCACACCGTAGTGCTCGACGAGGCCGACGAGATGCTCAATATGGGTTTCCTCGATTCTATCGATGCAATCTTGGCCCATGTGCCCGAAAAGCGCAAGATGCTGATGTTTTCGGCCACCATGCCGAAAGAAATCGGCGCAATTGCAAAAAAATATATGCATTCGCCCGATGAATTCGTTATCGGCACCCGTAATTCCGGCGCTGAAAACGTGCGTCATATTTACTACATGGTCAAGGCTTCCGACAAGTACCTTACCCTTAAACGTGTTGCTGATAATACCCCGAACATCTACGGTATAATTTTTTGCAGAACGCGCAAGGAAACCCAGGAGATTGCCGATAACCTTATTCACGACGGCTATAATGCCGATGCGCTCCATGGCGACCTGTCGCAGCAGCAGCGCGATATTGTAATGAAAAAATTCCGCGACCATGTGCTTTCCTTGCTGGTTGCTACCGACGTAGCTGCCCGCGGCCTCGACGTTGATAACGTGAGCCACGTTATCAACTATGGTCTGCCTGACGATACGGCGGTTTATACCCATCGTTCCGGTCGAACCGGTCGCGCCGGCAAAACCGGTGTATCTGTTGCCATTATCCACTCTCGCGAAAAAGGCAAGCTTCGCGAAATCGAAAAGAAGATAGGCAAGACGTTTGAGCATCGCGATGTGCCGACTCCCGACCATATTATTGAAAAGCAGATCTATAATCTTGCCGACCGGTTGGAGCGTGTTGAAGTAAACGAGAGCAGCATCAGCCATTTCCTGCCCGGAGTAGAGAAGAAACTCGAATGGTTAACGGGCAACGATTTGCTGAAGCGCGTGCTATCGCTTGAGTTCAACCGTTTGCTTGACTATTATCGCGATGCTCCTGTAATTGAAAATATTTCAGACAAACCTCGTAAGGAAGATCGCAAACGCGAAAAGCGTGATATTCCTTCTGATGAAGAAAAAGACAGGCGCACCGCGGCCCGCGGAATGTCGCGCATATATGTAAGCGCCGGTAAGCGCGATGGCTTTTACGCAGGCAATCTGATTGATATGCTCAACCATCTTGTTCAAGGCCCGCGTGTTGACGTGGGGCGCATTGACCTGATGCCGTCATATACGCTTTTTGACGTTAAGAAATCCGATGCCGGCCGTATTGTTGCCGGACTTAAGGGCGCTGAATTTTTCGGCAAACGGTTACACTGCGAGAAAGCGGATGCCGACAAAGATTATTCTCGGCTAAATGCCAAAAAAGGCCGTTTTGCTGCAACTGAAGATGTTCCGTTTCAGAAATTCCGCAAAAAGCGCTAAACGAAAAAATGAGCTTTGAATATTCAGGCGACGGTTTATCCAGCCGTCGCCTGAAATTTTTAGTCGCGGGGTAAAGTTCTTCTCACAAGGTGAGTAACGGCAAAAGTTGCGATGCAGAGCACCATAACTATTGCAAAGAAATGTGGATAGCCGACAGAAAGTTCTAATTTACCGGCTATAAGCCCAGGGAGCATAAGCCCGAGAGCCATAATTCCGGTAGAAAAGGCATAGTGAGAGGTGGTGAATTCACCTCCTTTGCTAAATACCATCAGGTACATCATATAAGCAGTAAACCCGAACCCGTAGCCAAACTGCTCAATGGCGATGCCGGAGCAGATAAGAACCATATCTTCGGGCTGAACGGCAGCCAGATAGCAATAAAATGCGCTTGGCAGAGTGAGAGCAAGAGCCATGGGCCATATACATCTTCTCAGCCCATAGCGCGACATAATTATGCCACCGAATATGCCGCCCAGAACTATGCCGAGAACTCCGCAGGTGCCATTCGCAACTCCAACCTGCTGAACCGTGAGCCCGAGTCCGCCTTCTGCCGGAGAATCGAGCAGGAATGGTTGAACCATCTTGCCAAGAAATGCCTCCGGAAGCCTGTATAGCAGCATAAATAATAATGCGATACCAACATTCTGTTTGGCAAAAAAGGTTTTGAAAGTAAGGATAAAATCGCGGAAAATTTCAGAAGTTGATTGAGTGTTACAGATTTTATCGGCATCGGGATGCGGCAGCGCGAATTGATGCCAGGCGGCTGCGAGAATAAACGCAACTCCCAAACCGGCGAAAATCATCTGCCACGCAGTAGCAATTGCGATTCCGCGGTTCATGAGCAATCCGGCAAGCCACACAACGCCACCTGACGCTAATAATGTTGCCAGCCTGTAAAATGTTGAACGTATGCCTACGAAAAAGGCCTGTTGGCTGCGATTAAGAGCAAGCAGGTAAAAGCCGTCGGCAGCAATATCGTGAGTGGCTGATGAAAAGGCTGCCACCCAAAAGCCGCCCAGGGCGATTGCGAGCCACCATTGAAAGGCAAGACTCAGGGCTACGATACCCATTGAGGCTCCAAGTAGAACCTGCATGGCGCATATCCAGCGGCGTTTTGTGCCGAAAATATCGACAAATGGCGACCAGAACGGCTTTATTACCCAAGGCAGATAGAGCATTGAGGTATAAAGAGCCACGAGGCCGTTGTCGAGCCCAAGATTCTTGAGCATAACAACGGCCACAGTAACGACCAGCGCGTTAGGCAGCCCCTCGATCAGATAGAGCGAGGGAATCCAGCGCCAGGCGTTAACGGTTGGCTTCAATCCATTTGCGTGCATTTATAAATGCGTCAATCCAAGGGGTAACCTCGTCGTGGCGGTCGGTGGGGTAGTAACCACACTGCCACGGGAAGATTGCACGTTCCAAGTGGGGCATTATGGCCAGATGGCGGCCGTCGGCCGACGCAAGGGCTGCTACGTTGAAGTCCGAGCCGTTGGGATTGCCGGGATATGTGGAATACGAATATTTAGCGGCGATGTTGTAGTCGCCTTCCTTGCCCGGGAGGCAGAATTTGCCTTCGCCGTGTGCAACCCAAATGCCAAGTGAGCTGCCGGCAAGCGACGAGAGCATAACCGATGAGTTTTCGGGTATGTCGAGACTCAGGAATGTTGATTCGAACTTATGAGAGATGTTGTGGTCCATATGTGACCCGTCGTTAAGTCCGAGCAGGTCAAGTTCCATCATCAGCTGGCAGCCGTTGCAAACGCCGAGGCTGAGAGTGTCCGGACGGGAGTAGAATCTTTCGAGCGTTGCTTTGGCAGTGTCATTCCAGCGGAAGCCCGAAGCCCATCCCTTGGCGGAACCGAGAACGTCGGAGTTGGAGAAGCCGCCGCAGAAAACTATCATGTTGATGTCGTCGAGCGTTTCGCGGCCTGTCATGAGGTCGGTCATGTGAACGTCTTTAACATCGAATCCGGCCAGATAGAGCGAATAGGCCATTTCGCGGTCGCCGTTAACGCCTTTTTCGCGGATAATAGCTGCGCGGATGCCGGTGGGGGCGTGGCGGAAATCAATTCCGCGCGAAGCGAGTGAGCCGTCGAAGTCGGGAGCGAAGCTGTATTTAACGGGTTGTTTGCCATAGTTTTCGGCGCGCAAGTCGGCGCATTTTTCGCCGCTTTGCAGACGGTCGAGCATATGCGACGGTTTATACCAGCGCTTTATGAGTTGCTCCGGATCTAATTTGCAGTTTGCCGCACCGGTAATATGCAGTGCGCTCTTTTCGTCGGGAGTAACCATCATTATGCACTTAGCCGACAGTTCAAATGATGCGAGAACGCGCTCTACGGCGTCAATGTCGTCGGGCAGAACCTGAAGCAAAACTCCGGGGTTCTCTGCAAAAAGAGTTTCAATAGGCGAGTCGCCGGCGTTGACGGTGAGTTTTACCGGCGATGAAGAAGCGAACATCATTTCAAGCAGCGCGGTAACCAAACCGCCGGCCGAGATGTCATGGATAGCGGTAACGAGACCCAGACGAACGAGCTGCTGAACGGCTGCGAATGCCTTGACAAATTTTTCGGGGTCGGCAACCGTAGGCGCTTCCGAACCAACGGCGCCAAGAGTCTGAAGCAGGGCTGAGCCTCCAAGTGCGGGTTTGCAGAACGAAAAGTCGATGCGCATCAGTGTCGAACTGACGGGCTGAAGAACCGGACTAACAATTTTGCGGACGTCGGTAGTTTCGGCGGCTGCGGAGATAATTACAGTGCCGGGAGCAAGCACTTTTTTGTCGCCATATTTCTGGGTCATGCTCAGCGAGTCTTTGCCGGTAGGGATATTTACGCCAATTGCACAGGCAAAATCGCTGGCGGCTTTAACTGCTTTATAGAGCGATGCGTCTTCGCCTTCGTTGCGACAGGGCCACATCCAGTTTGCCGAAAGTGAAACTCCGGCCAGGCCGTCGGCTAAAGGAGCGCCTACTATGTTAGTAAGAGCTTCTGCTATCGAAATTACGGAGCCTTTTGCTGAGTCGACGAGAGCAACCTGGGGCGCGTGGCCAATGGAAGTGGCTATGCCTTTCTTGCCTGTGAAATCGAGCGCAACGGCACCGCAGTCGCTCAACGGCAGCTGAGTGGCGCCCTGACATTGCTGACGGGCAACCTTGCCTGTTACCGAGCGGTCAACCTTGTTGGTCAGCCAGTCTTTGCAACCAACGGCTTCGAGAGCCAGAACGTTGGCAACATATTCGGGAATGCGGTTTATGTCGAGCTCGGCATCGGCGTAGTGGTGTTCAACCGTGGAGTCCACCATAACGGTTTTGGGCGATGAGCCGAACATGTCAGTCATTGCAAGGTCTATGGGCTTAACACCGTCGGGTTGCTCAAATACGAAACGGTCGTCGCCGGTTGTTTCGCCAACAACATAGAAAGGAGCACGCTCGCGCTCAGCTATGCGGCGCACCGATTCAATATGGGCTGCGTCCATAACCATGCCCATGCGTTCCTGGCTTTCGTTACCCACGATTTCTTTTGCCGAAAGGGTGGGGTCACCTACGGGAAGAGCTCCGATTTCGATTTTACCACCGGTTTCTTCAACAAGTTCACTCAGGGCATTGAGATGGCCGCCGGCACCATGGTCGTGGATTGAAACGATGGGGTTTTCAGGGCATTCGGCCAGGGCGCGGATAACGTTGGCTACGCGTTTCTGCATTTCTGGATTGGCACGCTGAACGGCGTTGAGCTCAATGCCGCTGGCATATTGACCTGTGGCTACGGAGCTGACTGCGCCGCCGCCCATGCCGATGCGGTAGTTGTCGCCACCCATAACAATAACCTTTTCGCCGGCTACGGGGTGGCCCTTAATTGCGTCGCGCTTGTTGGCGAAGCCTACGCCGCCGGCAAGCATGATTACCTTGTCGTAGGCAAACGAGCGACCATTTTCGTCGTGTTCAAATGTCAGCACAGAACCGCAAATCAGCGGTTGACCGAATTTGTTGCCGAAATCGCTGGCTCCGTTGGAGGCTTTAATAAGGATTTCGGCCGGAGTCTGATAAAGCCATACGCGCGGGTTCATAATTGTTTCCCACGGTTCGGGTGCGGCTTTATGGCGCGGGTAAGCGGTCATATATACGGCAGTGCCGGCCAGTGGCAAAGAGGCGCGTCCGCCGCCGAGACGGTCGCGAATTTCACCGCCGGAACCGGTGGCAGCGCCGTTGAAGGGTTCAACGGTTGTGGGGAAGTTGTGGGTTTCAGCTTTCAGCGAAAGAACGGATTCTATCGGCTTAACCTCAAAATAGTCCGGTCGCTCGGGATTAACCGGAGCAAACTGGTCAATTTCGGGCCCTTCTACAAAGGCAACGTTATCTTTATATGCGCTGACGAGCTTGTGGGGGTGCTCCTGCGATGTCTTTTTAATGAGTTTGAAAAGCGACGATGGCATTTCTTCCCCATCGATTACGAAAGTGCCGTTAAAAATTTTATGGCGGCAATGCTCGGAGTTGACCTGAGAGAAACCAAACACTTCCGAGTCGGTCAGCGGGCGGCCGAGTTTTTTTGATAGGTCAATAAGATATTCTTCTTCCTCGGGGCTGAGTGCCAGGCCTTCCGACTGGTTATAGGAATGAATATCATCGATGTACACTATCGGAGCCGGAGCAACGTCGATGTTGAAGATTTCGCTGTCAAGCCCTTCATAAACGCGCTGGAGCATTTTGTCGTGTTCCGGCTCCGGAGAATTGTCCAGCCGGAACTCTTCGATACGACGAACGCCGTTGAGACCCATATTTTGGGTAATCTCTACGGCGTTGGTGCTCCAAGGAGTTATCATTTCTCTACGCGGACCTATATATCGGCCGGTGAGTGCTTTGTCGGCAATGGGTTGCGCTCCTGAAAAGAGCCACGAAAGTTTTTCCTGCTCGTGGGCTGAGAGGAGATGGTCGGCGTCGACGGCATATACCGTCACGGCGTCTTTCCTGAAAAATTGAATCATTGGAATATTTTGGGTGACGTAATAATCACTGCAAAGGTACGAAAAAATTTCGATTCTGCAGGTGAAAGTGTCATTTTTTTTCGTTAACTTTGCGCTATGAAATTCCGAAAGATTCTTTCCATAATATATATATCGGTTTTTGCGGCTATGCCGGCTGTGGCAAAAGTTGACCTCGACAAATATCATGAGGAAATCGTAGACCTTTCAGTTGACGATAACCTGCAGTCGCCCCAGATTCCAGGTAAGCTGATGGCTCAGGCCCAGAACGAAATGCTTAAACTCAAGAAGCGTTTTGATGGCGTTGGTCTTAAAACCGATCTGAGCGAGCGCGAGGGGCTGGTTTTAATGGTTACAGTTCCGTGTTCGGAATTATTTCTGCCTAACGATACCGTTACCGCCTCGTTTGCCGAATCGAAGCTGAAGCATCTGCTTTATCCGATGCGCACTCCTGATAAATACAAGGTTCTGATAGTAGCCCACAGTGATGACACCGGATCCGACGAATATCTCAATAACCTTACGCGAGCACGAGCCGATGCCATACGCCAGTGGATAGCCGACCAAGAAATCGAAGTTGACGGTATTGTGCCCTATGGTCTTGGCTATGACGAACCGCTCAATACCGAGTCGTCGCGCAAGGGTAGGGCCGCTAACCGACGGGTAGAGTTCTACTTCGTGCCGGGCCCGATTTTGATTGAGTCACTCAAAATTAAAAAGTAGCTCCTACAGCCGGTCCATTTCCGAGTCGGCAGCCGCCGCCCCTTTATAGCTGCTCTTTCGAGGTCTGAGATTATATATTACGCTCAGTGTGATGCCCCGGCGATCATAGCGCTGGCGCTTACTAACACATACGCCGAAAGTGTTCATTGTCCAGTCGTTATTGGCTGAATTAAAAATGTCGGTTGCTGTAAGTTTAACTGTCAGCGACTTGTCAAAAAAAGTTTTTGACACCGAGGCATCCATTGTGAACCATGATTTGCCAAACCGGTTGGTGTGCATATCTCCGCCGCTGTTACCGCTGATATTGGCTGTTATGCTCCAGTTGTGAGTAAAGGAAAATGCGTTGTCGAAATAAAAGGAGAAAATCGGCTTGTCGTAACTGGTATTGGCGATTTCGAGCCATTGTCGGTAGGCACCGGCTGTTATGCTTGGAGTCCAGCATCCCACCGGTTGACTCCATATAATGTAGGCGCTGAGCGATGAAACGTTGATATTCTGCGGATGCATTATAAGCTGAAGATTACGGGCTGGATATGATTGCTTGACGAACGCATAAGAGTCGATAGAGCGGGTCATGTCGGCTTGAAGCATAAAGTTTTTCCACATACCAAACAGCTGGATGTTATGCGATTTCTCGTCGCGTAGCGCCGGATTGCCTCCTTCTATTTCATGGAGACCAACGTAGTTCAGAGAGCCTGTGAGTTGGGAGTATGGCGGCTTGACCGATGCATACTTATAGCTTAGGCTCAGTTGCGTTTCATCGTTTATGGTGTAACTGAATGAAAGGTCGGGAGTTAGCAAATGCCTGCGGTTACTCATATCTTTATCCCGTTCGCCGTTGATTTTGAAAATATAGTCTGTATAATCATATCTCAGGCCCGCTGATAGCATGAATTTGCCGAACGCGCGCGACCAGGTTGCGAACAGAGCGGCGGAAATCTGCGTTGCATCGGTTAAGGTTGATGGAATGTATTTGCCCACCAGAGGGTTGAGCATCCGAAAGTCAAGTGAAGTATGGGTATAGCTATCTTGCGCGCCAACGGTGAAATCGCCGGTCAATAGTGGAAATTTCAGATATAGCTTGCCGGCGCAAAGCGTTGATTGCCGGTTATCAGTGGAGTTGACATCTGCGTTTGAACCCTCAGAGTAGTAGGTAAGTACATAATTTCTTGCAGCAGACTGACGATAGTCACCGTCAAAGTGCAACTGATATTTATTGGCGAAAGTATTCTCGTAGTAGACCGACATGAGGTGGCTGTGGGCGCGAGTTCGTTTATTGATTTCGCGAGTGATAGCCGGATTATTATCGAGCCATTCAGAACCTGAATTCACGAAGTCGCCGCGCTCGGGATTAAATCTATAGTATGCCCCGAACGACTGCGCATTTTTCGACCGGTTGAATCCCGCCTTGACTATGCCGGTTGTTGTCGGATACGAGTTATTCTGACTGCAGCCGATAACTGTTTCTTTGTTTTGGAATAAGAGAGTATTGGTGGTTGAGCCTTTAATAACGCTGTTATTGCGGTTCACCATGCCGTTGATAAAGAACTCGAAACTGCCTCTACGGAAGGAAATGTTGAGATTGTCAAGTGCAGACCATTTGCGACGGCGTTGAAGTTGGAATTGCTCGCTTAGCGAAAGACCTTGAAAAAAGTTGCGCTGTGTTATGATACGCAAAACCGCCCCGGTGGTGCTGTCATATTCGGCTCCCGGAGCCATGTCGAGCTCAACTTTTTGAAGATTTGACGATAGAATCTGCTGCAGTTCAAAGCTATCGTGCATCGGCCGGCCGTCAATGTAGATTTCAACATTGTTTTTGCCGGTTATGCTGACTGTTTCGTCTGTAACCTTAATCAGAGGCAATTGGGTCAGCACGTCGAGAGCTGTTCCAAGGTTGGCAAGATTTGAACCCGCAATCGCCGTTACCAACATGGTGCCTTCGAGCTTGGTTGCGGGTTGCTTTGCCTCGACTATAATTTCGTTGAGGGTGCGCTTGAGGCTGTCGGTGCTTTCTTGATTTTGTGCGAAACTGTCAGCAATGGAGAGGAAGGCCGTGAAAAATGTGATTAGCAGTTTATTGTTCATGTGTGTAACTTTTTTGAGTGCAAAGTTACTCACAAAAATTCTGGAGAGTCAAATTTTTAGTCTGACCGGTGGAATTGTATATTGTTAATAATTAAGCAATTGCTGCGATGTTACTTGAATAATTCTGACCGGGACCAAAATACACTCAGAAAACGGTTAAGATTTCCGGGCAGTCGGCCCCGACCGCCTCTTTCAGCCGGGCTTTTAATCGCGACTTTCTTTTATAAACTATTTCAACGGGTTCACCGAGGAGCAGGCTGATGGTGCGCGACGAAAGTCCACCGGAAATGTAAACGAGCAGTTTATAGTCATCGGCCTTAATTGCCGGATAAACGGCTTTAACTTTATCGAGCAGATTATTTCGGCAATTGTTAACTGCCGATTCCATTTCAGGAAAAGAATCGGAGCGGACAGCGTCAATTTCAGATTTCACTTTATTGACTATGGCGTTGCGTTCTGCTTTGGTTCCCTGTGCCTCATAATAGGTCTGACAAAGAGAATCAATGAGGGCGAATCTTGATTTCAGCAGATTCCGAAGTTTAGTTTCAAGAGAGTCAACCACGTTGCGGTCGGAATTTATGCGGTCTTTCATAACCGAGGCCTCGGCAATGAGTGCATCGTTTTGAGCCGACTGCAGCTTTATTCTTTGTCGCATCCAGATTATTATTCCCGCGGCTATCAGCAGTATCAATAAACTGACGCAGGTTGTTTGTTCGCGACGCGCACGCTCTTTGTATAAGAAGAATTCTTTCTCCTTTTGCAGGTAAAGCGCAGTTGCCAGTGCATCATCGTTGCCCGACGACTGCATGATTTCTTTCAGACGCAACGCTTTCTGAAACTGGTTGTCAATGTCACGTTTTTTATAATAATTGATAGCGATATCAATAATTGTGTCAGTGGGAGCGGAAAGTTTATTTGCCACAAGAGCTTCGCTATAAAGGAGCGCCCAGCGGGCGATTATTGCCGAATCATTGAATTCCGAAATATCGAGGGCGTTGAGCGAAGTCAGGGCCGCTTTCGGGTTGGTGGTAATCAGCGTTTCGGCTTCGTCGAGCGCACGCGGCTGCGGATTGCAGAAACTGCAACCGGTCATAAAAATGAGGACTATGCAATATAATAAACCGCGCATTGCCTTAACGTTTAACCTTGCAAAGATAGTCAGTAAATATGAAATATGCAAGAGGCTGCTTCCACGCGTCGGTGGAGACAGCCTCTGAGTTTGAGAGTTTATAGGGGAGGAGGATTACATCAGGAATCCGTGGGCAAGAGCCAGATCGGTTAGCCAGATCCACAGCGGGCAGAAACCTACAAATAGGATTACCGACAGGGTTAGCGAGGATGTGCCAGTAGCAACGTAGGTGTTGTATTCGTCGGCAATGATGATGCCTGAGAATGCCGGGGGCAGGGCGCAGGCAACAACCAGCATTTTGAGGTTGATGGGATCCATGTGGCAGAGCAGACCTACAATCAGAGCGGCGGCAGGCATTACGATAAGTTTCATTATCGAGCCGAGAATACCTTGCCAGTTGATAACAACCTTGATGCTCGAAAGGGTGATACCGGCCGAGAATACGGCGAGTGAGGCATTTGCCTTTGCAATAAGGTTGAACGAGGGGCTTGCCCAGTCAGGCCAGTGGAAACCGACCAAAACGAGGATTACGGCCAATATAGGTGCCCAGGCTACAGGTTGCTCAAGGGCGTGGATTACCGGCTTCCAGGCGCTTTGTTTTTTAGCGCCGGCGTTAGTTCCTTGCTGGGCCAACGATGCGTTCAGCAGCGAGAGTCCTACAGGTATGCCGATTGCGTTAACCACAATGCCGACAATTGCAACCACGAGGGCTACGGCCGACAAAGGCACACTGGCACTTACAAAGATAGGCTCCAAAACGGCAAATCCGAGGAAGCCGATGGTCGGCGAGCCGCTGATAAGGGCTGAAACTGCGGCGTCGGCGCCGGTGTTTTTCTTGAAACAGTACTTATAGATGAAGTAGACCAACATGAAGCAGCCCATAATTACCAACGTTGATACGAGGGTCAGCTTCAGGTCTTTGACCAGGTCCTCGCGGGTGGCTGTCACAATGGATATGAACAGCGCTGCCGGCAGGGCGTAGTCGAGCACAACCTTGTTGAACTGCTTTGAGTCGTTACCGTTGAATATGCCCTTTTTGCCGGAGATGTAGCCGGCGAGCATAACAACAATGATAGGTACTATCGCGTATAGAATTATATGTACCATAAGTCAGTTCGTTTTAAGTGGTTATACGATTACATGCTGAATAGATTCGGGGTTGAGGTAGCCGATGTGGCCCGATTCCTTGCCGGAGTCTGCGCCGAGCTGAACGTTGATCAGGGCCGGTTTTTTGGAGGCTACGGCCTCGGTGAAAGCTTTAGTGAGTTCCTCGGGGGTTGTAACGTAATATGCAGCGCCGCCGAAGGCTTCAGAAATCTTTTCATAGTGGGCGTTGATGTCGAGGGTAGTAGGTGCGGGATCGCCATCCTTACTCATGTTAACGCCTATGCCGTTGTAGATACCGCCATTGTTGAATACTACGACAGTACACGGGAGGTTGAAGCGGCAGATTGTTGCGAAGTCCATGCCGGAGAAACCAAATGCAGAGTCACCTTCGATGGCTACGACCGGACGGCCGGTGGCTACGGCTGCGCCGATGGTTGAACCCATGCCCATGCCCATGATTGCCCAAGTAGCGCAGTCAACACGCGAACGGGGAACTGACATGTCGATGGTGTCGCGGGTATCGTCGAGGGTATTAGCGCCTTCGTTGATAAGAACGATGTCGGGGTTGCCTTCAATCAGCGGCTTCAGGGCGTTAAGGGCGGTCCAGTGAGTCATAGGCTGAGAGTTGGCAAACGATGCCAGACGTTCGGCAAAC
The DNA here is from genome assembly GCA_964528425.1 of uncultured Bacteroides sp. GTDB lineage: Bacteria > Bacteroidota > Bacteroidia > Bacteroidales > Muribaculaceae > UBA3263. Next base: position 45,028 of record CAZGTD010000009.1, read on the forward strand.
TTGGCGTTTTTGGCTTTGGTTTCGGCCTGCAGCGACGGCAACCAGTTGGGGTCGACATTCGTTAGTTTCTGGCCTGCGAGTTTGGCCATCATGGCTTTCAGCGAGTTTTCGATATCGCCGACAACAGGGGCGTCGATGGGGCGGTTGCAGTCCATTTCGGTTGCTTCAACATCGAGCTGAATGAACTTGCCGTCGGGATTCCATTTGCCATGTCCCCTGGAGAGCAACCAGTTCAGTCGGGCGCCAATTAGAATTACAACGTCGGCCTGCTCCATGATTTCCGAGCGGCACGAAAGTGCACTCTGCGGGTGTTTGTCGGGCATAAGACCTTTTGCCATCGACATGGGGAAGAAAGGTATGCCGGTTGATTCAATGAACTGTTTGATGGTGTCATCGGCCTGGATGAATGCAGCGCCTTTGCCCAACACGATTGCGGGGTGTTTGGCGGTTTTGAGCAGTTCAACGGCGCGGTCGATACTGTCGGGGTTGGCGTAGGTTTTAGCTACGGGGTCAACCGGGGTGAAGAACCATTTTTCGGCTTCATCAGCGTCGACAACCTGACCCAGACAGGGAGTTGTGATGTCGAGATAAACGCCGCCGGGACGGCCCGAAACGGCTGCACGATAAGCGCGGGCAACCGCAGTTGGAATATCTTGAGGACGGTTAACACGATATGCAGCCTTTACCAGGCCTTTGGCAACGTTGAGCTGGTCGAGACCTTCGTATGCACCTTGGCTCAGGTCGATTGGGTCGCGGTCGCTTGAACCGGAAATTTGAATCATAGGGTAGCAATTGACCGTTGCATTGATGGTTGCGGTCAAGCCGTTAAGGAAGCCGAGAGAACTTACGGTCAGCAGCACTGCGGGCTTACCGGTGAGATAGCCGTGGGTAGCTGCTGCCATGCCGGCCTGCTGTTCATGGCGGAAGCCAACAAATTTAATACCCTGTTCCTGTGCAAGATAAGCAAAGTCGGTAACAGGAATGCCAACAAGACCATACATGGTGTCGATACCGATGTTTTTAAGGGCTTTGGCAAGAATATACATACCGGTAACCTGTTCGGGATAGTGGGGAGCACTCGGCGCAGCTGCGGTAGGGGTTGGAGTTTCAGACATATACTTGAATTTTAATAGTTAGTAATTGTTAATTAGTAATTAGCCCGGAGCGAGCTAATTACTAATTTATTGAGAGTTATTTTGCAGGTGCGGGAGCGGTTTTGGCAACGGGTGCGGTAGTGCCGTTTGCGGCCATAGCGGCTTGCTGTTCTTTGGTATAGCCGAGACCGGTAAGGATTTCTTCGGTATTGCCACCCAGCGAAGGACATGGACCGTAGGTAGGCTGGAAGTTACTCATGGTGAAAGGAACACCTACAGTAACGAATTCACCAATTTCGCCACCCTGGTTGATGCGTACGAGGGTGTTGCCGTCGTAGAGGCTTTCGTCGCTCATCATTTCTTTGGTGGAAAGTACCGGGCCTACAGGAACACCATATTTACCGAGAATTTCAGTAACTTCATATTTGGTCTTATCTGCCGTCCAGGCGCCGACACGCTGATAGATTTCTTGTTTATGGCGGTCGCGGGCATCGGCGGTGTTGAAGTCGGGGTTGGTTAACCAGTCGGTAAAGCCGGTTGCCTGACAGAAGAGTTCAAAGTCTTTTTCACCACGCTGCAGAATAACATATACATAGTTGTTGGCATCGATTTCAGAGTCCATGTCGCCTGAAGGTTTACACTTGTAGGTCCAGCCAAGAACGCCGCCGCCTTCGATGTTGCCCGAGCGGGGAACACAATCGCCGAACTTGCCGTCGGGATACTGCGGGAACTGGGTAAGGTAGCCGATCTTGTCGAGGGTGAGCTGGTCGCGGGTCTTGATACGGCAGAGATTAAGACATGCATTGTGCATCGACTGATAAACGTAGCAACCTTCGCCGGTTTTTTCGCGCTGAAGCAGCGCGGCGAGAATGCCGATAGTCAGGTGCATACCGGTGTTTGAGTCGCCGAGGGCCGCACCGCTCTGGGTAGGAATGTTATACTCACCGTCATACCAGCCGGTAGTGGAAGCTGCGGCTGCAGTTACCTGTGCAATAGGCTCATACGCCTTAAGGTCTTTGTATTTGGAACTTACAGGGAAGCCCTTGATGGTACCATAGATGCATCGGGGATTAAGGGCGTGGACCACTTCCCACGAAAAACCGAGTTTATCCATAGCTCCGGGGTGGAGGTTTTCGATAAATACGTCGGCTGTTTTCAAAAGTTCGGTAAGAATTTTAGCTCCATCGGGAGTCTTGGCATCGAGAGCAAGCGATTTTTTGTCGGAATTAAGTTGCAGGAAGTAGTAGCTGGGCAGGTTGGGATCAAACTGGAGTTCCTTACGGGTTGCATCGCCAACGCCCGGGCGTTCGATTTTAATAACGTCAGCGCCGAGCCATGCCAGCAGTTGAGTACACGAGGGGCCGGACTGGACTTCGGTGAAGTCGATCACTTTAATGCCCTGAAGAGGTGCAGTGTTCATAGGTAGTAGTAATTTGTTAGTTTAAGAGGGATTAATATTATTAAGATATTATGATAACAACGGTTTGCTCAAAATAGTTTAAAAAATTTGTTTAAATGCGTGGGAATTGTTAACTTTGTGGCGAAGATGGAACGAATGCAGGCAAAGGCACGCGCACGCTTTGCGTTTTCAGAGTTTCTCGGCAGTTGCTCCCGACGGTGCACTCCCGAGCGGCTTGCCGTTCTGGATGCCGCTATAGATCGTAGCGAGCCGTTTATGGCCGAAGAGCTTATCGAGGACCTGAACCGGCAGGCCGCAATCAAGGTGAGCCGCGCAACTGTTTTCAACACATTGCCGCTGCTAATACGAGCCGGATTGCTTCGGCGTGTATTTCTCGGAGGGGAGGCCCTGTACGAATCACTCCGTCCCGGCAAAGCCATGAAGCCGACTGTATATATGGTCTGTTCGGTATGCGGCAAAACGCGGCGTATTGATTCGGCAGGTTTCGGCCAGTGGGCTGCGGTTTTGACTCCGCGCGGCTTTCAGGTTGAGCCGAGCGCTTCGATAGCATACCTTTCCGGCCGCTGTAGTCAATGCAAGAGTTCCGCACCAAAAAGAAAAAATAAATAAATAATAACCAAAATAGTAAGAAAAGAATAATGAAAGTCGATGTGCTTTTAGGCCTCCAGTGGGGCGACGAAGGAAAAGGTAAGGTCGTAGACGTGCTTACGCCTCGTTACGATGTTGTTGCCCGCTTTCAGGGCGGACCTAATGCCGGCCATACCCTTGAGTTCGAAGGCAAGAAATATGTTTTGCGCTCCATTCCTTCCGGTGTGTTTCAGCGTGGACAAATCAATATAATCGGTAACGGAGTGGTTCTCGACCCGGTGCTTTTTCGCGAAGAGGCGGAAGCGCTGCGCCAGAGCGGAGTCGATTTGACAAAGGTGTTGAAAATTTCCAAGAAGGCACACCTGATTCTTCCGACTCACCGACTGCTCGATGCTGCGAACGAAGCTGCCAAGGGCGCCGCTAAAATAGGCACCACCGGCAAAGGCATAGGCCCGACATATACAGACAAGATTTCGCGCAACGGACTGCGCGTAGGCGACACCCTGATGCCTGATTTCAAGCAAAAATATGAAGCCGCGAAGAAACGTCACCTTGACCAGATGGCGGCCTTGGGCGTAACCGAACATCCTACCTTGGCCGAACTCGAAAAGAACTGGCTCGAAGCAATCGATTATCTGCGCGAATATGATCTGATTGATTCGGAACACTATATCAATAATGCCCTGAAGGAAGATAAGAAGGTTCTTTGCGAAGGTGCGCAAGGTACTATGCTCGACGTTGATTTCGGTTCATATCCTTTTGTTACTTCCAGCAATACCGTTACAGCGGGCGCTTGCACCGGCCTTGGCGTTGCTCCGAATAAAATTGGCCGTGTGTTCGGTATTTTCAAAGCCTATTGCACCCGAGTTGGCTCCGGTCCTTTCCCGACAGAACTGTTTGATGAAGCCGGCAAGCGTATGCGTGACATAGGCCACGAGTATGGAGCAGTTACGGGTCGCGAACGCCGGTGCGGGTGGATTGATCTGGTTGCGCTGAAATATGCCGTAATGATCAACGGAGTTACTGATCTCATAATGATGAAGAGCGATGTGCTCGACGATTTTGACACAATCCGCGCTTGCGTGGCCTATAAAATAAATGGAGAAACCGTGACCGAGCTTCCTTATGACCTCCAGAGCGTAGATATTGAACCGGTCTACGTTGACCTGCCGGGATGGAAAACTTCAATGACAAATATCAGCAGCGAAAGCGAGCTCCCCAAAAACTTCGTTGACTATATCGGATTTATTGAAAAAGAGCTCGGCGTTCCTGTAACTATTCTAAGTGTCGGACCCGACCGCAAGCAAACTATCGTGCGTAAAAACTTTTAATATCTCACTAAGATTATGAAAGTCAAACCGTTTAAGGGCATCAGGCCTCCCCGTGAAATTGTTGAGGATGTTGCGTCGCGTCCCTATGACGTGCTGAATTCCGACGAAGCTCGGGCTGAAGCCGAGGGTAATCCTAAGTCTCTGTATCATATAATAAAGCCGGAGATTGACTTTCCGGTCGGTACTGATGAACATGATGCCCGAGTATATGAAAAGGCCGTTGAGAATTTCGTGAATTTTCAAAATCAAGGCTGGCTGATTCAAGACGAGAAGGAGCATTACTACATTTATGCGCAAACCATGGACGGCCGCACGCAATACGGCATCGTTTTGGGTGCAAATGTTGATGACTACATGGAATCGCGCATCAAGAAACATGAACTCACCCGCAAGGACAAGGAAGAGGACCGGATGAAGCATGTGCGTATAAACAATGCGAACATCGAGCCCGTATTCCTTGCTTTTCACGATAATGAAGTTCTTGACCGGGTTATTCGCGAGGTGACTTCCGGCAAACCTGAGTATGATTTCGTTGCTCCTGACGGTTTCGGCCATAAATTCTGGGTTGTTGATAATCCGGAACATATTGCGACCATTACCGATGAGTTTGAAAAAATGCCTGCAACGTATATTGCCGACGGGCATCATCGCTCTGCTGCCGCTGCTCTTGTAGGCCATGAAAAAGCTCAGCAGAATCCCGATCATACAGGATCTGAGGAATATAACTACTTTCTTGCTGTTGCATTCCCTGCCAGTCATCTGAAAATTATTGACTATAATCGTCTCGTTAAGGACCTGAACGGATATACACCCGAAAAGTTCCTTGAAAAACTCAGTGAAAACTTTATAGTTGAAGATAAGGGTACGGAAATATATCGTCCCACTCATCTTCATAATTTCTCGCTTTATCTGGGAGGAAAATGGTATTCGCTTACGGCTAAAGAGGGTACTTATAACGATGATGATCCGATTGGTGTTCTTGACGTTACCATCAGTTCAGACCTGATTTTGCGCGATATTCTTGATATTCAGGATTTGCGTACCTCCAAGCGCGTGGATTTCGTTGGTGGCATACGCGGTCTTGGCGAGCTGAAGCGTCGCGTCGACAGTGGCGAGATGATTGCCGCATTGGCACTTTATCCTGTTTCAATGAAGCAGCTGATGGATATTGCCGATTCAGGAAACATTATGCCCCCGAAGACCACATGGTTTGAACCAAAATTGCGCAGTGGTCTTATTATTCATTCATTAAACGATTAAACTTCAAGTATTACAATAATATGCAAACCCGAAAACTAAAAATCCGTGACCTAACGCTTCGCGACGGCCAGCAGTCGCTGTTTGCCACCCGCATGCCTCAGTCCGAAATCGACAAACTCCTGCCGCTCTATGAAGATGCAGGTTTCTATATAATGGAAGTATGGGGTGGGGCGGTTCCCGACTCCGTTATGCGTTATCTTGACGAAAGTCCGTGGGACCGTCTGCGCATAATTTCCAAAGCCATGAAGGGCAAATCGCTGTTGTCGGCGTTGAGCCGTGGCCGTAACTTGTTTGGCTATGTGCCTTATCCCAACAGTGTGCTCGAAGGTTTCTATAAAGAAGCTATTGCCAATGGCCTCAACGTTATGCGTATATTCGATGCGCTGAACGACATTGATAACGTGCGCGATTCCATTAAGATGATTAACGAGCTCGGAGGAATTGCCGACGGTGCCGTTTGCTATACCGTTGACCCCAAGGACGCAGAGCAGCGTTCGTTCTTTGCTAAGCTTTTCGGCTCCAAGCCCAAGAAAATCTTTACCGACGAGTACTTCGTTGAGAAGGCTAAGCAGATGGAAACCCTGGGCGCCAAAATCATTACGCTCAAAGATATGGCGGGTCTGGTTAATCCGGCCAAGGCTGCCTCGATTATCTCTGCCCTCAAGGCCAATGTCAGCGTTCCGGTTGATTTCCACACTCACTGTACTCCGGGCTACGGTCTGGCTTCTTCGCTCATGGCTATTCTCAATGGCGTTGATATACTCGACACGAATATCTGGTATTTCGGTGGCGGGTCAGCTGCTCCGGCTCTTGAACTCATTTATGTGTTCTGCAAGAAGTTGGGTATCGAAGTTGAAGCAAATATGGAAGCCGTTGGAAAAATCCGCGAAAAGCTGGTTGATGTCCGTCGCTCGCTTGCAGTATTTGACCTTCAGAAAGATAAGTTCCCGCGCGACTTCAATCCCCTCGATTCTAACGGTATGCCGGCGAATATCGATGCGCTGTTTGATCGCGCAATCGTTGCCGCCAAGGCTGGTAATGAGGCTGAACTGCTCGACCTTTGTCATCAGATTGAAGATTACTTCGGATTCCCTAAACCCAACGAACTCGTTCGTGAGGCTGAGGTTCCCGGCGGCATGTACTCCAACATGGTTGCGCAGCTCAAGCAACTTCAGGCCAGTGACTTGCTCGACGATGCCATGAAGCTGATTCCGAAGGTGCGCCGCGATGCCGGTCTGATTCCTCTGGTAACTCCGACATCGCAGATTGTCGGTTCGCAGGCGGTCAGCCTTGCACTTGATCGCAAGAAGGGTAAACCTGATTATTCAACTCCCTCAATGCAGTTTACCTCGCTGGTTAAGGGTGAATATGGTCATACGCCTGTTGCAATCGACCCTGCTTTCCGCGAAAAGATTACCGGCTCGCCCGAGGAAGTGGCCTACGACACATCTAAGTATAAGGCACCTGAAAATCCGACTTTGGACGAATTCGGTGGCGTTAAGCTCGCAACCAATAAGGAAGAAGAGCTGTTGCTCGAACTGCTCCCTGCAGTTGCCACAGGCTTCTTGCGCAAGCGTCGTCAGGAAGAATATTCTGCCGCACAGCAAGCACTGGCAGAAGCCGAAGCGGCACGCATCGCAGCTGAAGAGGCTGCCAAAGAACCGGAAGAACCGATTACCGGTGAAGTAGTTCAGGCACCGATGGGTGGCACCATTATATCGGTTAACGTTAAGGCCGGCGATAAGGTTAACACCGGTGATATTCTGCTCGTTTATGAGGCCATGAAGATGGAAAACGAAGTGGAAGCTGAACATCCTGCCGTTGTTAAACGCGTGTTCGTTGAGCCGGGCCAGGTTGTAGGCCTCGAAGCCAACCTGATTGAATTTGAAGAATGATTCGTAAAACCCTGTTAATGATTCTTGCAGCTGCCGGCTTACTGGTCGGCAGCTGCAGTCATTCAACCGCTACTGAGGATGCTCGCCCGGTTGTTACCGTCAGCATCGAGCCGCAGAGGTGGCTGCTCGAACGCATAGTCGGCGACCGCATGGAGGTGAATACACTGATGGCCCGGGGCGGTAATCCCGAAAGCTATGAGCCTACGTTTGCCGACCTTGCAAAGATGGAATCCGGCAATCTATATATTGTCGTCGGCCGACTGCCTTTTGAAAAAGCTATTGTTGAAAAGGTTAAGGCGAATAGACCCGACCTGACCATTGTTGACAGTTCTGAATCGGTAGAGCTGATTACAGATGACCACGGCCACGACCATGGAGTTGACCCGCACGTTTGGAGTTCGGCTGCAAATGCCAAGGTTATAGCTGCTAACATGCTCGATGCCGTTAAGAAAGCCGACCCCGACGGAGCGGACTTTTACGAGCGCAACTATTCTGCACTGATTTCTTCGATAGATTCGGTTGACGCATTGTGTCGCGATATCCTCAGTGACGCTGCCGGCGAAACTTTTATTGTCTGGCATCCGTCGCTAAGCTATTTTGCCCGCGACTATGGTTTGCACCAGCTGTCGGTCGGTACCGAAGGCAAAGAGCACAGCGTTAATGATACGCGCGATATTGTTGGCCACATCAAGGAGCATGGCGCGAAGGTTTTTCTTGTTCAGAAAGATTTTGACACCTCAAAGGCCGATGTTATTGCCAAAAGTGGCGATAATTTGCGTGTTGAAACCATTAATCCGTTAAACTATGAGTGGGACCGGGAGCTTGTTGCAACAGCCCGTGCTATCGCCGGACACTGATTTGCGTCCGGCGCTCATTGAGCTGCGTGGCGTTGATTTTGTGCGTGGGCAGCGAACGATTTTGAGCGGCGTAAACCTGACCATACGCCGAGGTGATTTTGTTGCGGTTACCGGTCCTAACGGCGGCGGCAAAACAACCCTGATGCGTTTGATTCTCGGGTTGCTTAAACCAACGCGCGGCACCGTAGTGCGCCGCCAGCGGAAGGTGCGCGTCAGTTATTTGCCTCAAAAAAACGCTATTGATTCACAATTCCCGATAACCGTACGCGAAGTTATCGCTTCCGGACTCGTTGAACCAGACAGGGATGGGCTTGTTGACCGAATGCTCCGCGAAATGGAGTTGGTTGAGCACGCCTCAAAACCAATCGGTGTTCTATCCGGCGGACAGCAGCAGCGGGCATTGCTTGGCCGGGCTCTTATATCCTGTCCTGAAATGTTGGTGCTTGATGAGCCGCTGAGTTATGTTGACAAGCATTTCGAGGAACGGATTTATGATATTATCCGTCGGTTGGCATCGAAAACCACCATAATTCTTGTTAGCCACGAAATTACTACGGTTGCTGCCATAGCCAACAGACATATAATCGTTGACCGCACGCTGACAGTTTGCAGTTCTGCCCACCATTTTGCGCGCATTGCACTTTGTGAGTAAAGCCATGAGAATTTGTGCTTTTTTAGTACTATCGATTTGCCTTGCGGCTTGCTCCAAGCATCCTGAATACCGGAGTAATGAGGGTGAGGTGTGGAGTACGCGATATCGTGTGGTTTATCAGTCTGATAAAGAGCTTGGCGATTCAATTAATGAGGTTTTCTGCCAGATAGGCCGATCGGTATCAGTGTTTAACGACTCGTCGACAGTCAGTCGTATAAACCGGAATGAAACGGTTGAAATTGATACTGTTTTTCAGCGTGTTTTCAAGACTTCACAGTATGTTCATCGGCTGACGCAAGGCGCGTTTGACCCAACGGTAGGGCCATTGATTGAGCTATATGGCTTCGGGCGTCAGAAGCAATCGAGTGAGCCGACGGATGGTGAAATTGACAGCGTTATGCAGTTCGTTGGCATCGACGGATGCATGATAGCAGACGGGCGGATTCAGAAGAAATCACCTCACACCACCTTCAATTTCAGCGGTATTGCAAAGGGCTATGGCGCTGATTTAATTGCAGAAATGCTGCGTCGAAACGGCGTGGAGAACTTTTTAATTGAAATCGGAGGTGACATTGCCGTATCCGGCAAAAATGCCCAAGGCGAGCCGTGGGCAATAATGTTAGAGCCTACGCAGCATATTCTTCATCTAACCTCAGGTGCGGTTGCCACGTCGGGTAACTATCGCAAACACTACGGAGAGCATGGTCATATCATAGACCCCCGCAGCGGAAGACCGACACGAACCGGCCTTCCGGCGGTAAGTGTGGTTGCTCAGACCTGCATGATTGCCGACGCTATCGCAACCGCCTGCATGGTAGCGGATATAGACACGATAAATAACGTATTGATTATTAGAGCTAATAAACCAAATGATTATTAAAGAAAGAGTATTTAAGCTTGTTGTTGTATTGCTGATGCTTATTGCAGCGACAATAACAGTGAATAAATCACTGTTTGGCAATAACCTCTTGCCCAAAGTCGAGTCAGAGGAGCCCACTGAGGCGGTTGTTGATTCCGGCGACGGTAAAGTAACTATTTCTACCGAAGGAATGGAAGGAACGATCGACGGATTTGCCGGCCCGGTGCCTCTGAACATTACCATTGAAAATGGCCGTATTAGCAATATAGAAGTGTTGCCGAATTCCGAGACTCCGTCATTCATGCGTCGAGCCGTTGTACTGCTTGAGCAATGGACAGGCAAAACACCCGAGGATGCTCTGGCCATGAAGGTTGATGCGGTAAGCGGAGCCACTTATTCATCTAACGCCATTATTAGTAATGTAAACGCCGGTCTGGCATACTATGATGGCATTGAGGCCTCGAACCGCCCTGAAGTGCCGTTGAAACTTTGGATAGCTTTAGCGGTTACGCTTGCGGCGTGCATAGTTCCGCTGTTTGTCAAGAGCAAGGTTTATTATAATGTACAGTTGCTCGCAAACGTTATAGTGCTCGGTTTCTGGGCCGGTCAGTTTCTCGATTATTATATGATTCTTGAGTTCCTGGCCCATGGCGTTGCATTGCCCTTGGGGCTTGTAATCTGCGTTATTCTTATTTCTGCGTTTATTTATCCGGTTTTCGGAAAGACACAATATTATTGCAACCACGTTTGCCCTTTGGGTTCCGCTCAAATTTTGGCGGGCGAGATTTGCGGTTTCAAGATTAAGATTACGCCCAAATTGATGCACGCTTTAGACTGGTTCAGGCGGTTGCTCTGGGGAGCGTTGATGCTGACCCTTTGGTTTGACTGCTGGACCGATTGGCTCGACTGGGAACTTTTCCAGGCCTTTCAGTTTGAATCGGCTACCGGCTGGATAATCGGTGTTGCCATCGGGTTTATTCTATTGTCGTTAGTCGTTTCGCGTCCGTATTGTCGCTTTGTGTGTCCGACAGGCTCGATATTTAAATTCATCGACACAAAGGGGTAACGTATGACTGATGTAAATAGCAAGCGAATCGTATGGATTGACTATGCAAAGGCATTGGCAATTTTTCTGGTAGTGCTTTTTCATGTGCATTGCGGCCCGATAATGACGGTTTATATCAATGCATTTATCATACCGATGTTTTTTATTATATCGGGCTACCTTTTTTCCTACCAAAGAAACCCGTCGCATAAGCGGTTTGTTATAAAGCGTTCCCGTCAGCTACTTTTTCCATATCTTTGGATTGGCTTGGTAGCATGGGTCGCATGGGTTGTTGTTTTGCGCCACTATGGTGAAGATGCCGGCATTGAAAGGCCCTGGTATCTGCCTTTAATGGGACTCTTTTCCGGTATCTCTACATTGTTGATCCAGGATATACCGTTGTGGTCATTGTTGAGTTTTTATGTTGTTGAAATGGCGTTCTACCCTACGGGAAGAACCATTACCGCAACAATTCTTGTCGCGGTAATGGCCTTCGTTCTATCAGCCATAATAACGGCTATTGTTCCGCAAGGAACCCTGAGCCAAGTTCCGCTGGTGTTGGGCCCTTCGTTGACCGGACTTGGTTTTTATGCCCTCGGCCATTTGTGGCAATTATTCAGCGGTAACGCCAAATTAAACCGAGTGTTGTTCAGCTGGCCGGTATTAGTAATTGCCGCAATATTATTTATTTTTAGTGCGAGCTCTAACGGAATCGTTGAGTTCTATATATGTAAATTTAATAATTATGGTCTATTTTTGATTTCGTCGATATCCGGTTCGATAGTTGCGATTTCGTTGATGAATGTTCTGGCTAAGGCTATTGGGTCAAACAAGTTTGTTCGGTTTGTTTCTAACGGCACACTGATTATCTGTGGTTTCCACCTGCTCGTTTTTGCTCTGATAAAAGGGATTGCCATTTTAGGTTTCGGCCTGGAACCTTACGAAATCATGTCGGGCTACATAAAAGGGATTGCATTTGCTGTGGTCGCCTTTTGCGGCACTTTGCCGATAGTTTGGTTTATTAGAAAATATTTGCGATTTCTTGTTGATAAATAAAATTAAAGTATATGAAAAAAGCAGCTTTTATTATTGTGTTATTGTCAATTGCGCTTGTGGGATTGACATACAAGTTAGTTACGGTTGAACCCGTTAAGCCGGATGCTCCTCAGGGAAATCCTGCAATAGATAATATTATGACACGAGCCAGCGTGCGTGCATACTCTGACCGACCGTTGGCCAAAGAAACACTCGATACCCTGCTGCAGGCAGCAATGGCAGCGCCGACGGCCGTTAACTTGCAGCCGTGGCGAATAGTAGTTGTTACCGAAGGGGCGCTTCGCGACAGTATTGCAGAAGAGATTCAGTCAATGACTATGGCTCGCGATGCTCAGGTATCGATAGTTTTGTGCGGTGATCTCAACGCAACATTACCAGGCGAGGGTCAGGCTTATTGGATGCAAGATGTTTCGGCCGCTTCCGAGAATCTGTTGTTGGCAGCCAATGCAGTCGGATTAGGCGCGGTTTGGTGCGGTATCTATCCGATTTCGGAGAGAGTAGCATTTTTCAAGAATCTGCTCCATTTACCCGATAATATCGTGCCGCTTTCGTGTATCAACGTAGGTTATCCGGCGGCTCCGGTATCTCCAAAAGATAAATGGGATCCTGAAAAAATCCATTATAATAAATACTAAAAAAAGAGGAGCGAGTCAAATCGCTCCTCTTTTTTTAGTATTTTAGAAGTGGCTGCTTCCATCGAAGCAGTGGGTACATATTTTGCATTTTGGCAATCCGATGCTTTCAACCAGGGTTTCAAGCGGATTGAATTGCAAGGAAGTTAAGCCAAAGCGTTTACGAATGGCTTCGACCAAACGGTTATAGCGTTCAGAGCCGGTTTGGGCGTATTCGTCGAGATGAGCGTTTGGATCACCTTCAAATTCCTCAATCAGACGGCGCGTAAGTAATTCCATATCAGATTTCGAGGATGTGAAGCCGACATAGCGACAGCCGTAGATCAGTGGCGGGCAGGCTATGCGCATGTGAACTTCTTTGGCACCGCCCTTATAAAGTTCGCTGACGTTATCGTTGAGCTGCGTTCCGCGAACAATTGAGTCATCGCAAAATAGTGCACGTTTATCCTTCAGCATGGCAGCATTAGGTACCAGTTTCATTTTGGCAACAAGGTTGCGCATCTCCTGGTTGGCAGGGGTGAATGAGCGGGGCCAGGTTGGAGTATATTTCGATATGCACCGGCGGAATGGAATTTTATGACCGGCAGCGTAGCCGAGGGCCATACCGGTGCCTGAGTCGGGAATTCCGCATGCACAATCGACTTCAGTCGGGTCTACCTCGCCCATTGCGTAGCCCGATTTAAAGCGCACTTCCTCAACGTTTTTGCCTTCGTAGGTCGAGGTCGGGAAGCCATAGTAAACCCAAAGGAACGAGCATATTTGCATCTCCTTATTGGGTTCGCGCAACTGCTTGATTTCGTCGGCAGTGATTTCAACTATTTCGCCCGGACCAAGGTCGCGAACAAGCTCAAAATCGAGGTTGGGGAAAGCTGTGCTTTCAGATGTAGCAGCCCATGCGCCTTCTTTGTGGCCGAGTATTATCGGTGTACGGCCAAGTTTATCGCGCGCAGCAATGATTGAATCATGCTCAGTTAATATCAGCAGCGAGCATGAGCCTTCGATTTTGTTGTAGACATTTTCAATGCCTTCAACAAAGTTTTTACCCTGGTTTATCAACAGGGCTATGAGTTCCGTCTGATTAGTTTGGCCGGAACTTAATTCTCCGAAATGAACGCCCTGGTCAAGGAGTTCGCGTTCGAGAGCGTCGATATTGCAGACTTTAGCAACGGTTACGATTGCGAATTTGCCGAGATGGGAGTTTATAATAATTGGTTGCGGATCAGTGTCGGAGATTATGCCGATACCTGAATTGCCTGTGAACTTTTCGAGTTCCTTTTCAAATTTGGTGCGAAAATAGGTTGATTCAAGCGAGTGAATCTTACGAATAAAGCGTTTGTCGCCGGCGTCGTAGGTTGCCATGCCTGCCCGCCGGGTGCCGAGGTGAGAATTATAGTCAGTGCCGTAAAAGAGTTCGTTGCGACACTGTTTGCGCGAAGATATACCGAAAAAGCCGCCCATGAGTTTGGGAATTAAGTAATTGTAAATGAAGTATAAAAATGATTAAGGGTGACCCCGGAGGGTCACCCTTAGCGTTGTTCGGAGTTTAAATCCAACGAACCCAGGCGAAATCCTGGCGGTGTGCCAGTGCGGGGTTCTTGGGGAAGATTCGGTATGCGTAGCGATACATACCGGGGTTGCCGAGAGTATGCGAAAGTTTGTAGGTTACGATATCGCCGTCGGTCTTTTCAGGTTTCAGCTCGATGGTTTCGGCAAATTCGTCCTGGCCGTCGACAGTCTGGAACGCAACGGCTTCAACGCCGAGGTCTTTGCTAAGGCCGTTGGTGTTGAGAACAACGGTTGCGCAATGTTCTGCACCTGTTGCGGCAATAGCGGCAGTTGCGGTAGAGTCGTCGATGCTTACAACTTCAATGCCGTCCCACTTCGAAGCGACCTTATCTTTCCAAGCAGCGATTTCGCGGGCCACGGCGTAGTCGTTGGCAGCGAGGGTTGCATAGCGGCGTGCTTCCGGTGAGTAGAAACGTTCGATATAGTCGTTGATCATTCGGGTCATGGTGAAGTTCGGGGCAATGTGGCCGATGGAGTTCTTGATGTATTGAATCCATTCGGGAGAGTAGCCCTTGGAGTTCTTGGCAAAGTAGAGCGGAATGATTTCGTTTTCAAGCATCGAGTAGATGGTTGCGGCGTCGAGCTTGTCCTGCTGGCCCTGATCGGTGTAGGTGCGCTTTTCGGTGAGCGCCCAACCGGCCTTTTCGTCGAACTTGTAGCCTTCGTACCACCAGCCGTCGAGCACTGAGAAGTTCAGAACGCCGTTCATTTCGGCCTTTTCGCCCGATGTGCCCGATGCTTCGAGGGGGCGGGTGGGGGTGTTGAGCCAGATGTCAACGCCGGTTACCAGGCGCTTGGCAACTACCATGTTGTAGTCTTCAAGGAAGATAATCTTTCCGAGGAACTGAGGCATACGGCTGATTTCCATGATGCGCTTGATCAGTCCCTGGCCGGCACCGTCGGCGGGGTGAGCCTTGCCGGAGAATACAAACTGCACGGGGAATTGCTCGTTGTTAACAATCTTGGCCAGACGGTCGAGGTCAGTGAAGAGCAGGTGTGCGCGTTTGTAAGTGGCAAAGCGGCGGGCGAAACCGATAATGAGGGCGTTGGGGTTGATACGGTCGAGAATGCCGATAACTGCACCCGGATCGCGCTGGTTGGCGAGCCATTTTGCTTTGAAGTCGCGCTTAACGAAGTTGATGAATTTGTTTTTCATCAGAACGCGCATGTTCCAGATTTCGTCGTCGGGAACGCTGAAGATGCCTTTCCAAGCCTTAACGTCGTCCTGGTGCTGGAAAACTTCCTTGCCGAGTTTTTCGCTATAGAATGCTTTCCATTCCGAGGCAGCCCAAGTGGGCATGTGGACGCCGTTGGTAACGTAGCCTACATGGCTTTCTTTCCAATCGTAGCCTTTCCATACGCCGGCAAACATTTTCTTCGACACTTCGCCGTGGAGCCAGCTAACGCCGTTGGCTTCCTGGCAGGTGTTGAGGGCAAATACGCTCATCGAGAATTTTTCGCCGCTATCAGGGTTTTCGCGGCCCATGTTCATCAGATCGGGCCATGAAATGCCGAGTTTCTGGGTGAAGTGACTGAGATATTTGTTGGCGAGGCCTTCGTCGAAGTAGTCGTGGCCGGCAGGCACGGGGGTATGTACGGTGTAGAGGCTCGAAGCGCGAACCAGTTCGAGGGCCACGTTGAAATCGAGATGATTTTCGGTGATGTATTCTACCAGGCGCTGGAGGTTGAGCAGGGCTGCGTGGCCTTCGTTAGCGTGGTAGAGGTCGGTGTTGATGCCGAGCTTACGGAGCATGATAATACCGCCGATGCCGAGCAGATATTCCTGCTTGATGCGGTTTTCCCAGTCGCCGCCATAGAGCTGGTGGGTAATCGGGCGGTCAAATTCCGAGTTCATGTCGAAGTCGGTGTCCATCAGATAGAGGTTCATGCGGCCAACGTTTACGCGCCAAACGTGGCTATAAACGATGTTAGTGGGGAAGGGAACTTCAATAATCATGGGAGAACCGTCTTCATTCATCACCTGCTCGATGGGGAGCTGGTTGAAGTTCTGAGGTTCGTAGTTGGCAATCTGCTGACCGTCTACGCTGAGGCTCTGGGTGAAGTAGCCGTAGCGATAAAGGAAACCAACGGCGGTCATGGGAACGCGCGAGTCAGACGCTTCCTTAATATAGTCACCGGCAAGAACTCCAAGGCCGCCGGAATAGATTTTCAGAGCATTGCAGAGGCCATATTCCATGGAGAAATATGCCACTGAGGGAAGGTCGGAACGCATCGGAACGGCCATATAGGCATTGAATTCCTTGTCGGCTTCCTTGATGCGGGCCATGAGGTCTTTGTCGGCGATAATTTCGTCGAGACGCTTGGCGCTGAGGCTCTGAAGGAGCATTACCGGGTTTTCACCGGTCGAACGCCACAAATCGGGATCGAGGTCACGGAACAGGTTTTTAGCTACGCTATTCCATACCCACCAAAGGTTTTTAGAAATGGGTTCCAGAGGCTTAAGAGCCTTGGGAAGGTTTGCGTTGACAGTCACGCCGCGCCAGCTGGGCGCGTTGGTGTTGCTGACTTTAAGTTTCATTACTTTTTTATGAGTTAGTTTGTTTATTATTCGGATTTGTAGCGACGTTTGGCTGCTGCCAAAGCATCGCAATATGCAGTTTCGTAGTATGTTATAAAATATTTCCAGGCAGCCATATCGGCAGTTGTCGACGCTGCTTTTCTCAACGATTGAACGGTTTTCTCATTGGCGCGTTCAAGGTTGAGTAACTGACCCGCAATAGCGTTGCAGAGCTCGGAGTAGTTGACGTCGTTGCGTTCGTTGACGTGAACGCCGCACGCCGGGAATTTGTTTTCACCGAAGGTAACGTTTACCCATTGACCGAAACCGGAGAGGGTAGTTGTTATGGTCGGCACGGAAAATGCTACGGCTTCAAGCGGAGTGTAGCCCCACGGCTCGTAGTAGGAAGGGAAGACCGTGGCGTCGAGACCGGGAAGAAGGTCATAGTAAGTAAGGCCACCGAAAAGACCTTCCGTGCCATCGAGATAGCAGGGCACATAAATTACCAGAACTTTATCATCTGTTTTGTTCTCGAAGCCGAGGCGGTGGATGTTGTTAACTACGGAATCTTCGTAATAATTATTCAGTTCGTGGGTAATAATGGGGTCGGGCAGGGCGGGTAAACGCTTGCGCGACTTCATTGCAGATATTAGTTCGGGGCGAGCCTGACGCGACCATGCGGGTACCATGATAAAGCAGATGGTATGACGGTCGCTTTCAGACATTTGGTTCTTTAATATTGCTGCCGAGTCCAGAAAGACGTCAATGCCTTTGTTGCGATATTCGCATCTGCCGGAAGTGGCAACGAGAAACGAATCGGCTGGCAATGTGTGGCCAACGAGGGCAGATGCCATTTTCAGCATGGCTTTGCGTGCTTTCTGTCGGGCCTCATCCAGCGCTTTGGCGGTAGAGGGAACGAAGTCTTTTTCAAAACCGTTAGGAGTAACGTGTGGCTTGATTTCAAGCAGCTGTTCACATTCGCGTGCAGTGACGTCGCTGACCGTTGTGAAGCAGTCGGCCTGATGCGCAGCGGCTTTTTCCAGCGAGTGCTTGGCTTGCATGTTCAGTTCCGATGCCATCTGGTCGCCATTGTAGCCATTGAAATAGGCATATAGTTGCTTGCCGTTGCCGCAGATTGAGCGGCCAATGCTGGTTGCATGGGTGGTGAAAACCGTTGCGGCGGCGGGCAGCTCGGCTTTAACGTGAAGAAGCCCCATGCCGGTAGTCCATTCATCGAAGTGAGCAATAACTCCTTCGCCGTCGGGGTAGCCCATGTGGCGCGAAATACTTTCGATTACCAGGGCCGCGGCATGACTGAATGCACATGCTTCAGGGTAGTCGCCGTAGGCGTGAAGCGAATCAACACCGTATAATTCCCACATGCGCGCGAACAGCGCGGGATTTTGGGCATACATCGCATCAAATTTAACCAACACGGCAATCGGTCGACCGGGAACGTTCCAGCGGCCTACGCGGACTGTAACTCCTTCGGGGAGCTGAGTATTCTTGCGCCAATCGGCAAGCAGAGATGCAACTTCGGTGAAATAGGGTGATGGTGTTTCATCGGTCCACACATCGGGGCCGACGAATATAACTTTATTTTTATAAAGTGTTTGTAAGGTGCGGGCTTTCGTCGACAACACGGCGTATATACCGCCGACTTTGTTGCAGACCTCCCAGCTTGTTTCAAAGAGCAGGGATGGGGAAGTTGTGCACTTTTTTGTCATAAATTTGGTTCTAAATGAGCCGCAAAGTTACGAAAAAAAGTTGGAATCTGAAATATGTTGAAAAAAATAATGGGTAAAATAACAGGTCCTATAAGACTTAGTGACTTATAGGACCGAATTATTTTGGTTTGTAATTTGCAACAAAAACTGCTGCCTATTTCCGGTTAATTATTTAACCTTGGCGGCGAGTTCAGCGCCGGCTTTGAATTTAACTACTTTGCGGGCAGCGATTTCAACTTTTTCTTTGGTGCGGGGGTTGATGCCGGTGCGGGCAGCTTTTTCAACAGCGGCGAAAGTGCCGAAGCCAACGAGGGCAACTTTGTCGTTATTAGCAAGAGCTTCGCTGATTGCTTCAACAGCTGCGTCGAGTGCGTTTTTCGCGTCAACTTTAGTGATGCCTGCCTTTTCGGCGATGGCATTAACGAGTTCGGTTTTGTTCATTTTAGTGTAGATTATGAATGAATAATAATGATGAATTTCGTGCAAAGATAAAGCTAAATTTCGGAAAAACAAAGCAATAGGCAAACTTTTTTCAAAAAAATCGCAGTTTTCGGTTAAGAATTGTTAAATCCGGGCCGAAAATCCTAATTTATCCGTAATTTTGTGTTGTATTTATAAATGAAAAATTCAATTGACCATGATTATAGCTTCGCAAAAACGCAGAGAAAATATTGCAGAATACCTGCTTTATATGTGGCAGGTGGAGGACTTGATTCGTGCCTATGGTCTTGACCTTGACCGAATCAAGCAAAATTTGATAGACCGTATACCCGACCTTGACGATAATAAGCGCAAGGAAGTTAGCGACTGGTATGAGTCACTGATTGACATGATGTGCCGTGAGGGTGTGACCGAACGGGGACATCTGCAGATGAACCGCAATGTGATGGAAGAGCTTGTGGATTTGCATCGCGCACTCCTTGCCGATCCGAAGTTCAGCGACTATTCAGCTGAATTTTACCGTACGCTCCCCTACATTGTTGAATTGCGCTCGCGCGCGGGAGCTGATGCCGAAGGCGAAATTCAGACTTGCTTTACGGCGCTCTACGGCATGCTTATGCTCCGTTTGCAGGGGCGCGAAATATCTGAGCAGACCGGCAATGCAATCAAGCAGATTTCAAAGTTGATTGCTATGTTGAGCGCTTATTTTCACAAGAATGAAGAAGAGCCAATTTTTAAACATGATTAAGCAGGTAGTATTCGCATTGGGGCTTATTATTGCTCCGCTTCCGGCTTTTGCCCAGGAACACGTTGCCGTTGTTAATCCAACGGTTCCTAATTCCATGATATTTGCAGGCGAAAAGATCAATCTTGACGACGTTGATATGTATGAGCGGCTTGACCGCGAGCTGACGTCAATGGTTTATACCCACGGCAATACTTTATTGACCATCAAGAGGGCCAACCGCTATTTCCCCGAAATAATCAGCATTCTCAAGCGCCAGGGGGTACATGAAGATTTCGTTTATATGGCGTGTATTGAAAGCTATCTTAACCCTATAGCCCGCTCCGGAGCCGGTGCCGCCGGTATGTGGCAGTTCATGCCCGCAACAGCAAAGCAATATGGGCTTGAAGTAAATGACGAGGTTGACGAGCGCTATGATCTTGCCAAGGAAACCGTTGCCGCAAGCAAATATATTAAGTCAGCATTTGCCCGTTTCGGTAACTGGGAGTCGGTGGCCGGCAGCTTTAACGGTGGTACGGCGCGCATTTCTAAGGAACTTGAGGCGCAGCAGGTCAACAGTGCGTTTGATTTATGGTTAGTCGATGAAACACGTCGCTATCCGCTCAGAATGATGGCTATGAAGTTGATAATGGAGAATCCTAAGAAGTATGGCTTTCAGTTGTTGGCTAATCAGCTCTATCAGCCTCATCAATACAGTGAGGTAAGTGTTTCCGGTCCGGTTGAAGACTGGCCTACATGGGCAAAAGAACATGGTATTGACTATGCAACCCTGCGCGAGTATAACCCATGGATCAGAGATAAGAAACTTACAAACAAGTCGGGTAAGACTTATACAGTGAGAGTTCCGAAGCCCGAGGCGCTCAGCCGCTCCAAGCAACATAAAACGACCTACAATCCCAACTGGATTAAATAATGGCCAAGAAGAAAAATGATTCCGAAGCTCTGGAATCACTTGTAGTTACAGGAGCCAGAGTACATAATCTGAAAAATATCAACGTTGAGATTCCTCATGGAAAGCTGACCGTAATCACCGGTCTCAGCGGTTCAGGAAAATCTTCGCTTGCTTTCGATACTATATATGCCGAAGGCCAACGTCGGTATATTGAAACTTTTTCCAGCTATGCGCGCCAGATGCTCGGCTCTATGGAGCGCCCCGATGTTGACCGGATTACAGGATTGTCGCCGGTGATTGCCATAGAGCAAAAAACCGTTAACCGCAATCCGCGCTCAACTATCGGCACCACTACGGAGATATATGATTTTTTGCGCCTGCTATATGCCCGCGTTGCTACTGCAAGGAGCTATATTTCCGGAAAACCGATGGAAAAATTTAGTGAAGAGCGTATTCTTAGTCTGATACATGAGCGTTTCAACGGTAAGCGCATTCTTGTGTTGTCGCCGCTGATTCGTAACCGTAAGGGCCATTATCAGGAACTTTTTGAACAATTGCAGAAAAAGGGCTACCTGAACGTCAGAGTCGACGGAAAGATGCGCGAGATTACCCCGGGCATGAAGCTCGACCGTTATAAAAACCACACCATTGAGCTCGTCGTTGACAAGATGTTGGTTTCCGATACCGATGATACCAGATTGCGCAATTCGGTGTCTACGGCCCTGCATCGCGGTGAAGGGCAGCTGATAATTTGTAATGTTGATGCTGATAACGAACTGACTCATCTGTCGCGAACTTTGATGGATGCCGAAAATGGAATCAGTTATCGCGATCCGGCGCCACATAACTTTTCATTCAATTCGCCGCTGGGAGCATGTACCAGATGCAAAGGTATAGGCTCTATAAACGTTATTGATGTCGACAAAGTTATTCCCAACAGGAAACTTAGTATTGCAGCCGGAGCTATTGAGCCGCTCGGTAAGAAGAAAGATTCAATCATTTTCCGCCAGATTGAGCAGCTTTGTGAGCGCTATGGTTGCACTGTAGATACTCCGGTTGACAATCTCCCCGAAGAACTGCTTGATGAAATTCTCTACGGTTCAAGCGAAAAACTGGATATTAACGCCGGCAATAGTTATTTATCGAGCATTTACCGAACTTATGACGGCATTGTGCGCTACATTGAAATGCAGCAGACCGATGATGCCGACGATGCCGCCAAGCGCTGGAGCAACCAGTTTTATTCCATGGCGGTTTGTCCGGAGTGTCATGGCGACCGATTGAACATAGAAGCCCGTAATTTCTTTATCGGTGATAAAAATATTGCCGACCTATGCCGAATGGATATAGATCAGCTTGCCGACTGGATTGAAAATGTCAACAGTCTGCTTTCTGAGCCACAGCAAAAAATTGCTGCCGAAATCTTAAAAGAAATTTCAGTTCGCTTGAGCTTTCTCAAAGATGTAGGGCTCGGTTATTTATCGCTGGGGCGCGCGTCGGCAACTTTGTCGGGCGGTGAGAGTCAGCGCATCCGTCTGGCCACTCAGATTGGCTCGGAGCTGGTCAATGTGCTCTATATTCTCGATGAACCGAGTATCGGACTCCACCAGCGTGATAATCTTAGGCTGATTAACTCGCTGAAGTCGTTGCGCGACGCACAGAATTCAATAATAGTCGTTGAACACGACCGCGACATGATGCTTGAGTCTGATTGGATAATCGATATTGGCCCGAAAGCCGGCCGGAAGGGCGGCGAAGTCGTTTTTCAGGGTACGCCGAAAAAAATGCTTAAGAGCGGAACTTTGACTGCAGAGTATCTTAGCGGTGTGCGCGATATTCCGGTGCCGGAGACGCGTCGCCCGGGTAACGGATTGTTTATGGAAATCAAGGGTGCGCGTGGCCATAATTTGAAAAGCGTGGACTTTAAGCTGCCGTTGGGCACTCTAACTGTTGTTGCCGGAGTAAGCGGTTCGGGAAAATCCTCGCTTGTCAGCGGCACTCTACAACCAATATTGGCCAAACACATGTATAGGGCACTGCAGGAACCGCTTCCTTACGACGAGATTTTGGGCATGGATAATATTGACAAGGTCGTTACGGTTGACCAGACGCCGTTAGGGCGTACCCCGCGTAGCAATCCGGCAACCTATACGGGTGTTTTTTCAGATATTCGCTCTCTGTTTGTTAATTTGCCCGAGGCGAAGATTCGTGGTTACAAGCCCGGACGCTTTTCATTTAATGTTAAGGGCGGCCGATGTGAAACCTGCAAGGGCAACGGCTATAAGACTATTGAGATGAACTTTCTTCCGGATGTATTGGTGCCGTGTGAGGAGTGCGGAGGAAAGCGCTATAACCGCGAAACGCTTGAGGTACGATTCAAGGGTAAATCGATAGCAGACGTGCTTGACATGACAATCAATCAGGCCGTTGAGTTCTTTGCAAATACTCCGTCAATCCTGAAAAAATTGAAAGTTCTACAAGACGTGGGTTTGGGCTACATAAAGCTCGGGCAGCCGTCGAGCACTCTTTCAGGAGGCGAGAATCAGCGCGTTAAACTTGCAACTGAACTGGCCAAGCGCGACACCGGTAAAACCCTGTTTATTCTCGATGAACCCACAACCGGGCTGCATTTTGAGGATATAAACACTTTGATGGGGCTATTGAATCGCCTGGTCGATAAGGGAAACACTGTGCTGATTATCGAGCATAACATCGATGTAATCAAATCTGCCGACTGGATAATCGATATGGGTCCTGAAGGAGGACGTAGCGGTGGCGAAATCGTTGCCCAGGGTACGCCGGAGTTCATTGCCACAACAAATTCTCCGACAGCTCCTTTTTTGAACCTATAGCGGGTCTACGTCGCAGTGAATTGCAACGCCGCGCAGTTTACCGGCAGCCTGCAGGCTGTCGGTAATGTTGCGTATAACTTCGCGGACCTTAGCCATAGATGCTGAAACTTCAATTTTCAGCATAAACCGTCGTATAAACATTGACTGCACACGCGAAACCGGTGGAGTGTCGGGTCCCGCAACGCGATTCCCCAATAGTGAACGCAACTGCTCGTTGAATGCGAGAGCAACTTCGTGAACCGTATTTTCATCGCGATGGCGCAGATAAACGATTACCATGCGTGTGAATGGCGGAAAGAAGTGCTCCTTTCGTTGGGCGAGCTCATGATTATAGAAACCAATATAATCATGTGATTTGGCGAAGTTTATTACCGGATGGTCGGGTTGGCCGGTTTGAATAAGAACCGTGCCTGCCTTTTCGCGACGCCCCGCGCGACCGGCAACCTGCAACAGCATATTGAATGCGCGCTCCGACGCGCGGAAGTCCGGAAGATTTATAAGCGTATCGGCGCTAAGAACGGTTACTACTCTAACGCCATCAAAGTCGAGACCTTTAGTAACCATCTGAGTGCCGACGAGAATATCTGCCTTGCGTTGCGAAAAAGCTGTAATTATGTCGAGGTAGCCATCTTTATTTCGGGTGGTGTCCAGGTCCATTCGCAGAACTTTGGCTTTCGGAAATTCTTTTTCAACCAGATCTTCAATTTTTTCGGTACCGTAACCGATAATTTCTATTGCAGGTTCATTGCAAACGGGACATGTTGTCGGCAACTGATACTCTGCTCCGCAGTAGTGGCAAACCAGGCGGTTTATTCGCCTGTGATATGTTAGAGAAACGTCGCAGTGGTCACATTTGGGAATATAGGCGCATTGTTTGCATCGGGCCATAGGGGCAAACCCACGGCGATTATGGAATATAATGGCTTGATTTCCTTCATTGAGTGTTGTTTGAAGTTGTTGCTCTACCTCCGGTGCAAAAATAGAGTCGCGCCAATATTGTTTCCAATATTTTTTCATATCCACAATCTCAATTGTGGGGAGCTCTACTCCGCCGAAACGTTCGGTTAACTCTACCAGACCATAGCGACCGGTCTGCGCCTTATAATATGTTTCTACGGATGGGGTGGCCGAACCGAGCAGAGTTTTGGCGCCGTGCATCGATGCGAGCACAATTGCGCAGTCGCGTGCATTATAGCGTGGAGCGGGGTCAAATTGCTTGTAGCTCGGCTCGTGCTCTTCATCAACGATAACCAGCCCTAAGTTTCTGAAAGGCAAAAAGACCGATGACCTGGCTCCGATAACCACTACGGGTTCACCAGAGCTTCGCATGCGCCGATAAATATCAACCCTCTCGTTGTCGGTGAATTTGCTGTGGTAAACAACTACCTTCGAGCCAAATACATTTTGCAAGCGAGATGTAAGCTGAGTCGTGAGCGCAATTTCGGGAACAAGAAAAAGAGCCTGCTTCCCTTGGCCCAGCATACGCTGAATCAGGTGGATGTATATTTCGGTTTTGCCACTTGAGGTAACACCACGCAGAAGCGTAACGGCCTTTTGGTCGGTAACCCAGGTCTCCAGAATTGAGTTCAGGGCGGTTTGTTGAGCACCGGAGAGGGTAGGTAGGGGCTGCAGTTCGAGCCCTTCGCGTGGTGCGAAGCGATTTATCTCGCGCCGCTCAATGCTAATGATTCCTTTATCGGCTAATATCTTCAGAATGGCCGAAGTGCATCCTGCCTTTTCAAGCAATAGGGACTTATCGACTTCGAGTGAGCGGCCTGCAAGCTGCAGGGCGGTAAGCAGCAGGTGCTCCTGTTTGGGCGCAGATTTGACTTTCCGGAATGCAGCCGTGCGCCAGTCGGAACGCAATGATTCCGGGGGAAGGCACACAACTGTTTGACGCAATGATCTGTATCGCTCAAGAATCTTCTCGGAAACCATAAGCAGCCCGCGGTCTATTAGCCGGCTCAAAGTTGCCTCCGGCTTTTTAGATACTCCGGATTTGCGAACTAAATCTCCTAATGAAAGTTTTGGTTCATGGCTTAGAACCTGAAGCATCAAGGCTTCCTCGTCGGTCAGTCCTTCAAGATTTGTCGCGTCGGCGTCGGGAGCGAGCTCGATAAAGGTTTCGCTTTCGAGTTTAAGACCCGCCGGTAGCGCGGCTTTCATAACGTCGCCAACAGAGCAGAGATAGTAATCGGCAATCCATTCCCAAAATTTCAGCTGAGGGTGAATAAGAATGGGTGTGTCGGCCGAATCGAGAACACGCTCAATCGGTTTGACTTCATACTTTTCAGGCTTGAGTGCGCAGGTTGAAGCGATTATGCCTGTATAGAACTTTCGCCGACCAAAAGGAACCACTACGCGCGTGCCTATATGGACTTGAGATTCCATAGATTCCGGAACGGAATATGTGAAAGTGGCATTTAGCGGCAGCGGAAGTATTACGTCGACGAAAGACATTTTAACAATCTGAATTAACGCTTTTTAGGGAAATTTGCTATGAAATGGGCAAAAAAATTCGTAACTTTGCATAAACAAACGTTCCTTTTAGAGCGTTTTAAGTACAAAGAAATTAAAAAGTATTATATACTTGAATTTTGGTTATGAGGGAGGTGCGTGT
>CAZGTD010000010.1:0-70820 GCA_964528425.1 uncultured Bacteroides sp.
GACCCCCTGATTAACAGTCAGGTGCTCTAACCAACTGAGCTATTGAAGCATTTTATGTGTGCGCTTCAGGATGGGCTTGAACCAACGACCCCCTGATTAACAGTCAGGTGCTCTAACCAACTGAGCTACTGAAGCAATGTTCTCTCGCTAACCGTTAGTATTTCTCGGTTTTGCGCTGCAAAGTTAGCGAGAGTTTTTGAATTGTGCAAGTTTTTCGCCAAAAAAATTCAAAAAACTTTTTTATAGAACGCCTTGGGCCATCATGGCGCGGGCTACTTTCATGAAGCCGGCAACGTTGGCGCCTTTAACGTAGTTGATGAAGCCGTCGGATTCTTTGCCGAATTCTTCGCAGGCAGTGTGTATCTGCTTCATTATATCCTTAAGTTTTTCATCCACCTCGGCAGCGCTCCAGCTGAGCTTCTGCGAATTCTGAGCCATTTCAAGACCCGATACGGCTACACCACCGGCGTTTGCTGCTTTGCCGGGGGCATAGAGAATCTTGGCGTTGATGAATTCCTTGATAGCATCAGGTGTTGAGGGCATGTTGGCCCCTTCGCTGACTGCAATTACACCCTGAGCAAGCAGAGCGCGTGCATCGTCGCCATCGAGCTCATTCTGAGTTGCGGAGGGCATAGCAATGTCGCATTTAACGATACCCCAGGGACGCTGACCCGGATAATACTGAACGGATTCGGGATATTCTTCAGCAACTTCGCGGATACGGCCGCGCATAACGTTTTTCAGTTCGAAAATAAAGTGAAGCTGTTCGTCGGTAAGACCGTCGGGAGCATAGATTGAACCGTCGGAGTCGCTCATGCTGACAACCTTTGCGCCGAGCTGCATCAGTTTTTCGGCAGTATAGGTAGCAACGTTTCCCGAACCGGAAATCGCTACGCGCTTGCCTTTGATATCGATTCCGCGTGTCTGGAGCATATTCAGCAGGAAGTAGCAGTTGCCGTAGCCGGTAGCCTCGGGACGAATCAGTGAGCCACCGAATTCGCGGCCTTTGCCGGTAAAGGTGCCGGTAAATTCGCGAGCCATTTTCTTATAGTAGCCATACATGTAGCCTACCTCGCGACCGCCAACACCTATGTCGCCGGCAGGAACGTCGGTGTCGGGGCCAATCTGACGCCAGAGTTCGGCAATAAAGGCCTGACAGAAGCGCATAACTTCCATATCGCTCTTGCCACGGGGTGAGAAATCAGAGCCGCCCTTTGCGCCACCCATAGCCAGAGTGGTAAGCGAGTTCTTAAATGTCTGCTCAAATGCAAGGAACTTCAAGATTGACTGATTGACGGAGCTATGGAAACGAATACCCCCCTTGTACGGGCCAATGGCGTTATTATGTTGGATGCGGTAGCCCATATTATTCTGAACGCGTCCTTTATCGTCGATCCATGAAACGCGGAAAGAGAAAATGCGGTCGGGAATACACAAACGCTCAATCAGATTATAGCGTTCAAACTCGGGATGAGCATTGTAGACATCTTCAATCGAGGTTAAAACTTCTTCTACAGCCTGAATATATTCGGGCTCGTTAGGAAAACGCCGACGAAGATCGTCGATTACTTCAATAGCTTTCATTTTGGTTTTACGAATAATAGGTTTTACGCGGCAAATTTACGGATATTTTATGAATTTTCAATCAATTTGACAGTATTATTTACTTCAAAAGTAACATTTGCTCCTTCAATGAAGGGAAGATTGCCATCGACGTGGCCGAAGGGAGCATTGAACGCTACGGGGAAATCGTAGGCCGCTACCATGGCTGATATCATCTGATTCATCTCCTGCCAGTCGGCCGAGGGCCGGTATTCCGTGAATTGGCCCACTACAAGACCCTTCAACCTGTCGAAAACTCCGGCTAATTTCAACCGCCAGAGCATACGCTCGACCTTATATATCGGTTCAGCAATATCTTCAATAACGAGGATCGTTTCGGAGAGACATAGCATATCATAGGGAGTTCCGACAAGAGCGTCAAGTACCGCGAGGTTGCCACCACGCAAAATGCCCTCGGCTCTACCCTCTCGATTCAACTCTGTGGCAGGAAATTCTATGGCTGGCATGTGGCCGCTTTCGAGGATTTCAATCAGTCGGCGATTAGCATCGTTGCCCGGGCAATTACATTGTACGAGTTCCTTAGCCATTGATGAATGCACCGAACGGTAGCCGCGAGAATGCCAAAGAGCATGCAGTGCTGAAATATCACTGAAACCTGCAAGCCATACCGGCCGGTGAACATCTAAGTCAGCCAACAGATGCACCGCACCATAGCCCCCGCGACCACAAATAATCGCCTTAACTTCGGGATTATCTATAGCAGCCTGGAGGTCAGAAAGCCGCTGGGACGCGGAGCCTGAGAATGAGCCATGATTGCCGAGCGCTGTTGGCAGAACCAGCGGTGTGAAGCCACGGCTGCGCAGGGCATCAGCTGCACCGGAAATGAGTGTGGAATCAATCGACGATGCCGGACAGAGCAGAGCGACTGTATCGCCTTTTGAGAGCGGAGCCGGTGAAATCATGCGAGGCAGTCGTTCAACCCTTTAGTAATAGCTTCCTTATCGAGATTCTGGCCGATAAAAACCAACTTGATCATGCGGTCGCCATATTCGGGGTCCCAATCGCGACGCAGCTGGGCATCGCGCGCCATCATAACCTCAAGTTCTTCTGCCGGAGCGGTAGCGAACCAATAGCCGGCAGGCTTGAGATTCTTTTGCGGACCCGCCTGCTCGAAAAGATAACACATATCTTTATTGACCGAGAAATAACATAAACCTTTGCAGCGGATAATGTTAGCCGGCCAATGCTTACCCACGAAGTAGTCAAACTTGTTCAAGTCAAACGGTTTGCGGGTAAAATAGAGGAAGGTCTCAATGCCGTAGTGAAGGTGATCGTGGTGTTGTTCACACTCATGGCAGTGGCAGTGCTCACCATGTTCGTGGTGATGGTGATGCTCATGCTCGTGGTCATGGTCATCATGGTGGTGATGCTCATGTTCGTGCTCATGTTCTTCATGATTGCCTTCGACTTCCTTAACCCAGGTTGCCGAGGTGGCTACCTTTTCAAAATCGAACATGCCGGTATTGATAATCTCGTCTAAATCTACCTTGCCATAGTCTGTTTCAATGATTTTGGCTTCGGGCTGGAGGGCGCGGATAACGGCTTTTACGCGGCCGGCATCTTCCTTGCTGACTTCTGAAATCTTGTTGAGCACCACAATATTGCAGAATTCTATCTGCTGAATAACGAGGGCTTCCAGGTTTTCATCATCGCGGTCAAAGGCCTTCAAGTTCTCGCCGCAACCGAATTCCGAGGCCATGCGCAAGGCGTCAACGACCGTAACAATGCAGTCCAGGCGAGGAGTCCCGTTCTTGGAATATTCGCCATTAGGGTCTGACATAGTGCAGATAGTTTGTGCAATAGGCGCGGGTTCACAAATGCCGCTGGCCTCAATAACAATGTAGTCGAACTTTTTGGTTGCTATGAGATCGGCAAGCTGGGCCATAAGGTCGGTCTGCAACGAGCAGCAGATGCAGCCGTTCTGCAATGCTATAAAGTCACCGGAGTTATCATCCTTTCCTACAATGCCGCCTTTCTGAATCAGATCGGCATCGATATTAACCTCGCCGATATCATTAACGATAACCGCAAACCGGATGCCGCGGCGATTTGAAAGGATTTCGTTGAGCAGCGTGGTTTTTCCACTGCCTAAATAGCCGGTAAGCAACAGTACCGGAGTTGAATTATTCTGTTCCATATATGCAAAGTTACAAAAAATTTTGTCATAAACAAAAGTGAAGGCACGCCATTTGGCGTACCCTCACAATGCTATTTTGCGATAAAACGTTTACTGAAGTTCCATATCGCTGATGCGCTGCATATTCGCATCATCCTTGAGGTTATAGTAGATATTCTTCAGGATGGTATAGGCCTGACGGTTAGTCTCGGGATTGATTGCTATGCAAGCTTCGAGCTGTTCGGCAGCGGCCTTGAAAAGAGGAGTAATGGTATTGGCTTGCAGTTTTTCGTATTCATCATTGCTGAGGTTGATGTTGTCATCGCTGGCTTTGTAGGCTTCATTTGCAAGCATACGTCCGTAATTGAAGCGTGCGTCAGGATTCTGGCCATCGAGTTCAACGGCTTTCTGATAGTAACCTTTGGCTTCAGTATTTGCAGCATTTGTCTGCTCGGGGGTAACGCCTTCGCCTTGACCCATGCTTTCAACGAGTACGCCCTTAACGTTATAGAGAACGGCATTATCAGGGTTCTTGGCCAGAGCCTGGTCAACAGTCTGACGGGCTTTGTCGTAGTCGTGGTTCTGAACGTAAACGTTAATCAGAGAGCCGATATAGGTCTGCTTATTATATTTTTCAAAGCCTTCGTTGGCAATTTTTTCCATAGCGTCGAGGTCTTTGAGTTCAGAAGCTATAGCAAGCGCGTTATCATATGCGATTTCACCTTGCCCATGGTCAGCTGCGGCCATGAATGCCTTGAGGGCTTCGGGTTTCATATCGGCCTGATAAGCGAAAATACCCATATTATAATAGGTCTGAGCTAAAGTGGTGTCGGCAATTGCTGCCGGAGCATCCTTTCCGAGGCACTGAAGCGAAGGAAGCATAGTGAAAATCTCCCAAGCACGATATGCTTTCGGCAGGTTCTGCGATTCATAGAGATAAACGCCGGCATCGTAGAAGTTATTATGGTTAGCGGCAATTGCCTTAGCCATATCTTTGGAATATTTGGTCTTGACTTTAATATTGCCTTTTTTATCTTCGGTTTTAACAGTGTCCATTGTAAAGGCCTTCATGTAATAGTCAAAACCGTCAACAATGGCATTGCTCATTCCGGCCTTGTCGGGATTTCCGCCAATCTGGAGCTGCTCCCAACCGGTTTGCCAGGTCTGGAAGCCGTTTTTACCGGCCAGATACCAGGTTTCAACATTTTCAGCAGTTTCAGGATTACTCATAGCTTCCTGAAGCATTGATGCAACATTGCCGTGGTTAGGTACTTCTTTGCTCATTTCGCTCTTGGCAGCTTTCAGTACGCTGACTTGAGCAAAGGCGCTACCTGCCATCATAAGGCCGCAGGCCATAAAGAGAACTTTTTTCATTGGTATTGCTATTTTAGTTATTATTTTCCTGTATATTGTTATCTGAATCAGAGTTCTGTTCAACGTCGTTTTCGGGTAATTCAAC
Source organism: uncultured Bacteroides sp. (assembly GCA_964528425.1). Lineage (GTDB taxonomy): Bacteria > Bacteroidota > Bacteroidia > Bacteroidales > Muribaculaceae > UBA3263. The sequence goes on from CAZGTD010000010.1 coordinate 5,199, forward strand.
GTCTTCTTCGGGATCGGTATCGACGGTGCACACGCTTGCAATAGTGTCGCCTCGTTTTTCAAGATTGATAACCCGGACGCCTTGAGTTGCGCGGCCCATTACTCGAATATCGGCCATACGCAGACGAATTGTAATGCCACTGCGGTTAATAATCACCAAGTCATTGGTATCGTCAACGCTCTTAATAGCGACAAGCGAGCCGGTCTTTTCGGTAATGCTCATGGTCTTGACGCCCTTACCGCCACGGTTGGTAACTCGATAATCTTCAAGATCGGAGCGCTTACCGTAGCCCTTCTCGGAAAGGACCATAACGGTTTTTTCGCTATCGCGGTCCATACAAATCATGCCTACAACCTCGTCGTTATCGTCATCGAGGGTCATACCGCGAACACCGGTCGACATGCGGCCCATTTCGCGTACTCTGCGCTCGTCAAAGCGGATTGCACGGCCGTTTTTATTGGCGAGAATGATTTCGCTGTCGCCGTTGGTCATTTCAACCTGAAGCAATTCGTCGTCCTCACGGATAATTATAGCGTTCACGCCGATATTACGCGGGCGCGAGTACGCTTCGAGAGGAGTTTTCTTAACGATACCTTTTTTTGTGCAGAATATCAGATTGTGGGTTTCAACAAATTCGCGATCGGCAAGATTGCGCACGGCAATGTATGCCTTCACGCTATCGCCCCCTTCAATGCTGAGCAGGTTCTGAATGGCACGACCTTTTTGCGCACGGCCGAATTCGGGAATATTGTAAACCTTAATCCAGTAGCAACGTCCCCGCTCGGTAAAGAACAGCATGTAGGAGCGGTTACTTGCGGTATAAATATGCTCAATGAAATCTTCGGAGCGTGTCGACGAGCCTTTAACACCAACTCCACCGCGGTTCTGCGCACGGAATTCGCTAAGTTTCGTACGCTTTATATAGCCAAGATGGCTGATGGTAATAACCATCTCATCGTCGTCGACGAAGGAATCATCGCTAAACTCGCCACCTGCATGATTGATTTCGGTGCGACGGTCGTCGCCATACTTATCGGCAACCTCCTGAAGCTCGGTTTTAATCAGGTCGCGGCAAACGATCGGATCATTGAGAATCAGATTAAGACGCTCGATTTCGTTCAGAATGTCTTCATAGCTCTGGCGAAGTTTATCTTGTTCAAGACCGGTCAGCTGACGCAGGCGCATTTCAACAATAGCCTGAGTCTGGGCCTCGGAAAGACCGAATCGGGCCGACAATGCCTGACGGGCGGCCTCCGTATTGGCGCTTTCCTTAATAATCTTGATAACTTCATCAATATTCTGCGAGGCTATAATCAGTCCCTGCAGTATGTGGGCACGCTCTTCAGCCTTTTTTAGCTCAAACTTGGTGCGGCGGATAACCACTTCATGACGATGGTCAATAAACGAAGTAAGGATCTCTTTGAGATTGAGGGTACGGGGCCTGCCGTTGACAAGTGCAACATTGTTGACCGAGAAACTCGACTGAAGCATACTCATTTTAAAGAGCTTGTTCATCACAACGTTGGCATTGGCATCGGAACGGAGCGTTATTACGATGTGTTGCTTGATATCCTCGTTCGAAAGATCCTGAATGTTCGAAATCCCTTCAATCTTCTTCTCGGTAACGAGGCCGGCAATCTGCTTCACCAGTTCGGCACGGTTAACACCATAGGGAATTTCTGTAATAACGATATTCGTATGGTTGGCCTCCGGAACCATTTCATACTTTGCGCGAACAACAATGCGACCGCGTCCGGTGGAATATGCGTCTTTAACTCCGTTTATGCCGTAAATCAGGCCGCCCGTAGGAAAGTCAGGCGCCGGAATGTAGTTCATGAGTTCCTCGATGCTCAACTCAGGATTCTCAAGCAGAGCTATGGTGCCGGCTATAGACTCGCGGAGATTGTGTGTGGGCATATTCGTTGCCATACCTACCGCAATACCCGTGGCGCCGTTAACGAGCAGGTTCGGGAAACGTGTAGGCAACACCGTGGGCTCCGTGCGCGAGTTATCATAGTTGGGCTGCATGTCAACGGTGTCCTTTTCAATATCGGCGAGCATTTCTTCGCCGAGCTTTGCAAGACGTACCTCAGTGTAACGCATAGCCGCAGCTCCGTCGCCGTCGATGGAACCGAAGTTGCCGTGACCGTCGACCAGAATATTGCGCATGTTCCAGTCCTGGGCAAGGCGAACAACAGTGCCGTAAATTGATGAGTCACCGTGGGGGTGATATTTACCCATTACGTCGCCGACACAGTTGGCCGACTTTTTATAGGGTTTATCGGATGTGTTGCCCATATCGTTCATGCCAAATAAAACTCGACGATGAACGGGCTTCAATCCGTCGCGAACGTCAGGTAGAGCGCGGCTGACAATAACCGACATCGAGTAGTCGATGTAGGCTGTTTTCATTTCGCTCTCAATATTGATCTTTTGAATACGATCTTGATAAAGCATATAAATGTGATTCGATTTGATTTTTGAACCTACAAAGGTAACAATTTTTTACTATTCGTTCCAAATAATTTTTTATATATTCATATAAAGGTAAACCAAATAGGCAATGTAAATAACCACCATTACCGCGCCTTCCCATCGTTTAATGACTTTATTGCCAAACACAAAGCCAAACAGCAGGAAAAGCAGAGCAGAAAGCATCAGAACGCCAAGATCAACAAGACCGATATTGCCGAACGGCATGGGTGTTATTGTGCCGGCGCATCCCAATACAAAGAACACGTTGAAAATACACGAACCTATTACTGTGCCGACCGACAAACCCGACATTCCCTTCAATGCCGCTGTAATCGAAGCGGCGAGCTCGGGCAAAGAAGTGCCAACGGCAAGAATTGTCAGTCCAATCAATGCCTCGCTCCAGCCCAACATACGCGCAAGGCCCGTAGCACCGTCAACGAACCATTCACCACCCCAGACCAAAACGCCCAGTCCCCCGAATAAGTAAAGCAACGAGCGCCAGAGAGGCATCGTCTTTATCTGCTCTGAATCATCAGCCGTTTCTTTCGGTTTGTTTAACGCCTGAGTCAAAAACAGCGCAAAAAACAAAATGAAAAGCAGTCCGCAAACTCGGGTCAATGTGCGTGGACCGGCTCCAAGCTCCGGAGCAAGGCCGACAAATAGCATAGCCGCAGATGAAACCAACATCCAGATTGCATCGCCTGTCAACACGGTTTTTGGCACAGATATGGGCCGCAAGATAGCAACTACGCCTATAATCATCAGAATATTGAAAATATTGGAGCCGACAATATTTCCAATCGACATTGCCGGGGCACCCTCGAGCGCGGCCAAAAGGCTGACTATGAACTCCGGCGCACTAGTGCCTATCGAAACTATGGTCAAACCGATAACAAAATCACTGACTCCAAGGCGCTTTGCAACTGCGGCGCAGCCGTCGGTCATGAAATTTGCGCCGCCGAGTATCAATACGAACCCGACGAGTAGAAAAACTATGTCCATGAATTAAGTAAGGAAATAACTCGCTTAACCTCTTCGGCAGTAAGTACCGGAGATATTGGCAGCGATAGTTCTTGGTTATGAATTCGTTCAGTAATCGGCAACTCCAGATGTTCCCACCCGTTATAGCATTTCTGCTTGTGGGGAGGAATCGGATAGTGAATCAGAGTCTGCACTCCGTTCTCCTCAAGATATTTTTGCAGCCGGTCTCGCTCAGGGGTAAATATAGGAAAAATGTGAACAACATTGCTGTGCCAATCTTGCGTAACCGGCACTTTAATTAGTGGGTTATTAATGCCTGATATATAAAGTTTTGCGAGTTCCTTGCGGTAATTGTTCTCTTTATTAAGATAAGGCAGTTTTTCCCTCAGAACGGCAGCTTGCATCTCATCCAACCGCGAGTTTAATCCCCTGAAATCAAAAACGTATTTTTTTGAAGACCCGTAGTTGGCAAGCGCTCTTACCATTTGGGCTAAATCAGGGTCATTGGTCGTAACGGCTCCTCCGTCACCCAAAGCGCCGAGATTCTTACCGGGATAAAAACTATGTCCGGCGGCATCGCCGAGTGAACCGGTCATACGTCCCTCCCATTTGCATCCGTGGGCCTGGGCGTTGTCTTCGATCAGCAGCAGATGATTGGCAGCACACAAATCAGCTATCTGACGGTTATACGCGCAACGCCCATACAAATGAACTATCATTACCGCACGGGTGCGGTCACTGATAGCGCTCCTTACCCTATCAGGGTCAATCTGAAGGGTTTCCGGGTCCGGTTCCACAAGAACGGGAACTAAATTATTATCGGTTACCGCCAAAATTGAAGCGATATATGTGTTGGCCGGAACAATGACTTCATCTCCGGGTTTAAGCTTGCTTAATTCAATATAGGCTCTGAAAATCAGCCTGAGAGCATCCAGGCCATTTCCGCATCCTATAGCGAAATCTGAGCCGATAAAGTCAGCGAATTCCGACTCGAAAGCCGCATTCTCACGGCCCTGAATATACCACCCGGAATCAATAACCCGCTCTGCAGCTCGCTTGAGTGCAGCAGCGTGCACCTCATTTATCTTCTGAAGATCGAGAAACTTGATCTGCTTCATAGCTACGGCGGTAGGCCAAAAATTGATTGTAATCGCGCATATAATCTTCCTCATCGTATGGCGCGGAATTGAGGGATAAAACGACTGAGCCGGACGCAAAGTCAATCAGGTGATGCCAAATTCCTGGAGGTAGCAGAAGGCCTTCATAGGGTTTGTTAAGAAAAACCGTTTTCTTTCGGGTTCCGTCATCAAGAATAACCGTAAAACTGCCCGATGCTGCAACCAACGTCTGATAGAGTGAGTAATGAGCATGTTCGCCGCGACTCTCACCGCCCGGAACATCATAAATGTAGTAAACTCGTTTTACCTCGAAAGGTAAATCTTGCGCGACCGTGAGGTTGCCGTTACGGTCACCCTGTTTGCGCGGGAATCTTATAACTCGGCAATCGTCAATTGTGGTCATGAGTATAATCTTCGGTATCATCAATTCCGGAGCATAAAATCAGAGCTACCGAATTGGTTGAAAAGTTCTTTAGCCGATGCCAGACACCGGCAGGAATAAGCAGGCCCACATTGCTGCGGTTCAAAATAATAGAACGGTTCTCTTCAAGCTCTACTTCAAATGATCCGGAAATCGGAACAACAAAACGATTATCGGTATGGAAACAATGACCATGACGTCCTTCGCCTCCGGGAACATCATATATCCACACAACTCTGGATATTTTAATCGGAATATGACCAAACTCCTCAATGAAGGTCAGGTTTCCCCGCTCATCGAGAATCTTAGGAAGTTCAATCAGTCTTGTATTATCCATAATTTACCCACAAAGTTACGATATTTCTTTATAATCTCCAAAAAAATACTTAACTTTGCAGTGTCAACCTATTTATTATTAACAGTTATGTACCAACGTCAAGTATCTTTCCAAGAGGCCGTTTCTATGGCCCTGAACCAGTATTGCAAGTTCAGCGGACGCGCAAGCCGCTCCGAGTACTGGTGGTTTGCTCTTTTCACCTTAATTATCGGGGTAGTTATTCTGACTCCCATAGCAGCAATTTTTGGTGCGCAATCAACTGCCTACAGCTGCATCAGCGCCATTATCAATCTGGCCCTGCTTCTTCCGTCGCTCGGACTTTGCGTTCGTCGTCTGCACGACATTGGCAAAGGCGGCGGTTGGATTTTCATCAATTTTGTACCTCTCGTTGGTTGGATTATCTTCCTTGTTTGGATGGTTAAGGATTCCGAACCCGGCGACAACCGCTTCGGCCCGATGCCCAACCTCGTTGCATGACCGTAAGAATAAATCCAGAATGGCAAAAGCAACTGGCCCCCGTTTGGGAGTCGGCGGCTTTTGCCAAAACTGCTGACTTTATTCGCCGCGAGTATTCTGTTGCCAAGGTTTATCCGCCTGCGTCACAAATATTCGCGGCCTTTGATTTATGCCCGTTTTCGGCAGTCAAGGTTGTTATTCTCGGCCAGGATCCTTATCATGGCGACGGTCAGGCAAATGGATTGGCTTTCTCTGTCAACGAGGGTATTGCCGTGCCCCCATCGCTCGTAAATATATACAAAGAAATTAACTCAGACCTCGGTATTGTAGTGCCGCAATCCGGCAATCTGACCCGATGGGCCAAGCAGGGTGTGTTGCTTCTGAACAACTCGCTCACCGTTCGCGCCCATGAACCGGCATCGCATTCCTCAATCGGCTGGGAAGCGGTAACCGATGCAGCAATTTCAGCACTTTCAGCCAATAGCAGCGGCATAGTATTTATGTTGTGGGGAAGCCATGCCCGTCGTAAGTCGGCGCTTATCGACAGGTCGAAACATCTGGTGCTTGAAGCGCCCCACCCCTCCCCGCTTAGCGCCCATCGCGGCTTTTTCGGTTGCAAGCATTTTTCTAAGGCCAATGCTTATCTTATTGCGCAAGGGAAGGAACCCATAGTATGGTAACACTTGAAGAAAAAATTTCAAAGGCAGTAGAACTCAGGGCCGCCGGTTATAATTGCGCTCAGTGCGTTGCAATGGTTTTTGACCCGCAACTGGAAGCAATTGTCTCCGGGCTCGGTCGCGGCATTGGAGCCACTGGCAACATCTGCGGCGCTACAAATGCTATGGCTATTGTAGCCGGCGTGAGAACATACGTCGGTCCGGCGGACAAAAACAGTCAATATGCTCGAGTAAGTGCGCTTATAAATGCTTTTGCCGAGAAAAACAATGGTCAGATCGAGTGCCGCCAACTTCGCCAACCGGGCAGAAAATCATGCCTGGAACTGATTAAGGACGCAATAACTATTCTTCATGAAGCGAATATTTAGTCTTGTGGTTCTTGCAGCCTCGATATTTCAAGTCGGCGCGCGCAATACGTCGACCACCATATTGCACCCCGACTTCAAATCACTTCAGGTGCTCGATCCTCAAAACCGTCTCGGCCAGCCGATAATCAGCGACAATAGGCAGATAAGAATCAGCTTCGACGAGCTTGCCGAAGACAACCGCTATCTGCGCTACAGGCTGGTGCATTGCAATAGCGATTGGCAACCGTCGTCGCTCTCTGAAATGGACTTTGTCAGTGGCTTCAATGTGGCTGAAGTTACTGATTACAGGCTTTCAGAAAACACATTGGCACACTACGTTCACTACGACATTACCTTGCCCAACCCCGATATGCAGCCGCTGGTTTCGGGCAATTATCTCGTTGAGGTCTTCGACGAAAATGACCCGTCAACTACCTTATTGCAAGCACGCTTTATGGTCGACGAAGCTATTGCCTCAATCGAAATGGGCGTTACTTCTCGAACCGACTACGACTATAACGGCCGTCACCAGCAGCTGTCGGTCAAAGCGAATCTCCATGGCTCTAAAGTAGAGAATCCCTATAATGACCTTAAGCTCGTAGTTATTCAAAACGGCCGGGATAAGACTCGCCACGAAATTATTCATCCGCTCAGCGTTCAAGCCGAGTCGGCTCTTTACGAGCATCAGAAAGAACTGATTTTTCCGGCCGGCAACGAATTCCGCCGGTTCGACATTGCCAACACCAACTATCCGGGCATGGGAGTGGAATCAATCCGCTTTACCGACCCTCTCTATAGCGCCATGCTTAAAGTCGACGAGCCCCGCGCTTCGCAGCGCTACGTCTACGACCAGGATCAAGCCGGGCGCTTTTTCCCCGCCGAGATTTATTCCGACGATGCCGACATCAACGCCGATTATATAGAAACGTTCTTTACGTTGAATATGCCTCAATTCGATGCTCCGGTATATCTCGAAGGTGATTTGACAATAGGCGTCGACCCCACTATGATTTACGATGATTCGTTGGGAGCATACATCAAAACCTTGCTACTGAAGCAAGGAATGTATAACTACCGGTATATCACCCCAGCGGCCGAGAATCCTGTCGAAGGCGACCACTACGAAACAGGCAACGAATATCTTGCCCTACTATACTACTCTCCCGCCGGCAGCCGCTATGACCGACTGATAGGCACGGCAACCATTCTTTCAGGAAAATGACAGAAGAACAAATTATGTTTCAGATACAAGACACTTTAGTAAGTCTCGACCTCGCAGAGGAATTTTTTTGTTGTGACCTCGACGCATGCAAAGGCGAATGCTGCATTGAAGGCGATGCCGGGGCACCCGTAACCGATAAGGAATGCCGCGAAATCAGACGCGCTCTGCCTCTTATTGAAAAAGATATGGCCCCAAGAGCAATCGAACTGGTCAAAGAACAGGGCGTAAGCTATATCGACGAAGAGGGAGACCTGGTAACTACCATTCTCGACGGACGCAACTGCGCCTTTACCTGCTATGCGCCAAACGGAATTTGCCTGTGTGCACTTGAAGGTGCATTCCGTCGCGGCGAAACGAATTGGCGCAAGCCGATAAGCTGTGCCCTATATCCGGTCAGAGTAACTGAATATGAGAAATTCACAGCTGTAAACTACCATAAATGGAACATCTGCAATCCCGCCCGCACTAAGGGTCGGAAAGAAGGAATAAGACTCTATCAGTTTCTTAAAGAGTCTCTGATTGAAAGATTCGGTAGAGAATGGTACGACGAGCTTGCGCTCTGTTGCGAAACCTATCTGGCCGAACAGCAGGAAAACGACTAAAGATTTTTACTCCTCGAGAGTCATATCGCTGAAGCCGCCGGCCTCAAACTCATCGTCATTAAACGAGTCTGAACCGTAAAATTCATCGTCGAATTCCTCAACGGCCTTATTTGCGGCGTTAATCTTGGCAGGTTCAATTACTTCGAGTACACTCTCTTGTTGCGGCGCATGCCCCATGGCGCTTGAAACAAGCGGTTCGATCAGGTTTTTGCCAGGTTCTGAGGTCTTCATTTCCAGATAGAAGGAGCGATCGTTCAGATAGTCGAAAGTCAACATCAAACGCTGGCCCTCATCTTCGATTTCATCGCTGAGAATAGTATCCTCCATTAAATATGAATCTTCCGAAGCATCGAGGCCCATGTCCTCTAAGGTTATTTCGCGCTCCTTTTCCCATTCGTTATCACAAATGAAAAAAGAGCACATCTGATTTTTATCATAGCCAACGCTGTTATATATAGCGTTGCGGAGGTCAAGAAAAGTTGCATCGGCATCAATCTGGATGTCGCGGCGGAAGTTGTCAACTTCGTCGGAAACAACTCGGAAATTATATATCATAGTTGTTTAAAGTTTGTTTTACGGTAGTTTTAACGCCGCTAAGTTAGTAATAGTTTTTATATCTGCAACAAATTTTTCCGATTTTTTTCTAAAAATATTTCATATTTTGCGGGGAACGAAAATTTTTGTAATTTTGCATTTCAAATATAACATATTTTACGCATGAGAAAGAAACTGCTTTTCGCAGCCGTATTGGCTGCCGGCGCAACAGCGCTTTATGTTTATGCCAAAGACACTCTCCCTACCATGAACCGACAGAATCCACTGATTTCAAACTACAACACCCAGTTCGACATTCCGCCGTTCGACAAAATCCAGATGTCGGACTATATGCCTGCCCTCCGCGAAGCAATCAACCAACAGAAAGCCGAAGTCAAGGCAATTGTCGATAACCCCGATGCTCCTACCTTTGAAAACACAATTCTTGCACTCGACAATAGCGGCGAACTGCTCAACCGGGTTGCTCTGCTCTTTTCCGGACTCGATGAGGCCCTGAACTCCCCCGAAAGCGAAGAAGTTGCACAGACCTTCTATGCCGAAGCTCAACAATGGTCCGACGAGCTGGCAATGGACCCCGCACTTTTCGCCCGCATCAAGCAAGTCTATGACAGCCGAGAAGACAAAGGCTACACTACCGCTCAGATGCGCATGATTGAAAAAACCTATCGCGATGCCGTTCGCAACGGCGCCATGCTCTCGCAGGCCGATCAGGATTCACTCAAAGCAGTAAACTCCAAACTAACCGATCTCTATTTAAAATTCAATAAAAACCTGCTCGCCGCGACCAATGAATTCGTTATTGAAGTAACTGATACCGCGCGCCTGTCCGGACTCCCTCAGGGTGTTATCGATGCAGCCGCTGAAGCGGCTGCCGAACGCAACATGCCAGCCGGTACCTACGCATTCACACTTCATGCCCCCAGCCGCCTGCCGGTACTTCAGTATGCCAATGACCGCAGTCTGCGTCAGCAGGTTTATGAAGGCTATACCGGTCTTGCGTCTTCCGGAAAATACGATAACGGTCCGGTAATCAACGATATCCTAAAAGCCCGCACCGCCAAAGCCCACCTGCTCGGTTACCCCGACTTCGCAAGCTATGCAACGGCCAACGTTATGGCCAAGACTCCCGAGGCTGCAATGGAACTTCTCGAAAAAGTTTGGTCTGCCGCAAGAACGCGCGTAAACGAGGAAGTTGCCGAAATGCAGACCCTCGCTCCCGAAAAAATTCAACCGTGGGACTACTCTTACTACGCCGAGAAACTTCGCCAGCAAAAATATGCGCTCGACGAAGACGAACTGCGCCAGTATTTTGCCGTAGATTCCGTTCTTAAGGGTGCATTTAAAATGGCAAATATCCTCTATGGCGTTAACTTCACCGAACTACCCGATGCTCCGAAATATCACCCGGAGGTAAAAGTTTACGACGTTACCGATGCCAAAACCGGCGAGCATATTGCGGTTTTCATGAACGACTACTTTCCCCGCGCATCGAAGCGCCAAGGCGCATGGATGAGCGAGTTCAAAGGCGAATATGTCGACGAACAGGGCAACCGCGTGGCACCCATTATTTATAATGTAGGAAACTTCACTCGCCCCACCGCAACCACTCCGGCCTTGCTCTCCATCGACGACGTAGAAACCCTGTTCCATGAATTTGGCCATGGCCTTCACGGTATGTTGACCCGCGCTCAATATCGTTCGCAGGCCGGCACGAATGTTGACCGCGACTTCGTTGAGCTCCCGAGCCAGATTCACGAACACTGGGCCGTAGCCCCCGAAATGCTCAAGATGTACGCCCACCACTGGAAAACAGGCGAAGTAATTTCCGATGAACTTATTGCCAGACTCCAGAATGCCCAGCACCATAACCAGGGCTTCACCACCGGCGAACTCTCTTCGGCTGCGTTGCTCGACCTCTACTGGGGCAAACTTAACCTTGAACCCGGCGACTCGGTCAACGTAATGGACTTTGAACGTTCCGTTGCTGAAAAGCTCCAGATGCCCGCCGAACTTCAATTCCGCTATCGTTCCCCATACTTCAAACATGTGTTCGGCTCCGATGGCTACGCTTCGGGCTACTACACCTATCTGTGGGCTGAAGTTCTCGATTCCGACGGATTTGAACTGTTTGAAGAACGTGGCATTTTTGATCCAGAAACCGCAGCCGCATTCAAGAAAAACGTTCTTGAAGCCGGTGGCGCAGAAGACCCTATGGTGCTTTATGTTAACTTCCGCGGTCGCCAACCCAACGTTGATGCTCTGTTACGCAACCGAGGGCTTATTTCCAAATAAATGAAACTGCTCCACACAAGCGACTGGCATCTTGGCCACGAACTCTACGGCATTAACCGCCGCGACGAGTTCGCGGCCATGCTGCTAAATATCCGGGAAGTTATTAAAGTGCACCACCCCGACGTAATGTTGATAGCCGGCGATATCTTTGACTCTTCCACTCCACCAATCGAGGCGCAGACACTATTTGCGAATGCTTTGGTGGATTTTCACCGTACCAGACCCGAAATGACAATTATTGCTACTTCGGGTAATCACGACTCGGCAAATCGCCACGAGATATTCCGACATCCATGGCGGGCGCATAATGTACATTGTATCGGTATTCCCGACATCTCCAATCCTGAAAATAACATAATTGAAATTCCCGGTAAGGGTTACGTCTGTGCTATCCCGTTCATTAACGAGCGCTTGATTCCCGACGGTTTCTTTCAAAGCATAATAGACTCAGTTCCCGCCAACAGTCTTCCGATAGTTCTGTCGGCCCATACTGCCGTAATTGGGGCTGATTTCACCGGTCACCGTAGATTAGAAGCGGAAACGGCGGAATATATCGGTAATATCCGAACCATGAATCTGAGCAAGATTGCCTCCGGTTTCGATTACCTCGCCTTAGGTCATATTCATAATCCTCAGTTTATTCACGGGGCGGGTCACCATCGCGTTCGATACTGCGGTTCTCCTATGCCAATAGGATTCGATGAAGCCGATACATCACATGGCGTAAGTATTGTCGAACTATCGGAACGAGGCACAGAGCCAAAAGTCGAACATATCAGCTTCAGGCCATTGCGCCGACTTGTAACCTTGCCCGACAGTAAAAGCTTTTTGCCCTGGAACGACATTCTTGAACTGCTTAAATCCTACAACCCGGGTGAGCCTCAGCTCTTGCGACTGAATATTGAACTGGACCGACCTCTGCCCGACAATCGCAAGCAACTCGTTGCCGAAGCATTAGAGGGCACAGACATTACTCTGTGTGCGTTCAATGTTCACCGACCCGCAGCCGGCGGCATATCCGGTGTGCGCATACGTTCGGTAAGCGAATTTCAGGCTGAAAACCCGCTAACAATCGCCAAAGAATACGCCGAATATGCCGGTATGCCAATGACCGACGAAATGGCCCGGCTATTCAGCGATGTAATTTCTGAAATCTCCAAATAAAATCTCCTGGTTCCGCCGTGATACTCAAGAAACTTACCATAACGAATATTGCTTCCATTACCTCCGCGACCATTGATTTCACATCAGAGCCGCTAAGCTCTGCTCCGGTTTACCTGATTACAGGCAATACCGGAGCCGGTAAAACCACCATACTCGATTCGATATGCCTTGCCCTATATGCAACAACTCCGCGCCTGCAACGATTGGCCGAGAGCGGACACAAGAGCATTGAGCTCGCCGACGGAAGCAAGTTTACCGACTCGCGGGCTATGGCAAGGCGCGATAGCGTCGAAGCTTGGGCAATACTCGAATTTATCGGTAACGACGGAATAACATACACCGCAACCTGGACAACCACCCGACCATACAGAAAAATTGACCGCCCCTTTCGTGCGCCCTCTCACTTTTTGCAGTTTACCGAAAACGGCCAAGAGTTTATTATAGATAAAGTCTCGCCCTTGCGCGAACGCATTGAGCAGGCGATTGGACTTGACTTCAAGAAATTCTGTCGCACAACCATGCTTGCCCAAGGCGATTTTACCCGTTTCCTTCAGGCTCCAAACGACGAAAAAAGCGAAATCCTTGAAAAAATCACCGGTACCGATATTTACCGTCGCATTTCAATAAAGATTCGTGAAAACTACAAGGCCCGCAAAGATGCCGCCAACGAGCTCGAATACCAGCTCTCTGACACCATACTTCTGTCGGAAGAGGAATTAGCTTCTGCCAAAGAGGATATGTTAGCTCTGGAGCGCTCGAACGTAGAACTCAAATCGTTATCAGAAGGGCTGATGAGCGGCATAATGTGGCTCGAAAACGACTCGGTAATGACACAACAACTCGCCGAACTGAAACAAGCCCTCGCCGATGCCGAAACTATGATTAAAAGCGACCGTATGTCACGCCAAAAGGAACTGATTGCCCAATATGATTTGATTGAAAAGCCGCGCTTATGGAGCGGAGAAATTGCTAGGGCTCAGCAAGAAATAGAAAAAAGCACTCACGATATTGATGAATTGTCGGCCCACGCACTCGACCTGCGCGGCGGCCTTGAATATCTGCGCAAAAACATATCAGAAAACAAAGCTAAATCCGCCGAGCTTAAAGCGCTTATTGACGCTGAAATGCCAAATAGCTCAATTTATGCCAGTGAGCAGCTGATAACGTCGAAACTGCAATCTCTTGCGGCAGAGCGCACATCCCTCAGCAGGCTATCGACCGAGCTCAACGCTTTGGAAAAGAATATCGATAGCAATCTTCGCAAAGCGGTTGATAAAGCCACCCTTGAAGCGGAAGTCGCTAAAGCCGACCAAGAAAAAATCGGGCAATCAATCGAAGATTTCGACGCAATTCTCGAAGCAAAACATCCCGACCGTATAAGGCAGGTTCTCGACTCGCTCAAAGACGAAAAACAAAAAGTTGAGCGGCGGCAACGAATTGAGCAACTTCAAAAAGAAGTTTCAGAGGGCCAACAAAAGCTCGATGTCATGATCGAAAACTTAACGGAATTGCGTTTGGCACGCGATAAAGCCAAAGGCATTTATGACCGCGAGCGCGAATCGGTTGACGCACTGATCCGCAAACTCCGTAGAGAACTGACTCAGGGCTGCTGCTGCCCGCTTTGCCGTCAGACCGTAGTAAAACTTCCGGTTGAGAGCGACATAGAGTTACTGATTGTTGGCTATGAAAAATCATATATCGAAACCGACGAGAAAGTTAAAGTCAGCGAAACAGCCGTTAACCGCCTGATGGCAACTATAGAAGTAACTCAAAAAAGCATCGACTCCGAGAACACCGGCCTAAATGAACCGCTCCGATCTCTTGAAGCAATTGACTCTGAAATTCAAAGCGTTGAAAAGCTCCTCGAGGAAATCAACAACCTAACGGTTCAAATCAAAAATGCGCGGCAGCAACTTAAAACCGCCACCGAGCGCACCGACAAGTGCAACCGCGAGCTGACGGCAGCCTCCAACCGTCTCAACGACGCCAACAACGCCCTCGCCACCATGCGCGGCCGCACATCAGCCATGAACAATGCAATTGAACAATTAGAGAAGGAGCTTACAGACCTTACCGAAAGCTATAAGTGCTCCATTTCACCAATTGATAAACCATTAGAATATGCCCAAGCCCTGACAAAGGCCGCACAATCATATAACCGCGCTGTCGACACACTCACCGAGCTAAACCGCCATATTGAGAGCAATCAGGAGCTGTTTTCGCGTAATATGGTCATTATCGACAGTCTCGGTTTTCAGTTTGATTCACCGATAATTCCCATTAAACTCAACAACATTGACTCCGAAGTAAGCGCGCTAAGCGCAAAAGTAGCGGCCACACGCCAGACCTTGACCGATGCAAAAGCAAAAATCGTAAGGCTTAAGGCGCAGATAGAGTCGTTTCTTGAAGAAAATAAGCTATCGGAATTTATACTTAACAATCTGCTGCAGATTGCCCCGGAAGAAATCGACGGCGCGCGCCGCGACATCGCCGCAGCCGCCGAAAACCTGGTGAAAGCAGAAACAGCGCTTACCGAAGCCGAGAAGCGCTACGCTGTTCACCGGCAAAACAAGCCCGAAAAATATGTTGACGTACCGGTTGACACGTTGAAAGAACAAAAACTTAAGGCTGATGAAGAAATAGTTGAAACCAACCGCCGCATCGGGGTATTGACAGAAAAATTAAATGCCGATGCCGCAGCCAGGAAAATTCACTCCGAACGCTTAAGTCTGCTCGCAGAAAAGCGTAACGAGGAACAACGCTGGAAACAACTCGACGAGCTTTTTGGCGATACTAACGGTAAAAAGTTCGTAACAATAGCTCAGACCTACGTTCTGATGGACCTCATTGACTCAGCGAATAAATACATGGCTACCTTAACCGACCGATATCGCCTGCGTGTCCAGCCGAATTCATTCATAATTTATGTTGACGATGCATACGATGGCGGCACATCCCGACCGGCCAACACTATTTCCGGTGGTGAGAGCTTTCTGGTGTCACTGGCGCTGGCACTCGCACTCAGCGATATTGCAGAAGGTCTTCAGGTCGACACCCTATTTATCGACGAAGGCTTCGGAACACTGAGCGGGCAGGCCCTGAAAGATGCTGTTGCAACACTGATGCAGCTCCACTCTCAAACCGGCCGCCACGTTGGCATTATCTCCCACGTTGACGAACTTCGCGAAGAGCTGCCGGTGCAGATTCAGGTTGTGCAAAGTCCGCAAACAACCGAGTCGCATATTAAAATTACACGACTCGGTGATTAAAGTATTCGTTTATATTTTTATCGGTACTGCCCTATAGTCAGTAGCCAGCCATCGATACGTCCGTCTGTTAAATCCGCATGATTCGTTTCATCCAGCAGTAGGCCTATCGGCTCGCCATTGACAATCGCATCGGAATGATTGAACTTATATACATCGGCAGGATAAGAACCGATAAAATAAGCTCCTGAATCCTTCAATTTATCGTAAATTATGCCGACTCCGGAGCAGAATGTATCCGCCATCGTTTCGTCGCCCACGCCGACCAACGCAATCCTGTGGCCTCGAAGATCCATAGCCTTCAACGCATCAAGATAGTCAAGCCAATCTTCTTCTACGTCGCCTGAACCCCAAGTGGAAGTGGCGAAAATCAGATTCTCATAATCGCCAACTGTCGACGGAGCGGTGGTAGCAACGTTGTGAACATCTTCCTTGTCGATACCGAGCTTTGCGGCAATACGATTGGCAACATCGGCAGTCGTTCCGGTCATTGAGCCATAAAATATTCCGAATTTTTTCATTTGCTTGAATTTTAGAGTTATATTTACAAAATTAACACTCAAAGCGATTTTTTGGTTTAAAAGCAACAAAAAATCGGCAGAAAATTCGTAACTTTGCAGGCAAAGTAAAACTGACCCACATTTTTTGCTTATGCGCCAAATCCTTAACGCCCGTCTGATTTTGGAAGACGGAACCGTTTTCCACGGAAAATCTTTCGGCTACCCGGCTTCTACCGCCGGCGAAGTAGTTTTCAATACGGCAATGACCGGTTATCCCGAATCATTAACCGATCCCAGTTATGAAGGCCAGATTCTTGTAACGACCTACCCTATTCTCGGAAACTACGGTGTTGCCCCCCGTTCAGAAAAAGACGACGTTTCGGAATTCTACGAAAGCGACCATATTCACGCCCGCGCAATCATTGCCCAAGACTATACCTACGACCATTCCCACTGGCAGGCTGACCGCTCGCTTGCTGAATGGCTCAACGAAGAAAAGATTCCCGGAATATATGGCATCGATACCAGGGCGCTTACCAAACTTCTTAGAGAAAAAGGCTCGATGCTCGGCAAAATTGTTGTTGATGGAACCGAAGAGCCGGACTGGTATGACCCGAACAAAGAAAATCTTGTTGCTAAAACTTCATGCAATGAGGTTGAATACCATGGTGCAGGCAACAAAACCGTAGTGCTGGTTGACTGCGGAGTGAAGCACAATATAATCCGCTGTTTGACTCGCCGCGGCGTAAAAGTTATCAGAGTTCCCTGGGACTACGATTTCACTACCCTCGACTACGACGGCCTATTTATTTCTAATGGCCCGGGCAACCCTGATATGGTAGACAAAACCGTAGAAAATCTCCGCAAGGCTCTTACCGACAACAAACCAATTTGTGGCATCTGCATGGGTAACCAGCTTCTGTCCAAAGCTGCAGGAGCAAAAACATATAAATTAAAATATGGTCACCGCAGTCATAATCAGCCGGTAAGAATGCAAGGAACCGACACCTGTTTTGTTACTTCGCAAAATCATGGCTTCGCGGTTGATAACAACACCATGCCCGCCGAATGGGAACCTCTGTTTATCAACATGAACGACGGCACCAACGAAGGAATACGTCATAAAACAAAGCCCTTCTTCTCTGCCCAATTCCACCCTGAAGCAAGTTCCGGCCCGAAAGACACGGAATTTCTTTTCGACGAGTTTATAAAACTACTTTAAAAATCACCTTTCAACATATTATAGATGAACGAGATAAAGAAAGTGCTGCTTCTCGGCAGCGGTGCCCTGAAAATCGGCGAAGCCGGCGAATTTGACTATTCCGGCTCTCAGGCTCTCAAGGCAATGAAGGAAGAAGGCATTGAAACCGTCCTTATAAACCCGAATATCGCCACTGTGCAGACTTCCGACGGTTTTGCCGACAAAATATATTTTCTTCCCGTTACTCCACTCTTCGTTGAAAAGGTAATTAAAAAAGAGCGTCCCGACGGCATTCTGCTTGCTTTTGGCGGTCAAACGGCCCTGAACTGCGGCGTCGAGCTGTATCGGTCGGGCATACTTGAAAAATACGGCGTTAAGGTTCTCGGAACTCCGGTCCGGGCAATCATGGATACCGAAGACCGCGAACTCTTTGTTAAGAAACTCGACGAAATAAACGTAAAAACCATTAAGAGCGAAGCCGTCAGCACAACAGCCGATGCCCTATCGGCAGCCGAAGAACTCGGCTACCCGGTAATTGTTCGAGCTGCCTATGCTCTCGGTGGCCTCGGTTCCGGTTTCTGCAATAATCGCGAAGAGTTAATATCGCTAGTTGAAAAGGCTTTATCGTTCAGCCCTCAAGTGTTGGTTGAAAAATCACTCAAAGGATGGAAGGAAGTGGAATATGAAGTTGTACGCGACCGTTTCGACAACTGCATCACGGTCTGCAACATGGAAAACCTTGATCCGCTTGGCATCCACACCGGCGAGAGCATCGTGGTTGCCCCTTCGCAGACCCTCACTAACGAAGACTACCACTATCTGCGTTCACTTGCCATAAAGATTATCCGCCATATCGGTATCGTTGGCGAATGCAACGTTCAGTACGCTTTCGACCCCGAATCGATGGACTATCGCGTTATCGAGGTCAACGCCCGCCTGTCGCGCTCTTCGGCCCTTGCATCCAAAGCAACCGGCTATCCTCTGGCATTCGTAGCCGCCAAGCTCGGTCTCGGCTACGGACTCTTCGACCTTAAAAATTCTGTAACAAAAGAAACCTCAGCATTCTTTGAACCTGCGCTCGACTATATTGTAGTTAAGATTCCGCGCTGGGACCTTGGCAAATTCCACGGCGTTCGTCGCGAAATCGGCTCATCTATGAAGTCGGTTGGCGAAGTCATGGCGATTGGCCGCACCTTTGAAGAAGCTATTCAAAAGGGCCTGCGCATGATTGGGCAGGGAATGCACGGCTTCGTCGGCAATAAGGAACTCAATGTTTCCGACATCGACAAGGCCCTTGCCGAGCCTACCGACAAACGCATTTTCGTACTCTCGCAAGCACTTCAACATAACTACAGTATCGAGCGCATTCACGAACTGACTAAAATTGACCGCTGGTTCCTGCACAAGCTGAACAATATCGTTGCTACCTATAATGAACTGCAGCAATTTGATACACTATCCGAACTCCCCCGCGAGCTCTTGCTCATTGCCAAGCAGCAAGGATTCAGTGATTTCCAGATTGCCCGCTCTATTGATGCTGCAATTACGGGCGCAAAAGCTCATGAAGCATCGCTTGGCGTTCGCAACCGCCGAAAAGAACTTGGCATCTTGCCCGTTGTTAAACAAATCGACACTCTCGCGGCCGAGTATCCCGCTCAAACCAACTACCTGTATCTAACCTATAATGGGTCGGTTAACGACATCAACTATGAAAACGATAATCGTTCCATCGTGGTTCTCGGTTCCGGCGCCTACCGCATCGGCTCGTCGGTTGAATTCGACTGGTGTTCGGTCAATGCCCTACTAACCGTTAAGAAACAGGGCTACCGCTCGGTTATGATTAACTACAACCCCGAAACTGTGTCGACCGACTACGACATGTGCGACCGACTCTATTTCGACGAGCTGACGTTTGAGCGCGTAATGGATATCATTGACCTTGAAACTCCCTACGGCACAATCCTTTCCGTAGGCGGTCAGATTCCAAACAACCTGGCAATGAAACTCGATGCTCAGGGAGTTAATATCCTCGGCACTACCGCCCAAAGCATCGACAATGCTGAAGACCGCCATAAATTCTCATCGATGCTCGACGAATTAGGTATTGACCAGCCGGCGTGGCGCGAATTGACCTCAATGGACGATATTCATAAATTCATTGATGAAGTTGGCTTCCCGGTTCTCGTGCGTCCAAGCTATGTACTTTCAGGCGCAGCCATGAATGTTTGCTCCAACACTGAGGAGCTGGAACGCTTCCTGCGGCTGGCAGCCAACGTCAGCAAGGAGCATCCGGTCGTTGTCAGCCAGTTCATTCAGTTTGCAAAAGAAATTGAAATGGACGCAGTTGCGCAAAATGGTGAGATCAAAGCGTATGCAATCAGTGAGCATATTGAATTTGCCGGCGTTCACTCGGGCGACGCAACAATTCAGTTCCCGCCGCAGAAGCTTTATGTTGAAACAATGCGCCGCCTGAAGAAGGTGTCGGCAAAAATTGCCAAGGCCCTCAACATCAGCGGCCCGTTCAATATTCAGTTTCTCGCCAAAAATAACGACATCAAGGTAATTGAATGTAATCTGCGCGCTTCGCGCTCATTCCCCTTCGTCAGCAAAGTGCTCAAAATCAACTTCATCGACCTCGCGACCCGCATTATGCTCGGCGAAGACGTTGAAAAACCATCCAAGAGCGCTTTCGATCTTGACTATGTAGGCATCAAAGCGTCGCAATTCAGCTTCTCGCGCCTGCAGGGTGCCGACCCCGTTTTGGGCGTCGACATGAGCTCTACCGGCGAAGTCGGATGCATTGGCGACGACACATCGGAAGCACTCCTCAAGGCCATGCTCTCTGTTGGTCAGCGTGTACCGGAAAAAAGCGTATTGCTTTCTACCGGTACCCCCAAACAAAAAGCCGATATGCTCGATAGCGCACATCTGCTCCACAACCATGGCTACAAGATTTACGCAACCGGAGGTACTCACCAGTTTTTGAACGACAATGGCATTCCTGCCATCCGCGTATATTGGCCCTCACAACCTGACATGCAGCCTCAGGCTCTCGACTTACTCCACAACAAGGAAATCGATATGGTTGTCAACGTGCCCAAAAATCTTACGCCCACCGAACTCAGCAATGGCTACAAGATTCGTCGCGCCGCGATTGACCTTAACGTGCCCTTGCTGACTAACGCACGCCTGGCCGCAGCATTTATATCCGCCTTCACCTCGATGACGCTCGACGACATCGAAATCAAGTCCTGGGACGAATACTGATGGCCCCGCGCGCGCAGTTCACCACCCGTTTGGGAGTAATCGCCGCCACGGTTGGCTCAGCAGTCGGCCTTGGAAATGTATGGCGATTCCCCTACGAGGCAGGTGTGCACGGCGGCGGCGCATTTATGCTCATATACCTGCTCTTCATTCTATGCCTGGGCATCCCGGTAATCACTGCCGAATTCATAATCGGCCGTGCTGCCAAAAAGAATGTTTACGGTGCATTTAAAACCCTACCCGGCTCAAAATGCTGGAATCTGATTGGTTTTAACGGCATTATTGCAGCATTGATAATCCTAAGCTTCTATAGTGTAGTTGCCGGCTGGACAGCCGACTACATCCTACGCTCTTTACAAGGCTTCAGTGGCGCTTCGGATCAGCAGGAGCTCCATCAACAGTTCTCGGAGTTCACCGGATCATGGAAAGCGGTGCTGTTCACCTTAATTTTCCTTGCCTTGAACTTTTTTATACTCCGCAAGGGAGTTCAGAAAGGCATCGAACGGATGTCGAATCTGCTTATGCCGCTGCTTTTCGCCATACTGTTGATTTTTGCTTTGAACTCACTGATGCTCCCCGGTGCGAAAGAAGGCCTCCAATTCCTTTTCAAGTCCGATTTCTCCAAACTCACGCCCGGCGTGTGGCTCGGTGCCATGGGGCAGGCATTCTTCTCGCTCAGCATAGGTCTCGGATGTATGCTCACCTACGCAAGTTATTTCAAACCTGAAACCAAACTGCTGAAAAATGCCGTTACTATTGCCGGTCTCGACACTATGGTTGCCATTTTGTCAGGAATAATAATCTTCCCGGCGGTATTTTCATTCGGCCAGTCACCGGCCGGTGGCCCGAAACTTGTTTTTGAGGTTTTACCGGCCATATTCCACAGCCTGCCCCTGGGTCAGCTCTGGTCTCCCCTATTCTTCTTCCTTTTACTGCTTGCATCCATCACCTCTACTATTTCAATGGCAGAAATAGCCATTGCCTACTTCTGTGAAGAGTGCAAAATGCCACGCTCTAAAGCTACGGCCATGACTATCGGTATATGCGCGGTATTCGGCACTCTCTGCTCGCTTTCGTTCAATCCAGAACTGAATATCTACTTGTTTGGAATGAGCCTGTTTGATTTATTCGACTTCGTTTCGAGCACCATTTGCCTGCCAATCGGCGGCATTATGATTTCGCTCTACGTCGGCTACGTTATGAAACGCCATGCGGTTGAGGCCCAGCTGCGTGGAGTTTCAAAAATCATTGTATCGCTCCTTCTATTTATCCTTCGCTTTATAGCTCCGCTTTGCATAACGTTAATATTTCTTTCAGGGCTCGGCCTATTCTGAACCAATCAGTTTGGCACGGTGTTTGATATTCACAAGATAAAACCAAATGCAAAATATGGAAACAATCGAAAAAAAACAAGGTTCTATCGGTGTTACTACCGAAAACATTTTCCCCGTAATTAAAAAATTCCTCTATAGCGACCACGAAATCTTTCTGCGCGAACTCGTAAGCAACGCCGTGGACGCAACTCAAAAACTTAAAACCCTGTCATCATTCGGCGAATTCAAAGGTGAGCTCGGCGATTTGAAAGTAACGGTAACCATTGATAAAGAAGCCGGCACACTCACGGTTTCTGACCATGGCATCGGCATGACTGCAGAAGATGTTGAAAAATACATCAACCAGATTGCCTTTTCCGGTGCCGAAGAATTTGTTAATAAATATAAGGACACTGCAAACGGAATTATCGGCCACTTCGGCCTCGGCTTCTACTCGGCCTTCATGGTGTCGAACAAAGTGGAAATCCGCACCCTAAGTTATAAGGAAGGTGCCCAGGCCGTGCGCTGGGAATGCGACGGTTCTCCGGTCTATACCCTCGAACCGTGTGACAAGGAAACCCGCGGCACCGACATCATTCTGTATATCGATGATGAAAGCAAGGAATTTCTCGAGCAGACCCGCATTGACACTCTGCTGCGCAAATATTGCCGCTTCCTTCCTGTCCCCGTTGAAAGCAACGGCGTAGTTATCAACTCCACTGAGCCAACTTGGACCAAAAAGCCGGCAGACCTGACCGACAAGGATTACATTGATTTCTACCATGAGCTATATCCCGGTCAGGATGATCCTTTATTCTGGATTCACCTCAACGTTGACTATCCGTTTACTTTAACTGGTATTCTCTACTTCCCTAAGATTCACAATAATTTTGAGCTTACTAAAAACCGAATTCAGCTCTATTCCAACCAGGTTTTCGTAACAGACTCGGTTGAAGGCGTAGTGCCTGAGTTCATGATGCTTCTTCAAGGTGTGATTGACTCGCCCGACATTCCTCTGAACGTTAGCCGTAGCTACCTGCAGAGCGACTCGGCAGTTAAGAAAATCTCGGGCTACATCACCAAGAAGGTTGCCCAGCGCCTCGAAGATATTTTCAAGGCCGACCGCAAAGACTTTGAAGCCAAATGGGACGATATTAAGGTGTTCATTGAATACGGTATGCTGACCGACGATAAGTTCCGCGATGCGGCAATGAACTTCTGCCTGCTCAAAGACACCGAAGGGAAGTACTATACTATCAACGAGTATAAAACCCTTATTGAAGCCAATCAGACAGATGCTCAGAAGCAGATTGTGTTCCTCTACACCACCGACCCCACCGCACAGTTCTCGTATATCAACGAAGCTACTTCCAAAGGCTACAGCGTATTGGTTATGGATGGTCAGCTCGACAGCCACTTCGTTGGCCTGCTCGAAACAAAAATCGAGGGCTCGCGGTTTGTACGCGTCGACTCTGATATTATCGATAAGCTTATAGACAAAGGCAACGCCAAATCGTCGAATCTGTCGGGCGCAACGCTCGAAATGATGTCGGGAATCTTCAAATCGCAGATTCCTAACGTTGAAAAGGCCGAATTCCTGGTGCAGCTTGAAGCCCTCAGCGCATCTTCGATGCCCGTAACCATAACCGTTAACGAATACATGCGCCGCATGAAGGAGATGGCCGCCATGCAGCCGGGCATGAACTTCTACAGTCAGTTGCCCGATACTTATTCGCTGGTGGTCAACACCGAACATCCACTTGTAGCTAAAATTAAGGAAGAAGCTGAAAAAGCCATAGGCGAAGATATCAATAAAGCATTCGCCGAACTCGGCGAAGCTGAAACCAAGCTCAATGCAGTCAATGCCGAAGTCAAAGACCATAAACCGACCGACGAACAGCAAAAGCAGATTGACGAACTGCAAACGGCTATGGTTTCTTCCAGAACAGCAATAGCTGATAAAGCCAAGGAATTCGCTTCCAAGCAGCCGCTCGTGCGTCAGCTTATTGACCTTGCTCTGCTTTCGACCGGAATGTTGCGTGGCCGCGAGTTGAGCGACTTTGTAAACCGTTCAGTATCTTTATTGTAATAGATGACCAAACACCTCATCAGCGCACTTATAGCGCTTGTTAGCGCGGGCATTGCTTTCGGGCAGTGTCCGCTAACATTTGTTGGGGCCGAGCAGGCCCAGATAGGAATTTATGTGGCTCCGCTTTCGGGAGGCGATCCCACGGTTGCATATAATTCCGAAGTTTTAATGACCCCGGCATCGGTTATGAAGTCGGTAACCGTTGCCGCCGCCCTAAAGAAATATGGCGGCGACTACAGATGGAAAACCACCGTTAGCGCCGCCGGCAACATCAGCCAAGGCACTCTCCACGGCAACCTTGTCATTACCGGCTCGGGTGACCCTACGCTCGGCTCGGTTGAGTTCAATAAAGAACGTGAGGGATTCCTGACTGCCCTGAAAAATGCCGCCGCCGGCTATGGTTTCACCCAAATCACCGGCGCGGCAATCGAGTCGGAATCTTGGCCTGACCAAGGGGCCGTAGAATCATGGGAGATTGAAGATATTCCGGGTATCGACGGCGCCGGTTTCTATTCGCTGAACTGGCGCGACAACGTGTTTACCCTGTCGGTTCCCTCCTGGAAAACATTCCCCGAAATTCCCGGGCTCAAGATTATTCAACAGCCCAACAGCACTTACCTGCATTTCTTCCGCAATCCGGGCAGCTATGACTTGGTGGTTTCAGGGTCGCTTGGCCGTCACCAAAAATCGGCCACTCTGAAGTGCTCGATGCCCTACCCGCCCGCGGTTCTGCTCAACGAAGTAACCAAGCAGTTTAATGGCGCGCAACCGGCCGAAAAAAGCAACAATTCATCGCTGATTCTCGAATATTACTCACCGCGGTTAAGAAGTGTGACCCGCTCGTTGATGGTGCGCTCAGACAATCAGATGGCCGAGGCCACATTGCGCCTGCTCGCGCCGCGCCAGACCCGCAAAACGGCAATTGCTGTCGAGCGGAACATATTAACCAATATGGGTGTCGACTTGCGCGGTTGCAGAATCGCCGACGGCAGCGGCCTTTCGCGCCACAACGCAATCTCCCCGCGCCAGCTCGGCGAAGTGTTGCGCGCAATGGCCGACAACAGCGACTACGTCGGCTCCTTTGCCCGCGTTGGCTTGGACGGCACCGTGCGTAACTTTATGCGCGACAGCACATGTCGCGACAACTATTGCCTCAAGTCCGGGTCGATGACCGGGGTTGTGTGCTATGTAGGCTATCGGCTCGACCCGCAGACCAAAGCCCCCACCCACGCCGTGGCCATAATGATAAACAACGCGCCCGACCAAAAGGCTGCGCGCGCTGCGATATCATCGTTTCTCGATGCTCTGCTGTTTTAAATCGAGTCTTTGCGTCGGATTTTAAGCGGATGCGCACCCTCGGGAAGAGGGCCATCGATAACTAACGCGAGATAACCCCCGCCGCCGGCACCGGCAAGCTTATGCGCTAATGACTTATCAGCATACTTGTCTATATAATCCTGCACCCCGTCGGCAACCATCGCCGGGAACATTGAAATCTGCGCGTCAAATGAATCCTGATATGCCTTGGCAAATGCAGGCAGGTCGCGTGACTTGATGGCCTCCCAGCAGCGGCCGGCTGCATCGGCCAAGGCCTTAACCTTTTGCGGGGTGATATCTTTGCCTTCAACTACCGAACAGCCTGGTCGGCGTGGAAACATCGGAACAAGACACAGATGCTGCTCAAGCCACTGCAAAGTCCCCTCATCAGTTATTGACTCAATTTTCGATGGCCAGTATGTACTATCGTAATAGTGGCGGTTCAGTCCCGACATACAAATCCCGATAGCATCCTGGGCGCCGGAAATGTGGCCCTTATCCTCCTCCGGATCATTTTCGAAGCAAAACAGCAGCCGCGCAAGCATCTCTTCATTATAGTTTGGCAGCTGATAAGGCCAAATTTTGCGTGCCGCGTTTCTGGTTGAAGTCGACATGCCGCCGCGCTCCATATACTCTTCAACAGGCTCAAGCGATATTGTCAGCGCCCACCCCGGATGATATTGGCTAACATATGGCTGATCAATCCATGTTCCAGCCAGGTCCAGACGATATGGAAGCTGCGAGGCTACTCCGCTTCGTAAACTCGTTGTTGAACGCGCTTGCAATCCTTTTTCAGGTTCACGTTCAAGCACAACGTATTTAATTCCACGCTCCTCGCAGAACTTGCGTTTCGTTTCATTGCCGCCGTCGCTGTTAACAACAAAAACATCCGGTTTTACCATATCCAGCGTGTCGACAAAATCCATGATTCCCGATCCGCGGTTAATCCATGCGTCCGTTACGTAGCGAATTGCTTTTACCATGTATAGGCGTTCTTTTTCGCTATAAACGGTTTTACGGTGCTTGAGTTCCTCAATTGTGGCATCAGAACCTATGCCCACATACAGATCGCCATATTGTGCCGCCTCTTTAAAGAAAGCGACATGACCGGAATGAAGCATGTCGTAACACCCCGACACAAAAACTTTTGGCCGGGTATTTTGATTATCTTTTGACATTTACAACCGAATAAATAAGAATAACAAAGAAACACACCAGAGGAACGGCAAAAGATACGGAAACATTCCCGCTTACGTCGCTGATATAACCTTGCAAGGGTGTTACAAGGGCCCCTCCGACAATTGACATTATCAACCCCGACGATGCAAGTTTAGCGGTCGAGCCGGTTATTCCGTTTAGTGCCATTCCATAAATGGTAGGAAACATAAGGCTCATAAAGGCTGAGATAAACACCAGTCCGATAATCGAAGTCAAACCCGAACCAAGAATCACGGTCAAGGTCGCAATTATAGCTCCCACAGTCGCTACCACCATCAATTTCGCTGGTTTTACAGTCTTCATAAGCCATGTAAACAGGAAGCGACAAAGAGTAAACAATACTATAGCGATAAGAAAATAATCGCTCGCAGCTGCTTCGCGAATTCCGAGCTCATTCATGGTCAGACGAATCGAAAAGGACCACACGCAAGTTTGAGCTCCAACATAAAAAAATTGGGCAACAACTCCATAGCGATAGCGGCTATTATTCCATAGCGACCTGATTATACTACTTACCGGTGAGTCAAGACGGGACGTGTCGCGCTCACCCGGCATCTTTGCCAAAGCAATAACAATTGTAAGAACAATCAGGACAATGCCAATCAGCATATACGTTTCCGAAACAGCATTGAATTCACGGTGTTGGAGGGCCGAGAGCGCCTCGGCCGACATTGCTCCGCGCTCTTCGGCACCGGCTTCGTGAAGTTGCGAAAGTATGAGAAACCTGCTTAAAAAAATACCGGCTACTGCACCGAGAGGATTAAACGCCTGAGCGATATTCAACCTGCGAGTTGCCGTTTCGGGGCTGCCAAGCTCCATTATAAGCGGGTTAGCGGTGGTTTCAAGTATCGCGCAACCACCGGCCATAACATAAATTGCCAGCAGAAAAAAGGAGTAGCTCCCCTCATTACCGGCCGGCGTAAACAGCATAGTTCCCAAAGCATATAAAATCAACCCGACAATAATTCCGCTCTTATAGCTGAACCTGCGGATAAACAATGCCGCCGGAACCGCAAAGCAGAAATATGAACCATAAAAGGCAAACTGCACCAGCGAAGTCTGTAGGTCGCTAATCGACATGATTCGCTTGAAAGCAGCCAGCAACGTATCGTTCATATTGTTAGCCACGCCCCATAATAAAAAGAGCATGGTAACCAGTATGAAGGGCAGAGTATATGACTTACGGGAAATACTCATAATTTCTCGCCGTAGGCAAGGTCGCCGGCATCGCCCAGACCGGGCACAATATAAGAATGGTCGTTTATTTCCGGATCAATGGCCGCACACCAAACCGTGGTTTTATCTTCAGGAAAAGTCTTCTTTATGTATTCGATAGCAGCTTCCGATGCAATAACCGATGCAACATGAATATGATCCGGATTCCCCTTAGTCAAAAGAGCCCTATAGCTCAACTCCATAGAGGTGCCGGTAGCAAGCATGGGGTCACACAAAATAACCGTTTTGCCTGTCAAATCAGGCGAAGCTATATACTCAATGAAAACGTCAAAGTTCTCTTTCTCCTTATATTTTCTATATGCTGAAACAAATGCGTTTCCGGCATGATCGAAATAATTGAGGAAACCCTGATGGAAAGGAAGACCCGCACGGAAAATAGTTGCAAGAACTACTTTTTCGGAAAGTTCCATGCAAACACAAGGAGCCAAGGGTGTTTGTATTTCTCGGGCGGAATATTCAAGCTCTTTCGAAATTTCATAGGCCATAATTTCGCCTATGCGTTCCAGATTGCGTCGGAAACGGAGCATATCCGAATGAACGTTAACATCGCGTAGCTCCATCATATACTGGCTCAGGAGCGAATTGTTTTCAGTAAGATTATTAATTTTCATATTTCTTAGAATTTATAAGCGGCACCAACCATTCCCATGATTCCCTGACAAGGAACCGCGGGGCCAAGATACCAGTTCTTATTAAGCAAGTTTTCACCCTTGGCGAAAACCGACCAGCGGCGGTCGATATTATAATTTATTGAAGCGGAGAGATTTGAAATATTTAGCAGATTCAGGTTCTTATCTGACCCGAGAGTCTTTTGACGTCCCGAACGCAAATGATAACCAACCCCTATTTCAAGTTGCTTAATGGGGCGAACTGCCAAGTTGGCCGTAAGGTTGAGCTTGGCGTGGTCGCGCCAAATGGCATATCCTCTTTCGTAATTGCCGCGCGGACTCTCTGCCATATCCAATCGCACGGCAACCGACAATATCCTGCGCCAATCATAGTTGACTGCACCACCCCATCGAAAGCCTTTCACGTCCATAGCCTGCATATAGCCCGTTTCTACTGCGGGCATATACCAGTCGTAAGCAACATCGTAGCCGCCGAAAAATTGAATTGAAAACGCGCGCACGGGGCCTACCGTTATACCGACTTCGCCACTATAAATGCGAGAAATCCCGGTATCGAAATCAGGCAAAAGGTAAGGTTGCTCATCCAGCAGAGAACCGCGGTAATTATCAACCATACGCCCCGAAAGCTTTCCCCAGGCATTGAACATTGCCGAGGGTCGCCATACTATATTCAAATCGGGGCTGACAAGTAGTGATTTACTCGACTTGCAATTACCGGTCTTAATATCCACGTCGGCACCAACAGAAAGATTAAAAGTACTGATATTAAAGCAATAACGCGGAAGAATGTGAAGAATGCCTTTATTGCCTGTTATAACTGAATTGTCTAACGAAAAGCCAAGGTCAATGCGCCAGACCGATTTTGTCGACGATCGCCACGCGCCGGAAGCGGAAAGACGTCCGCGGTTATTTGTTGCATCCCCCTTACCGAAATATACCATGGAATAGTCGGCTGCAATAGAGTAATCGAAATTATTAACGGTAGAACTCCAACCTAATTTCAAATTGGCTCTATTAGCGTTTATTTCATGTTTATCCGTAGCCGGAGGCTGCTGCAGCAAAAGAATCGGGAAATTATATCCCTGATACTGGTAAAGCAACGAAGCATCGAGGATACCGTTACCGGCCGACCAGCGTAAATCTGCTCCGCCCAGTACGGCCTGACGGCGAAAACAGACTTTACCGTCATAATTCTTCATAAACTCAGGCAAACCTGCATAAGTGCGCTTATAACTCATTCCGTTGAACTGAGCATAAACGTCGGTCGTCAGAGTCGGTCTATCAACTACTCTATAGCCCAGTGACCCGTTGAGATTATAAATCGGCCCGTAGCCTAACATAGCATAACCGCGCCATGGATAAACAGGCGACTGATCAAGATATCCGGTCGCGTCAAGCGGATTGATAAACGGTGAAATCTGCGTCGGAACGAACCGCGATGCTACCGGCAGGCGACCTGCTTCTACTTTCGGCAACGATAGCTGCGGAAGCATGCGCAAACGGGTTGCCGCACGCTCTTCGGGCACAACCTCATGGTTTACCGTGATTTCAGTATTTAGATTCTGGGCAAATGCCGGCAGCGAAATAATAGTAAATATATATGAAATAAACTTTTGTTTCATCATTTGGGCAAACGTTTATCAATCATTCTGAAAATATCCTGCTCATTACCCGGATAATTCGACCGAAGAACTTTGAGATATTCGTCAGCCTCGAAATCCGAACCCTGAGCGCGCAGAATATCACTATAGAGAATAAAAGTTCGGGCGAGCCAATATGCGTGAGGAGGATTCGCATCAATTATGGCTTCCGCCCGGTCAGCAGCAGGTTTCAGGTTGCCGGTGCTGAAGTCATGCGCAGCGATTTCATAGGCCGAACGCACTCCGTAGAGCATCGACAACGACCCGGAGAGTTCCCGCCATAACGCCAGTGCTCCGTCTACATCCCCGGTTGCTTTCAAGGCATTTGCTCGCAGGAATTTAACCTCCGACAGAGCTCCACCGGCCATAACCGGATTGGCAAGAATATCGCTGCTGACCTCTATCACCTTCCTATGGTCATCCATTTCGGCTGCGGCACGAAGCACACCGATTCGCGCTTGGTAGCGCATATCGTCGTTGGTAGCCTTCTCTACAAGTCTGCTATATGTATTCAACGCCTTATCAGCCAAGCCCTGCTCCATATAAGCGGCAGCTGCAATCTGCAGCGCTTCTTCAATACCCTCGGCGTCGGGATATTTCGTGAGCATTTCGTTTGCGGCGGCCAACTTGCCGTCGGAGGTCGTAGCCGTTTTCGCCTTACGCAGCAAGCCCGCTGCAGCTATGGCATTGCGTTCGGTGGCATCGAGTTGAGGCGCACCCTTAACCGATACTAAGAATGAATTCAGCTCTTCAATGTTGCCCTTATCGCCATATATACGCTTCATATCATCAACAGCCAGAGCCGCTTCAGAGCTTGTGGGATACTTGGCAACAACGCGGCGGTAATAATCCAAAGCCGCCTGTTGGTCACCTATGTTGTCGCTCAAAATTGCGAGCTGCAAAAGTGCATTTCGTCCGTAGGCCGTCTGCGGATAATTGGCAACGACCTGCTTATACTCCTCAATAGCTTTCCGTGGGTTGGATGTAACGACGTATGCAAGCGCCTTTTCTGTCATAGCCGACGGCCTGTGTGCCGAGTTCGGATATTTAGCTATCAGCTCGTCAAGCGTCTTTAACTTCTCCGTATGATTACCGATATGGCCGTCAATCATGGCTATCTGCAACAGCGAATAATCGCCCGCCTTACGGTTGGCTTCGTATGCCGACCGATATGCCTTTTGCGCATCCGCAAGCTGTTTCTGATAATAATATGTATCGCCGATGCGGTTATAACAATCGGCCGTCAGCTCCGAACTCATTTGCTTACTGCCAACTGCTGCCTGAAACTCGCGGCGCGCGTCTGAATAACTTCTGGAGCCGAACAACGCATACGATAGATTATACTGTGCCGTAGCTCTGTTTGCATCCGTTTTTGGAGCTTTGGATAGGAATCTCCTGTATTGTACGGCTGCCTCACGGTATTCGCCTGAGGCATACAGTGCATCGCCAAGCCATAATGAAGTCTGAAGAGCAATGTCGCTGTTTGACGATGCATATTTCTCTGCCTCCCGCAGATACGCAATAGCCTGCGAGGTGTTTCCGCTCTGGAGTGCTCGAGTACCGAGCACGAAATTAACCTGTTGCCGCGCTTGATTAACCGCCGGTGTGCTTACGCTTTTCATTGCTTGAAGCGAGCGCAGCGCTCCTTCATAATCATCGGTCGACATATAACCCTTAACGAGATATTCTCTCACTGAATCGGCATAACGGCTGTTGGGATAGCGGTCAATGAAATTCTCGAGAGTCTGCACGGAATTAGTAAATGGCAGTCGGCCTCCGTCAACCTGAGCAACGGCATAATTGTAATATGCAAGTTCGGTAACCGAAGGATTAAAGTCAAGCGTTGCCGCTTTGTCGAACATCATCAGCGCTGACTTTGTATTTCCCTTTGCAAGATATGCCTGACCCATCGTGAGGGCTGCACTCTGTCCCATCTGGTCGGTCAGCGAGCTGACGGGAGCAAGCAGTTCAAGCGCCTCGTCATAATCACCGGTCTGATAGCGTTCAACTCCGACTATGTATCTGGTGCTCAGCGGAGCATCAGCGCTATGAGCCGCAATGTATGGATTCAGAAAAACCATTGCCCTGTTATCGTCGCCCAAGGCATAGTAACACTCGCCGGCAATACGGTTGATTTCTTCAGAGAATGCCGGCTCAACATCCCGGCGCGCCATCAGGGGCATCAAGAGGTTCAATGCATCGGCATATCGCGCCTGTCGAAACAAAATTTGAGCAACATAGTAGTCCGCCATATCGCCCGGAGCCTTGCTTCGGTCACATTTGCTAAAAAGGTCGAGGGCATAGTCATACTCGCCATCGGCAAACGCCATATATGCTTCATAAAAAGTGGCCGCAGACCCATATCGCTTGGTACCCGATAGCGTCTGCATCAGCTTTGAGCCTTTCTCATAGTCGCCAAGCATCATCATCGAATAGGCGCGCCTGTACATCAGATCCTCACTCTCATTTGCATCGAGCGCTCTACCGTCTATACGGTTAAATTGCTCGAGAGCTGCCTTATAGTTACCCTCATAAAAAGTTATGGTGGCAAGCATCAAACGGGCCGAAATAACATTGGGAGCGGCAGGGAACATGCCGATATATTGCGAAAGAAGGGCTTTGGCCTCCGGAAAGCCCCCATTGAAAGCAGCAACAGCTCGCAGCCACAAAAGTTGCTGACGTGGAGCATCTGCAAGCTGCAGACCGGCATTGCACTGGTCAATACATCCGCGGAAATTACCTTGACCAAGCATGGCCGCTGCACGGGCTTGGTAACCCGCCGATTGTGGTGAATTGATTTGCCCCGATACACCGAAAGCGCCCAGTGCCATAAGGGCCAATATAATAGGTTTGCGATTCATATATACTACATGGTCATAATTACCGCAAATTTAACGCTTTTCCCCGACATAACCAAAAAAAATTAGGGCGGCGGGCAATCTGCCCACCGCCCGAAATCAGTTCCCTATCTTATCAGATCGGGAAGTTCAGACCAAGCGACAGCTGGGCGTTGAGATTCTTCGGAACATATTGCTTGGCAAGAGTACCGATAGTATGGTCCATTCCTATGAAAAAGTTGAAACCTTTGGGGGCAAGGTTAAGCATCCACCCAAAGTGGCTGCCAAAAGTACCTACACCGTAGTTAACGTTCATACCGAACCATTTGGCCGGCATAAAGTTGGCACTGAACCGAAACTCGGTCCATGCAAAACGGCGTGCCATGCGCGTTGTGTTCAACAAACCGAAACTAAGCTTATTATACATCGGAAGTGTGTATTCAACGCTTGCATTCATCGTTGCTGCAAGAGCGCGGGTATAGCCGCCGGCTTCACCTTCGGGCTTAAAGTCATATAGGGCGGTTGCATCATCCTTCATCTTGTCAAACGACGAATCGATATCGTCCGGGTCAAGAATATAGTCATTGGAATTGAAGGTATGCACGCCATTGGTTCCCGCCTTTGCGGTGTTCGACCAACTGATAAACCCAAGATCATTGAATGCCAGGGCAAATGTAAAATCTTTCCAGTCATAGGTCGCACCAAGGTCAAAAGCAATACCGTAGCCATTGGGGGCAGAGAAACTGTCAACGTCGCCACCATCTATCTGGCCATCGTCGTTAAGCTTCCAATCAAAGCCTTTTACGCTTACTCGGGCAGCGCCCTCGGTGGTAGCGGTCCAGGCATCTTCGCCGAGAACAAGATCTGCCTTGTTCATATACATATCAACGTTTGCAACGCCAACAAGGAATTTAAAGGTGCCACCCACTTTCAACCCGGGGAGAATCTTTGACATATCATGAGAGTGGTTAAGCGCTATCTCGCCATACGCCCCGGCCTGGATTGCTACGCGACCGATTTCATAAGAGCGGTTGGTAATTCCCTCCTTCATGAATGAGAATAATGCTTTGGGCAAACGCACCTGACCTTCGGCAACGGCGTTGATGCTGATATGGTTATAACCTCCGAGGCCTCTGAAACCCACATTTAGGATAGTTTCACGCAAATCTAAACCCAACCGGAGGTTATTCTTAAACTTCTTCATAGCTTCCGACGCAGGTATGTCAGGATGCATGAACGTCATCATTCGGCCGTCAGAACGCTTATAAAGAAACGTGTTGAGTCCGATATTTGAGTTAACACCTACGTTCAGGCTGCCAAGTGCCGGGAAGCTGATATCGAACTTCCCGTCGCGACCCATTGCCGGATTCAATTGATAGTTATAGGCGTAGTTGTCCAGAAAATAACCCGAACGGCTTTGTGCGGCTGCAGTAAATGCGGCTGTTGCCATGGCCACACACAGTATTGATTGTTTAAATAGTTTCATAGTGATTGGAATATAAATTATGTGTGTGACATGTATCAATAGTTATCATCATCGTCTTCATCTTCTTCAATGATATAATTACCGGTTACGCGCACCTTAAGGTTGGCAATATCCAGCGATGCATCCGGACGAAGAACCTTGCTGTCGTTAACTGATTTGAAGCTGGCAATATAGCTCATACCGTCGAGGTCTAAAATTGTACCCTCCATGGTAATTGTAACGTGTGAGGTCTGACCGGCCGGAACTTCTACTTTATTAACCTTGACGCTGGTGATTTCTTCACCATCAGAATTAACAGGTTTGGCAGTGAAATATACATCAACGGGCAGATGGCTTGTTATATCGGCATCGAGTGTCAGATACTTGATTTCCATTTCGTCTGAATCGGATGTCAGTCCCCAGCCGGTAACGGTGTCCTTATAATATATGGCGGAACCCGCATTCAGCTGCAGCGGAGCAAACAGAGTGTAGTTACCCGTAATCTGACCTTCCCAATCAAGTTTGAAGCCGTCAACGGTCTGATCGGGAAGCACCGGATTCACAAAATCGATTTTTAAACCCGCAGGTAACCCGTCGCCATATACGATATTGCCCAAATTGTTCATCTGACACAATTCTGCATTCGGATACTTATAGTAAGGCTTGCTCAAATCGCCTGGGCGGGGCAACAGACAGTAATCCTGATACCCTTCTTTATTTCCGATGGTCAAGGGCTTGGCCAAAGCAGCAGGGGCCGGCTTTTCGCCATTGCTGCGAATCTGCTCAATCGTTAATCCTGTGGTCGCATAAGCAATAGCCCCTAAGGGATTCTCTATCGAGAGATAAAGCTGCGGATTAAAGAATGAGAGCTTGGTTTCCGGATCGGTCAACACATCGGGCAGGTCATTAAACAGTATATCCTGGTCAGTCATGAGGTCTTTAACCTCATACCAGATTTCACCGGTGATGGAAATTACATCAAGTGGCGAAATACTGAAAGTAACCGTAATAGTTGCAGGAGCGCTCTTTGTACTCTTACTGACAATATCACCTCCAACAATACCCATTCCGGTCGACAGAGTAAAATCGCGGGTAACATCGTTAAGATGGCCGCCGGCAGCTTCCATGTCGAATTCGGTAACATGGAAATCTAAACGATATATACCTTTACTGTTGACAGTAGCATTCGTGATAGTTACTTCACTACCGTTTTTCTTTTCGTAGGCCGCATCTATAACAGTACCGTCACTCAGAGTGCCGTAAAAACCGGCGGGCAACTTAATTTTCAGATTGCTGAAATCTGCATCAAGAACACCTCCGTTATTATCATAAAGAGTGGCAATTTCCAGCGAAAGGGTAAGATCTACCTGACCTTTGATAATTTTGACGATATACTTGTCTACATCATCATAATTATAGTTAAACTGGTGAATATATTCCGTCAGTGGAACCTTAACGCCGGGAACAACCATCGGGAGCTTAATTTCATTAACATCGTTATTCTCTTTTACGGCTACCGCGTGAATGCCCTGAATGCTGATAGGAGAACTTTTGAATTCACCGGTCTTAACGAGTACATATTCGCCATTGACTTCTTCAATACATTCTTCCGATGTAAGGTCTACAAGGCTGCTGAGCTTTACAGGAGCGATGTTCAGCGGCAATGCCAGATCGTTGACCTGAAACTCCATTTTAGTGTCAATATCTTCCAGGGAGTAATCTTGGTCGATACATCCTGTGAGCACTGCCGTTGATAGCGTTGCTGCAAGAGCTAAAACGCTGAGATTCTGTTTTGTGTGCATGTAATAATTAGTTTATAAATTAAGTTTGTGCAAAGTTACGGCTTTTTTAACGGATATTCACATAATTTTATATCAAACTGAGCCAGCTCTTCGACTTTTAAATTATTTTAATATATATGGGAATTTCATTTTCCCATTGTAGGGCTAATTTTGCCGTATAAATCAACAACTTAAAAAACATGACAAACATAAATTTCTCCGACGTTATATTCGTTTCAGTATTTCAACAAGGTCAGTCGCTGACTCAGCTGACAATTTCCGGAATCAGGTCCCTGAAAGAACTGATGCAACGCCTGCGTCAGACATTGCATCAGTATAATGGCTTGCTTACAATCCAACTGCGAAATTCAACGCAGGGTTGGTCGCGTGAAAATCAAATGCTATTTGCGGCGTGAGCCCTGGTGCTTGTGGTCACGTTTCCGTGGCTTCGTCTCTTCATGTTGAAGACCGTTACCGCTGTCGGAAACAAGCACGAAATCAAGCTGCCGGCGCTGCAAGTCCGTACGAGCAACGCGCACAACAACATTATCACCCAGACGGAACGAACGCGCCGTGCGCCGACCTACTAACCTGTAGTTGCGCTCGTCGAGCTCATAATAATCATCTCCGAGGTCGCGAATTGGTATCAAGCCTTCACACATATTTTCGGCCAGCTCAACATATAACCCCCATTCGGTCACTCCGGTTATCACCCCGGCGAACTCCTCGCCCAAATGATCCTGCATATATTCCACTTGCTTGTATTTAATGGAATTGCGTTCGGCATTAACGGCAATTTGCTCCATCTTCGATGAATGCTCGCACTGCTCGGCCAGCTTATCAACCGACGCCGAACGTCCGCCGTCGAGATATCGGGCAAGCAACCGGTGAACCATCATATCCGGATAGCGTCGAATCGGAGATGTAAAATGAGTATAATAATCGAAACACAAACCGTAGTGCCCTATATTATCGGTTGAATAAACCGCCTTGGCCATAGAGCGGATTGCAAGAGTCGACAGCAGATTCTCCTCCCCTCTGCCCTTCACTTCAAGCAGCATTCTGTTAATCGAACGATTAACCTCACGAGGTGTACCTTTTGTTTTAATCTTGTAACCGAACGATGAAGCAAGTTTTGCCAGATCTCCGAGCTTTTGCTCGTCGGGTTTATCATGAATGCGATAAACAAACGCCTTGGGCTTGCGGTTACCGGCTACCTTGCCAACCGTTGCCGCAACAGTTCGGTTAGCCAGCAGCATCAGTTCCTCAACAAGTTTATTGGCATCTTTCGACACTTTATAGTAAACGCCGATAGGCTTGCCATCTTCATCAAGGTTGAACTTAACTTCGGCGCGGTCAAATTCCATGGCGCCTTTCTTGAAACGCTCCTGACGCAATGCCTTGGCAATCTTATCGAGAACAAGAATTTCATCTACGTAATCCCCGCTACCGGTTTCGATCACTTCCTGAGCCTCCTCGTAGGTAAAGCGGCGGTCTGAGCATATTACGGTCTTTTTAATCCTCTGGTTGAAAACATTGGCATTTTCATCCATCTCGAATATGCAGCTGAAAGCAAGTTTCTCTTCATTGGGGCGCAACGAGCAAACCCCGTTCGACAGGTGCTCAGGTAGCATCGGAACTACGCGGTCAACGAGATACACTGAAGTGGCGCGTTTTTGCGCTTCCTTATCGAGCGACGTATCCGTGTGAACATAGTGCGTAACGTCGGCAATGTGTACCCCAACCTCATAATGACCGTTGGCCAGTTTCTTTATCGACAGTGCATCATCAAAATCCTTGGCATCCTTCGGGTCAATGGTAAAAGTCAAAACCTGACGGTAGTCCTCGCGTTTTGAAACTTCTTCGGGTGTAATACCCGGTGTGATTCGCTGCGCAGACCGTTCAACCTGTTCGGGATACTTATATGGCAACCCGAATTCCGCAAGTATAGCATGGATTTCGGTATTGTTCTCACCGTTTTTGCCAAGTACATCAACCACTTCGCCCTTGGGCATATTCGCATGCTCGGGCCAGGAAGTTATGCGGGCAACAACCTTATCGCCCGTTTTACCGCCCCTGAGCTTATCCTTAGGAATAAAAATATCCGTAGCCAGATACTTGGAGTCGGTCGAAAGCATGGCATAACCGCGCTCAACGGTTAACACACCGATAAATACCTGCTCCTTCTTTTCGGTAATCTCTACTACCTCGGCTTCGGGCTCGGCACCACGACGCGCTGCTGAAACCATTACACGGACCTTATCGCCGTTAAGCGCGTGCATCGAATTGCGCTCGGCAACAAAAATGCTTTCGCCATCCTCGTCGGTAACAACTGTGTTTTTCCCATTGCTACGCCTCACGAAAGTGCCGGTCATATAATTGCTGCGGTTAGGAGCCTTATATTTACCTGGAGCCACTTCAATTATCTCGCCGTCAAGCGAAAGTTCATATAGACGCATCGCAACCTCGCGCTGCTTTGGTCCGGTTTTGGCGCCTATTGCTGCCGAAACCTGTTTATAGTTGAACGTATTGTTCTTCTGCTGTTTAATATACTCGGCGATCTGCTCAAAAAGCTTCTGTTCGCCGCGTTTTGGTTTTGAGGAAGTAATCATAACAATATTTTAACAATTGAGCCTGCCGCTTTGTTGTCGGCGACAGGCTCAAGATTTACGTTGCTATTGAATCAGGCGTCGATATTGGCATAGGCGGCATTAGCCTCGATAAAGTCGCGACGGATTGCAACATCCTCGCCCATGAGCATCGAGAACACACGGTCTGCCTCAATCGCATCAGAGATATTGACCTGCTTGAGAATACGGTTCTGGGGGTCCATGGTGGTTTCCTTCAATTCCTTATAGTCCATCTCGCCCAGACCTTTGTAGCGCTGTACAAGTGCTCCCGGACCCATCGACTCAATAGCCTCGCGGCGCTGACGCTCGTCCCAGCAATATTCGGCGCGCTTGCCATTTTTCAGGCTTACCTTATATAGCGGAGAAGAGGCGATATAAAGGTAGCCGTTGTCGATGACTGAACGCATGCGGCGGAAGAAGAAGGTCATCAGCAATGTGTCGATGTGGGAACCATCGACATCAGCATCGGTCATTATGATAATTTTGTGGT
Organism: uncultured Bacteroides sp.; assembly: GCA_964528425.1. Classification (GTDB taxonomy): domain Bacteria; phylum Bacteroidota; class Bacteroidia; order Bacteroidales; family Muribaculaceae; genus UBA3263. The sequence goes on from CAZGTD010000010.1 coordinate 44,722, forward strand.
ATGCAATCTTGCTGATATCAACGTCATCTTCCTTGCCTTCCTCCTGACTCGGAACCACTCGCAGAGCACGATAAAGAGCGGTAATTTCCTGATTCTCGAAAATCTTTGTTTTCGAAGCCTTCTCAACATTGAGTATTTTACCGCGGATAGGAAGAATAGCCTGTGTGTGGCGGTCGCGGGCCTTTTTGGCCGAACCGCCTGCCGAATCACCTTCGACAATAAACAGTTCGCAATCCTCTGCTATGCGGCTCGAGCAGTCGGCAAGCTTGCCGGGCAATCCGGCGCCACCGAGAGGTGACTTGCGCAGAACCTCGGTGCGTGCTTTCAGTGCTGCGTGACGAGCCGTTGCCGACAGAATAATCTTGTCCGTTATAGTCTTGGCTTCTTTCGGATGCTCCTCCAGATAGTCGCGCATAGCCTCGGCAACTGCTGTTTGAACGGCACCGATTACTTCGTTATTGCCGAGTTTGGTCTTGGTCTGTCCCTCAAACTGGGGCTCCATAACCTTAACCGAAATAACGGCAGTAAGACCTTGCATATAGTCACCCGAAGTGAGCTCGATTTTATCTTTAGCGAGTTTTTCGAGCATCTTGTTGTCTTCGGCATACTTTTTAATAGTAAAGCCGACAGCACGCTTAAAGCCGGTCAGGTGAGTACCGCCTTCGTATGTATTGATATTGTTTACAAACGAATAGATATTCTCGTTGTAATCAGTATTGTAGGTCAACGCAACCTCAACAGGAATACCCTGACGCTCGGTATTGAGGTGGATAACATGGTCGATCAATGGCGTGCGCTTGGCATCGATGTAGCGCACGAAATCTTCCAGGCCGGCTTCCGAATAGAAAGTCTCGGTTCTGGCATTCCCGTCAGCGTCGCGCTCGCGCTTGTCGGTGAGAGTAAGCGTAATGCCTGCATTCAGGAAAGCAAGGTCACGCAGACGGTTGGCGAGAGTATCGTAATTATAAACCGTCTCTACAAAAATCGAGGCATCGGGCTTAAAAGTCACGGTTGTACCCGTAGTTTCGCTCTCGCCGATAACTGTTAGTTGTGAGGTCGGTTTACCGCAGGAGTACTCCTGCATATATATTTTACCATTGCGGCGAACTTCCGCACGAAGATATGTCGACAAGGCGTTAACACAACTTACACCAACGCCATGAAGACCACCGGAAACTTTATATGAATCCTTATTGAACTTACCGCCGGCATGAAGAACGGTCAAAACGACTTCAAGCGCACTCTTTTTTTCCTTCTCGTGCATGTCTACCGGAATGCCGCGGCCGTTATCGACAACAGTGATTGAGTCATCCTCATTGATAACTACGTCAACATGAGTTGCGTAGCCGGCAAGGGCTTCGTCGATTGAGTTATCTACAACTTCATAAACCAGATGATGGAGGCCTTTGGCTGATATATCGCCGATATACATGGCCGGACGCTTGCGAACGGCTTCAAGACCTTCAAGAACCTGAATGGAACTTGCGCCATAGTCGGCGCCTGCTTTTTCTTCTTCTATCATAAGTGATGGTAATGTCGAATATTTCAGACTGCAAATTTACGAAAATTTTCCGAAAAATCCACATCTCCAAATATTTTTTTCGTAACTTTGCGCTCAAATGATTTATAATCTGCAATCGCTCCGCGGCCTGCTGGCCGTTGCCGTGTTGGCCGCACATTTTGGCTTCAACAGCGACATACTGACTGATTCCGGCGACATCCGCATCGCCGGTTTTATGATGCTGAGTGCCTTTGTATTTACCTTGTCGAGTTTGCGTCGCGCCGAGTCAAACGCGCTGCCAACACCCGTTGCATTCATGAAAAAGCGCATCGCCCAGCTATATCCGCTCTATCTCGTGGGCCTAATCATTTCTCTAATTCTCACACGATTTCACCAGAGATTCGGCCCTACATTGGCCGACTTTCTTATGCTTCAGAGCTGGTTTCCCAACCCCGACTACTATTTTTCGGGAAATCCCCCGACATGGTTCATAAGCTCGATTATGTTCTGCTATCTGGCGTTCCTTCCAACCTTTAGGCTCGCCTATCGAAAGCCAAAGTGTTTCGCAGTATTCATGGCCTCGTACTTAACCGCTTATTTCATTGTTGCTCTGAATATTTCCGAACCTTTGGCCAAGGGGATAATCTATGTTTTTCCCCCAATGCAGTTCGCAACTTATCTATTTGGAATAGTTCTTGCGTTTCTTTATCATTTCCGGAATATTAAAATCAAATCGCCTTTAATGGCAGACCTGGCGGTTGTGGGTATTCTGGCACTAAAAGCCTCTCTTTTAATTGGAGGACAGTATGTTTCCACTCGATTTACATTAAGTTCTTACTGGTGGCCTTCAACGTTCGTTCTGCTCTTGATATTATCAGCTACCGACAAGACCAACTGCCTTACAACCAGGATTCTGCACTCAAAGCCCCTGCTGGCGTTGGGCAATGTTTCTTTCAGCTTTTATATTCTCCATTATCCGTGGATAATTGCCTCGCGATTGGCCATGGACCACCTTGGAATTAGTCTGCCAATCGGCCTTGAATTCTGCCTTTCAGTACCGCTGCTTGCCATAATTGCTAATTTCAGCAAGAAGTATTTTGAAACTCCGGTGGCAAATATGCTCAAATAAGTTGTGATTTAGCGATTTTTTTCGTAACTTTGCAGATAATATTCAATTTGGTAGACTATAAAACAAGAAATTGAAACTTCTGCTGGAAACCGATAATTCGCTGCGAGTAATTGCTGACTCTGCTATAGGCCGCAACAACCAGCCCTGGTTTTTGCCCGACTGCGGCACGAACTGGCGTTGGCGTTTGGCCCAAGCGTTCAGAATTGCCAAACTCGGCAAAAACGTTGCCCCAAAATTTGCCCCGCGCTACTTCGATGCCACCACCTTACTATGGGTTCCCGAGGCTGATAACTGCGACTGTCTGGATTTCATGGACGGGGCTGTTGTTTGCGGTAACTGGCTTCCGATTTCAACCCCCTCAGAACATGCCGGGAAGCTCCTTTCCAAAGTTTCCGATTTCTCAACGATGAAAACCGGCGATATTATCGCTTACTTCCTCCCCTACTCTCCGGCACCAATTGAAATCAACCAACACATTTCACAGTCAATCGATAACATCGAAGTTTTAAACTTCAACATTAAATAGCCCAAGTTTTTCATTATTACCATTACATGAAAAAATTCACATATATTCTCTCCCTTCTGCTTGGATCGGCAATTTCAGCCTATGGGTTTGACATGCCGGCTTCTTCGGTCATGGCCGATGGAACATGGACCAAGATTCGCGTAATGACCGATGGCGTTTATCAGCTGACCTACGACGAACTCAATGACCTCGGCTATTCATCACCCGAAAATGTTAAGGTTTTCGGCTATTCCCCCAGCCTGCTGGTAACCTGCTCCTTTGATGTTATTCCGGGCGACCTTACACCTATTCCGACCATCAATCTGCCCGAACAAAAAAAGATTCTCTTTTATTTGTCCGACAACTATGATATAAATCCCGAAGTATGGCGTAAGAAATTCACGGCCAACGATGCAGCCAAGCGTGAACGACACACAAACAGCACCGGCGCCACATATTTTATATCCGACGCCAAAACCGATGCGGCTAATTTAGGCACTGTACCGGCCCCGGCTTCCGTTAACGAAGAGGAAGCTCTGAAAAGCCACAAAGCGGTCTATTATCACGAACAAGATATAACGTCGCTGACCGAAGCCGGAAGTATATTTATTGAACCTGCAACAATTACACGCACCAACGGAGTAACACACCCGTTCACGGTGTGCCATCTCGCATCGCCCGACGCAACACTGCTTTTCGGCGCGTATGTTGCCCCGGCGAACACTGAAATTGCCGGCAATATGGCCGCATACTTCTCCGAAGGTATCGTTCCAGGAGCAACCGACGGTTCGAAACCGAGCCTGTTACTTCAAAAAGAGATACTTACGCCGGAATTCCGTTCACAAGAGTTTACAATGCCGATGACTGTAGAGCCGCAGACTCACACCGTGACTTTCAAGATTCCGGAAGATGGTCTGCAACAGAAACCTTGTGCCCTCGACTTCTTTTTTGTTAAATACGACAGGATGAACGACGTTGGGGTTCGGCCGCAGTCAATAATGTATTTCCTCAATGAAAAGAAGGCCGCAACCTTTGAGCTCACTGGCATTGATACTGAGAACTGGAAGGTATGGAATATCACCGACCCCCTGAAAATCAAGGAAATCTTGCTGACCCAAAATGACGATAAGTTCTATGGAACTCTGCAGTCAACGTCTGCAGGTTCGGCAAACGAACTTATAGCCTTTGACATCAAGGCCGACCACCCCGAACCGGAAATTATGGGCCGCGTTGCCAACCAGAACCTCCACGCGATGAACGTGCCCGACATGCTGATAATCACTTCGACACCGCTGCTCGATGATGCAGAAACCGTAGCCGACCTTCATCGGCGCTTGCAAGGGCTTGATGTTAAAGTTGTTGATCAGATGCAGATTTTCAACGAATATGGCTCCGGTAACACATCGCCCGAGGCCGTTCGCCGCTTTATTACCCATCTTAACGACCGGCAGCAGTCCAAGCTTCAGGGAGTTCTTCTGCTCGGCCCGGCAACCTTCAACAATAAGGAGCTTGTCGGCGATAATTCGCCCTATGTCGTTACTGCACAATGCGAGGAGCCCGTGTTGGCACGAAATGTAACAACCAACTATTCCTCCGACATTTACTTCGTTTGTGCCGGCGAACCTCAAACTACCAATCCTTGGTCGGAACGCCACAGCACCTTCTGCGTATTCTCCAACATGCCGGTCGCCGGCATCGGGCGAGTACCCTTCAAAACAACTCTGGAAATAAATGAATACTATAAGAAAGTAGAAACTTATCTTACACAACTGCCCACTTTCCCCTCACTTGGTAATATAATTGTAGCTTCAGACTATTCAACCCCTACCGAAAAGTCGAGAACTCACATGAACGACGCTGAACTGATGCTTCAGGCCATGGACTACTCCAAGCACGGGCGTTCGGTCACGGTTACGCGTTGCGCATCAAACATTTTTTCGAAAGATGATAATGCGGTAATTAAGAAGATTCAAAACCGCACTCTCGCCTACGGCGCACAATTATATGCATTCTTCGGCCACGGAACCGCAACCGGGATTTCCGGTTCAACAACTGTTAATGACCCAATTCTGACAATAGATGCGGCCAAAAACCTGAACACGTCTGTTCGCTCGCCGTTCATGCATATTGCGTCATGCCATGTTGCGGCTGTTGACGTGTATAACTCCACGCTTGCCGGCTCTTTGCTCGCCAACCCCAACGGCGGTCCCGTTGCAGTTATCGGTTCCGGACGCGAAGTATTTCCGGAAAACAACACCGAACTCGCCAGCGAGGTAGCCGCCGGACTGGATGCTGCCGCCAATAACACACCGTTCGGCACCGTATGGGCAGATGCCGTCGGCAGATTCAACAGTCGATTGGCAGCGTATCGCAAGTCGCTGTGCAACACCCTTAACTATAACCTCATCGGCGATCCGATGCTTCCGGTTTATAACGCCACCAACAACGTTGAAATCAATGAAATTCCCAACAATACCCTGAGTTATGTTGCACCCACGGAAATAAGTGGCAGAATAACCGGCCTTGACGGGAAGACGGCATCGGACTTCAACGGATCGGTTATTCTAACATTCTACGACAGTCCGTTAACGAAGCCCAACGTAAACACTACGAATCCGAGCAACAATCCCGGTTATCTGCCATCTCTGACAATCGACCAGGATATTATCGGCCAGGTAATCGCAGAGGTTAGAAACGGTATTTTCAATGTAAGCACCGTTGCTCCGTCCACAACTAACCCCAATAATCACCGAATTCAGGCTTATGCCTATTCTACCGATGCCACCCGACGCGGTCTGGGCTATATCGGCGGAATAAATTTCACTGAAGCCGGCGAACCGGCCGCTGCGACTCCGACACCGGTAGCTATTGACAACTTTGAGGTTGAGATTGCCGAGCCCACTTCAAGCTATAAATATAAAGCGACCATAACGGCAGAATTCACCGCGGCCGACGGATTGGCATTTTCCAATGCACTGGTAAATCCGATTAAACTGACTATCGACGGTAAGTCGCAGGCAAACGTATCAGACATGATATCGCCGCTGTCGGACGGCAAATACCGCCTCGTCTACACAACCAGCAAACTTGAGTTCGGTAATCATGAGGCAACATTAGCCATTCTCGACGCCAACGATAACTGGGCTGAAGAAACGCTTTATTTCATGGTTGACAACACACCGGCAGCAACATTGTCGGCGGCAGTTGAAAATGGAGAAGTAAACTTTGAGATTGCCAGCGATATTTATGGTGGACAGCACCGCCTGGTTGTTGAGCGGCTCAACGGCGACTTAGCCATGGACCGGACATTTACCGGAGATTCTTTGACAGTGGCTCTCGACCCGGGCGTTTACCGTGCATTCGTGCAATCCCGGTCGAATTCCGCCGCCACCGCCACTCAGAAAATCCAGTTTGCGGTTCATTGAACATTTAACACTTATGAAACGTTAATACACTGCAGGACGATAATAAGTTTCGTTCTGCAGTTTCACTACTATTATCGTTTCAACCGTGGTAAAAAAAATTTTTATAACATTATGCGCTTCCGCTATAGGATTTCTGGCCAACGCCCAGACCGATAGCACCGCGGTTATCACTCCTGCTCCCAAAAGAAACATAATTCAGAAAGTAATGGACTACTTCGATGATTCAAATGACATCAAACCCGCAAAGAAGCTTGATTTCAGCATCATTGGCGGTCCATATTACTCGCAGGATACAAAATTTGGCATCGGCCTTGTTGCAGCCGGCATTTATCATCGCGACCTGAATGACACCATCAGCCCTGCATCGCAGTTCAGTCTTTACGGCGACGGATCCATAACCGGCTACTACAAAGTAGGCGTTGACGGATCGAGCTATTTTAACGGCGACCGCATATGGCTCTACTACGACATTTATTTTTCCTCACAACCCGACCGCTACTGGGGCATCGGCTACGAAAACAACCACAACGATGACCTGATGGTCAAATATAAGAAATGGTCGGCCAAAGGTAACCTTGCCGCTCTTTTCAGGCTCGGAGAGTCACCGGTTTATATGGGTCCTGTAATTGATGTGGCATATTACGACGCTAAGAGTCGGCCCGATGCAAAATTATGGAATTATCAAAAACGCCGCACATTCACCGACCTATGGGGAATAAGCCTCGTTGTTGATACCCGCGATAACGTGTTCAACGCCTACGAAGGTATCTATTTCAGACTCGACCAAAGCTTCGCTCCGAAGTTTCTCGGCAACCAATACGCCTTTTCAGCAACCGAAGGCACACTGAACTTTTATCACCCGTTATGGAAAGGGGCGGTTATGGCAACCAACCTTCACATGCGCATGACCTACGGCAACACCCCCTGGGGCATGATGTCGATTCTCGGTGGGTCAAGCTCTATGCGCGGCTACTGGGAGGGCAGATACAACGACAAATGCGCAGCCGAAGCCTGCATAGAGTTGCGCCAGCATGTATGGAAGCGTTTCGGTGCAGTTGTTTGGGGCGGCGTAGGCGAAGTATTTGCCAAACCACGAATGATTTTTAAAGGCCACGCTCTCTGGAATGCCGGAGTTGGTGTGCGCTGGGAGTTCAAACATAGAGTAAACGTAAGGGTCGACTATGGATTCGGCCAGGACCAGAACGGTTTAGTATTCAGCATCAATGAAGCATTCTGACAAAAAAAATTCATCCATCAATGCCATCCTCGCACGAGTATTGATTATTTTAACGGTAGCAGTTCTCATTATCCCCAATGTTGCTTTGAGCATTATGGGTCACTTCTCGCTGCTTGAAGCCGGGGCCAATATTCTGTTACCGGCAGGTATCCTGGTATTTCTGCTTACCTGGCGCAATCGTCCGGGCTCCAATGTTTTGTGGCTCCTTCCGTTCATGATTCTGGCTGCTTTTCAGATAGTACTGCTGTTTCTTTATGCCGACGGTTCGATTATCGGCGTTGATATGTTCCTTAACGTAGCAACCACCAATCCCTCTGAGGCCGGCGAATTGCTCGACAACCTCGGGCCTGCAATCGCAACGGTAGTTGCGCTATATCTGCCGGTAATTGTAATAGCTATAGTTTGTATTGTGAAGAAAGTGAGAACCTCTGACCGCACTCTCAACAGATTCCGCACCAGCGCCATGCTTCTGAGCGTAGGCGGAGCAATCGTTACCGGTGCTTGCATACTTGAAGAGCCGTACTACAGCATTGACGAAGACCTTTATCCTGTGAACGTTATAACAAACCTGACAACCGCCGTTAACCGCGCACATACTTCGGCGAACTATTTTGAAACGAGCCGCAACGCCACTTACCATGCCCACTCTACCCGACCGGATAATCTCCGCGAGGTTTATGTTGCCGTCGTCGGTGAAACATCGCGCGCCGATAACTGGCAATTTTTCGGCTACGACCGTTATACCACTCCCCGCCTGTGTTCGCTGCCGGCAGGAACAATTACCGGCTTCGGAAAAACTTTTTCAGAAAGCAACACGACGCACAAAGCGGTTCCTCTGCTGCTTTCGAACCTTACTGCAGAAAACTTCAATAACGAGATTAACAAAAGCAAATCGGTCATAACCGCCTTCAAGGAGGCCGGATTTAAAACCGCCTACGTTTCGATGCAGTGCCGCAACCACTCGTATATCGATTACTTCGGCGAAGAGGCCGACACTACCATATTCGTGCGTGAGCCTCAACCCGGTGAAATAGTCGAGGGCTTCTACGACTATGATATGCTGGCGCAGCTTGACACACTGCTGAGCCGAAATGACACCAAACTGCTGGTCGTTCTTCATCAATATGGCTCACATTTCAACTATGTTGACCGTTACCCGCGCGAGGAGGCCTATTTTCTTCCCGACAAAGCGGCCGAAGCCGACGCTGCTAACCGCGGACAGCTTGTCAACGCCTACGACAATTCAATCCGTCACACCGACAATCTTTTATACAACATAATTGAACGGCTTGATTCGGTTAATTGCGTTGGAGGAATGGTTTATGCTTCGGACCACGGCGAGGATATTTTCGATGACTCGCGTTCACGTTTTCTCCACGCATCGCCTACCCCGACATATTTTCAACTCCACGTGCCGATGCTGGTTTATATGACCCCCCGGCTTCAGCAACGCGACCCGTCACTGATGAACCAGGCGCGTCTGCATCAGAATTCCGAAGTGAGCTCTTCGCAGAGCTACACTCCAACGCTGCTCAGCATAGCAGGCATTAAGTCGCCCGACGTTGACCGCAGCAAGTCTTTAACCTCCAAGGCCTACACTGAACCCAAAGAAAGAGTGTTTCTTTCAGACCGCAACAAAACACAGAACCTTTATCAAGCGGGTTTTGCGGCGGAAGATTTCCAGCGCCTCGAACGCCTGAACCACATTTAAATTTCCGATAACTCAAGCCACTCGAATTCGGCGCTGTCAAGCTCGCTTTTCACCTCGGAATAGCGGGCTGACTTGCTTTCGATATCGTTGGCAACTCCGGAGGCAAACATGGCCTCGAGTTCCTCTTTTTCGGCTGTTAGTTTTTCAATCAAGCTTTCGAGCTCTTCCATTCTCTTTTTTTCTTTAAAAGAGAGCTTGCGGGGCTTTTCGGCTTTGGGCTTGATTTTCTTTTCAACAACGGGCTTCTCGGCCAAGGCATCCATTTCGGCCCGCCACTGACGGTAGTCAGAGTAATTGCCGGGGAAATCTTTAACTACGCCATTGCCGGCGAACACGAAAAGGTGGTCGACCATATTATCGAGAAAATAGCGGTCGTGGCTGACTACCATGAGGCAACCCTTAAAGTCGGTAAGATATTCTTCGAGCAAACCGAGAGTTACGATATCCAAATCATTTGTCGGCTCATCGAGAATCAAAAAGTTAGGCGAGCGCATAAGAGTGACTGCAAGATGCAGACGCGCCTGCTCGCCGCCGCTGAGAGTATGAATAAACTTCTGCTGGTCTTTCGGAGAGAACAGAAACTTTTGAAGGAACTGCATGGGCGAGTGGCGTTCACCGCCTTCAAGCACAATGTCTTCAGCAATGTCCGTTACGGCATCAATTACCTTTTTGTCTTTTGGCAACTGCAGCCCCTCTTGTGAATAGTAACCGAAGCGAACTGTTTCGCCAATTATGAAACGGCCGCTATCGGGCGGGATTAGGCCCTGAAGCATTTTGATAAACGTTGATTTACCAACTCCGTTGGGCCCTACAATGCCGACTTTGTCGTAGCGGGCAAAGGTGTAGGTAAAATCATCGAGCACACACTTTGCGCCAAACCGTTTGGTCACTCCCTCTGCTTCGAAAATCTTATTGCCTATACGCGAGGCATTAACTGAAAGATTCAGGGTGTCGGTCGAGTCGGTAACCTTTTGGCGCGAACGGCTTTTGAGCTCATAGAATGCGTCAATTCGGAATTTTGCCTTTCCGGCACGGGCCTGAGGCTGGCGGTTCATCCAATCCTGTTCTTTGCGCAGGGTATTGCGGACCTTAGCCAACTCGCCGGTTAGAGCATCAATTCGCTCCTTGCGGCGGCGCAGATATTCGGCGTAGTTGCCTTTGTAGGTAAAAATCTGCTGCAGGTCAATCTCAATAATCTTATTACAAACGCGATCAAGGAAGTAGCGGTCGTGGGTAACGAGCAAGATAGTAGATGTTGAGCGCTTCAGGCGGGCTTCAAGCCACTCGATAACCTGAATATCAAGATGATTTGTCGGTTCATCGAGAATCAACAAGTCCGGGTCGGAAAGAAGTGCGCGCGCAATAGCTACCCTTTTTTGCTGACCACCTGACATAGTGGCTAAGGGAGCATTAACATCGTCGACTCCGAGCTGCGTAAGCATACGGGTTGCCTCCTCTGTTCCGAACTCGGAGCAAGCGGTAAGTGGAGTAGCGTTTTCACCGCCGAAATCGGGTTTCTGCTCCACAAGGGCTATCTTTAAGCCGGTGCGGGCTGTAACAGTGCCAGAATCAGCGCTTTCCAGACCAGCAATAATGCGGAGCATTGTAGTTTTTCCGGTACCGTTTTTAGCAATCAGACCGATTTTATCGCCGCGGTTAATACCGAAAGTAACGTCGGCAAACAGTAATCTGTCGCCATAGCTCTTAGTGAGCTTCTCGATGTTTATAAAAGGTGTAACAGCCATAAATCTAACAATGCAAAATTACGAAATAATTTCCACACAACAAAAGAATTTGTCGGTTTCGCGAAAAAGTATTATTTTTGCGCTATGAAACTGAAACATCTTGTTCTATTCACCACAATTATGCTTGCCTCCGGCCAAGTACAGGGAGCTGATATGCCGCTTCGCGTCGGAGTGCGTGCGGGCGTCAATACATCAAACATTACAGAAACGCGCACCGCGCCTGGCCTTATAGTCGACAACCGAGCTCACTGGGAGCCGGGGGTAAATATCGGCGCGATAGTTGACATTGCCATGGGCAGGAATTTCTATCTGTCGCCCGGATTTTACTATGATTATCGCCACGACACCTATTCTTTATACTCCAGCTATACTGCTCCAATCAACAACGAAGAGAAATTACCGACACTTGTGGTTACAACCGGGTCGGTGAGCACCAACTGGTTCCATATTCCGATGTTGGTTTCATATCGCATACCGGTAAAATTTGTTGAATTTCAGTTTGATTTCGGACCCTACATTTCACTGGGTCTGGGAGGCCACGATAAGTATCAGACCACGGTTTTTACCGACAATGATTATTCGGAGTCGATGAAAATCAAGGAAGATGCCTTCGGCGATGCAGGCCGATATTTTAATATAGACTGGGGCTTCGATATGGGAGCAGGAATGCTGTTTGCCAATCATTATTACATTGGCGCCCACTATCTTATCGGAGCGCGCAATATCGCCCAGAACCGCACGGCGGTAAGGGCTGCCCACACCCACCAGTGGCAATTCTCAATCGGATACAACTTCTAAAAAATCATAATCATATCACTTATGACCAAACCATTCAAATATCAGGAAATGTTTCCGCTCGGCCCCGACACGACCGAGTATTACCACCTGACATCCGACTACGTAAAAGTTGAAAACTGGAACGGCCACGAAATGCTCGTTGTGGAGCCCGAGGCACTGACAGTACTTGCGCGTCAGGCGACTCACGATAATGCTTTCATGCTCCGCCGCGAGCACAACGAAATGGTAGCTAAGATTCTGCACGACCCTGAGGCTTCGGCAAACGATAAGTTCGTTGCGCTTACGATGCTTCGCAACGCAGAAATAGCAGCCAAGGGTCAACTACCTTTCTGTCAGGATACAGGCACGGCAATTATCCACGGCGAGAAAGGCCAGCACGTCTGGACAGGATGCAACGACGAAGAAAAACTTAGCCACGGCGTTTACAAGACATACACTGAGGATAACCTGCGCTACTCGCAGAATGCGCCTTTGAACATGTATGACGAAGTAAATACCGGCTGCAACCTTCCGGCCCAGATTGATATTCATGCTACCGAGGGCAACGAATATAAGTTTCTGTTCGTTGCCAAGGGAGGCGGTTCAGCCAATAAGACATATCTCTATCAGGAGACCAAGGCAATAATCAACCCCAAAACCCTCGTGCCATTCCTGGTTGAAAAAATGAAAACGCTCGGCACTGCAGCCTGCCCGCCCTACCACATTGCATTCGTAATCGGTGGCACATCGGCCGAGAAGAATCTTGAAGTAGTTAAGAAAGCATCGGTTAAGTATCTGGATAACCTGCCTACTCAGGGCAATGAGCTCGGCCATGCATTCCGCGACATAGAGCTCGAAAAAGAGCTTTTGGAAGCCTCGCGCAAAATCGGGCTGGGCGCACAGTTCGGCGGCAAATATTATGCTCACGACATCCGTGTTATCCGTTTGCCGCGCCACGGTGCAAGTTGCCCCATAGGCATGGGCGTCAGCTGCTCGGCCGACCGCAATGTAAAGGCTAAAATCAATGCTCAGGGTCTGTGGATTGAAAAGCTCGATTCGAATCCCGGCGAACTTATTCCTGAAGAAATGCGCAATGCCGGCGAAGGCGAAGTAGTTAATATCGACCTCAACCGCCCGATGGAAGAAGTTCTTGCCGAACTGACCAAATATCCCGTATCAACCCGCCTTTCACTTAAAGGCACCATAATAGTAGGCCGCGACATTGCTCACGCCAAGATTAAAGAGCGCCTGGACAAAGGCGAACCGATGCCACAGTATCTGAAGGACCATCCCATCTACTACGCCGGACCGGCAAAAACTCCTGAAGGGATGCCCTCGGGATCGTTTGGTCCGACAACAGCAGGCCGCATGGACTCGTATGTTGATCAGTTCCAGAGCGCAGGTGGCTCAATGATTATGATTGCCAAGGGCAACAGGTCCAAGCAGGTAACCGATGCATGTAAGAAACATGGCGGTTTCTATTTGGGCTCTATCGGTGGCCCGGCAGCAGTTCTTGCCGCCAACTCCATAAAGAAAGTCGAGCTGCTCGAATATCCTGAGCTCGGCATGGAGGCAATATGGAAAATCGAGGTTGAAAACTTCCCTGCCTTTATACTCGTTGATGACAAAGGCAACGATTTCTTTACGGAAATTCAAGCAAAATGCGCAGGGTGTCCCATAGCAAAATGAACATTAATAATCTATATGAGTAATGATAAAGGCCCGGCCTACTCTCAGTGATGAGCGGAAGCCGGGCCTTTTGATTCATAGCCCCCTATGAATCAGCGGTGGGATAGCCGGTTATAGGACTATCGCACAATCAGTTTATAAGTAAGTAAAGGTTCACTTGTGTCGACACGGCAGACAGACTCTATCACGTAGAGACACAACAGGTTACGAGCGCCTGTTCTTTTGCGATATCATACCTAGATCAGTGATGCAAAGTTACGGCATGAAAAACATCAAAAAACGTAGATTTTTCAAAGAAAACGCTTCCTCGCAAAATTTTTTGATAATTATTCGGGGGAAAATTTGGTGGTTTGGCTGAAAGGTTGTACCTTTGCGGTGTAGATATGTGCACCACTACACCAACTATTAACCTTAACAATTATGAACAAGAAGATTTTATCACTGATTCTATTGGCCGCCACTGCACTTGGCGCACACGGCCAGCTATTATGGAAAGTAAGCGGCAACGGAGCCAAGGGCGAGTCATATTTGCTCGGAACTCATCATCTGGCACCAATTTCGATGCTTGACTCAATCAAAGGCTTCAACGAGGCAATTGCGGTTGTTGAAGCAGTTGGGGGCGAAATTGATATGGCCGACCAGGCATCGCAGGCACCATTGATGATGCAATATATGATGGCACCGGCCGATTCGACCCTCAGCAAACTCCTCACCCCCGAACAAGCCGACTCCGTTATGAAAGTAATGGCAAAATATATGGGCCCTGGTGCGAGCATCGATGCCCTCGGACCTCTGAAACCTGCGGCAGTGTCAACACAGATGGCGCTAATGGAAACTCTGGCCACCATGCCGCCGGAAGTTGCACAGGCAGTAATGTCAGGTCAGCAGCTCGACAGTCAGGTTCAGGCTATAGGCCGCGCCGCATCGAAAGAGATTATTGCGATGGAGAGCATCGAGCAGCAACTGCAACTGCTTTTCGGCGCACCGCTTTCGCAACAAACCGAAGACCTGATGGAGGGCGTTAAGCAAGTTCTGGAAGGTAAAGCTGTTGAAAACGCCCGGAAGCTGACAGACGCTTATATGAGTCAAAATCTTTCAGCGATAGAGCAACAGGTTTTTCATTCAGAGGAAAGTGACCCGGAAAATCTGAAAAAACTCATTACGGACCGCAATGGCGAGTGGGCAATAAAGCTTGCCGAAGTACTGCCGGAAAAAATAATTCTTCTGGCAGTCGGTTGCGGCCACCTGCCCGGAGAAGAAGGGCTGATTCAACAACTTCGCAATGCCGGCTATACGGTTGAACCTTATGGTAATTGAACTACAAAATTTAAACTACAGCTATAGCAAAAACACCCTCGCGCTGAGCAACATTACGACGAAGCTCAGCGCGGGAGTGCACCTGCTGCTCGGCGCCAACGGCGCGGGCAAGACTACACTGCTGCACCTCATTGACGGTTTGCTCTTTCCTACGGCAGGAAAGTGTCTGATCGACGGCGGCCCTACACGCTTCAGGCTTCCGTCGGTTCTGTCGAAAGTGTTTTATTGCGGAGCGAATATGGAAATACCGGCAGCGAGCATCGACGAACTGGTTAAAATTCACTCCTGCTTCTTTCCGAAATTCTCGGCTGAGATTCTCAACACGAATTTAGCCGACTTCGGCATTGACCGTTGGGCGAAGTTTTCGGCTATGTCGATGGGTATGCAGCAAAAAGCATCGGTAGCCTACGCCCTGGCACTGCAAACCCCGATATTGCTGCTTGATGAGCCGGCAACCGGCCTCGATATTGAATCGAAGCAGAAATTGCAGCATATGATGGCCCGCTGCATCGATGCGGACTCAACGGTGATTGTAAGTACCCACAACTTTTCAGATTTGTTGCCACTATATGACTCGCTAATGATTCTCGACAGGGGCGAATTGCTGCTCAGTGCATCGATTGATGAGATTAGCGAGCGGCTGGCATTTATTACTACCGACGGTCCCGCACCGGAGGACGCATTGTTTACTCTGCAGCGCTTTGGCCGCAACCATAGCGTAATTGCCAATCCGGGCGAACTGGAAACCGCCATTGACTACGAACTTCTTTACCTTGCAATTAAAAACAATCATGCAATCTGCTGAAATTCTTTCAAATACCGACCGCACGAGCTGGCGCAGAATAAAGATGTTTGTGCGCTTCCTATGGCCGTCGCTGCGCCCCATGGTTATCCTCTACCCGATTTTAGCCATAGTAGTTACGCTGATGGTAAACTTTTTCTTTTCCAAAATCAGCTACGAATGGGCAATGCAGGTAATGTCGATAATCACCTTTGCGGTTATCCTCGCGCCGGCATTTCTCTGCCGCCAGGCTAACAAAGAGATGTTTTACTCACTGCCGGTTTTGGGTTATGAAAAATGTGAGGCGATTTTCGGCATCATGTTCGTGGGCATGTTCTGCCTGTTCATCCCCGCCAAGCTTTGCGGCATCCATATAAAAGAAGAGTTTGCCATGGAGGTTATAAACCGCAACCTTTCGTTAGGTTCTACAGAGAGCGTAGTTGCCATGTCGCTGCTATCGACGTTTGCCGGCGAGGCGCTGACCTTATGGACAGTGTTTGCAGCCCGCAGCAACAGGGCAGTCAAGTCGATTATAGCCGGGCTGTCGACGCTACTGTTCGACGGCATTTTAGGCTTCTTCGTAGGCTTTTTCACTGCTATCAGCGGCGGAGATATTGAAACGTCGATGGAGGCAGCGGCGCCAATCATTATAACATTCTGGGCGATTTGCTTCGTGTTTTTCACCTATAAAGCGTCGCGTGCCATTGCCCGCAAACAGATTTAATGGAATTCGAGGCTGATAAACCGATTTTCCGTCAGGTTGCTGACTACTGCGTGGCTCAGATCAGTTCCGGAGCGTGGGTCGAAGGCGGTCGACTGCCCTCGACCAAGGAATTGGCAGTATCTCTGGCAGTTAATAACCGCACGGTGATGAAGGCATACGATATGCTGAGCGAAGCCGAAGTGATTTTTCAACGGCGCGGCATGGGCTATTATGTTGCTGACAACGCCGGAGAGAAACTCCGCGACTTTTTCAGACGCGAATTTGTAACCTCGACGTTACCTAACCTGCGCAAAGAGATGACCAGGGCGTCAATTACGCCCGAAGAGCTGATGAGGCTGCTGGAGCAATAAGTTTTTAGCGATATTCCTTTATCATTTCGCATTTTTTTTGTAACTTTGCTCTCTGATAAAACAACCAATCAGAGAAATGAATCTAAAAATATTTTTTGCAACATTCACAGCCGCAGTAGCCCTGGCAGGTTATGCGGCAGAGAGAAATATTCCCCAAGGTTATTATGCCGGTTTAGATGGCAAAAAAGGTGCGGAGCTGAAGCGTGCGGTTTATAACGCCATCAAGAGCCATAAAGAAATCAGCTACAGTGAAAAAACCTGGGATGCGTTCAGCAGATTTGAGGTAAAGCCCGACGGCACCTGGTGGGATATTTACAGTAACGAGAAACGCTACGCTTCAAACGGCCACAGCGGTATGAACGTCGAACATGCAGTTGCCAACAGCTGGTGGGGCGGAACTAAAAACGCGGCATTCAAGGATATAAATCATCTGTATCCTTCAGATGCAAACGCAAACTCGCGAAAGAGCAACTATCCGCTGGGGGAAACCGACAACCCGACATGGACTAACGGAGTAACTATTATCGGCAAGCCTAAAAACGGCCATGGTGGTCAGGGCGGTTACATTTACGAGCCGGCCGATGAATATAAGGGCGATAATGCCAGAACATATTTTTACATGGCGACCCGCTATCCGGATATATCGTGGAAAAACGACGCATCGTGGGGCATTATGTTCACCAAAGAGGATTATCCGACGCTTTGCTCCTGGGGTCAGGAGCTGCTGCTGCGTTGGAATTCAACAGACGTTGTGAGCCAGAAGGAGATTGACCGCAACGAAGGCGTATATCGCGAGCAAGGCAACCGCAATCCGTTTATTGATTTTCCGGATTTAGCTGAATATATCTGGGGGTCAAAAGTCGATGAACCCTTTAACCTGAACGATCACTTGGGCCTTGATCCGGACAAGACTCCGGAACTGATTAAACCTCAGCCGGATGACGTTATAGACTGCGGTTCGGTGATTATCGGTCAGACCGGTTATGCCACACTTGTTATAAAGGGTAAGAATCTGACGGACGCGACTCCGCTTTCGCTGGCAATTTATGATAATTCATCGACTGACGATGCCGCACTGTTTTCGGTTGATGAGGGTGCAACGACCACGGTTTCGTATGCAGCAGCAAACTCCGAGAGCGGAGTGAGCGTAAGAATCGAATATCGCCCCGACAGTAAGGGGGTTCATGAAACACGCATGCGCATCCGCGGTGCGGGTCTTACGGGCAACACGTTCATTACCCTCAAGGGCGAAGGCGTTGGCGCCACGGAGCCGGTTGCTCCGCACGCACTGCCGCCGACCGACGTTACGGCAACGTCATATATAGCAAACTGGGAGGATACTTCCGGCCAGTCTGTTGACTACTACGTTGTTACCCGCACTATTTATAGCGATGGCGGAGCTACAACGACTACTACTGAAGAACAGGCAATAAATACTGACTTCTCGCTTGCAGTCAATGACTTCCGCGGAAACGAAAGCTATACGGTGCGCGCGGTTTATTCGAAGCTCAACTCGCCCGAAAGCAACGCAATAATGGTTACCCAGACTTCGATTGCCGAAGTTGAGGCCGACGGAGGATTCGGTATTTCCGCCGAGCAGGGTGGATTACGCGTATTCTCCACCGAAACCTTAAGTTCGATAATCGTTTACGAACCAAACGGACGCACGGCGGCAACCCTTAACGATGTTAACGACGGAGCATGGATTTCGCTTCCACGCGGCGTTTATATTCTGCGCGCGCCAAATCGCAGACCCGTTAAAGCATTCGTAAGATAAATGAATTGGAAACGCATTTTACCGCTACTCTTATCGGTTGCTGCCACTGCGGCAGCAGCCGACCGCGTTATTCCGCGGGGTTATTACAATGCGATTGACGGCAAGTCGGAGGCAGAATTGAAAACCGCTTTGTTCAACACCATCAATCCGCACACGCTGATTTCATCGTACAGTAATCTGCCGCAGTATTTTCAAACTACCGACGTTTATCCGCAAAGTTCGCGCTGGTGGGATATGTATTCGGATATTCCGCTTTATGCACCGTCGTTTCGCGGATTGAACCGCGAGCATTCGTTTCCGAAAAGCTGGTGGGGCGGCTCAACCGACACTCCGGCATATATAGACCTGAATCACCTTTATCCGTCGGAAGCGGCAGCCAATATGGCCAAAAGCAATTACCCGCTCGGGGTGGTTGACCGTACTAAACCGGTGAATTTCAATAACGGCATAACTACGGTGGGCTTTGCAGTAGCCGGACAAGGCGGGGGCGCCTCGCAGGTTTTTGAGCCTGACGATGAATATAAAGGAGACTTTGCCAGAACGTATTTTTACATGGCAACGTGTTATCAGAACCTGCACTGGAAATATACGTTTATGGTTGATAACAACACCTATCCGACGCTCAATAACTGGAGTCAGAAACTGCTGCTACAGTGGAATGAGCAAGACCCGGTTTCACAAAAAGAGATTGACCGCAACGAGGCCGTATATTCATTTCAGAATAACCGGAACCCGTTTATTGATTTCCCGGAGCTGGCCGAATATATCTGGGGCAACAAACGGGGCGACGCTTTTATTTTGAGCGAACATATCGACGGTAATTATGTCCCCGGGGCCCCTACCCTGATTAATCCGACACAAGGAAGCGTTTTAGAGTTCGGCGAGGTAGCTCTGGGGAATACTATGACCGCAAAACTACTGATTCACGGAGAGAAACTGACGGCAAATACCTCGCTGCGACTGCGTATTTATGACAACTCGGAAACCTCCGGGGCCGCACATTTTGCGATTGACGGTTCAAATCAGTCAACGGTTTCGGCATCGGTTGCCAATTCGCCGTCGGGCCAGTGGGTTACGGTTACATATTCGCCAACAGAACTCGGCGAACACACTACCCGACTTGTTATTTCCGGTGCCGGCCTCGAAGGGAGCGTAGGCGTAGGACTTCGCGGCGAGTGCTTACCTGTTCCGACCCTGAGGGCACCGGTTGCAGAACCGGCATCGGACGTTACGGCTACGACTTACGTTGCCAACTGGAGCTCGGACGCTGACGAAACGATTGACTACTGGGTAGTTAACCGCACCAGATATGAGGGTTCCACGGCCCAGACAGAGCAGCTTGTTGCCGAAGATAATTCGCTACTTATTACCGACTTCTGCGGCTCGGAAAGCTACACTGTTCAGAGTGTTAGGCTCGGTTATTACTCGGCAGAGAGTAACACAGTTAGCGTAACATCGGCAGGCATAACAGCTGCGGGTGTAAGTACGGGAGCCGGAGTGTCGACTCTTCCGGGAGCAATTCTTATAAGTTGCTCGGAGCCATTACAAACTTTGAGCATTTTCACGCCATCGGGCTCTTTGGTAATGAGGCTGAGCGATGTTGAAAACAACCAGATTATAGAATTGCCTGCCGGAGTTTATATTATAGTCTCTCCACAACTTCCAACTCCCATTAAAACAGTTATAAGCAATGAATAAAAGAGTTTTATATATATTGGCTGGAACACTACTGATAGCAGCGTCGGCCAATGCAATCGAAATCAGGAACCTGCAGGCGGGAACACTGGCTAACACCGGACTCGATCCCGCAGAGAAAGAGCTGAGCATTTCCGGCGAGATGAATGCCGCAGATTTCCACTATATTCTTGATAATCTGCCAAATCTTGAGTCACTGAACCTGCTTGAGGTTGCTATTACGCCCTACAACGGCCGCGCACTACCCTATACGGGTCTGAGCGCATCGCCGGCAAATGCCCTGCCCGATTATGCGCTGACGGGAATGACGAAGTTAAAATCGATCGTTCTTCCGCGGTCGCTGAAGTCAATAGGGAAAGGTTCGCTGTCGGGTTCCGGAATAGAAACGCTTGATATTCCCTCAGGGGTTGAGAGCGTTGGAGACTATGCGGCAATGCGTTGCGAATCGCTTCAAACGCTAAAAATAAGCGGGGTTTCGAGTTTGGGGACCCGCGCGTTCGCGAATTGCCCGAAACTGACCACCGTAGAGATTTCTGCCTCCATCGAGAGCCTGCCAGAAGGAGCATTCGAGGCATGTGGCGGCCTTAAAGACATTGACTTATCGGCACTTGCCGACTGCCGCAATATCGGGGAGTGGGCATTTGCCGAATGCAACGGCATAGAAACGTTGGTTTTGCCGCCATCGACTGTGGAATTGGCCGCGGGTTCGCTCTATGCAGCCTCGAAACTTTCGATTTTGACGCTGCCGGCTGAAGTCGGCATGATTGATGACCATGCAATGGGAGCGATGTCGGGCTTGCAGACACTCGTTGTTAAAGACGTTGAAAGCATTCCGGAGCTTGGCAATAAGGTATGGGCCAATGTAGACCAGTCGAAAGTAACGCTTGTTGCCCCGCGCGATCAGGTTGAAAATTACCGCAACATAGACCAATGGAAAGAATTCAACATTCTAAGCGAAGATGACTGGGACTCGTCGATAGATGAGGTCAACTCACCGTCGGTAGCCGAAAAGGTCATGCATGTAAGCTATGCTGACGGGAACATAGTCATTCGGTCAGACGCTCAGCCGCTGGGCAAGGTGGCGATTTTCAATAGCGCCGGCATTAGAATGATAGGCATTGAGGCCGGCCAGAATGTCAGCATCAACGTTTCAGCATGGCCTAAAGGCGTATATCTGGTAGTAACCTCCGTAGGAGCAGCAAAAACCAGCATTTGATATGGGAAAAAACAAACTGCGCAAATTTGCCGAGATGGAGGAGTTTCCGCGGGTTCTTCAGGTGCCCTTCGGGAAACTGCGCGAAGAAGGATTCGGAATGAAAGGCCGATGGCATGAGGAATTTTTCGGCAATGACAACCCCATAGTTCTCGAACTGGGTTGCGGTCGCGGTGAATATACAGTAGGCCTTGCCCGAGAGTTTGCCGACCGCAATTTCATAGGCATAGACATAAAGGGAGCCAGAATGTGGGCCGGCGCTAAAGAGGCACACCTTGCAGGCATGGAAAACGTTGGCTTTTTACGCACGAATATTGAATTGCTCAGCGAATTTTTCGCGCCCGGCGAGGTTGCCGAAATATGGATAACTTTTCCGGACCCGCAGATGAAAAAGGTTAGAAAGCGGTTGACTGCTACCAACTTTTTGGAAATGTATGGCAAGATATTGGAAGACAACGGCATAATTAACCTTAAGACTGACAGCCCATTTCTGTTTGAGTATACCTCTCGATTGGTTGATTTGAATCAGTTGCCGGTAATTAAGCGTACAGACAACCTATATGCGAACCCCGAGGGGGTTGACCGGATTCTGAATATAAGGACTCACTATGAAAAGCAATGGCTTGCGCGAGGACTTGACATAAAATATCTGTCGTTCAGGCTTCGGGCTGACCAGAAGCTTGAGGAACCCGACGCTTCCGACATTGAATTTGACTCATATAGAAGTTACGGACGAAATTACAATGACCATGAACCAGCCCATATATCCTAACCTGATTCTCGACGCGCTGAAAACCGTTCGCTACCCGGGCAACGGTAAGAACATTGTTGAATTAGGAATGGTTGCCGATGACATTCGCATCGACGGCCGCAAAGTGTCGTTTTCACTGGTATTCCAGAAATCGACGGACCCATTTATCAAATCGCTGGTCAAAAGCGCGGAAGCGGCTATTTTGACCCACATCGGACCGGACGTAGATATAAAAGGAAATATAGGGGTTTCAGTGCCGAAAGTGGATGCGCCGAAACCTGCAGCGGTTTTGCCGGGCGTTAAGAATATAGTTGGCATCAGCTCCGGCAAAGGAGGAGTTGGCAAAAGCACGGTTGCCGCCAACCTGGCGGTTGCGCTTGCCCGCCGGGGCTTCCGGGTAGGACTGCTCGACGCGGACATATTCGGACCGTCGGTGCCAAAAATGTTTGGTGTTGAAGACGAGCAGCTGTATATGCACGAGGTTGACGGTCGCAATCTGATTATTCCCGCCGAGAAATATGGTGTTAAAATCCTTTCAATCGGGTTTATGGTTGATAAGAATAAGCCGGTTTTATGGCGAGGCTCAATGGCCTCCAATGCACTGAATCAGCTGATAACTCAAGCAGATTGGGGCGAGCTTGACTACTTTTTGATAGATATGCCCCCGGGAACCTCCGATATTCATTTAACCTTGGTTCAGACGCTGGGCCTTACTGGAGTTGCTGTTGTTTCTACCCCTCAGGAGGTTGCTCTGGCCGATGCCCGCAAAGGTATTGCCATGTTTATGGACGAAAAAGTCAACGTGCCGGTACTCGGGCTTATAGAAAACATGGCATGGTTTACTCCGCTGCGACATCCTGAGGAGCGGTACTATCTCTTCGGCAACGGGGGAGCGAAACGCCTGGCGGAAGAACTTGGTGTTGAATTGCTCGGACAGATTCCTCTGGTTGAGGACATTTGCCGCCAGGCTGATGCAGGCGAGCCAATAGCCCTTGAGGACAGTATTGAGGGGATGGCTTTCATAGACCTTTCGAATGCCCTGACAAAAGCCATTGACAATCGCAACAACACGTTGCCGCCAACATTAAAAGTTGAAACTCATAAATAATTCATCATATGATCAGACTCAACGCATTTGCCCGACTGGAATCGGGCGCACGCCGCGGCGAACTCATTGCCGCTGCAACAGAACTGGTTAAGCTTTCGCGCAAAGAAAAAGGCTGCGTTGCCTATGACTTTTTTGCTTCGGAAACAAATGCACAGAACTTTATGTTTTGTGAAACATGGGCCGATGAGGAAGCTCTCGCAGCACATGCTGCTTCTGAGCACTTTATTCGGCTTGTTGCCACAATTGAGGAAATCACAGGCCCGCTAAAACTCGAAAAATTCACTTTCTGATGGCTCGCCGCTATCGCGATAAACTTTCGTGGTCCTACACGTTGCTGCTGCTTGCAGTTGGCGGCATAGCGCTGTATTTTACGTTTAGTTATGCACAGAGTGCACACGCGGATAACACTCCGGCAACACAGCGAATCGTGTTGCCTCCGGCCGATTCTTTGCTGATAGTTAAAGGAGCCGACGGAATTGATATAGATTACGAAAGTTTCATGGTGAACTTCAACCCGGAGCTGCACATTCCGAACTATGTTGCATGGGAACTGACCGCGAGCGAAATCAACGGCAGCATTCAACGCGGCAAGTTTCAGCCCGACTACAAAGTCAAGGAGTGCGCTGATCCGAGGGATTATACCGGATCAGGCTATGACCGAGGCCACATGGCTCCCGCCGGCGATATGAAGTTCGACCCTGATGCGATGGAGCGCTGTTTCTATATGACCAACATTGTTCCGCAAAGTCATGCACTGAACGGCGGCACATGGAACAAGCTGGAGGAGAAATGCCGTTCATGGGCACGTATAGATTCTGCAATCATTATTGTTTGTGGGCCGATTCTTACGCCCAAACCTACGGAATTTATAGGTCGAAGAAGAGTTGCTGTGCCCCATGCTTTTTTTAAGGTAGTGTTGGCTCCCTACGCAAATCCGCCCCGTGCAATAGGTTTCATTATGCCTAATTCCAGAGTAGACGGAGGGTTACAGACAACGGCAGTTAGCGTTGACAGCGTAGAAGCAGTTACCGGTCTTGACTTTTTCAGCGCCATTCCGGATTCGCTCGAAAGCATTATTGAAAGTAAGTGTAATTTCCATTATTGGTCAAGCCGCCGATGAGCTCAACAATCTGCGCAATATCTACCCCGGCGGGCACCGGAGGCATTGCAACCGCACGCATTTCAGGCCCGAAAGCTTTTGAAATAGTAGACAGAATATGGAAAGGCAAACGATTGACCGACTTGCCGTCACACACGCTTCACCTCGGCACTATTATAGACCCTGCTGCCTCAAATCTGCCTCTGGATACGGCTGTAGCTGCCCTGTATCGCGCCCCAAGGTCGTTTACCGGCGAGGACACTATTGAACTCACGGTTCACGGTTCGCGATGGATTCAACGGCAGTTGCTGAACTTGCTTATACGCCAGGGGGCAACTCTTGCGGAACCGGGCGAGTTTACGCGCCGCGCGTTGATTAACGGACGCATGGACCTGGCAGAGGCGGAGGCGGTTGGCGATATGATTGCGGCCTCCTCGCGAGCTGCACAGCGCATAGCCCTATCGCACATGCGTGGCCATTATTCCAAAAATCTTGAAGCGCTGCGCGAGCAGCTGCTTGAACTGTCAGCACTGGTTGAACTGGAGCTCGACTTTTCAGAAGAAGATGTTGAATTTGCCGACCGCGGGCGTTTACTTCAACTCGCCCGCGACATTCATTCGCGCGTAACGGCCCTGGCAAATTCCTTTTCTGCCGGTAGAGCCATTAAAGAAGGGGTGCCGGTAGCGATAGTCGGGGCCACAAATGCCGGAAAGTCTACTATATTGAACCGGCTGCTGGGCGAAGATAAAGCTATAGTTTCGGACATTCACGGCACCACACGCGACATTATTGAAGACACGGTTGAGATAAACGACACACTATTCAGATTTATAGACACGGCCGGACTGCGTCAAACCGATGACCCCATAGAAACCATCGGTATCGACCGGTCGCTGCGCTCGGCGGCATCTGCATCAATCGTGCTTTGGGTTATAGACCCGACAGATTCCAGAGGCATTGCCGACACCTGGGCTCAACTTGAGCCAAAACTGTCGGAATCTGTTAAATTGCTGGCGGCCATTAACAAAGCTGACACCGGCGCTCCACTCCCCACCCTTCCCGACCGCGTAGACGCCACAATCAGCCTCTCGGCGCTCACCGACGCCACAGTCGAGCCATTGGCCAACGCACTGTCCGACATAGCCCTGCCATCAGACCTGACGCCTGACCTTACGGTCACCAACGCCCGCCACTATCAAGCGCTGACACTCGCCGCCGACTCCATAGCGCGCGCAATTGACGGCATTAACCTCAACCTGCCCGGCGACCTTCTGGCCCAGGACCTGCGTGAAACCGCCGCCCACCTCGCCTCCATCACCTCCCCCATCACCTCCCCCGACCTGCTCACACACATATTTTCCCACTTCTGCATCGGCAAGTAATTAGTTGATTATCAATGATTTATATTGATAGTAATTGACTATTACTGAGCGATAAAACTTAATACATTCAAGAACGCCTAATGCTGATAACTGTCAGTGTTAGGCGTTTTTATGCACCATTTTGTACGGATTCTGTACGACAGCGACTCATTTCACCCCAAGCGTCAGCAAGGTGGTGGAGAA
>CAZGTD010000011.1:0-57485 GCA_964528425.1 uncultured Bacteroides sp.
CCCATTCGTCCCAGTGCTTATACATCATGTCGTCGATGATGCGTGCGTTGGCTTTGGGCAGGTCGGGATACACATCCTGGGCGGTGCGGGCATATTTAACCTGCTGAATCAGCACGATTTTCTTTTCGTCGGGAGAGATTACGAAGCCGTCGATTGACTTTTCGAGTTCCGATACCTGCTTGCGGTTGGAGCCGTCGGCATCCATTGTCCAGAGCTGGTTGTGGCCATCCTTGTCGGGGTAGAGGAAGGCGATTTTTTTGCCGCCGTCAATCCAAACGGCGTTGCTTTCGCTCTTGGGGGTGGAGGTCAGGCGCGAATGTTTCGGCTCGTCGGGATTGGTAATGTCGGCCAGGTAGAGGTCGGCGTTCGAGCGGTTATGTTCAACGCTTTCGTAGCTTACGGTATAAAGAACTTTTTTGGCGTCGGGGCTGAGCACCGGAGCCGAAACGCGGCCCATGGCTTCGAGGGCATCAATTGAAAAAACACCGTCGGGCGAGGTGAATTCGGGCTTGTCGACCATCGGGGTGTCGTCGTCTTTGGCGCCGCTGCATGCAGTCAGCGAAAGAGCTGCAATGGTTGTCATCAGAATTTTTTTCATGAATTGAATGGTTATTTTGTGATTATTATTTCGGAAGTACGATTCGTTCGCCCAGGTAGTGGGCCAGCCGGGCAATAACTGCGCGGATATCTCGCAGCATTTCCATGGTTTGTGCCGACAGAGCCGGCTCGGCGACGATTTTAGCCCTTAACTCTTTTTCGCGCCATTGAAGAATTGCTATTTTCAGTGCGCAAACCGCCTTGGGGGCCTTGTCGCCCAAAAGTTCGCGCTCCGACGGAATGTGTACACCCTTGGAATGGATTTTGCTCAACACGTATTTTTCGGAGGCGAAAGTGGTTGACAGGTCGCGCACCGCCGGGTCGGGGTCGGCACCGAGAGTAGATGTCAGGAACCGTTCGGCAGCTTCGGCCAGGGATGCCTGCGCGGCAGCGTCGGCGGCAAATTCCATTTCTTGTTCTTTGCGTTTTATGGCATCGATGGTGCCGGCCGAGGCTATGGTTTCAGCGGCGTCTGCCAGAAATTGCCTGCGCACGTCTTCGGCCTGTTGCTGTGCCCGCGGCAACTCATTGCTCCAGGCCTGAGCGGCATTCTGCACTGCTATGAACACTCGCTCCAGGTCGGCGTTGGCAAGGCGGATGTCGTCATTTTCCAATTCGCCGGCAACGTAGTCAACCAGGCTCAGGTCTGTCGTTTCACCTTCGTCGTCGACTATCTGGGCTATGGGCAGAAGTCCGTAGCGTGCGCAAAGTCTGACGACCTCCATTTCCGACGGCCTGAGATACGCTGCAATGTCGGCCACGCTGCGGGTCGAGGGGCGTTTTGCGGCTGTTGGTTCGCCAATCTGATTCCCGGCGGGCGTTTCATTGGGCCTCTGGGTGGCGTTTTTGGCCTTGTCGGCCGCTTCGTTGGCGAATTTAGCAACCTGCAGGCGAACTATGTCTTCGTCGGTGGCCAGCAGCCGCGAACATTCCTTAATGTATTCGCTCCTGACAACCCGGTCGGGGATAACCGCTATGCTGCGGGCTATGGAGTTGATAACCCCGGCGCGGCCAACGGGGTCGTTGCTCTGGAGCGAGTCGAGGAGAATGCGCGTCTTGAAGCGGATAAAGTCGGTTTCATGTTCCTTAAAATACTGCTCGATTTCCTCCAGCGTGTGGCTCCGGGCAAACGAGTCGGGGTCTTCGCCGTCGGGGAGAAGCATAACCTTTATGTTCATGCCCTGCGCAAGGAGCATGTCTATTCCCCGCAGCGAGGCCTTGATGCCTGCCGGGTCGGAGTCGTAGATAACAGTTACGTTGGGCGTAAAGCGGTGAATAAGCGCAATCTGGCCCTCGGTGAGCGATGTGCCCGACGAGGCAACAACGTTTTCAACTCCGCGCTGGCTCATGGAAATAACATCCATGTAGCCCTCAACAAGAATGCACTTATCTTTCTTTACTATTTCGCGCTTGGCCTGATAGAGGCCGTAGAGCTCGTTGCTCTTGTGGTATATAAGGCTTTCGGGCGAATTGACGTATTTGGCTACCTCCTTTGAGGTTTTGAGCGTGCGTCCGCCAAAGGCAACCACTTTTCCGCTTACCGAAAAGACCGGAAACATAACCCTTCCGCGAAACCGGTCGTAAAGGCCGCCGCGTTCGGGGCGGGTACACAGGCCCGTTGAAACCAGCAGGTCTTCGCTATAGCCCTGGGCAATGGCCCTGGTCGAAAGCGCGTCGCGCTGCTCGGGAGCAAAGCCCAGGCGGAAGCGCTTGATGGCGGCGTCGGTTAATCCGCGGTTGCGGAAGTAGCTCAGGCCAATGGTGTGACCTTCGTCGGTGTCGGTAAGGGTTTTCTCGAAAAATTGCAGGGCAAAGTCATTGAGCGTCAACATGCTCTCGCGCTCCGAGGCCGCCGCGCGTTCTTCGGCCGACAGCTCGCGCTCCTTGACTTCGATGTTGTATTTATTCGCCAGCCAGCGGAGCGCCTCAGCATAGCTCAGCTGCTCAAGCTCCATTATAAAGCCGACCGGAGTGCCACCCTTGCCACACGAAAAGCATTTGCATATTCCGCGCGACTTGCTGACCGAAAACGAGGGGGTCCGCTCGTTATGGAACGGACACAGGCCCATATAGTTCGCTCCGCTCCGCTTGAGTTTAACGAAGTCGGAAACAACGTCGACAATATCGGCCGCATCTAAAATCTTTCTGACTGTTTCCTGATCAATAAGTGGCATATTACCTGCAAAGTTACGATAAAAATCCGAGACTTCGGCGAATTTTTCAATCGAAAAACCTGCCGGTTAATAAATTTTGGTTTTTTAACTTTGCAATGTTCTGAAAAATATTTACCTTTGCACATTGAATAACAACAAAAATTTAACCCTACACTAATCATAACCTCAATTATCCTATGAAGATTGAAAAAATCATCGGTCGCGAAGTCCTCGACAGCCGCGGCAATCCTACTGTGGAAGTAGACGTTATCCTTGAATCCGGCGTGCGTGGCCGCGCTTCCGTTCCCTCGGGCGCATCCACCGGCGAAAACGAAGCCCTCGAACTGCGCGACGGCGACAAGAGCCGCTACATGGGCAAGGGCGTCCTCAAGGCTGTTGCCAACGTTAACGGCCCCATTGCTGAAGCCCTCAAGGGCATGAGCGCTCTCGACCAGATTGCAATCGACGAAAAAATGCTTGCTCTCGATGGAACCGAAACCAAATCGAACCTCGGTGCAAACGCTATTCTGGGCGTATCGCTCGCAGTTGCCAAAGCCGCTGCCGAATATCTCGACATGCCCCTCTATAAATACATCGGCGGCTGCAACAGCTATGCTCTGCCCGTTCCGATGATGAACATCATCAACGGCGGCGCTCACTCCGACGCTCCCATCTGCTTCCAGGAATTCATGATTCGTCCTATCGGCGCCACCACATTCCACGAAGGCATCCGCATGGGCACCGAAGTGTTCCATAACCTCAAGAAAGTGCTCCACGAACGCGGCCTCTCTACCGCCGTTGGCGACGAAGGCGGCTTCGCTCCCGCTCTCGACGGCACCGAAGATGCCCTCAACGTTATCGTTAAGGCTATCGAAAAAGCCGGCTACAAACCCGGTTGCGACGTAACCATCGGCCTCGACTGCGCTTCTTCTGAATTCTATGTAAACGGCGTTTACGACTACCACCAGCTCAAAGATGGCACCGTTAAAGAACCCAACGGCGTTAAGCGCACCTCCGAAGAACAGGCTAAATACCTCGAAGAACTCATCACCAAATATCCCATCGACTCCATCGAAGACGGCATGGCCGAAAACGACTGGGAAGGCTGGGCTGAACTCACCAAACTCATCGGCGACCGCTGCCAGCTCGTGGGCGACGACCTGTTCGTTACCAACGTTAAATACCTGCAGCGCGGCATCGACGAACACTGCGCTAACTCAATCCTCGTTAAGGTTAACCAGATCGGTTCGCTGACTGAAACCCTGCGTGCGGTTGAACTCGCCCAGCGCAATGGCTACACCGCAGTTATTTCTCACCGTTCCGGTGAAACCGAAGACGCAACCATTGCCGACATCGCAGTTGCTACCAACGCCGGCCAGATCAAAACCGGTTCTGCTTCGCGTTCTGACCGTATGGCCAAGTATAACCAGCTGCTCCGCATTGAAGAAGAACTTGGCGCTGCCGCAACCTACGGCTGGGGCAAAAAGACCAAACGTCCCTGCTGCAAGTAAGCCTTATTAACAGAGGAGGGATGTAATTCCGCAAACCGCGGGAGCATACATCCCCCCTCTCTTTTTTCTCCCTTATGCTGAAAAAACTTTTGCTTTCGGCACTGGTGGCTATCGCCGCCACTATGCCTGCCGTCGCCCAGTTCCGCTATGGTCCGCAGGTCGGCGCAAACTTTTCAACCCTTAAATTCCGTCAGCCCGGACTGGTTGAACCATCGCAGTCCGTCAACCCCCAGGCTGCCCTGAATTGCGAGTTTATGTTCACGCAATTCGGTCTCGGCATTGATTTTGGCGTAGGCTACTCAATGACCGGCGGCTTCGTAGACCTTAATCGCCCGATTTGGACGCTCAATGGTTTCGGCCGCGAACACGTTATGATCCATAACCTAACCATTCCTGTTCATCTCCGCTTCAAGTGGACTAAAATGCAGGGCCTGGAGGAAATTATCGCCCCTATTGTCTACGGCGGTCCCGAATTCGACATTCAGCTCGGCCATTCGCGTCAGCAGCGAAACGGCCAGAAGGCATTTAAATATAGCGGCGGCGACGTTGCCCTCGCTTGCGGCATAGGCGTTGAACTCTTCAAACGCTACCAGATAACCGCCGGCTACACCTGGGGAGTGACCTACGCCCTGAAAACCGCACAGCTCGACGATTTTTCCGCCCGCACCCAAGGCTGGACCCTGCGGCTCTCCTACCTCTTTTGAGTTGAGAGTTGCGAATTGAGAATGCCCCACCATTGCGGCGATAAGCATTTTGCTCGCACACGCTCCCGCGTGTGCGTTTTTTTTGGCACCTGGTGTCCCATGGTTTCGCTCTTCTCAATTCTCAACTCTCAATTCTCACTTCTTGCGGGTGAGTTTGTCGAGCAGGAGGGGTTTGACCTGGTAGCGGAGGGCGTCGGGGAGAATTCCCACCAGGAATATGGCCAGGCGGTTGATGGGGCCGTTGATGTATTGTTTGCGGCCTTTGAGGGTGCGCTTAAGGGCCTTTTTGACAAAGCGGCGGGGCGACTGTGTAGCGCCCAAGCGCAGGGCCAGGCGCCGCAGGTTGGCCGGCAGGCCGAACAGCGACGTGTCGATGCCGCCCGGGCATGCAACGGTTACGCTGACGCCGCGGTCGCGGAGCTCCAGCCGCAGCGCGCGCGAGAACACGCGGATATATGCCTTGGTCGCCGAATAGAGCGCAATGCCGGGCAGAGGCATCCAGCAGCTCATCGACGACATATTGAGGATGTGCCCCGAGCCGCGTTCGGCCATCAGGGCGCCTACTCGCCGGCATAGTTGCGTAACTGACCGTATGTGAAGGTCAACGTAGAGGTCGACGCGCTGCGGCGTAAGGTCAGTAACGGCCTTGAAGTCGAAAATTCCGGCATTGTTAATCCAAAGGTCGGGCAGTTCGGTCAGGGCTGCTATGAGCCTGTCGGTGGAGTCGGCATCGGTCAGGTCCAGGGCAATGGAATCGGGGTCGTCGTGCTGCGGAGTGCGGTCAACGGATATTACGCGCCAGCCGCCCCGGCGCAGCTGGCCGACGAATTCGGCGCCGATGCCGCTGGCTCCGCCGGTAACGAGCGCCAGTCCGGGTTGCTTAGCCATTTTTGCGTTTTAGCTTTTCGAGTTCTTTCATCAGTGAGGGCGGAACGTCGCCGGCGCAGTGGTGACACGCCATTTCGCGCGAATACATGCGGGCAATGCAATAGTTAACGTGGTCGCACCCTGCGGCTTTTTCGCCTGCGGCCAGGCGGTTAACGAAGTCGGGCTGGCGAAGCAGCGCGCGTCCCATCTGAACGAATTCGAAGCCTTCGTTGAGCACCCGGTCGATGCCCTCGCGGGTAGAGCAGCCGCCAACGTAGACCAGCGGCAGTTTCAGCGCGCGGCGGAATTCGCGGGCGTCGTCGAGGAAGTATGTTTCGGAGTAGGGCACCGTCGGAATCATCATTTTGCCGAACATCTTTACTCCCCATTTCAGCCACCACGGGTGCATGTAATAGGTCATTGACTTAATCGGCATAGGGCCGCGCATAACATACATTGGCGCGCGGCTCACAAAGCCGCCCGACAGCACCAGCGCGTCGGCTCCCAGCTGTTCCAGCTCTTGGGCAACGCGGATGCAGTCGTCGATTTCCATGCCGCCGCGGAAACCGTCGCGCATGTTGGTCTTGACCAATACGCCAACCCGGCCGTTGGCGGCTTTCATAACTTCTTCCATACACATGCGCATGAACTTCATGCGGTTATCGAGCGAGCCGCCGAATTCGTCGCGGCGCCGGTTGGTGTAGGGCGACAGGAATTGCGAAATCAGGTATCCGTGGCCGGCGTGGATTTCAACGCAGTCGAAGCCTGAGTCTATAGCCAGACGAACGGCATTGCCGAAGTTTTCGGCCATCGGCTTGAGTTCGTCGCGACGCATGCCGCGAACCAGCGTGGGCGAATAGAGGTTGAAGCCCGAAGATGCTCCTAAAGGAATCTGGCCGGCGGTTGATTTATGCGACATGTTGCCGCAGTGGCCAAGCTGAATCGAGGCTTTGGCGCCGGCGGCATGAATATCGTCGGTAATCGCGCGCAGGTCGGGAACTATTTCCGGACGCATGAGCAGTTGCGATTTAAACGACAGGCCCGACGGACACACCGAAGCGTAGGCGAGGGTTGTCATGCCCACACCGCCGCGGGCAACGCTTACATGATAGTCGCGCAGCATCTGCGACGGATTGTTGTCGGTGGCCATGCCTTCGAAGGCTGCCGAGCGGATGGTGCGGTTGCGCAGTTCTACCGGACCGATTTTATAGGGGGTAAAGAGCATATTACAGAATTGTTAGGGCTTTTTTAATAGCGGTTTCAACATTTGAGTCGGGGGCGTCGGTAAATACCTTGGCCAGGGCTTTTTGGGCAGCGGCTTTCTGGTAGCCGAGCATAATGAGGGCGGCCAGAGCTTCCTCACGGGCGGCGGAATTGCCCGGAGCAATGGCTGCGGCCTTGGAGTCACCGGCCAGGGCGGCGAGTTCCGCGGCGTGGATTTTATCCTTGAGGTCAACTATTATGCGTTGGGCGGTTTTCAAGCCTATGCCTTTAACCGATTTCAGCTTGTCGGCATCGCCGGCGGTAATGGTCATTTGCAGCTGAGCCGGGGTTAGCGACGAAAGTATAATGCGTGCGGTGTTTGGCCCCACTCCGTTTACACTGATCAGCATTCGGAACACCGCGCGCTCTTCTTCAGTCAAAAAGCCATAAAGATCATGGGCGTCCTCGCGGATAATCTCGTGAATCAGAAGTTTGACCTCGCCAAGGGCCGAAATCGCTGAATATGTGTTAACCGAAATATTCAGCAGATAGCCGAGTCCGGCAGCTTCAATAACCGCCTCGGTCGGCGCCACACGCGCTAATTTTCCGGAAATATAGTCAAGCATCGGTTAGTGAATAAATATGGGTTAAAATATCTACGTCGGCCGCCGTCAGCGTTTGGTTGCGGTGGCTCATGGCGATTTCGGCAACCTGCAGAACCTGCTTCAGCGGGGTGCGGCCGGTCGTTTGCAGCCCTCCGTCGGTAAAGGAGGCCACAAAGGGCCGCGGATAGCCGAAACCATGAATATTGCAGCCCACCCCAACAACGGTTGCGGTGTTGAAAGTGGTGCAGATTGCACATTTGGAGTGGTCGCCCATAATCAGTCCGCAAAACATCAGGCCGGTGCGCTCGAAACGGCGCGAGCCGTAGTTCCACAGACGGATTTCGGCATAGTTGTTCTTGAGATTGGAACTTACGGTGCCTCCGCCAATGTTGACCCATTGGCCGATTACAGCGTCGCCCAGGTAGCCGTCGTGTTGCTTATTGGAGTAGCCGAGAAACACCGAGTTGCCGATTTCGCCGCCAACGCGGTTGACCGGTCCGAGGTTGACTCCCGGAAGCAAGAGCGCGCCGGCGCGCACCCGACAGTTGCGTGCAATCGAAATCGGACCGCGCAGAACAACCGCCTCCTGAACTTCGGCGTCGCGGCCAATATATACCGGGCCCTCCTTGGTGTTGATAAAAGCCCCTTCGACCTGCGCCCCTTCTTCGATAAACAGGCGGTCGGCCGGCCCTATGAGAGTTGACGAGGCGGGCAGAGGCTGCGACTTGCGCCCGGCGGTAATCAGGGCGAAGTCCTCGGCAATGCGCTCTTTCGAAAGCCTGAAAATATCGGTTAGCCGACGATATTGGGGGCAGTCAAAACTGCCGCGAAGAGTTTGCGCATCGCCGTTGCGGGCAATAATTTCGCCGTTGGCGTCGGTGAGATATTCGCCGTCGGCCAGATTGGCCGCCGCCATGGCAAATTCCGCGGTAGGGATTACATGGGCTGCCACAATCAGCGTTGTTTCAACCGCGGGATATTTGCATGATAGATAAGATTCGGTCAGATAGCCGACCCGCGCCTCGCCGAGCAGGCGCTGCCAGCGCTGGGCAATAGTGTCTTCTATGCCACACAGCAGGTCGCCTACAGGCCGGGTCAGGGTCAGCGGCATCAGGTTTGTGCGCACCGATTCTATATCTTCGAGGTTAAGGCTTATCATAAGTATTGGTCGGGTCGATGAACGACATAGTGTCGTCATTCTTTACGTTTTGTTCCGGAAAGAGAATAATAAAGTTCGCTTGCGTGAAGTATTTTTTTATGAACGTTTCCATATCCTTGATTTCCGGCGAATATGAAATCGCTCCCGGACGGGAAGACACGGCCAGCAGCAGGTCATCGTCGGCAATACGGTTTGACATCGCAACGAAGTCATCCCATTGTTCAACGGCCCTGAAGTCGAGGCGAAGGTCTATGCGTTCGCGGTTGTAGATTCCGGAAATCAGGCGCGAAACGTTGAGCTGACATAAGAAGATTGCGCGGCAACCAAGGCGCGAAGCCAATCGGCCTATAGTGGTGACCCACAGTCTGAAACCGCTCTCGAACTCTGCTTTCGGGGGCACGAAAATAATCATGCGCCGCAGGGTGCTGACCGGGTTGAAAAGGCGGCATGTGAGAATCATGCGGTTAGTCGACTCCAGAATATGGTCCATCTTCGAGCCCAAAAATGAGTCAACGAGCGATGACCTGCGGTGTAGTCCCATAACCACGCAGTTGATGTCGCGCTCGTTGATTGTGTTGACCAATCCTGCGGCAACATTGGTGTCGTAGCGCTCAATCGTAACCACCGGGAGGTCGAGTGTGGCCGAAGCCTCGCGGGCCAAACGCAGCGATGCGTCGGAGTTATTTCTTGCGGCGGCGGAATTGGAAGTGCGAACGTGAACTGCCATCAGTTCCCCGCGTGAACCCTGGCCGGCATGGAGCAGCAGGGCAACCTCCATCAAAGCTACTGAGGTTATAGGATTGTTGACCGGCACAAGAGTGTTGTCGGGGTGGTCACTGTCGGTAATCGGGGTGTCTTCGAGCATCTTCAGGCGGATGCGGGCCGCGGAGCCTGACGTTGCCATGGGGGCAATGGCGCAGGTTATCAGAATCATAACCACGGTTGCGTTAAGCATCGACGTGTCAAACAATCCGAAGTTGTAGCCAACGGAAACCACGGCCAGGGCAACGGCCGTGTGGGCGGTAGTGAGTCCGAACATAACCCTGGTGGCGTCGCCCCCCATTTTGTAGAGCTTCGACGTTATTACCGCGGGCAGCCATTTACCAACCAGGGCAACTGCCAGCATTATAGCCGCCAGGCGCAGAGTCTCGGCCGAGGCGATAACCCTTACGTCGATCATCATGCCAATGCCAATCAGAAAGTAAGGGATAAACAGGGCATTGCCAACGAATTCGAGGCGCGCCATCAGCGGCGAACTGTTGGGCACGAAGCGGTTCAGCACCAGTCCAGCGAAGAACGCGCCCAGCACCCCTTCGAGGCCTATGGCTTTTGCCACCCAGGCAGCGAAAAACACCAGTGCAAGAATAAACACGAACTGAGTTACGCGGTCGGAGTAGTTGCGCAGAAAATGTCGGCAAAGCCAGCGGTAGCCCAGGCCTATTATCAGACAGAATGCGCCGAGTTTCAGCAGCAGAATGGTAATTTCCGCCGGTGAAAAGTAGCCGTTGATGTGAACGTTAACGGCAGTTGCCAGCGTAAGTAGCGCACCGATAACCGCAATAATGGTGCCGACAATGGCCATGAGCACCGGCGGAGCTTTGGTTATGCCGAACCGAACGGCAACCGGATAGCTGATCAGGGTGTGGGAGGCATACATCGACGCCAGCAGCAGGGCGGTAACCAGGTCGCAGTCAAAAAAGTAGATGGCCGACAAGAAGCCGACAACAAGGGGAATAAACAGCGTAAGCAGCCCGAAAACCGCACCGCGCCGCAAGTTTTTGCGCAAGTGAACAAGGTCGATTTCAATTGCGGCCAAAAACATAAGGTAGAGCAGCCCTACCTGGCCGAATATTTTAAACGAAGCGTCGTTGTCGAGCAGGTGGAAGCCGAACGGCCCTACGGCAACACCGGCAACAATCATGCCGATGATGTGGGGAATCTTCAGTCGGTTCAGCAGCAGGGGCGCAAGCAGAATAATCGCCAGCACAACGAAAAAAATCAGTGTGGGGTCGGTTATCAATGCTGGAGCCATAGCGTGATGAAGATTATTTTATGTGCCAGGTAATATTGCCGCTTTGTGAGGGTCGGGTAGGGTCGGCGGAATAGAGCAACTGTCTGGAGGCGTTGACGCAGGCCTGTCTGACCTCGGCCTCGCGCGAGCCGAAGCCGCTTGACTTTACGAATGAGGCGTTGGTAACGTGCCCGTCGGCATTGACGGTAACACGCACTGTAACCGTGCCCTGGGCGTTTTTAATGCCCGGGTCGGGGCGGTTTCGGAGTTTGCGGCCGTCGAGCCCAAGTCCGGTCGACTGCGCATTGTTGCCAGTTGAGGCATTGCCCGATTCGGCAGCGCCGGCAGCCTGCTCTTCGGTGGCTTTCAGGCCGGTTGCTTTGCCGAATTTCGCCCTTATGGCGGCGCGTTTCTGTTCTTCGATTTCCTCTTTGGTCGGACCCGCGGGCTTTTTCTCTTCGGGTTTTACAACCTGAGTGTTGTCGGGCTGAGGAGTGGTTGATGCAACAATGTCGGCAACGGTCTCACCCTGACCGGCATCGTCGATGTCCAGTCCGCCGTCGTCGCTCGCGGCAGCCGAAGCCACTTCGCCGTCGACCATCGGGGTTGGGTTTGAAAGAATCTGCCGGTAGTCGATGTCGGCAAAAAATATCTCCGCCTCCTCGGCCTGCGGGGCATTCGGAATCTGAGGCATTGATGAGGAAATGACCGTGAACCGCAGCCACAAAAACAGCAGCAACGCCGTCAGTGCGGTAACGCAGAGTGCTATGAGCCGGTCTCTGTTCATTTCTCGGGTGCGGTAGTCGCCAATACTATTTTAATGTTGTTTTCGGTGCCGGCGTTGAGCATCTCAACCACGCGGCCATAGGTTACTTCCTTGTCGGCATACAGGGCCACGAACGAAGTTGGATTTTCTTCATTTTCCTGCTGACGCACAAGGCTGAAGAAGTTTTTCAGCTGTTTACCGGGATTCACCGAGTCGAGCATTTGCCAGTCCTGGCCTTCGCCGTTCATGGTGGCTATGCGTCCCCGGGCGTCGAGATAGATGCGTGCCGAGGGCTTGAGAGTGGTCTGGGTGGCGCTTTCCGGAAGATTCACCTCCAGAGCGTTTGGAAACACGAAAGTGCTGGTCACCATAAAAAAGATGAGCAGCAGAAATATAATGTCGGTCATTGAAGCCATCGAAAAGGTGGCCGACATGTCGAATTGTCGTTTCAGAGCCATAATTCTCAGGCGGGTTCGTTGAGCAGGTCCATGAATTCCATGGTTTTTCCTTCTAGCATTGTCATTACCGAATTGATGCGGGCTACCAGATAATTGTAGGCAAACAAGGCGGCCACGCCGACAACCAGGCCGGCAACCGTAGTTACCAGCGCCGTGTAGATGCCGTTGGCAAAAGTTGCGAGAGTAGCGGCAGACCCGGCGGTGGCCATTGCGTGGAATGCTTCGACCATGCCTATAACTGTGCCCAGGAAGCCGAGCATCGGGGCGCCGGCGGCAGTCGTTGCCAGCCAGGGCAGGCTCTTTCCGAGACGGGCAATTTCGATGTTGCCCATGTTTTCAACGGTAACCAATATGTCTTGCATCGGACGTCCGATACGCGAAATGCCCTTGGCAATCAGTGCTGAATATGCCGTCGGGGTAGTGCGGCAAAGATTCAGCGCACTCTCAATTTCGCCTTCGTGGATATAGTCTTTAATGCGGTTCATGAAAGTGGGGTCCTGATGACCGGCGCGGTTAACCACAATAAGCCTTTCAATGAAAATATAAATACAAATCAGGGCGAGCAAAGCCAGCGGAATCATAATGAAACCGCCTTGCAGACAGAGTGACCAGAGCGAAAGTCCTTCCATAACTTTTTTATGAGTGATGATTATTTTAAGAGTGAGCGATAGCGTTTGATTGTTTCTTCCAGACCGAGATAAAGCGCATCGCAAATCAGGGCGTGGCCGATAGATACTTCATTGAGGTGGGTTACGCGCTCGGCGAAGAATCCGAGATTTTCGAGCGAAAGGTCATGGCCGGCGTTAACCCCGATGCCCGATTTGCGGGCTTGAATGGAGGCCTCGACGTAGGGGGCCACGGCGGCTTCGCGGTCGGCGGCATAGCCGTCGGCATAAGGTTTTGTGTATAGCTCAACGCGGTCGGCGCCGGCTTTGGCGGCGGCAATTACCTGAGCCGGGTCAGCAGCAATGAAAATGCTGGAGCGTATGCCGGCTTCGCGCAGGGTGTCGATAACCTCAGTTAGAAATTCCATGTTGTTTTCAACGTCCCATCCTGCCGATGAGGTAATAGCGTCGGGCGCGTCGGGCACCAGAGTTACCTGTTCGGGCTTCACGCGAACAACAAGATCAATAAATTCTTTCGAGGGATATCCTTCGATATTGAACTCGGTTTTCAAGGCCGGACGCAGCTGCAACACGTCGGCGCGACGGATATGGCGTTCGTCGGGTCGGGGATGAACGGTAATTCCCTGGGCTCCGAAACGCTCAATGTCGAGCGCTGTTTCCAGCAGGTTAGGGCGGTTTTCGCCGCGGGCATTGCGCAGGGTAGCGATTTTATTTATGTTTACGCTGAGCTGTGTCATTTGTTTTTTTATCGGAAATTTCGTATCTTTGCATTTGAAAAGAGTAGCCCAAAGGGCAACTGCAAATTTACGAATTTATTTTTAGAAAGGAAAATTATATTGGACAACGTTGATAACTTTTTGCCTGCCGAAGCATTTCAAGGTAAGCCCGATCTGGAAATGCTGATGCCGCCGTTGCAGGAGTCGTCGCGCCTTGTAGTCGCCTGTTATCCGGCAAATTTCAGCGCGTCGGTGCTCGCCAGGGCAATCGAGGATACGAATGCCCATCTGGTAAACCTGAACGTTACCGCCCGGCGCCTCGACGACGGCCGTCTGACTGTTGAACTCCGCACCAATCAGCGCAATTCATCGGCTGCCGCGCGTTCGCTCGAACGTTATGGCTATGAAGTTATAGCCACCGACGGCGGCGAGTCGCCCGAAGCCGAAAGTCATCTGCGCGACCGTGCGGCCGAACTCCTTCACATACTTGAACTGTAATCACTGAATCCGCTCATGCAAAAAACAATGACATTGTTTGTTCATGCCTCGCGCCGTAAGGTTTCGATGCTGCCGCCCGGCCTGTTTGACCGGGTGTGGAACCACCTTTTGGATTTAAGCGGCGGCAGGCTGCAGCTTTCGCGCCCGTTGTTCGATATGCTCAGTAGCGAAAAATTATTGCCGTCGTCGGTGTTGGCGGTTGACCGCGGACAGCCGGTTTCGGCCGATCTGGCAATCTCGCTCGGGGGCGACGGCTCTTTTCTGCGATGTGCGCAATGGGTCGGAGCATCGCAAGTTGCTATTCTCGGGGTAAATGCCGGTCATTTGGGTTTTTTGACTGATTTTACCATTGATGATTTTCTTGGCTCCGATGTGGCCCTGCTCAGCTCGCTGAAACGTCAGCCCCGCAGCCTTTTGCAGGTAGAGGTTGAAGGCGTTGAGGCCGAAGGGTTCTGGCCGTATGCGCTGAACGACATTGCCATGCTCAAAACCGACTCCGCCTCGATGATTTCGGTTGAAACCACTGTCAACGGTTCGCCGCTTACCACCTACCAGGCCGACGGACTGATAGTTGCTACTCCAACCGGCTCTACGGGCTATAGCCTTTCGGTCGGTGGCCCGATAGTGGACACGGCGGTTTCGGCGTTGCTGCTCTCGCCTGTGGCTCCGCATTTGCTGGCAATGCGCCCGCTGGTGATTGACGGTTCGGCGGTGCTGGAATTTACGGTGCGCACGCGTGCCGACCACTTTATGCTGAGTGTCGACGGCCGGTCGCTGGCTCTTCCTGCCGATACTCGCCTGCGAATATCTGCAGCAAAGTTCCCGATTATTGTTGCCCAGAATCCTGATCATGATTTCGCCGAAACTTTAAGGTCAAAATTGTTGTGGGGAGAACGCCCTGTCAGACAGTGAGTTGCTGTTTGGTGATAAACTTTTTTGAAAAATTTTTCGCAAAATATTTGCACAGTTCAAAATTCCTTCATAACTTTGCACTCGCAAACGGGACGCAACGGCGCTCCCGATAATACCAAAAACGGTGTGGTAGTTCAGCTGGTTAGAATACCTGCCTGTCACGCAGGGGGTCGCGGGTTCGAGTCCCGTCCATACCGCCGAGGAGAGAGGAGAATGAGTTTCTAAGGACTCCGGTCCTGGTTACTCATTCTTTTTTTTGTATCCCTGTTTCACCGGGCGCTTCTGATTCTCCGGTGTTCTGTTAAAAATTTTGGGCAGCAGGTGGTAAGTGTTCGGAAAATTTCGTAACTTTGTGGCTTAAAAATTCATTGCAATGGCTATACCCAAATTTTTGCGCACTGTTTTCGGGGCTCCCGACACCCCCGGCGACGTTGACTTCGACGATATGGAACGGACAGAGGCCGAGATTGCCCCTAAAACCGCGGCAGCCGAGTCGCGCCCCGAGAATATTCCGGTTGAATTGCTCGATGCCATAGCGTCCGTTATAAACGCTCAGCTGCCCCCTTTTGTGGCGCAATGTGTCGACCCGGAGGCCCAGCGCAACTTCCTGGCCCGCGAACTGGGCGACGCACTGGCCGATTACGCGGAGACCCTCAATGCCCGCCAGCGCGAATTCTCCGGGAAGCGAGATGCTCAGAAAGCCGCCCTGCTCAGCGAGCAGCGTCAGCGCCGCGCGCTGACCGACCGTAATCACGACCTTGAGGCCCAGATTGACGAGCTCAGCGCTGAAATCGACCAGCATAAGCTGACTATTTCGTCGATGATGAATAAAATCAGGGTTGCCGAGGTTAACGATGCCGACAACTCGGCGTTGCGCGATGATTATGAAGCTCTGACTTCAGAACTTTCGATGAAAAACGCTGAAATTGCCAAACTCCGCGACAGCGTTGAAGAACTTACCAGAAAACTTTCCGAGGCCGAGGCTGCAAAGGCCGAAGCCGCAAAAGCCGAAACACCTAAGCGTAAGCGCTCGCCGCGTAAACAACGCACTCCGGCCTATGATCCGGCTAATGATTCAACGGCCGACCTCGACAATATTGATTGGCTGCTTCCGGGCGGAGTACCTGCCGGACACACCCCCATGGCATCCGATCCTGAATTCGGCTATCAGCCCCCTAAACACACTCCCGTTCCGGACTCCGACGCTCAACTAACACTTTTTTAATGAAGAAAATTCTTTTAGCTTCCCTGATAGGGATATTTGCATTGTCAGCTTCCGCCAAGGTCGATATTCATGCCCTGGGCGAATATGTTTATCCGAATAACATTGCCGCGTCGGCCGCCATGGACTTTATGCCCGACGGCAACAGCTACCTTCAAATGAGTGCCGACGGCAAGACCATCGGACGCTACGAAACCGGTTCAGGCAAACTGATGGAAACCATTTTCGACTGCGCTAAAACCCGCGGTGACCAAAAGTTAGATCGCATTTCATCCTATTCCGTCAGCCCCGACGGTTCGCTGCTGCTGGTTTATAAGGAACGGCAGCAGATTTATCGCCGAACTTTTCGCGCAGCGTATTATATCTTCGACATAAAGCGCAACACCCTCAAGCCGCTATCAACCGCCCATCACATGCAGCAGTCGCCGGTAGTGAGCCCCGACGGCCGCATGATTGCGTTTATGGCCGCCGACAACAATATTTACATCCACAAGGTCGACTACGGCTCGGAAGTGGCCGTTACCACCGACGGTAAAATCAACTCGATAATCAACGGTATTCCCGACTGGGTTTACGAAGAAGAATTCTCGACCAACCGCTCTATGGAGTGGGCCCCCGACAATTCAATGCTCTGCTATCTGAAATACGACGAATCGCAAGTGCCCGCTTTTTCGTTCACCGAATATGAAGGTGCATGCAATCCCAAGCCGCAATATGCCCTATATCCCGGCAACTATACATATAAATATCCTGTAGCCGGCGAACCCAATTCGAAGGTTACACTTCATTCCTACGATGTTGACACCCGCAAAACCAAACAGCTCGACCTGCCTGCCGCCGACATCGAATATATTCCCCGCATTCACTTCGGGCCGACTGCCGCGCAGTTAATCGTAATGGCGCTAAACCGCGACCAGAACCGTCTGGATTTCTATTCCGTAAATCCGCGCTCAACGGTTGCCACGCAGATTCATCAGGAAAAATCATCGGCCTGGATTCGCCCTGAAGCCTATGAGTCGGTAACTTTCCTGCCCACGGAGATGGTTATTTTTTCTGACCGCACCGGCTGGAGTCATCTTTATCGCGTAAGCTATACCGGGTCAGATCTTGGAGCAATGACTTCAGGCAATTTCGACGTGACCGCCTTCTACGGCTATTCGCCCGACGGGTCATATTATTACCAGTCGACCGCAAACGGCCCGATCAACCGCGTGATTACAAAGGTAAACCCGCGTAAAAACAACTCCGCTCTGATTTCGCCCGCGGCCGGTTGGGCATCGGCAACCTTTGCTCCCGGTTGCGCAACTTACATCATGAGCCATTCAACGGCCGAAACCGCTCCGGTTTATACCCTCGTTGATGCCGCCAAAGATAAGGTAATCCGCACCCTCGAAGATAACGCAGCCGTTAATGCCCGCTTTGCTTCGGCTCCCAAGCGCGAGTTCTTCACCTTCAGCGGCATGGCCCACGAATATAACGCCTATATTGTAAAGCCGGCCGGCTTCAATCCCGCTAAAAAATATCCGGTAATCATAAATCAGTATTCCGGCCCCGGTTCGCAGGAGGTTATTAACCGCTGGGGTATTGACTGGATGCAATATTTCGCGCAGCAGGGCTACGTTGTTGTCTGCGCCGACGGTCTCGGAACCGGCGGTCGCGGCCGCGAGTTCGAGCAGTG
The DNA here is from genome assembly GCA_964528425.1 of uncultured Bacteroides sp. Classification (GTDB taxonomy): domain Bacteria; phylum Bacteroidota; class Bacteroidia; order Bacteroidales; family Muribaculaceae; genus UBA3263. The sequence continues at coordinate 17,687 of CAZGTD010000011.1, forward strand.
CGTCTACAAGCAGCTCGGCACTCTCGAAACCCAATCGCAGACCGACCTGCTCAACTATCTGCGCAAGCAATCATGGGCCGACGCCGACCATATCGGCATCTACGGCTGGAGTTTCGGCGGCTATGAGTCGCTTATGTGTGCCTCTTCCGGGGCTCCGTTCGCAGCAGCCGTTGCGGTTGCTCCCGTAACATCGTGGCGCTACTACGACACGATTTATGCCGAGCGCTATATGTCGACTCCTCAGGCCAACGCCGAGGGCTACGACCTTTCCGCGCCGATAAACCGCGTGGTCCGCATGAACTGCCCGCTGCTGCTCATTCACGGCACTGCCGACGATAACGTGCATCTGTCGAACACCATGGAGCTGACCGCGCGCCTGATAGCAGCGAACCGCATGCCTCAGATGCTGCTTTTCCCTAATATGAATCACTCCATCAACGGTTGCAACACCCGGGCGCTCGTATATGCCCGCATGCTGGAATTCTTCGATGCCGAGCTGCGAAACTAAGCCACTGATAGTTATTACCGGCCCGACCGCATGCGGCAAAACGCGCCGCGCGGTCGAGCTCGCTCAAGCCCTGGCGCCGGCCGAAATAGTTTCGGCCGACTCCCGGCAGGTCTACCGCTCCATGGATCTCGGAACCGGCAAGGACCTCGAGGAATATGGCGCGGTGCCCTATCATATGATAGATATTTGTCCGGCCGGCGCAAAATATAATCTTTTTGAGTACTTACGCGATGCCAACAGCGCTATCGACGACATCAGCGCCCGCGGAAGCCGCCCGATAGTTTGCGGTGGCACCGGGCTCTACGTCGAGTCGCTCATTAACGGGTTGCGTCTGCCGCCGGTGCCCGAAAATCCGGAGCTGCGCGCTTCGCTGCGCGGAATGTCGCTCGAGCAGCTCACCTTGAGGCTGGCATCGATGAAATCGCTCCACAACACAACCGACGTCGACACCCCCGCCCGAGCTATCCGTGCGATTGAAATCCAGACCTACTATGCCGCTCACCCCGAAGCCGCGCGCGCTGCCGAGCCGCATCCCAGACCGGCGCGAATAATTGCCCTTAATATCGGGCGCGATTTGCGGCGCCAAAGAATTTCGGAGCGTCTGCAGGCCCGCCTCGACTCCGGTATGCTCGATGAGGTGCGTAACCTTCTCGACTCCGGAATCAACCCCGACGACCTGATTTATTATGGCCTGGAATATAAATTTCTGACCCTTCACCTGCTCGGGCGTCTTTCTTATGACGAGATGTTCAGCGGACTCGAAACCGCCATTCATCAGTTTGCCAAACGCCAGATGACCTGGTTTCGCGGCATGGAGCGCCGCGGCCATAAGCTGCATTGGCTTGACTTCAACGATTCAGATTTCATTAGTAAAGCCCTCGAAATCATAAAATGAAACGCCGGTTGCTGTTAATTCTTTTCGTGCTCATCTCGTCAGTGCCTGCATTTGCCGAGTTCGACCTCGACCTGGAGGGCTTCGGCTCCGGAGTGCCGGTTGGTGACTCGATTCCGCCGCTTAAAGGCAATTGGGTGCAGCAACTCTGGAAATCCGGCTTTCATATCAACGACCCGCGAATAAATTATCCGCGTTTTCCACGTTTTTGCGTAAAGGTATATAATTGGGGTGACCGGGTGTTTAACTCCTACGATCCGGCCTATGTAACCGCTACGGGAAAGAACTGGAAGGTAACGGTCGACGGTGTGGGCTCGACGCAAACCTACGGTTATTTGTTCGACCAGCTTTCGGCAAGCGAATCGCGCGTGCAAATCAGGTCGAATTTCGGATATGACTTCGGCGTGCACCTTAACTTTATGGCCGTTTCGGTCGGCTATACGTGGAACATGAACAAGCTCGCCAATTTCTACGACGCACCTCGTTCAACCTTTTCATTTTCTTTTACCTGCGCGCGTTTTGCCGTCGAGTTGCTGAACCAGAAACTCGAAGGGAATACTTATCTCTATCGTTTCGCCACCTATAACGGCGGGCAGAGAATCCATGTTCCCCTTAACAATACCAGACGCAACACTCTGTCGGTCAACGGATATTATTTTCTGAATCATAACCATTATTCCCAAGCCGCGCCATATTGCTTTTCGAAATATCAGCTGCGCTCGGCCGGTAGCTGGCTGTTCGGCGCGCGCTATACGCGTCAGTTCGTGCAAATCGATTTTACCGACCTGCCCTCCGAGATGCTGCAGCATAAGCCGTTGAAGCTGCCATTGCTTAACCAATTCCGTTTTCATACTATCGAGGGACAGGCCGGTTATGCGTTCAATGCCGTTATGCCCCACGGATGGTTATATAACGTCACGGCACTGGTTGGAGTGGGCTATCGGCGGTCAATTCAGCAACATACCCGCGAAAACTTCTCGGAACTGGTTTCCACCACTCTCGACGGGAGAATGGCGCTAACGTATAACCATCGTGCATTCTTCGCCTCGGCAATAGCGCGTGCAAACGTTTCATTCCTGTTCAACTCCGGCTATTCGTTCCTTCTTTCGTCGGAAAGGTTGCAGGTAATCGTCGGGGCGCGTTTCTGATTTGCTCATAAGGCGGATTTTTGGTAACTTTGCGGCCGAATTATGAAAGTCAAGGCTATACTTTTCGATATGGACGGCACTCTCTATGACTCGATGCCGAATCATGCGAGTTCGTGGTACCAGATGGTCAGCGAACATAACATACCGTCAAAGCCCGAGGAGTTTTATCTTTATGAGGGAGCTACGGGCCACTTTACGGTCGATATGCTCATAAGGCGCACATACGGGCGCGCGGCAACCGAGGCCGAGGTTCATGATTTTTATGAGCGCAAAGCCGAAATTTTTCGCTCCAAGCCCGCACCGGAGGTTATGGCCGGCGCCCGCGAGCTTGTCGAAGCTTTGGCATCGCTGCCGTCGGCACCGCAGACCATACTTGTTACCGGCTCGGCCCAGGGGTCGCTGCTTGACCGTCTGGATTCTGACTTTCCGGGCCGCTTTCCTGCCGATAAGCGGGTAACCGCACTCAATGTAAAGCGCGGAAAACCGAATCCCGATCCGTTTCTTCAAGGGGCGCGGCTGGCCGGAGTCGACCCCGGGGAATGCGTAGTTATTGAAAATGCGCCTTTGGGCGTTACCGCCGGCCATCGTGCCGGTTGCTTCACCGTAGCCGTTGCTACAGGGCCGATTCCTCTCCAGACCCTGAAAGAGGCCGGAGCCGACTTGGTGTTTGCGTCAATGCCCGAGTGTGCTGAAAAGTTACCCGGAATTTTAAAGAAACTTGCAGATGCAGAAGCTGATATTCACTAACGAAGTGGCCGAGGCCCTGGGCTTGCTGGTGGCCGAAATGGCTCCGGCGGGCATATTCATGCTTGCCGACACCAATACGCGCCCGATTGCCGAAGAACTAAACTCTTTTGGAGCAAAAATCATAACCATTCCCGCGGGCGACGATAATAAGAACCTTGAAACCCTGTCGACCGTTTGGACAGCGCTTTCGACCGGCGGCGCTACCCGGCGCTCGCTGCTTATAAACGTCGGGGGCGGAATGGTTACCGATTTCGGCGGGTTTGCCGCCGCAACCTTTAAGCGCGGAATCCGGTTCATAAATGTTGCGACTTCGCTGCTCGGCGCGGTAGACGCGGCTGTGGGTGGCAAAACGGGCATAAACTTCCTCCATTTCAAAAACGAAATAGGAGCGTTTGCCCCGGCCGATGCAGTAATAATTTCCACCCGCTTTTTCACGACGCTTCCGCCAATGGAGTTGCGCAGCGGATTTGCAGAGATGCTTAAACACGGGCTGATTTCATCCGATTCGGCCTATCGGCGACTGCTCGCCTTTGACCCGTGCGCTTCAAACCTCGACGATTTGCTTCCGCTGCTCGAAGAAAACGTTAATGTTAAGCGTCGGATTGTTGAAATCGACCCGAAGGAAACCGGTATTAGAAAAGCCCTGAACTTAGGCCACACTGCCGGCCATGCCCTCGAATCGCTGGCGATGGAGCGCAATAATCCCGTTCCACACGGATATGCGGTTGCCCACGGACTGCTCATTGAAATGATTCTTTCGCATATGTTGCTGGGGTTTCCGTCGGCCGAACTTCATTCAATGGCAATGATTCTTCGCGAGGTCTATTGCCCTATGCCGGCAATCGGCTGCAGCGATTATGAGGCGCTGCTTGAACTGATGAGACACGACAAGAAGAATCTGTCGGCCGACAGGATAAACTTCACTCTGCTTCGCTCGCCGGGCGAACCGGTAATAGATTCCACTGCCGACGTCGACTCAATCCGAACGGCACTCGATATTTATCGCGACCTGCTCGGCTTATGATTCAGCTTTTGCGCGATTGGGCGCTCGTTTTTTCAATGGTTGCCGGGGTTTCGGCATATTTTCTGTTCTCCGCGCTGCCGTTAGGCCCGGAGTTACACAAATTTGCCCGCGCTGCCGTCAATATTGTGCAGCCCGCCTTGATTTTCATGATGCTTTTTCTAACATTTTGTAAAATCGAGTTGCGTTCGTTGCGCCTGCGCCCATGGCACGGGTGGCTGCTGTTGATTCAGGGCGGATTGTTTACACTGATTGCCATTGCGCTGATTCTGTTGCCAAAAAGCGGCTTACGCGTAGTGCTGGAGGGTGCGATGATTTGCCTCATCTGCCCGACAGCAACGGCGGCTGCGGTTATTACGCGCAAACTTGGCGGTGACCTCAACGATATTATAACCTATACGGTACTGATTAACTTGCTGACGGCCCTATTGGTTCCGGTTTGGGTGCCGTGGGTGCATCCTGCGCCCGGAATGAGCATGGCTGTTTCCGGGGCGATGATACTGTCGAAAGTCTTTCCTCTTCTGCTTATGCCTCTTATATGCGGGTTAGCTGTGAGGCAGTTTCTGCCCGCAGTGCACCGCAAGTTGCAGCAGTGGTCCGACGCGCCGTTCTATCTTTGGGTTTTTGCCTTAGCACTTGCAATGGCGGTTACTGCCCGCAGCATGGTGCATTCAGCCTATGGAGTGTCGACGCAGCTATGGCTCGGCGCAGTGGCGTTGCTGTGTTGTCTGTTTCAATTTCGGGTGGGCCGCAAAATCGGCAGCCTCTATGGCGAAACCATAACCGCGGGACAGGCCATAGGCCAGAAAAACACGGTGTTCGCAATTTGGCTGGGCTACACTTTCTTCACCCCCGTAACTGCACTTGCCGGCGGGTTCTATTCAATTTTCCATAACGTGGTTAACTCCGTGCAGCTTTATCGTCATTCCCACCATTCTGCCAAAGTTTGAGGCGGCGGGTAATGTAGTCGGCAAGGAGGTCGGCCAGTTCGGGCAACGGCAGCAGCGAGGAGTCAACAGTAAGGTCGTAGGTAGGAGCCGCACCCCAGTTGCGGTCGGTGAAAAAGCCATAATATGCCGACCGTAGTTTATTGGTTTTGCGAACCAGCGAGCGGGCTTCGGATTCCGACGGGCGGTCGCCGCGGGCCATTACGCGCTTTATGCACTCGTTTTCCGGCGCGTGGATAAACAGTGATATGCATTGCGGATGGTCGCGCAAAACATAATCGGCCGTGCGTCCGACTATGACGCAGCTTTTTGTCTGCCCCAGACTGCGGATTGTGTCGCTGACGGCGCGATAGGCCGTGTCGTCATACGAATATGCCCGAACGGGTGTTACGGCCTGACCCAGAGCCGAACCGAACACCGAACTCAGAAACGACGGCGTGCGTTCGTCGGCGTTTTCTATCGTCCGGGCTACAAGTCCGGAGTTTTTTGCTGCGTCGAGCAGCAGTTTCTTGTCGTAGAAGTCAATGCCGAGGCGTTCGGCCAGCAGGCGGCCGAGTTCGCGGCCTCCGGAACCCATTTGGCGGCCAATGGTAACTACAAAAGGTTGGTTCATAGTGCTTTCTGGAGTTTGTTCAAGGCGTGTTCTATCATCTTGCGCGGGAAGCCGATGTTCAGGCGCATGTGTCCGTCACCGCCGGGGCCGAACATTGAGCCGTCGTTTAAGGCGAGGCCGGCTTTCTTGACGAACAGGTCAACCAGCTCGGGCTGTTTCAGGCCGAGAGCGCGGCAGTCAAGCCATACAAGAAATGAGGCTCCGGGCCGCAGCGGCTTGATTTCCGGCATGTTCTCCCGGCAATAATCTTCAACGAAACGCACGTTATCTTCAACGTAGCTGAGCATTTGCCGGCGCCATTCATCGCCCCGGGGCGAGTAGGCGGCAATGGTGGCTATCGGAGCGAACAGGTCGGGTTCGCATAGTTCGTTGGCTTCGAGCCAGCCGAAGAAGCGTTTGCGCAGCTCCTTATTGGGCACTATGGCAAACGAGCTGACTAACCCTGCGATATTGAATGTTTTCGATGGGGCCTGGAAGGTGATGGAGTTCTCGCGGGCCGAGTCGCTGACTGAGGCAAAGGGCGTATGGCGGGCGCCAAACAGTGGCATGTCGCAATGAATTTCGTCGGAAATAACGAGGATGCCGCGTTCTTTGCAGAAATCGGCAAGCCGACGAAGAGTAGCGGGCGACCAAACTATGCCGGCCGGATTGTGGGGGTTGCAGAGTATCAGCAGCTTGCAGTCGTTGTCGGCAACGGCGGCAAGATTGTCAAAGTCCATTTCATAGCCGCCGTCGGGCAATTCGCGCAGAGGATTGAAAACCACGCGGCGCCCGTTGTTTTCCGGAACCAGACGGAACGGATGGTAGACCGGAGGCTGAATTATAACTTTGTCGCCCGGGCGGGTGAAAACGTTGATTACGAATGCAATGCCCTTGACTATGCCGGGAATGAAGGTGAGCCATTCCGGTTTAATCTCCCAGCCCTGGCGGTCACGGAGCCATTTGACCAGGGTTGGCCGGTAGGCTGAATCTTCAGCTGTGTAACCGAAAATCGGATGTTCGAGCCTGCTGCGCAAAGCGTCGACGATAAACGGCGGGGTAGCGAAGCCATTATCCGCAACCCAAAAGGGCTCGGCGTCGGAAGTACCGAAATAAAGGGGCAGTTTTTCAATCGCAACGGCGTTGGTGTTGTGGCGATCGATTATGCGGTCGAAATCGTAGGTCATTTCAGCTGCTGGCGTGAGAACGTAAGGGTGATTTTAGCGTCCTTGAATCGCAGCTCGGCCATAGAGGGCATGGCAACCATAGGCGACAGACCCATCAGCGATGACGTCGTTTCGGCATAGTAGGCCGACGAAGAATTGTCCATAACCATCGAAACCGGAGTCAACACAAACGTGTAATCTTCAGGTTGAATCTGATCTTTTTTCTTCATCATTTCCATCAGATAGTTGCGCATGTTGCCGAAATCATAGGTCATGGTGTTGGCATTGAGAGTTGCCGTAAACGAAGTGATATTGTTGGGCAACTGGTTGGCGGCAAAGAATTTGTCTTTGTCTTTTTTAAGAACCATGAGCAGATAGTCGGGGGCCTTGATTCCGCGGCCATTGATTATCGAGTCGGCGGGCAGGCTGAAGGTCATGGTGCTGATCATCGACAGTGCGCTGCCGGTATTAGCTTCATACGATTCTATAACCTCGTTGATAGGAAAGTCGATTTCAACGTCGTAGCCGGCGGGGCTTACTACCAGAGCGCGTCCTTCGTTAACCATACGGCTTACTTGCTGAGAGCTCGTCAGGTCAATGCAGGTGTTGGAAATAACCTCGGGAGCGCTGACCATGGCATAGGTGTAGAGATGCTGCAGCGAGTCAACGAGAACTCCGTCGTCGTTGGCAATCATTGAACGCTTTTGGTAATAGATCAGCAAGCGGGTATCGGTAATGCGGGTAACGCGCCCCGAGCCGAAAGAGCAGCGAACGTAAACGCCCGGAAAAACTTTAGAGCAGAACTCCTGAGGGTCGTTGAAATAGGGACGGGTGGCCGGGTTTTTGAAAGCATCGAGAATTTTTTGACCGAAAGCCAGGGGCAGGTTGGCGTAGGCGAAGCGATATTTGCTTGCAGCAGCTTCGGCTGATATGGCGCCGCCGACGGCAGTGAAGATGCCGGTGCCGTGGCAATCGTCGGGGCCCGGATTCGGGTTATAGCTTCCGGCAACGGCAAAGTCTGAATAAATCGGGTAGGGGAGCTCGCCGGTCAAAGGAAACACCTCGAATCCGATGGGAGCAAGAGAATCGCCCACGAATCCTTCTTTTTCAAACACGAGCTGGAGTTTCACCGAGTCGAGTTCAACGTTGGTTACGTCGAGGTTGGTCGACGGAAACATTTGAGCAACAAAGTCAGCGCGTAGAACGCCGTAGGCCGGGGCTTCGATAGCGCCGAGCAGTTGGGTAGTTGTTCGCGACTGCACTTTGGGGTTCTGAACGGAACGTGCGTTGAGCCGGAAGTTGTCGGCAATTTCAATCTGGAACTGGTCGCTGATCAGCGCCGCGCCGGGCATCTGCAGCGGGTCGGCATTGTCGCATGCAACCCAGGTGAGCATCGAAGCAACAATGGCGATTATCAGCAGAGGATATTTTTTCATTTCGTGGGGTTGAGGATTTTTGCGTAGAAATCAGCAATTATGGCTGAGTTGCCGATCATTTCTTCGCTGTAGGGGAGCAGGGGTTTGCCCGATGCTTCGGCGTAGGCGAGCAATTCGGGATCAACGTCGGCGTGGCCCACAATTATCGCGTCGGCATGGTCAATGGCCAGGCGGTTCATATTCTGAAAGTCGATGGGCTTATTCTTAATTGCACCGAGAAAGCGGTCGGTAATGCCGTCGGCACGCATTTGCTTGTATGTTTGCTGATGAAGCGCATCGGCCGGCGCGGTTTCTGAATTGGTCAGAACATAAACGATTTTTGCTTTACGGAAAACGGGGTCATCGTTGTAAACGCGTTTCAGATAGGCGGGCATCAGCGACGTAATCCAGCCGATGCAGTTGATAATCATCGGGTCCCAGCGGAGTTTCTTTGTGGTTTCGGCAACGCCGCGCACAAAAAATATGGTTCGTTCGCCGTTGTCTTCGGCGTGGCTTACGGTTTCGAGCGCCGGCGAAGGATGGCGTTGGAAGTAGTCGTCGTTATCAATGAAATAAACTTGGGTGCGGGTGTTTTGCATGGTAGCCACTTTGATTATCAGCGGCTGATCCGTGTCGTCGATAACAATGTTCATCCCCGACAGTCGAATAACCTCGTGGAGCTGGTTGCGGCGCTCGTTGATATTGCCGTATTTGGGCATAAACAGGCGCACCTCGAATCCGGCATCCTGGGCCAGACGTGGCATGGTGTTCGACAGGTCGGCCAGTGAAGACGACGGCAGATATGGGGTCACCTCCTGGGAGATGAAAAGCATTTTGGGCTGGCTCATATTCGGGTCATATATATTCAATGTGCAAAATTACGAAATTTTTTCCGAAAAAACAAAATCGGGGGTTGGTGTGTTATATAATCAAACGTTTAACTATTACAAAAAAATTCAAGTTATGAAACAAACTGCTTCTTTCTGGGGCCAGACCAAACTTTGGTGGCTCGTATTGGTAATCGGCATTCTGATGGTGATTTCAGGTTTTGCCTATTGGTTCTTCCCCGCAATCGGCTATGCTGTAGCTTCCGTTCTGTTTGGCTGGATGCTTATTGCAGCCGGCGTTGTTCAGCTCTGTGTAAGTGCCGGTGAAAATCGTCCCCGCGGTTGGGGCTGGTGGCTTGCCGGTGGTGTAATCGACATGTTTATCGGCTTTATGCTGGTTCGCAGCGTAACTCTCGCTGAGGCCGTATTCCCCTATTTTATCGCTTTCGTATTCATTTTCTGGGGCGTAGGAGCCTTGGTGGCATCAGTCAATGGCCGCGACCGGAAATACTGGTGGCTGCAACTCATCAACGGCATTCTGCTTCTGGTTATCGGATTCTTCTTCCTTGAAGCCGGCTATCTGCAGAACATGGTAAACGTCAGCTTCCTGACTTCGCTTGCCTTCATCTACTGGGGCTTCACCCTTGCAATGGGCTCTTACGATATGAAGCCTGTTAGAACTGAAAACTAAAAACTTTTAACTCCCGTTTGATAATAGCTATTTTGGCTGCTTTCGGCTGAGGTAGCTATTATAATTTTGCTTTTTGACGAAAGTTTTGTATATTTGCCGTCTAAACCTTGGGGCGGATATTCCGTCTAAATAGTAAACACTTGAAACGGATACTGATATGAAAACGACTACTCTCAATCGCCGACTCTATGTGCTGGGCGCAGCTTTAACGCTCGTCGCCGCAGCCGCCAGTGCCCAAAGCTATTTCGATGACGACATCTATTACGATGCATCGAAAGCTAAATTCGTAAAACAGCAGAAGCAGACCAAGCAAACCAAGCAGCAACAGCCGCAAACGACCTACTTTCATCTGGAACCCAACACTCCGGTTGACTACACGACCGGCACGGCTGTTCGCTCCGACGATGAATATAACCGTCGCGGCTCCTATAAGCCGCAAACGGAAAACGCCACCGACCTTGGCGAGAACTTCCAGTATACCCGTCAGATCGAGCGATTCTCGAATCCCAACATCGTGATTAACAGCAATGATCCCGATCTGCAGTATTATTATTCCTATGCCGACGAAGAACTTGCGTCGTCGACCGGCTATGCCAGTCCGGCAACCATAAACATCTACGTCGACAGCCCCTGGGAGAGCTTCTGGAGCCCCTATTATTACTCCTCGCCCTGGGCATGGACGGTTCGTCCGGCCTATTACTATAACCCTTGGTGGAGCTATAACTACTGGGGTCCGACCTGGTCATGGTCGTTTGGCTCGTCGTGGGGCTGGGGACCCTCCTGGTCATGGGGCTGGGGCTGGAACAGTCCTTCGTGGGGCTGGGGCGGCTGGGGTTATCCTCCTCACCACCATCACCCGCATCCCGGACCTAACTATGGTCACGGTAACTCCAACTGGGGCTGGGGCGGCTCGGGAGTTTCTCGTCCTAATCAGGGGCGCCCGTCATCGGGTTCTAATGTAGGTCGTCGCCCTTCCGGCACCTATCCTACAACTACCGCATCGTCCGGACGCCGTCCTTCCGGCACCACGGCATCGTCATCGGCCGGCTATCGTCCTTCCGGTTCCGGCTCAACCTCCACTTCTACTTCCGTTTCTACGACCGGTCGCACTTCGGGCCGCAGCTCCGGGCGTTCGTCGTCAAGCTATTCAGGCAGCGGTAGCAGGACATCGAGCTCAACTTCTTCGACCTCAAGCAGCAGCTATAACTATAATTCGGGTAGCTACAATTCCGGTCGTTCCAGCTCCGGCTCAGGTCGTTCCTCTTACTCCGGTGGCTCAAGCTACTCGGGCGGCGGCCGTTCAAGCGGCGGCAGCTACTCCGGTGGCGGTCGCTCAAGCGGCGGCGGTGGCGGTCGCTCCGGCGGTGGACGCCGTTAATCTAAACCTTTCTATGGTTGAACCTTTAAACTCACGTTAATGAAAAAAATTGCTCTTGCTTTGGCCCTTGCGGGCGCCGGCGCTTCAGTAAGCGCCCAAAGCGCGGTAGACTACTATAATCTTTCCGCTTCGCAGTTGCGCGGAACCGCACGCTATATGTCGATGGCCGGTGCCTTCGGCGCTCTCGGCGGCGATATGTCAACCCTTACGCAAAACCCTGCCGGCATTGGCGTTTACCGTTCAAGCGACATTTCCGCTACCCTCGACATTGATCCGCAGCGTACAACCCTCAACAACACCGGCTCGCAGCCATATCGCAACACGCAAACCAACGTTGCCTGCAATAATTTCGGATATATCGGCGCCGCACGCACCGGCTCTGAAATCATGCCGTTTTTCCAATGGGGCGCAAGTTATAATCGCGTTAATAGCTTCAACCGCTACTATCGCGGCTATTTCCCCGAAATCCATACTTCATGGACCAACCAGATAGCAAATGCCTCGCAGGGCTATAACCCCGATGCGCTGCTCGGCACCAAAAATTATGATCCGTTTTTTGATTCGGATGTTGACTGGCTCAGCGCTTTGGCCTATAATACCTTCCTGATCAACGGCGGCCAGGATGGCAACTACGACGGATTGTTTCAGAACAACTCGTTTGGCAACGCCGAAGTCGAAGTTCGCGAACGAGGCTATATCGATGAGTATTCAATCAACTTCGGGGGTAATTTCTCCGATATGATATATTGGGGCATCGGCTTCGGTATCCGCGATTTGCAATTTACCCGCGTGGCAAACTATAACGAGCAGATTTCCGATGCATACGTGCCCGTTGACCCCGAAGATGTCAGCATTATGGGCACCGGAGCTGCCGAGTGGGGCATCGACACTTATCAGTCGGTGTCCGGAACAGGCTTTAACCTGAAAGTGGGCATGATTTTCAAACCCATAAATGAGTTCCGCCTCGGATTGGCCGTGCATACCCCTACATGGTATAACATGCAGTTCAACCAGAGCGCGCAGGTAACCTACGGGCTTGGCCGCATGGAAAACGACAACTACTATACCTTCGACAACTATCCCGGCGGCCCCGACGAGAGCAATCCTTATGCCGAAACCGGCGATGGCTACTGGCAGCGCCGATGCAAAACCCCCTGGCGCATGATGGTTTCTGCCGCCGGCGTGCTTGGCGGACGGTTCATCCTTTCAGCCGACTATGTATATGAAGCTTATCCATCAATGGGCGATTCCGGCTTCGATTCGTCGCAAGACGTTGCCGCCGACATAAAGCAATATTATAGCGGCTCCAACGAATTGCGTCTGGGTGCCGAGCTACGTGTAACTCCCAAGTTCTCTATCCGTGCCGGCTATGGACTGAAAACGTCAGGCGTCAAGGCCGCTGCAAGCGACGGTCAGGACTATGTTTACACTTCAGGAGTCTCGACAATGTATACCTTCGATGGCACGCGCCATAACGTCACCTTTGGTCTGGGCTATCGCTGGAGCTCGGTTTATGTTGACCTGGCATACGTTCACTCAACATCAACAGCCAAGTGGAATGCCTTCTCGCCCTTCCCCCGCCAGCTCGACCAGGCCTACGCTCTCGACCGTCCCTACTCCGGTCCGCAAGCCGACCTGACCGATACCCACAACCGCATCGCCCTGACCCTCGGCTTCCGCTTCTAATTCCCAATTGCTAATTATTCCCCATCTATGCAAGGCGCGACTACTATAACGGTAGCCGCGCCTGATAGCTGATTTTTGACATAAAATGACATGAAGTCTAATCTTCATCCATCTCTTTATGTTTATAATGTTCTTTTGCTATTGCGATGGCTCTTTGCAATTTTTCTGATAATAACTTCTTATCCGGAAGTTTCGTGTAATATTGAGCAACCTTGATAGGGGATTCTTCATCAAGCATTAAGTACTCAATATGCTCCGTGTTGCCCTCAGAGCAAAGGATCAATCCTATCGGAGATTCCTCTCCCTCTCTTCGATCATGGCGATTGAGATATCGTAAATACAATAGCATCTGGCCTTCATAGGCCGGTTTGAATTTACCTAATTTGAGGTCAACAGCCACTAAACGCCTTAAACCTCTGTGATAAAATAGTAAATCCAAGCGATAGTCAACTCCATCTACAGGGATTCTCTTTTGTCTGTCCACAAATGCGAAGTCTGACCCAAACTCGTTAAGGAAATATTGTATCTGATTCAGAATGGCCGTTTCCAAGTCGCTTTCACTAAATTCATCGGGCAACCCGAGTAAATCAAGAAAATAGCTGCTTCTGAAAACGAGGTCCGGCTGAATCTCATTCTTTTCTTTTACTTTTTCAAGTTCGGCCTTTATCACATTGTCAGGCCTACGACTTATAGCTGTTCTTTCAAATAGTTGGCTATCAATTTTCTCATCGAGCGTTCTTGTTGACCAATGTTCAAGACGGCACATTTCCATGTAGAATTGACGAGCCAATTCATTCTCTACAGCCATCAAAGACCGCAGATGAGTCCAGCTCAATTGTGTACGCACTGCGTACATAATTTCTTCTGCTGAAAAAGTGTACGCAGCGCGTACACAATGTTGCAATTTCTGAAAACCCCAACCGTTGCCATATCGCTGAATAAGTTTCTTGGCTAACCGTTTAATAATTTGCTGACCGTAGTCTGCTCGTTTGTTGTTGAGAATGTCTTCCTTAATACGTTTGCCCACATTCCAATTCATCATAGATGCTTCGGAATTTACATATACGGCCACACGATAACGAGCCTCATCTATGATGTTGCATACATCATCATATAATCGATTTTCACTGGATAATTCAATTTCTTCTGCCATGGTGGGAGTCTTTAGGCTGCAAAGTTACGAATTTTTCGCAAGCAAACCGTTGTATTTCAAAAATTATACTTAACTTTGCAGTCGCAGACCGCATCGCAGAGGCCCGGTCATGGGCAAAGCGGGTGGGTCTGCAAATGACATATGAAAAGCGTTTACTCGACGCTCTTTCTTGACACTTGGAAATCTGGAAAATTTCATTGGTAAGGTCAAGAATGTAGCAAACGGTAGATGCCTTGTGGATATGTATAACCTACCAATAACATGCGCGAGAGCGTTTGCTATTGGAGAATATTCATATTCTGCGTGAGGCTTCTGCATGTTTGCTCGTTCAACTTTACCGGGCAATTCCAGAGCCTCCAAGTGTGGGACGAGCAAACAGTAAGGCTCTCGCGCTTTTCTTTTTAAACTTACATTCTTCGTTGGGAGTCCGAAGAACTGATTTATCACTTATGCGTAAAGCTATTTACAAACTGCTTGTGGCAGGTGCCGTTGTGATTGCAACGGCTGGAATGACCAGCTGCGGATTCAGCCGCGAAGCTGCGTGTAACAACAATCTCGTTCAAACCGAGGTAGTGCTTCAAAAGTCGAACTACAAGGTTATCGGCACTATTTCCGCAGAGTCGGAACAGACCTATGTCTTCGGTTTTGGCGGCCTTTCGAAGAAGTCGCTGGGTCAGTCAGCTATGGCCGACCTTTATAAGCAGGCTGACATGCTGGGCAAGTCCCGTGCAGTAATCAATGTTAGCGTAAGCTATAAAAATGCTTACTACACCCCTATCGTAATCAAATCCAAAGCGATTGCCACCGGCACCGTAATTGAATTTAACGATTAAAAATAGTTAATTCCGGATAATGCGTTGCATTCCTTTGGAATAGGCGCATTATCCGTTCTTTTTTGTGTTATTATGAAAGGACTCTTTGCTTTAGTAGGCGGGGCATTGTTATGTGCAAATGCGTTAGCCAACGATGTGATTACCCTTAAAGATGGTAAGGTAATTGAAGGTCAGATTTATCGCACCCTTGAAAATGGCGACCTCTGTGTTCATAAACTCGATGGCAACGATATCTTAGTTTTTGCAACTGATATTCTTAGCCGAACTCAAAACGAAAAAGTATTTTCGACTGGTTTCAAAGAAACAAAAGAATCCGGCCCAATTGGGCTTGGCGTTAAACTTAGCTACGTACACGGATTTAATTCAGTAACATCCACAGGCAGAAAAAATTATAATTTTAAATCAACATGGGAAAATGGTAATGGTGTTAACTTCGGAGTGTCGTATACTTTGGGCTTAGACCGTTATTTTTTCTTTGAGCCTGGGGCTAACCTAACCTTTTTGCACTACAATTATCGATTTGATTATAGCTATGATGACTTGGAGTATGATTATTTGTCAGATAGTTCGTATTCGAAAATAAAATATAGGAGTATCCGTTCAGATGTTGATTTGTTAGGTTTTGAGATACCGCTGCAACTTGGCTGCCGTGTCGGCCTTGGAAAATTGTGTGAATGGGAGTTTAAGGTTGGACCTTACTTTAGTATGAGTTGGAATTTATCTGATTATTCACCTGGCCCTATGAATTTATCTGGTTATTCATATGTACCTATTATTATGACATACGGTCCTAATAACGAGTCTCGTTGTGAAATAGGCGTACAGTTTGACACCGGCATCAAAATTAAGAAGGAACACTACATTGGTGTTGGGTTCCAGCTCTGTTGCTGGCAACAAGAACAAACGGATTACTGGTTAAATAGTGATCTTAATACCAAAAGAAACTCCCTGAACGTAACATACGGTTATTATTTTTGACAGAGCGAAACCTTTAACAGCAGTCCGGGAGTTGTCGGGGCGGTTCGCGCGGCGACCTCCTGAGCTGCTGTTCTTCAGTCGGGGAATCCAGAGGGGTTATTCGAGGATGGTGGCGAGGACGCCGACGGCGGTTTCGACCGTGGGGACGTCGCTGATTACTATGGAGCGCTTAGCTTCCCCTTGGCGGAAGCGACAGCGCTCCGGATTTTTTGCAACGTAGTCGATTATGCGGCCGAACATCGGGCTCTGGTAGTAGGCCAGATTCTGTTCGCCAACGAAGTAGATGAACATTTTGCCCTGCTTCAGCGCAACCTTTTCAATGCCTAACTTTCGGGCCAGGCGGCGCAGACGCGGCACGCGCAACAGCTCAGCTGCCTCGGGCGGAATCTTGCCGAACCGGTCTTGCAGCCGTTCGGCAAAGGCGCGCAGGTCAAGTTCGCGGTTAATACCGTCAAGTTCCTGGTAAAGGGCTATGCGTTCGCGGTCTTGCGGCACATAGTCGGCCGGCAGTAGCAGTTCCATGTCGGATTCTATGGTGCAGTCGGCAACAAAATCCTGCTCCTCGGCCTGATCGGCAAACTCGTCGGCAAATTCCTCGGTGCGCAGCTCCGTAACTGCTTCCTGAAGAATGCGCTGGTAGGTTTCGTAGCCGAGGTCGGCGATGAAACCGCTCTGTTCGGCCCCGAGCAGGTTGCCGGCGCCGCGAATGTCGAGGTCTTGCATGGCAATGTGGATGCCGCTGCCAAGGTCCGAGAAACTTTCGATGGCCTGAAGGCGACGGCGCGCAACGGCCGACACCTGCGCTCCGGCGGGCACGGCGAGATAGCAGAAGGCCTTGCGCGACGAGCGCCCTACGCGCCCGCGGAGCTGGTGCAGCTCGCTCAGGCCGAAGTTCTGGGCATTGTAGATAATCATGGTGTTGACGTTGGGCATATCTATGCCCGACTCAACTATGGTGGTGGCCAGCAGAATATCGTAGTCGCGGGCCGTGAAGTCGAGAATCGCCTTTTCGAGTTTTTCGGGGGGCATCTGGCCATGGGCAACTATGGTGCGGGCGTCGGGAACGAGCCTCTTAACCGTGTTTTCCAGGTCGTAGAGACCCTCGATGCGGTTGTTGATTATGAATACCTGGCCGCCGCGGCTCAGCTCAAAGTTTATGGCTTCGGCGAGCAGTTCGTCGGTCATCGACAGCACTTGCGTGGCTATGGGGCGGCGGTTGGGTGGCGGAGTGGTTATGGCGCTGAGGTCGCGGGCGCCCATCAGCGAGAATTGCAGGGTTCGCGGAATCGGGGTCGCGCTCATGGTCAGCGTGTCGACGTTGACCTTCATCTCCTTAAGTTTCTCCTTAACGGCAACGCCGAATTTCTGTTCTTCGTCGATAATCAGCAGCCCTAAATCGTGGAATTTAACGCTTTTGCCAATGAGTTTGTGAGTGCCGATAACAATGTCGAGCTTTCCGGAGGCGAGCCGGTCGAGAATATCTTTGACCTGCTTGGGGGTGCGGGCGCGGGTCAGATAGTCGACCGACACCGGAAAATCCTTAAAGCGTTCGCTGAAAGTGCGGAAATGCTGGTAAGCCAGAACAGTTGTCGGCACCAGCACGGCGGTCTGCTTGCCTGCGGTGGCAGCTTTGAATGCGGCGCGCATGGCAATTTCGGTTTTGCCGAACCCAACGTCGCCACACACCAGGCGGTCCATCGGGCGTGGCGACTCCATGTCGGCTTTCACAGCCTGTGTGGCCGTCAGCTGGTCAGGAGTGTCCTCGTAGGTGAAACTTGCTTCAAGTTCGTGCTGCAGATAATCGTCGGGCGGAAATTGAAAGCCCTGTTCCTGGCGTCGGCGCGAATAAAGCGAAATCAGGTCGCGGGCAATGTCCTTGAGCTTGGTTTTGGTGCGTTCCTTGAGCTTATTCCACGCTCCGGAGCCGAGTTTTGAAATTCGCGGTTCAGCTCCCTCCTTGCCGCGATATTTGCTGAGTTTGTGCAGCGAGTGAAGTGACACGAAAATCGTGTCGTTGTTGAGATATGTCAGCTTAATCATCTCCTGCATGCGCCCGTTGATGCCTGCCGTGCGTACCAGTCCGGCGAAGCGGCCGACGCCATGGTCGGAGTGAACAATATAGTCGCCAGGCTCGATTGATGCCAGCTCTTTGAGCGACAAGGCCAGTTTTCCCGACCTGGCGCGGTCGCTCTTGAGCGAATATTTATGGAAGCGGTCAAAAATCTGATGGTCGGTGAATATGCAGGATTTTGTGCGGTGGTCAACGTAGCCGGCGTGGAGAGTGCCGATAACGGGAGTGAAGGTGAACTTATCGCCCCTTTCTTCAAAAATGGAGCGCAGGCGTTCGTGTTGCTTGGCGGAGTCTGAGAGAATATAAATGGTGTAGCCTTCGGAACTCAGTCTCGCAAGCTCGGAGCCTATAAGGTCAAAGTTTTTATGATATATGCCTTGGGGAGAGCAGTCGAAGTTAAGTGCGGCAGAAATTCCCGGTGCCGCATGGTCGGCGTCGGAGTATACCAGAGTTCTCATTCCGCTGAAAACTTTTGCAAAGGCTTCAGGGTCAACAACATTGCGCATGGCGTTGGGGTCACCCTCCTCGGCCTCGGTAGCCGACAGCGAGAATTTTTCGCCGGCCACCGCCGCAACCCGCGCGGGGAGGAAGCTCAGATCGTCGCGCACGGCAATTACAGTTGCCGGGTCAACAAAGTCGAGCAGCGAGCTCCCTTCGGTACCACCTGAAACATTGGCGGCAATGTCGACGGAATTAATTTTTTGCTCGCTCAGCTGGGTTTCAACGTTAAAGCGACGGATGGAGTCAACATCATCGCCGAAAAGGTCAATGCGGTAAGGCAGCTCGCCCGAATAGCTATAAACGTCGAGAATTGAGCCGCGCACTGCAAAATGTCCGGGTTCATAAACGTAGTCTTCCTGCTTGAATCCGTTGGCACGCAGCCATTTTTCAGTTTCCGTAAGGTTCAGTTTTGAGCCTACGGCAATGTGGAGCGTATGGTCCGAAACGGTTACCGGCGACGCAACTTTCTCGGCCAGAGCTTCAGGGTAAGTAACTAAAAACTTCAGCGGAGAGTCCGGGGCATAGAGCGCGGCTGTTGCCTCATTGCGCAGAATCTGCTGGGGAGGATCGGGTTGACCGTACTTTATGTGGCGCTTATATCCGCTTGGCAATATGGCTACCGCCTTCTCTCCGCAAAGACGGCAAAGGTCGTGGTAAAGGTAGCCGGCATCGTCGAGCGAGTCGGCAACCACAATCATGGGGCGCTTGCGCCCGGTTTCGGCGAGCATAGCCGCCGTTGCCGATCCGGCAAGGCCGTAAACGCTTACCCGGCGCGAGTCGCTGAGCGCTGCCCGCAATGCTTTCTGGCGCGCCTTATCAACCGGAATGTCAATCATCGGCTGTTATTTTTTTGGAGAGAGCAGTTTTTTGTATTCTGCGGGGTCGGCCAGAAGTTCAAGAGCGCGTTGCAGCGCATCGTTGAAGGGCAGCTCGGCGGCCAGCGCAGCGCGGCGGAAGCCATAGCGTGGAACAATGGCGTCGGTCAGCAGATAATTGAGCTCGCGACGGTTAAGATCCAGATCTTCGCTCAGGTCGCGACGTAGCAATTGTTCCAGGCCGTCGATGTAGGTGCTTACCGTGTCAGTCAGATAGCCTTCGCTTTTGAGGCTTTCGCGCATAGTTTTTATGTATGCCTCGTATGTTTTGTCGTATTTGAACTCGTCGGGATTCAGGAACTCCTTGAACTGGCTGAAAATAGTGTCGGTAACAACAAATTCTTCAGGATTACCGATTTCGGGCGTTTGTGCTGCAAAACGGGTTGCGAAATCAATGTCCCAACCTTCTGACTGAACAGTGTAGAGCAAGCGGTTGGATTTGATAGGCTCGACTTTCAGGTCGGGGGTAATGCCGCCGCCATCGCGCACTTCGCGACCATGAATCGTTCGGTAAACGCTGGTCAGCGAGTCGGGAGTACGGGCCACAGACCCGTCGGGGTTACGCCGGGAATAGTCGATAGCCTGAATCAGGCGCCCCGAGGGTATGTAGTATTTCGCCACGGTCAGTTTAACGGCGCCGTCGTAGGGGAGCGGTCGCGACGACTGAACGAGGCCTTTGCCAAACGACCGCTGGCCAACAATTACCGCGCGGTCAAGATCCTGCAACGCGCCGGCAACGATTTCAGCTGAACTGGCCGAAGCTCCGTTGATGAGAATAACCAGCGGCAAATCCCGTGCAACTGGCTTGCGGGTGGTTTTATATATTTTTTCATTTTTGGGGTCGCGGCCGCGGGTGCGCACAACTTCGGTGCCCTTGTCGACGAAAAGCCCCACTATTTCAACTGCGCTTTCGAGCAGTCCGCCCGGATTGCTCTGCAGGTCGAGAACCAACGATGTTATGCCCCGGTCGAGCAGTTGTGAAAGAGCGTCGCCTACCGCCTGAGGAGCTTTGTCGGTAAAGTTATTGAGCATTATGTAGCCTACCTTTCCGTCCGGCCCCGTGGTGCCGAAATACGGTACTTCCGGATTATGGATTTTTGCGCGCTCGATGGTCAGGATTTTTATCGAATCGGAATCGTAGGGGCGCATAACCTTCACCTGAAGGGTGGTTCCGGCAGTTCCGCGCAGCAGTTCGCTTACCTTGGCAACGTTGAAGTCTTTGGTTATCGTGGTTGAATCGATTTGAAGGATAACGTCGCCGGCCCTGACTCCGGCTTTCCATGAGGGGGTGTTTTCGTAAGGCTCGGAAAAGCGCACACGTCCGTCGCGGCCTTTGTTGATAACCGAGCCTACGCCGCCGTACTCGCCGGTTGAGAGCTGGGCCAGGTCTTCGGTATCGTCGCTCGAATAGTATTCCGTGTAGGGGTCAATTTCATCGAGCATATAGTTGATGGCGTTGTCGATGGCCTTTTTGGCGTCGAGAGTGTCAACATAGTTGAGCTGCACTTCGCGGAAAAGGGCTGAAAATATATCGATGCCGCGCGAAATGTCGGTTTTTGAACTGCGGGTTTCAGCGGCGGCCACTAAGGCTGCCAGAGCTATTAAGCTAAACAGAAGTTTTTTCATTTGACTTGAACGGATTGAGAGGGGGCAGACTCGCCGTTGGCGTGGTCGAGGGCGGTAACTACATACCAGCCCGGGCGAGTGGGCAGAAAGGCGGTTTTATAGGTAACGGCAACGAGTGCCGCGGGGTTTTCCAAATCAATATCTTTTGGTGAGTCGAAGCGATACACGGCCCATTTCGAAGCTGCGGGGTCGCCTTGCCACTTCAGCAGTCCGGAGCGGTTGCGCAACTTGCGGGGGGCGGATGCGTGCTTAACGTTCTTCCAGGGATATTCCGGAACCAGGGCCGGATAGCGGTAGTGGCGTCCTTTCAGTTGCTTGGCAACGCAGGGCAGAGAGGCGGCATACCACCAGCAGTTGCCATGAACCTCGGAGGCCATTTTCATTTTCGGGTCAAGTTCGCCATGCTTATTTATATTTTCTGCATCCTGGCCGATATAGATATGTCGGCCGCGCGAGTTCCTGGCCCACCACTGCGCGAGTTCGCGGTATGGGGCCACGCGGTGGTCCATTTGCCAGTAGAGCTGAGGAATCTGATAGTCAATCCATCCTTTTTCAGCCCAGAGCGGCACGTCGGCATAGAGGTCATCGTAGTTCGACAGGCCGTTGGTCTTGCTGCCGCGCGGATCTGCTTTCTGGTTGCGCCAGATTCCAAACGGACTAATGCCGAACCGCAGCCCGGGGCGCACTGTGTCGAGAGTATTATGAACCTGTTCAATAAGCAGGTCAACGTTGCGGCGACGCCAGTCTTCGCGTGAGAGTTTGGTTTTTGATGCGGCATAGGCTTTGGCGTCGGGAAATTCCTTGCCTTTGACCGGATAAGGATAGAAATAGTCGTCGAAGTGAATGCCGTCAACGTTATATCGCCGGGCAATGTCGGCCGATATTTCACAGATAAGGTCGCGGTTTTTCTGCTGCGACGGGTCGAAGTAGTAACCTTTATCGAAGCGAACAAAGCGGTCCGGCTCGCGATTCATAAGGTCATTGGCGGGCAGGGTGGATTTTTCCTCAACAGTTGCTGCACGATAGGGGTTGAGCCACGCATGGAGCTCCATTCCGCGGGCATGGGCTTCGCGAACCATAAATTCCAGCGGGTCCCAATATGGGTCAGGTGCCTGGCCCACTTTGCCGGTGAGGAACCGGCTCCAGGGCTCGATTTCGCTTGAGTAGAGAGCATCGGCGCGCGGTCGAACCTGAAAGAACACGGCATTGATGCCGGCCTCATATAAATTATCGAGCAGGTTGAGCAAATATGCCTGGTTCTCTTCTGTTGAGCGTTGGTCGTAGCCCTGATAGATGGTTTGGATCCATGCACCGCGAAACTCCCGTTTGTCGGCCGCAAAAAGCGACGCGGCAACCGAAAGCGCGATAAAAGCCGTTATTGACCTGAAAAATTTCACTAAAAGATTGATTTATACTGATTCAGGAGAGTTTTGAACCGGTCGTCGTCGCGCAGCGGAGCAACGTTGACGCGGCCGTCGTTGCGGTATTCCCAGTCGTAAAGGTTGGCATATCCGGCCTTTAATGCCGCTTCCATGCATTCAAAAGCCTTGTCGGTACGTCCGGCCCACGCATAGAAGCATGCACCGAAATAGTGATTTTTGCCATCGTAGTCTGGCTCGGCAAGAATCGCGTCCATCCAGGCGACCGCTTTTGCGGTTTCGTTGAGATAAAGTTCGGCAAAGCCGAGATATGAATCAACAGTTTCGCTATTTTCCAAGTCGAGTTCGGCAACCTGCTTATAAAAGCCCTTGGCGGCTTTCGGCTGTTTGGTGAAGTCGTTGGCAATCCATGCCCGCAGCATATAGGGCATCGGTTCAAACGGTTGGGTCATTATCAGTTCGCCGAGCTGGGCCGAGGCCTTGTCGTATTCTTTTTTGTCAACCAAAATCAGAGCGCGGGCTGTTTGTGCGTCGATGTCATTGTCGTTGTAGTCAAGGGCGCGGTTAATCGTTGTAAGTGCCTTGTCGGTCTGGCCCATTGCACGCAGAATCATTGCGCGCACCGTTGAGTAATGGCAAAGGTCGTCGACCTGTGCATCGGCCGTGGCCACTGCCATGTCGGAGTTGTCGAGTGCAGTCTGAAACTGGCCCAGAGCATAGTAGCATTCGGCCATGGAGCAATAGAGGCCCGAGTAGTCGTAGAGGTTATTGTCAATAATATACTTGAAATCTTCAAGCGCCGAATTGTAGTGGAAATGTGCGGCGGCTATCGAGGCGCGCAGATAGTAGAACAGCGGATTGCGGGGCGCGCGGCGAATGGCTCCGGTCAATCCGGCCATTACGGCCGAGTAATTGCTGTTGGCCAAACGAACCAGCGCGGGGAGCGCATCGGGGTCGTTGCCGTCGGTTGCCATTGCAAGCAAAAGATCGTCGACGGCGCCGTTGTAGTCGCCGATAAGTTTCTTGACTTCGGCTCTCTGCACGAAAACCGAGCTGCTGTTGGGGCTAAGGGCCACGGCCTGATCCATATAGTCGGTCGCCATGCCGATGTTGCTCTGTTTAGCCGCAACCAGAGCCAGACCGTAGAGCGCCTCGCGGCTGCGCGGGTTAATGCGCTGAATCTTGGTGAAATCGGCCTTGGCCTCGTCGTATTGTCCGAGATAATAATAGGTTTCACCGCGCAGGTCAAGCAGCGAAGTCGATGCGGGTTCATAGCTCAATGCTTTGGTTAGCTCCGGCAGGGCCATGGCATAGCGCTTGAGATAGAAGTAGCATTCACCGCGCAGGGCATAGATGGCAAAAAGGCTTTCCTTGTCAGTTTCCGGACAGTATTTTACTGCGCGGTCCAGGTCGTCGAGAGCCTTCAGGTAGTCGCCGGCGCTATAATATGTATTAGCGCGGCGGAAAAGGGTTTCGTAGTCTTTAAAGTTCTCGCGGAGCATCTGGTCGTAGACCTTCATGATGCCGTCGTTGTAGACCGGGGTCTGGGGGGCGGCAGCGGCTGTTGCGGTTGCCGATACCAGGGCGATGATAAGAGCTTTGAGTTTCATAGGCTTAAAGAATTTATTGCCCGGCGCAAAACGCTCAGGCGTTGAAGCATGTCGGGCAGCAGTTCGAGGCGGAGCATGTTGGCGCCGTCGCTTTTTGCCGACTGCGGGGTTGGATGAGTTTCAAGGAAAAGGCCGTCGGCACCGGCTGCGATACCGCAGCGCGCAATGGTTTCGATGAGTTCAGGACGGCCGCCGGTAACTCCCGCGCTTTGGTTAGGTTGCTGAAGAGAGTGGGTGCAATCGAGAATTACCGGTGCGTATTGGCGCATGGTAGGGATGCCGCGATAGTCAACCAGCAGGTCCTGATAGCCGAACGATGTGCCACGTTCGGTCAGTAACACCCGGTCGTTGCCGGCGTCGCGCACTTTTTCAACAGCGAATTTCATTGCTTCGGGCGAGAGGAACTGGCCTTTCTTAATGTTGACCACCTTGCCGGTTTCGGCGGCGGCGACCAACAGGTCGGTCTGGCGGCATAAAAATGCCGGAATCTGAAGAATGTCGACGAATTCGGCGGCCATTGCAGCCTCGGCGGCAGTGTGGATGTCGGTAACTACCGGAATGTTGAATTCGCGGCCTACGTTGCGCAGAATCGTCAGGGCCTCCAGGTCACCGATGCCGGTAAATGAGTCAAGACGCGAGCGGTTGGCTTTGCGGTAGCTCCCCTTGAAAACGTAGGGGATGCCGAGCTCCTTGCAAACCGGGGCTATTGCTCCGGCAATGTCAAAGGCCATCTGCTCACCCTCTATAACGCAGGGACCGGCGAGCAGAAAAAAGTTATTGTCGGGCGATGATTTCAGATAGTTGAAAATTGCAGACATTAGTTCAATTGATTGATAACGTGAACGGTTGATGCCGCAAACAGCGCGGCGGTTTCGGTGCGCAGGCGGTTATCGCCGAGCGATATGGGTTTGAATCCACAGGCCAGGGCCAGTTCGATTTCGGCGGGCGAAAAGTCCCCTTCAGGACCGATGAGAATCGTGGTGTCGGCGCCGGCAACCACCTCGCGCGCAAGCAGATGACGTTCGGCCTGACGGTCGCAGTAGCATATAAACTTGCGGGCTGACCGGCATTCCTCAATTACGTGTCTCACCGGCGTAATCGGTCTGATGGATGGAAGAACTGCCTTGAGCGACTGTTTCATCGCCGAAATGGCGATTTTTTCGATGCGTTCGATCTTTAGCTCGCGGCGCTCCGAGCGGTCGCATAGCAGCGGAATAAATTCGTTGATGCCCACTTCGGTCAGTTTTTCAACCAGCCATTCCATCCGGTCGAGATGCTTTGTTGGCGCAACGGCTACAGTAAGGTTGAATTTCCATGGCAGCGGGTGCTCCTGCGAACTGTCCACCCTTAGGAGCGAGTGCTTGTGGTGAGCGCTCATGAGGGTGCACTGATATGAGCGCCCTTTGCCGTCGATAACCTCAACGGCTTCGCCCGGCTGCATGCGCAGAACTTTGGCGCAATGGTGCGATTCCCCCTCGGGGAGCACCGGGTCGGTGGCTATGTCGGGCGCGTAGAACTGAATCATTCTTCTTTGAAAATCAGGGCAAACAGCAGCGCCACAACAGCGGCGTAGATTGCGAATATATACCAGCATATACGCCAGCCTTCGAGGTTAATTTCGGGCGAAGCGCCGGGAGTTACGAAGTGGTTGACCACGGCCATGGCCGAGAGAGTGCCGATTGTGGCGCCAAGGCCGTTTGTCATTATCATGAACAGGCCCTGGGCGGAGCTGCGGGTCGACGGTGAGGTTACCTTGTCGACATAAAGGCCGCCGGAAACGTTGAAGAAGTCAAACGCAACGCCATAGACTATGCAGCTCAAAACAAACATCCACAATCCACCCGTGAGCTCCGGATTACCGGCTCCGAAAAGTCCGAAACGAAGAACCCAGGCCACCATCGACATTAGCATCACTCCTTTTATGCCGAAGCGTTTAAGGCAGAACGGTATCAGCAGAATGCAGAGAGTTTCGGAAACCTGCGAGAGCGAAATCAGGGCGTTGGCATTTTTTGCCGCCCAGGCATCGGCGAATTCAGGAATGTTGACAAATGAGGTTATATAGGGGTTGGCGTAGCCGTTGGTAATCTGGAGCGAAACTCCTAAAAACATGCTGAAGATGAAGAAAATGGCCATTTTCTTCTGTTTAAACAGAGTAAACGAGCGCAGGCCGAGAACGTCGATGAGTTTGGTCGACTGCGGAGTTTTGCAAATAGGGCAGGGGGGCATGCTCAGGGCGTAGGCGGCCATCAGCAGGCTCAGAAATGCCGACGTGAAGAGCTGATAGTAGCTGGTCTGGAACTTAGCCTCTTCGGGCCCTGCAAAGTTAACGAACAGCATTGCGCAGATAAAGCCGATTGTGCCCCAGATGCGGATGGGGGGGAAGGCCTTGACGGTGTCTTCGCCGGCTTTGCTCAGGGCATTGAATGCCACGGAGTTGTTGAGTCCTATTGTCGGCATGAAAAATGCGACTGAAACCGTATAGAGTGCAAAGAGAGGCCCGAATTCAATAGTTGAGGCCCCCATGCAGTAAAAGCCTGCCGCACCCATGAACAAACCGCCGATGAGCTGGCAGAGGCTCAGCATTTTCTGGGCCGGTATCCAGCGGTCGGCGATAATACCTACCACCGACGGCATAAACAGAGAAACTATGCCTTGAATGGCGTAGAACCAGCCGATTTGGGCACCCAAGCCTATCGAAAACAAAAAGTTACCCAGCGAGGTCAGGTAGGCGCCCCAGATTGCGAATTCCAGAAAGTTCAGCAGCGACAGTCGGAATTTCAGTGCGGAATTATTCATTTTGTGATTTCTTTTGGTTGATTATTTCGGTCAGGCGCGAGGCCTCTTCATAGTTTTCGTTGGCAACAGCCTCGTCGCGAAGTTTTTCGAGTTCTTCGACCGTAGGTTCGGGGGCAACATCGGGTTCGGTCGAGGCTGATGGTTCTTCCTGCATAACGAAGCCACATTCATGCAAGATTTCCGGGGTAGTGTAAATCGGCGCGCCGGTGCGCATGGCAATGGCAACGGCATCGGAGGTGCGCGCATCGAAGGTTACGCGGCGTTCGCCATCGGTAAAGGTTATTTCGGAGTGGAAAATGCCGTCTTCGAACTTATGGATAAACATTTCGACCATGGCAATGCCGAAAGCGTGGCTGAACGAGGCAAACAGGTCGTGGATACGGGGTCGCGGCAGGGTTATGTGTTCCATGCGGGCGGCTATTGAGCGGGCTTCGGCCTCGGCAATAATAACCGGAATACGAACCGGACCGTTGACTTCAGCTAATATTAAAGCGTAGGCCCCGGGCGATATTTCGCCGGTGCTCATGCCCAGAACTTTAAGTCTTATGCGGTTTGTGTTCATAGGCGTCAAAGAGTTATAACTGCCGAACCGTAGCAGATTTGCCGGTCGCGGTCGTAGATTACGGCAAATTGTCCGGGGGCGATGCCCTGAACTTTTTGGTCGCTGAGAATGCGAAAGCGGCCTTCGGATTCACGAACCAGGGTGCCGGTTATGAATTCCGGGGTGTGGCGATTCTTGAATGTTATTTCGGTTATCTCCGGGTCGCGGGTAATCCAGTGCATTTCGTCGAGGATTATTTCGCGGCCGTATTGCTTTTCCGTGTCGTAGCCGCGACTAACGTAAACGGCGTTGTCGTGAACGTTTTTGCGCACAACGTACCAGGGGCCGCCACTCAGACCGAGCCCTTTACGCTGACCGATGGTGTGGAACCAGTAGCCGCGGTGCTCACCGAGCTTCTTGCCGGTTTCGAGTTCGATAATCGGCCCGGGCCGTTCGCCTAAATGACGTCGGATAAAATCGTTATAGTTGATGTTCCCAAGAAAGCAAATGCCCTGGCTGTCGCGGCGGAAAGCGTTGGGAAGGTTCGCTTCTATGGCCAGACGGCGCACCTGGCTTTTGGGCATGTCGCCGATGGGAAACATTGCGTGGTCGAGCTGGGAGTAGGTTATGCGGGCCAGAAAGTCGGTTTGGTCCTTGACCGGATCGGGAGCCGTGGCCAGATAGGTCAGGCCGTCAACGCCGGTAACGGTGCGCGCGTAATGGCCGGTAGCGGTTTTGTCGAATTCGTGGCCCCAGCGTTGGTCGAAGTAGCCGAATTTGATAACGCGGTTACACATGATGTCGGGGTTGGGTGTAAGCCCCTGCTTTACCGTTTCGAGGGCGTAGCCCATAACGGAGTCCCAATATTCCTGATGGAGCGAAACAACGTTGAAGGGAAGCCCATAGCGCTGCGCTATGAACTCACACATTTCAATGTCTTCCTCGGCCGAACAGTCACCCTCGCCGTTGTCGAGGCCTATGCGGATATAAAACAACGTAACGTCATGGCCCTGTTCAACCAGTCGGTGAACGGCCACGGCGCTATCCACACCGCCCGATATCAAAGCTGCTATCTTCATTTCTTTATCGGTAGCCCCTTGGGGAATCGAACCCCAATCTAAGGTTTAGGAAACCTCTATTCTATCCGTTGAACTAAGGAGCCGAACTGACTGCAAAGTTAACCACTTTCCCCGAATTTTCCAAATTCTAAAAATCGACAGGAGAACAGCAGCAACAGTGGCCTTTGTGGACCGTAGGTTTTTAGATAGGCGCACAGAAGAAACAGGAGCCTGTGTGAGCCGTAGGTTTTTTGACAGGAGAACAGGAGAAACAGTAGCAATATGCGATGAGTGCTGTGCTCCTACCAAAAAACTCCTGTTTCTCCTGTGCTCCTGTCAAAAAAAGGTTTTCTATCAAAAAAAGAGTGATTTTTAACAAACATTCAGAATTCTTTTGTAATTTTGCACAATGAATATAGAAACTGTAATGCGATTGATAAAAGAGGCTGCGTATGAAGTTCGTCTTCATCTTGGTCCCGGTTATCTTGAGTCTGTCTATAAAAATGCGCTTATGTATGAGCTTATAAACCGCGGGTTATTCGCTCAAAAGGAGGTTGCAGTTCCGGTTCATTATAAAGATATCCTCGCCGGTGAATTTCGGGCCGATATTTTGGTCAATAACTCAGTCATTATAGAAGTAAAAGCCGTTCGGGAAGTCGCTCCCCAACACGAAGCTCAACTTGTTAACTATCTTACGGCTACTGGCGTAGATTATGGTTATTTAATCAACTACGGTGGTTTTGATTACCGGATAATTAGAAAATCGAGGATATATATTCCGCCGAAAAGATGACGAACAGGAAAGTCAGGGGAAGGTTTGCGCCGTCGCCAACCGGCAGGATGCACCTGGGCAACGTTTATGCTGCCGTTCAGTCATGGCTTTCCGCCAGGCGCCGGGGCGGAGAATGGATTGTAAGGATTGAAGATATCGACGCACAGCGCTCGCGCAGCGAGTATGCCGATCAGATTCTTAGCGACCTTGAATGGCTCGGCCTCGGCTGGGACGGTCCTGTTGAATTCCAGAGCCGCCGTTCGGAGTTTTATAGTGCTGCACTTGACCGCCTGGCTGCCGGCGGCCATATTTATGGATGCACCTGTTCCCGCGCCGACATTATGGCCGCGTCGGCACCGCATCAGTCCGATGGCCGGATAATCTACGGCGGTCGTTGCCGCCCCGAGGGAATGCCGCGCCGGGTAGAAATGCCTGCGGGGCGCCATTCGGTTCGTGTTTGGGTTCCTGACCGCGAAATAACTTTCGTTGACCGTAATTTTGGTCCGCAGAGTATCAACCTGGCCTTGGACTGCGGCGATTTTGTTGTTCGCCGGGCCGACGGCGGGTGGGCTTATCAGCTGGCGGTGACTGTCGATGACGCTTTGCAGGGCATAACCGAAGTTGTTCGCGGCGAAGACTTGCTTCTGTCGGCCGCACAACAGATATATTTATTTGAACTGCTTGGGTTTGTGGCTCCGGAGTATGCTCATATTCCTCTGCTCAGGAATGAGACCGGCCAGCGTTTAGCCAAACGCGACCGGTCGGCAAATCTCGAGGTGCTCCGGCCTCGGCTGGAGCCGGAAAATGTGATGCAGATGGTTCTCGCCGGGCCTGAACTCGAAGAATGGCAAAAGTTTAGAAACTGAGTTGAGGCGTTTATGCATAAACGCCTTATTCGTGGTTAAAATGGGAACAAATTTGGCTAAAATGTTGTTAATTCGGAATTTTTTCGTAAATTTGCCCCGAATTATGCTTGAAAATCAACCGTAATTGATGATAAAAAAGCTTTTAACCTCGCTTATGGCGGTTGCCGCATCGACGGCTCTCTCCTTGGCCGCGTCCCCGGTATGGAGGGCGCAGAAACAGTCGGTCTACGAACCCTCTGCCGATGGCAACGCTCTGATTTTCAGTTTTGATGCTTATTATGTTTATAACCCCGAAGGTCAACCGATTGAAACAACAACTATTGACTTCGATGGCGTTAAGCAGCGTACTCTGACTACTTATACCGACGGCCGGCCTACCCGCGAACTGACCGAACAACTCGACGGCGACGAATGGAAGCGGGTGAAGCTGCGCGAGCGTACCTACGACTCCAGAACCGGAATCATAACCTCAAATGTCGAAAAATATTATATCGACGGCAAAGAAATGCCCGGCAATTGCTATCGCCGTTTGATTCGCCGCGATGACGCCGGAAATGTGAGCGAAGTGACGATTGCTGTTCTGTTTCAAGGCCGCTACGACGCCACTCAGAAAATCACCGTTCAGCCAAATTCAATATCTGTTAGCGAACTGGAGTATGCAACGAGCTCCTGGCGCACAACCGTTGAGTACACCGACATAGTATGGGATCGCACCGACGGCCAGATTGTCAGTATCGACGACCTGTTTACCGGTGCCAACCGCATAGCTTCGGCTCATTTCGTTAA
Organism: uncultured Bacteroides sp.; assembly: GCA_964528425.1. Lineage (GTDB taxonomy): Bacteria > Bacteroidota > Bacteroidia > Bacteroidales > Muribaculaceae > UBA3263. The sequence goes on from CAZGTD010000011.1 coordinate 48,550, forward strand.
CCCTAACGGCAATAAACCGTATTATGATTACGACATAGCCGCCACCTATGGCGACGGCAACGACTTTGACTGTACAATCACCGGACTGTATCAGGAAATTGCCGACGCTGTCGTTACGCGGCAGTATCGCGAAAAAACCGATCCGGATGGATTGGCCACATATGAAATGATAACCGGCTACGATGTTGTTGACTCGGCCGAGCCTGCCGAACTCTATCGCGAGGAACTGCAGGTCGATTCCTGGGGCCTGGAAATCCTGTATCGCGAGTCGAGCTGGCTCGAAGGCGATCCGGAACCGGTTGTTGACGTTGAGCGAACTACCGACGTGACCTATGACGCCACAGTGGGCTATCCTGTTCAGGCAGTTGCACGCGAGGACGGTCAGCTTATATCGCGTGTCGATTTCGCCGACTATGTTGACTGCAGCCAGTTGGGCTCTGTGCGCGACCTTAGTGTCCCCGCCCGGGACAAACAGATATTCTTTAACCTCAGGGGACAGCGCGTAAGCGACTCCTTCCGAGGCATAAAAGTCAGTAAATATGGTGCGCAGGCACACTATTAAAGATATTCAATTAAACCAATCAAAAAAGTTTGTATGAAGAAGTTTAGACTTTCGAGCTATGGCCTCGGAGCCGCCATCCTTCTGATGCTCAGCGCTTGTAACGAGAGCATGTTTGAAGGCCGCGGAACCGGAACCATTTCGCCCGTGGTTTCCTACGACGCTACCGTTGTTGGATTATCCGGTGCAGGCTCGCGAGCCGAGTTCGATGAACTTAGCGTTCACGATCTGACGCTCACTCTCTCCAAAGCCGACGGCTCCTTGGAACGCTCTTTCGCCTACGATGATTTCGACCCGGGCGAAGAATTCTCCGTTGGCAAGTATACCATGACCGCATCCTACGGCGACCCGGAAGAAGAAGGCTTCAGCAAAGCTGCGATTTTCGGTACGGCAGAACTTGTTGTTACCGAAGGCACATCAACCCCCGTTGAACTTACGGCAAAACCTTCTAAAGCTATGGTGGCACTTGAGTTCGACGAGTCGCTGACCAATTATCTCAGCGACATTACCGCCCGCGTTCGCACCGCTTACAACACTACCGACTATGCGCTCGACGAAACACGCCATATATATACGCGTCCGGGCCACGTTGCCGTTGACCTCTCGTTTACCAAGCCTAACGGCATGAAAGGCACTACCGAAGTTTATGCTTTTGAGGCCGAGGCACGCCACCGCTATAAGGTTACTCTCAAACTGGCCGCAACTACCGGCGGAATTGAGGGCATAAACGTTACCTACGACGACGGACTGACCGAGGAGGAAGTCGACGTTGACATTTCCGATCTGGTGCTCGCAACCGCCGCTCCCCAGATTAGCCTGTCGGGCGTTACCGAAGGAGAGGTCCTGACCGTTATCGAAGGCTCCAAACTCTCAACCAAGCCAACGATTAAGGTTACCGCAAAGGGTGTTATCAAGAGCGCTTTGCTCGTTACCTCCGGCATGATTACCGAAAAAGGCTGGCCCGAACAGATTGACCTTGTTGCGGCTTCGGCTAATCAGCTTTCCGCCCTTGAGTCTATGGGCCTTCGCGGAGCTTCGACTTTCCGTAACGGTTCTAAGTATGCCGCCCTCGACTTCTCGGAGGTTGCCGCCAACATTGACCCGACGGTCGACACCGCATCGCCCAATATGTTCTCGCTGACCGTAACCGACGAGAAAGGCAAAATTGCCGAACCCGCCGGCTTTGGTATAAAAGTTGACAAACTCAACCTTACGCTGCAATCCATCGAAGGGGTTAAATATGACCATAACTCCACCGTTGATGTTCAGATGACATATAACGGTTCCGCACCGCTCGAAAATATTGTTAAATTCGAGTATCTTACATCTACAGGCGTCTTCTCCCCGACTACTGTTGCCGCAGTAAACGCCGGCGGCCGTTCGGTGCCGGAAACCTACACCGTTACCGTCAACATTCCCGACGATGCTATCATGCCCATAGTGCTGCGGGCCACAGGCGGCAGCGTAACAACCGACGAGGTCACCATCCAGGCCTACGAAAAACCGGTGTTGAGCATCAATTCGCTCGACGTGTTCGCAACCTCGCTATGGGCTTCGGTTTCGGTTGGCTCTGACCTGAACAATCAGCCCGTAGAGTTGCAGTATTCAACCGACGGAACCAACTTTACTAAAGCTACTGCAGCTAAAGAGGGCGGTGACTACCATATCTCATCAGGCCTTCGCCCCGCAACCGCTTATAAGATTCGCGCTAAGGTTGGCACGGTTCTTTCCAACATTGTTGAGGTTGCCACCGAGGCTGCCACCCAACTGCCTAACGGCGATATGGAATCATGGTCAACTTCCCATGTATCTTGCGGCGCATATGGCATGGACAATTACATTCCCGAATCGCCGTGGGCAACTCTCAACGACCTTACAACCTCGGCGCCAAACAGCCTCGACGGACGCTCAATCCATGTTGCAACCGTTGAAACCGACGATGCACATAGCGGAAAAGCCGCTGCCATCCGCACCGTAGGCTGGCACGCATCCGGAGCTACTCCCTATAGCAAGCAACCCGAGAATCATACCGCCGGCGAGCTTTATCTCGGTTCATATTCCGATATGGCCCATTATGGCTACGACTTTGCATCGCGTCCGTCAGCTCTGAAATTCTGGTATAAATTTTCGGAATTCAACAGTGGCGACCGGTCGCTGGTTGAAATCGAAATTCTTGATGCCGCAGGCAATATAATCGCCCAGGGCAACGCCACATACGGCAACACCTCATCATATACCGAAGCGACCATAAATCTGACCTACGCCCGCGGAGCCGCCAAGGCTGCCTCAATGCGCCTGAAGTTCCGCTCGTCGGACAAAGCAACGGTTACCGAATCTGACGTCGCCCATCTCTCTACCGGTCTCTTTGCGGATCATAACCAGCATGCTACCGGCGCGACATTCTATGTTGACGACATTACACTCCTCTACTAATCCTCTCACCAAAACCGATCTTTCACAAATAATGAAAACCAAATATCAAAACGTTCTGATTGCTGCGGGTCTGCTCCTTGCGGGTTGCTCCAACGAGGAAATGTATCGTGGAGCCGACCCCTCGACCATCGGACAGGTTACCAAGCCCGGAGTTGAAGTCAGCAACGCCGAAAAGGTAGTTAAAAACGCAAAATCCCGCGCCAGCTACGATATTTCGAACTACATTGTAGATTTCTATGCCGCAGGTCAGGATGCGCCTTACGCAACCTATACTTATTCAACAATGCCCGGCACTGTTGAGCTCCCTGTCGGCAGCTATACCGTTTCGGTCCGCTCCCACGATGTTCAGAAGGCTGAATGGGATGCTCCTTACTTTCAGGGAACATCGGCTCCCTTCACCATAACGGCCGGCGAGTTGACTGAAGTCGAACCTATAAAGTGCGTGTTCTCCTCGCTGAAGGTTACCATTGAGTTCGGCGACCAGCTCCGCAAGGTTATGGGCAACGATGTGCAGGTAACGGTTGTTGCCAACGACGAAGGCCGGCTGGTTTACACTCCTTCGGAGACCCGCGCCGGCTACTTTGAGGTTCTCGACGGTTCGGTAACGTTGGTGGCCACTTTCGAAGGCACAGTCAATGGCCATAAGGAAGAATTTTCACACGCGTTTGCCGAAGTTTCAAAAGGTCAGCACCGCATTATAACCTACGAAGTCAGCGGCAAGATTCCTGAGCCTGAGCAGCCCAGCGGCAACGTTGACCACTCGGGTATTGGCATTGACATGACCTATATTGACGAAAATCTCGACGGCTCTGTTGATCCCGGCTCGGAAGACGTTATGGACGAGGACGACAATCCCGGCAAGCTGCCCGATATTCCCAACCAGGGTGGTGAAGAACCCGACCCGAATGTTCCGCCGGTAAATCCGCCGGCTCAGGATGATGCAATTACCTTTGCCGGCACTCTGCAGAACGGCCAGACCTACACAACTACCCAGCTGAGCGAATACACCGTTATTGTCAATGCCGAAAAGGGCATCGCCGATATGTCGGTTCAAATCATCTCTACCGACGGCCTGACTCCCCAGGAACTGACCAATGTAGGCCTCTCCGACAAGTTCTCGCTCGTTACCGACGAGCAGTTCTTCGAAGGTCTCAGCGGCCTCGGTTTCCCGGTTGGCGACGAAGTTAAAAACCAAACCTCACTGACGCTCAACATTACCGAATTCATGCCGTTGCTTCAGGTTCTCGGACCTAACACCGCCAAGTTCGTAATGACCGTTACCGACAACGAAGGTAACGCCAAGCCTCTTGAATTTACTATCGTTAATCCCTAACCCATCCGTATAGCCCTATGAAAAAGAAACTCTTTCCCTTCTTGGGTATCGCTGCCGCAATAGCCGGCTCCCTGACGAGCTGCGACGAGCAGACTCTGGCGGTGGGTGAAGGTACACTCCACATTTCAGCCAACGTAAACTCTAACATTGTTGCCGAAAGCCGCGCCGATAGCGAAGACGAATTGGCAGCCACAACCAAAATCTGGATTTATTCAGCCGATGGGGTGGTGCGCAAGTTTAACTCAATGAGCGAAGTTCCCGCAGGCGGCATTAAGCTTATCAGCGGCGACTACACCGTAAAAGCCTGGGCCGGTACTCTGAGCTATGCCTCGTTCACCGACCGCTGGTTTGAAGGTCAGGAAACCGTTTCGGTGCCCGCAAACGGCAATATATCCTGTGCCGTTGACTGCAAGATTGCCAATGTGGTAACCTCGGTAAAATATCCCGAGCATGTTGACGAACTGATTTCAGACTATTCCGTAACCGTGAGCCATAAAGGCGGTTCGCTCACTTTCGAGGGACTCGACGAGCGCAAGGGCTACTATATGATGCCCGAAGGAGAAACCTCGCTCGACTATGTGCTCACCTTCACTACAGGCGGCACTCAGAAAACCGTGCGCGGAACCATTGCCGACGTAAAGCCGGCCCATGAGTATATCCTCAACATTATTGCCAACGCTTCTGCATCGGACGACACCGAGGGTGCCGCATGGCTCACAATCGAAGTTGACGACACAATGGTTGAAATCAGCGAAACCATTACCATAACGCCTCCGCCGTCGATTGTTGGCTATGGCTTCGATCTGGCAACCCCAATAGCCGGTGAATCCGGAACCATAGGCCGCCATTCGGTTTATGTTGCCGCCGCATCGCCGCTTAAATCGGTTGTGGTCAGCGGTTTGGTTAACTGCGGCGATTTCACTGAGGTTGACCTTATGCGTGCGGCCGATAATGTGCTCGCCGAGCTTGCAACCTACGGCATTTCAAAAGAGGTTGAAGATGTTGAAGACGGTGAACTCATAAAAATCGTTTTCGACGCCACCTATCTCAACGGACTGCCCAACAGCGATGACCCCTACGTTTTCAGCATCGATGCAACCGACAGCGACGATAAATCATCGTCGGCCGCAATGACTCTGCGCGTGTCGCTCGCGCCGGTGGTTGCCGCTCCGGTTGCCGAGGGCGATGTTACCTACACTACCGCCACACTCTCCGGCACCGTGGCTCAGGATGGCGTTGAGTCCGCCGGATTCCAATATGCGCCCGCCGGCACCGAAAACTGGACCTACGTCAGCGGCTCAACCTCGCGAGCCGCGCTTGCCAAGGGTCAGACATTCTATGCCACCATAAACGGTCTCGAAGTAGGCAAAACCTATAACTACCGCGCGGTTTCGGGCACTGATGCGAACCCCGCCGAATTCCTCGGTGAAATTTTTGAGTTCACAACCCGCAACGACGCTCCGCAGATTGCCAACAACAGCTTCGAGGGTTGGCACACCGACGGCAAGGTAGAAATGCCTATGCCCCAGGGCGCATCCGGTGCCTGGGACTCCGGCAACCACGGTTCGTCGACCATGAATGTCACCCTCACTCAGAAGAGTACCGACATGGTTCACTCCGGAACCTACTCGGTTCGCCTGCGCTCTCAGTTTGTAGGAATCGGTTCTATCGGCAAATTCGCCGCCGGTAACCTGTTCTTCGGCAAATATCTGAAAACGGTCGGCACCAACGGCGTTATCGGCTTTGGCCATGAATTTGCCTTCCCCGCCGACGAAATCAGACCCGTTGCCCTGCGCGCATGGATTAACTACCGTCCGGCTGCTGCCGATAAAAAAGGCGCCGGCTCCCATATTACTCAGGGCTCTATGGACGTTGGCCACATCTTCGTTACCCTCTTCGACGCCCCCGATAATGGTGCTCCGGACGCAGAGTTTAATGGTCAGTACGGTTTCGTGGTTTATACCGAAAACCAGAAGCGCCTGTTCGACGTAAATGACTCGCGCGTGGTTGCCTATGGCGAAAAAGTGCTCGACAGCGCTTATGGTCCCGACGGCCAGCTTCAGGAACTGATTATTCCGCTCGACTATCGCGCCGGAAAAGGCAAGCCCACCTATATGAGCGTAGTGTTCACCGCCTCGAAATTCGGCGACTACTTTGAAGGCGGCGAAGGCTCCGTTATGTATGTCGACGACGTAGAACTCATCTACGATAAATACTAAACCCCCAATCAACCTAAAAATAGAGCAGGGTGTGTCAGCGTTGACACACCCTGCCTGCTTTATGGAGTGATAAAGGATTATTTCAGCGGATAAGAAACCGTGCCGTTAATCTCATAGCTTTGTCCGTGTGAGATTTTTGAGAAGGAGAAATCTTCATATTCCAGCTGAATCGAAGAGTCAGTAATAGCCTTTACGATTACCCGGCCGCTGAAATCATCATATTCGGCCGTCGGTTCGATTGAGAACATCGAGCGCAATTCCATCGTTTCGATTTCGGAATCTTCCAGAAGATCCATGCCGGGCCCAAGTCTCGAGCGGTTGGCGCTCCAGGTAACGCTAAAAACCGTCATATTGTCGTTGAGATCAAACTGAAGATAAAACGTTGTGGTTTTGCCACCACCCAGATCTTCGCTCCACGACTTGCCGGTACACTCCGCCGAATAAATCTTTCCGATTTTTTTGCCGTTAATCGTCATGGCGGAGGAACTACCTGAACCGGTTCCGGAGGTTCGGGGCTCATCGTCGTCGCTTTTAGAGCAGGCAGTAACTGCCATAGCCGTTGCGCCGGCGATTAAAAGATAAGTAAAAAGTTTGAGAATCTTCATGCTTAGAATGTGTACCCGAGTTTAACGGCTATAACGTTATTGTTAACGTGGGTGAGTTCGTTTTTATACACCTTCGTTATGTCGGAGGTGAATTTCAGCCCGACGATAAAATGCGAGTATTGGAAGTCGGCGCCGATGTGCCAGCCGAGATTAAAGCGGCTCCAGTGGGAGTCCTCGTCGGTGTCATACCAGTTATTCCATTCAGCCTCCTCGTCGCCATCGTTCGAAAGCCTGTTTTTGCCAACCAGGCCGATGTTGAAGTCGATGCCGGCGTATGGCTTAATGGTAAAAACATCTTTGATGTTAAACTTATAGGCGAAGCTGACGGGAATAGCCATGCCGATGTGTGATGCCGGCTTGTCGAGAACTTCGCCGAAAGCAAAGTTGAAGTTCAAACCGCCTTCAACAAACATTGGCAGCGATTTGCTGACCCCGAAGCCGCGCAGATATTCAATGCCCAGGCCATTGAGTTTATAGGCGTCGGTTGAAATTGCTCCGCCGTATGAAAAGCTGTTGTTAACATAGCTGATGTTCACCTGATTGTAGCCCTCGGCCCGAACGTTAGCGGCGGTTCCTCCAAGAATGACAAAAGATGCCGCGAGTGCAAAAGATTTGATAAGATTCATAATAATTCCTGTTTGTTTGGAGATGTGATTAAAGATTATGAGGCCATTCAACAGGCGCCGTTGTTGAATTGCGTGTGCAAAATTATGAAAATACCCGCACTTAAATCTTAAGATTGCTTGTACAAATTGTCCAAATCCCCGGTAGACACAATTCCACCCAAATAGGGAGCGCCTTTAGGTGCGAAACAATGTGTCGCAGCTACGCAGCTCTACGGTCGCGGGGGATGCACGCGAACCAGGGGCTACCGACCGCTAAAGCGGCCTCCACCCCTGGCTACAATTGTATTACCCGCTCTGCGGGTATAATCTCCGGGGGTGTGGGCGGCTCGCCCACACGAGGCAGTGACGCACTGCGACGGCGAGCCGCCGTCGCCCCAGCAAGCCGCTACTTAATTCAACATTCAAAATTCCAAATTCAAAATTCTCATTTTCTCACTTCTCAATTCTCACTTCTCAATTTTCCCGCAATTCTCAAATCTCGAATTTGCGTATGTTGGAAAATTGTTGTAAATTTGCCTTCTGAAACAATTCATTATCACCATATCATGAAAGACCTCAACGCTATCATCGACAAATTCGACATTAAAGGAACCGTTGAGGCCGTTAAGCCCCTGGGCAACGGCCTTATAAACGATACTTTCGTTGTTCGCACCTCCGAAGCCGACGCTCCCGACTACGTTTTGCAGCGCATCAACCACCATATTTTTCAAGATGTTGAAGGCCTGCAGGGCAATATCGAGGCCGTTACCCGCCATATCCGCCGCAAACTCACCGAAAAGGGCGAAACCGATATCGACCGTAAGGTGCTGACTTTCGTGCCTAATAAAGAAAATGGCAAAACATATTATTTCGATGGCGAAAGCTATTGGCGCGTAATGGTTTTTATTCCCCGCGCAATCACTTTCGAGGCCGTAACTCCCGAGAGCTCGCTCGATGCCGGCCGTGCTTTCGGCCGCTTCCAGGCAATGCTCGTTGACATTCCCGAAAAACTCGTTGAAACCATTCCCGATTTCCACAATATGGAGCTGCGCCTGCGCCAGCTGCGCGAAGCAGTGGCCGCCGACCCCAAAGGCCGTGTTGCCGAAGTTAAATGGCTTATCGATGAGCTCGAATCGCGCGCCGACGAAATGTGTAAGGCCGAACGCCTCGGCCGCGAAGGCA
>CAZGTD010000012.1:0-57184 GCA_964528425.1 uncultured Bacteroides sp.
ATTGAAATGTCCGGGTGTGCAAAAAGGGAACATCCATGATTTTCAAGAATTCTAAAGTATTGATAGACAAAGAACTTAACACCCTTCGGGATAAATCCCACCGGGGTCACTAAAGGCGCTGAAAATCAGACGATTTTCAGCGTTCTTTCTTTTTGCCCCTATCCCCAATCGGCGCAAAAATATTGAAACCGCCGGTGTGTACCTAAGGATAATTTTTGCTACGAAATGCCCTAATTATTTTGAAATTAGGACTTTTTTTTATATCTTTGCGCGATAATATGCCTTAGTCCGTCCAACAAAAAGCAACGATGGGCTTAAACATAAGACCAACAAACCATTAACACAGATTAACGTTCACAATCAACGCAAAAGATATGAAAAAACTACTGTCATTAATTCTGGGTCTGCTCTCTCTGGCTCTACCGATGTCAGCAGCAACTGATGGGAAATTCAACTATTCCTACCCTGAAGCAGAAGACCTTCCGTATAATCTGGAGTATCAATATTCAATTTATGATCTTGATAAATCACGGATAGGCTGGAAAGTAATGGAACTTAATGAACCAATCACGTTAACCTATAATATCCTTTCAGAGGAGGATAAGACCGTAGAAGTTGTTTTCAATCCGTCGTATCTGGAATTGAAAGATATCGTAATCCCGAATAAAGTGACCGACTCGAGCACCGGCATGGAATATACCGTTAAAGCCATCGGAAAGATGGCGTTTGACGACTGCCCGGAAATACGGTCGGTAATAATGGGCGACTCGATTACCCGAATCGAAGATTATGCTTTCAACATGTGCGAAAACAAGGTGCTGCACAAAATAGGCTATGTCAAATTTTCCAAAAACCTGACCCACATCGGCAACTATGCTTTCAGAAATTGCCATAACCTCACTACCGGCCATTTTACTGAGGGTTATCAATATAAGTTAAAGGTTCTTGATTTTATTGAAAATGTTGACTACCCGGTATATGGATATGCAGGCAGATTGACGGGCCTGGATAATTACCTATTACTCCCGGAATCGGTGAACTATATAGGCAAACACGCATTTGAAGGCTGCTACTTTGAAAAAGAAGGGAGCAACATGAACTATGGCCTGTGTAAAGTTAAAATACCTAATCCGAGCTGCGTTATTGACGACTATGCTTTTGCCGGATGTAGGTTTCTGGAGCTTATTACTATAGGTGAGGAATTAAACTACGACGGCCTGAAGGTTCCGAACCCGGCTACCACTAAAAAGGGCCGCATTGGTGATTATGCGTTTGCCAACTGCAATCTGATGCGATTGGATATCCCTTCATCTATCGAAAGTATCGGCAAAAATGCCTTCATCAATTGCTTCAACAAAGTTAGAGCACACACTCCGCGTGTAGACGAAGGACGGATATATTTCGATGATCTGAATTGGTTCTATCCAAGATCCCTGTTCAACAACGAAACCGGCCAGTGGAATAACTGGAACTTTCATAGAAGCGACGACAAGTCATACATACAGTTATACGATACGTATCTGGAAAGATGGCACACCAACACTGTTACAATCCATAGCGACAAGACGACTATAGGCGCCAACGCTTTCGCCGACAATGCGCTACTTGAAAAAGTTATCATAAACAACTCCACCGGAGAAATCGGGGCCGGAGCATTCCGGAATTGCACAAATCTCAAATCGATTGAACTTCCCGCCGGGTTGACCATGATTGACCAAAGCACGTTTATGAACTGTGCAGTTCTTGACACGGTCAAAATTCCTGAAACCGTAATAGAAATAGGCGATTCAGCTTTCTATCAGTGCAAACGATTGCATCTCATCGAGTTGCCTTCGCTTATTACAAAAGTGAATCCCTACACTTTCTATGGATGCGAATGGCTTGAGCTTAGCAGCATTCCCGCCGGAGTACGCTCTATCGGAAACCATGCCTTCTACGGCTGCAAGAAACTGAATTCATTCAACATTCCCGACGGTGTTACATCTATCGGAGATTATGCGTTTGCCGAATGTTTCGAACATAGCTATAGAATAGTACCTAATGGTCTGGCTTGGAATTATGGCATGACACAGTTCACAATCGGCAACGGTGTCGTGTCGATCGGTGCGCATGCTTTTGATGGCTGCCGACATCTTGGGCAAATAAACTTTGGCAACTCGGTAAAGACTATAGGGGACTACGCGTTCCGCAATTGCATGAGCTGTCCGGAGGAAGACCATAACCCTGAAATGTACACTGCCGCCGACATAGAACTCCCCGCCACCGTTACCTCAATTGGAACCGGGGCATTTCAAGGATGCTCTCACCTGCCGACTATCGCCCTGAGCGAGGGCATGACAGAACTGCCCGACTCAGCGTTTGCTTACTGCAATAACCTTTCAGCGGTTACCAACTATTCATCAATAGGCACTATCAGCACCACAGCCTTTTTGGGATGCTACAACCTCGAAAATTTGGGAGCTTTCTACCCCGATGAAGGCTTGAAAGACGGAATATATTATAGCGAAGACGGCACTGAAGTACTTTCTGCCCTCGCTAATATTGAGGAAGCAAATATTGCCGATGGGGTAACCAGAATCCGCGATGGAGCCTTCGCTGAGTGCGGTGCGTTATCAAGCATCAACTTCCCTGAAACTCTCGAATATATCGGCTCACACGCCTTCGAGAACTGCATATCCCTGCCGTCGGCCGTGTTGTTCAATGTGGAGATGGGCGATTCAGTTTATGCCGGATGCACCGGAATAGAACAAGTCGACATCTCGGCTGATTTTGACAAGAACATCAACGACAACTGGTTTGCAGGATGCATCAACATGCTGGCCATAGAGGTTCAGGATGGTAATCCCCGTTATTCCTCTGACTCGGGCATGCTCCTGGATGCTACCGGCGAAACCCTGCTTCGCGCTCCTTCGGGTATAGGCTTAGACGGCGATGAGATAATAATTCCCTCCACGGTAACAAAAATCGGAGAGTACGCCTTCTCCAACTGCATCAGAATGACCTGGTTGATGATTCCGGAAACGGTAGCGCATATCGGTGCTCACGCTTTTGATGGTTGCTACTCGACATACATGTGGGGCAACTCCGAGTATTATGAAGGGCTGGAATCGATTGAGCTGTACAATCCGGCCGTAACAATAGGAGAATACGCGTTTAACAACTGTAAGAATTTGAACGCAATATACTGGGATGAATCTCTGTCCGGCGACATCATTGACTCCGCAAACAAAGGCAGCATTGGAGCATACGCATTCAATGGTTGCGAGAGTCTGGACCTCGGCATTAACGGTTATACTAACTTTTACTCGGCAGTTATAGGCACTCTGGAACCTTATGCACTTGCCAATTGCGAGATTAACGAGGAGATTGAACTTCCGCAAACTCTTGAAAGTATAGGCGACCACGCGTTCGAAAACTGCCGGACCCTGACATCGGTAGTATTCCCTGAAGGATTGAAAAAAATCGGCAACAGTGCCTTCATATCCGCCGGGATAAAATACCTTGAACTTCCCGATGCAGTTGAGGAGATAGGCGACTCTGCCTTCATGAACTGCAGCGACTTGATGGACCTGAAGCTCCCTTCGAGCCTTAAAGAAATCAGGCCCTACACCTTCTATAACTGTTTTTCGGGACTATTTGATGATGAACCCCAAGAGCATTTCAACCTCTCTATTGAAATTCCCAATGGCGTAAAATCCATCGGGGACTATGCTTTCTACGGGGGTGCTGTCTATACCAACAGATACTACGGTGAAAGCAACCACAATCCCTATTCAACATCCGTTCACCACTATTTTCAATATGGACTTTCATCAGTAACTATCGGGGAGAATGTTGAAACAATCGGAGCTCATGCTTTTGATGGTTGCACCCACCTTTTAGAAGTAAAAATGGGTGACGCCGTAACCTCAATAGGTGACTACGCCTTCAATAATTGCTTTAAAGAACTCTTTAACGGCGTTAGAGCCGTACAGTACACATTGACGGGCATTATTGAACAAGAATTAGGTACCGTATGGGAACTGACTGAATATACCCCTCAACCGATTGTTTTGCCCGATGGTCTGGAATCATTGGGCGAAGGCTCATTCAACGGATGCGCGGAATTACCTTCCATCAATATCCCCGGCTTACTGACCGCAATTCCCGACCACGCATTCAATGGATGCATGAAATTACCCGAAATTAACCTCCCGGAGGGAATCAGGAGCATTGGTGAAACTGCTTTTGGCGGCTGCACCGGTGTAGAGAAAATATCTATTCCCGCATCCTTAGAAAAAGGGAGCAGGTCTTTTGTTGACTGCGATAAGGCTCTCAATGTTTATTATTATGCCGAAGAGCCGAAAACCTTTGATGAAGGCTTCTTCTCGCCAAGGGTATATTCAAGCAATCAGTCAGTGATATATGCCAAGAATGCTCCCCTGGATAGTCTGAAAGGCAGAACCCCGTGGGCACATTTCTATAGAATTGTTGCCAAAGACGAAACCCTCGTGCACTTGGAACGAGCTCTCGAAACTAAAAACGGGCTCCGTTTCAGGATTCTCAGCAATAAACCTAACCCTTACTGCGAAGTAGCCGGACCGGCCAGCGAGGCAACCGATACTATTTCTTACATCGTTCCGGATTATGTTGTCAATACCGATGAAACCAGCGATTATTACGGTAAGCAGTACAAGGTTATAAGAATCGGCAATGATGCTTTTGAAAATGACCTTACGCTTGTTGGAATTCATATCCCTGAGGGTGTTGTAGAAATCGGACAAGAAGCCTTCAGCGGCTGCAAAAACCTGCCTAAGATTACCTTGCCCGGCACCATTACCAACATTGGCGAGCGAGCATTCGCCAACTGCTATGCACTGACATATTTTGAAGTTCCGCCTCTGGTCACCCGCATGAGCCCCGGAGTGCTGAAAGATTGCCGTGGGCTTAACTCAATTGCCATGCACGACAACATTGAGGAGCTCGGTATCGAATCACTGATGGACTGCCGACATCTCAGAGCCTTCGAACGTTCCGAAAACTGGAAACTAAGGCTCATCGACGACTATGCACTGAAAAACTGCATTGAACTGGAAAAAATCAACATTCCCGAAGGTGTAGAGAAAATCGGTAAGGAAGCAATGTATTATTGCCAGAAACTGCAGATAGTCTCTTTGCCAAAGTCGTTATTGGAGATTGGCGAAAATGTTTTCGACGATTGCGAGGTTCTTTCAACCATCAAGATTTACACCGAGGATACCCCCAAGATTCGCGGAGAAGCAAACCTGACTGAACCCAACTGCAAAATCTACGTTCAGGCAAAATGTCTCGACGACTATCGTGAGCTCTGGAAAGTGCATGCCCACAGAATAGAGCCTGGCATTATCATTGCCCAGCCAACCCGAAAGGAAATGCCTGAATATACTCCCGGAAATACCCACATGATTATTTCCAACCGACCTCTGGATAATCAGAAGATGACATGGTCGTGCAATAACCCCGTGGTAGCATCTCCCGACCCGCAACATGACGGCACGATACTGCTCAACGCCGTGGGCCACTCCTCCATACACGTCGAAACCGACGAACGCTACTACCACGACTGTGAATTAGACGTTTATCCGAAGCGCGCCGATGCCAACTGGGACGGCAAGCTTGATATCGCCGATGCCGTAAATATTGCAACCTTCGCGCTCCAAAACCCCGAAGGCCTCGTTAACTGGTATGGCACCAACCGCACCGACCTCGCCGAAGGTGATTGGCACTACTTCTATGGTTTTAGTTCTGACCTAAACGACGACTCCTCGATTTCAATCTCCGATGCCTCGGCCGCTGTTAAACTCGTTCTTGACAATAGTGCCTCAGGCGTCGCTCCCAAAAAGGTTGCCGACAAACATGGGGCACCCCAAGAGCCGGTTGACGCCATCATTGTCGGTTCGCCCATCAACAATACCCTTCTCATCGGGCTCGACAACTCCAAGGAATACGTTGCTCTTGAAGCCAACATCCGTGTGGCCGAAGGTGCTACCCTCGACGGAGTCAGCCTTGGCACCCGCGCTGCAAACCATACGCTTTCGACCCGCCGAATTGACGACCGCACCATGCGCATTGTTCTCTTCGACTTCAACTGCACTCCGTTCGCTTCAGGAACTGACGCACTGCTCGAACTGACTGTCGGCGGCCGTAGCTTCCGGGCCGAAGACGTTGAAATCTTCAACGTTGCCGCTGCCGATGCCTCGTCTGTGAGCCACGGACTCGACTCCAAAACCGGCATAGTTATGTCGGGCATCAAAGACGTTAATTCCGCAATGGAAGCATCTGTGATTTCCACCTCCGAAGGGGTTGAAATAACCGGCGCACAAGGTCAAACAATAACGGTTTACGCAGTCGACGGTGCCTTGATCAGCACAATAGCAAGCGCCGCCGAATTTGAAACCATTCCTCTGAACCACGGCATATATATCGTAACCATCAACGGCCATTCGGTCAAAGTGGTAATTAAATAAAACAACGTTTCACTCCGATAATGAAAACTTTCCATAAGATAGCCTCATTGCTGGCACTGACTCTTGCCTTAGCTTCTTCCGATGTTCTCGCACAAAATCAGTTATCAGCAATTTCAGCGAATCTCGAGCCCGGCACCGATGAGACCATAGAATTCAAGCTAACCAACACCTCCCCTATCTATGGCTTTCAGGCAGACATAGTTCTGCCTACCGGACTTCAGATTGCAACCAAGAGCAACGGACAACCCGACATCACTCTGAAATCGGACCGTCTCGACGCCTCTTATCAGCTTCTAACCAATCTGAAAAACGGAGTTCTTCATATGGGAACGTTTTCAACATCGGTTCCGCAGCCGGCAATCAGCGGCTCTGATGGCCCGGTTATGGAATTCAAGGTTAATGTTGACCCAGAATTTAAGGGTGGTGACATACGGATCTCCAACACGAAATTCATCGGTCAGGCCGACAAGGACATACCCGTTTCGTCGGCTTCAACATACTTTGGCGTAGCCGCAAATTCAATTTCGCTCGTTCCGGCCGAACAAACCCTTATTAAGGAGGAAACATTAACTCTCGCTGCGATATTTTCCCCGCTTTATACTACTGACAAAACCCTGACCTGGAGTTCGTCGGACGAGTCTGTGGCCTCGGTCGACGGCAACGGCATCGTTACCGCCCTTTATAAAGGCACAGCTACCATTACCGCCACCACTGTCAACGGCAAAACGGCCACATCGCTAATTAGCGTCTACACCCCGGTCAGCGAAATCAAACTCAACAAGTCGGAAACTTCGCTGAACTGGGGCGAAACCGAAACCCTTGTTGCAACCGTGCTTCCCGACGATGCGTCAGATAAGACCGTAGTCTGGAGCTCGTCCAATCCGGCCGTGGCCACTGTCGACGAAAACGGAGTAGTCACTGCAATATATAAAGGTAACACTACCATCACGGCCTCGGGAGCCGACGGCAAGAGTGCCACCTGCGAAGTAACCGTTTATATTCCCGCCGAAAGTATAACCCTCGACAAGTCGGAAATGACCATGGAGAAAGGGACAGCCGCCACCCTTACGGCCACGGTTGACCCCGTGTTTACATCCGACGAAACAATCTGGAGCTCGGCCGACGAATCCATAGTCACGGTAGTCAACGGAGTAGTAACGGCCGTTGAACAGGGCCAGACAACCGTTACGGCAAAATGCGGGGCCGTAGAGGCCACCTGTCTGGTAACAGTAATCGTTTCAGCCAACGGAATCACACTCGACAAAGAGAACGTTTCGCTGATGGTTAGCCAGACCGACAATATCACTGCAACGGTTTTTCCCGACGACGCTACCGACAAAACCGTTACCTGGAAATCAAGCAATGAAAGCGTCGTTACGGTTACCGCCGACGGAAATACAGCCAATATCGTAGCCTTGTCGCTGGGTGAGGCCGTTATTACCGCATCAAGCGGCCTTGTAAGCGCCGGCTGCAAGGTAACGGTGATTCCCACCCCCGCAACGCGGTTAGAGCTCGACACTTATGGCTCTCAGCTTAGAGTTGGCGAAACCGTAACCCTGATTCCCACGGTTTATCCCGACGACGCTACCGACAAAACCGTTACCTGGCAGTCGGCCGACGAAAGCATCGCCACAGTCGATGCCAACGGCATCGTAACCGCCACCGGCCTCGGCCAGGTTAACATTACCGCTACTTGCGGCGACGTTTCCGCAACCTGCGTAATCACCGTTGTACGCACCCCGGTAACCGGTCTTTCGCTCAGCAACACCGAGCTTAGGCTTAACGAGGGCCAGATTTCCGACCTGGTTCCGATTGTAGTTCCCGCCGATGCCACCGACCCGTCGGTAACGTGGAATTCCGAGGACCCTTCAATTGCCTCGGTCGATGCCAACGGCATAGTGACTGCCCATGTTGTAGGCACAACCATTGTTACCGCCACTTCGGTTTCCGACCCCGAAATTAAGGCAACCTGCACTATAATCGTTGAACGTGCAATAATTGAAGTCAGCGCCATAGTAATCAGCGAAACCTCGTTGACTCTGGTTGAGGAAGACACTCATCAACTCAGCGCAACCGTAACTCCGGTCAACGCCACCGACCCGACCATAACCTGGAAATCGTCTAACCCCGCCATTGCAACAGTATCCGCCAACGGCCTGGTAACCGCCGTACTGACAGGCACGGCAACCATTTATGCGTCGTCGTCCAACGGTCTGACAGCCGAATGCGCCGTAACCGTTACTCCCAAAATAGTTGAAGCAGCTTCCATTACGCTAAGCAACGATATGCTCACCAAAATCGAGGGAGAAACCGCTGAACTCATAGCTATTGTGCTGCCGGTTGAAACAACTGACCCCAACGTAGTCTGGGCATCGTCCAACGAGGAAATCGCAACCGTAACCCCCGCCAATGACAACAAAGCAATAATAAACGCCCTGAAACAAGGCTCGGCAATAATCTCTGCAACAACCGCCAACGGCCTGCAGGCAACCTGCGCGCTTACGGTGCTTCCAAACATAATTGCAGTTGAGGGAATCTCACTTAACAAAGAATCGCTCGACATGATTGTTGGCGACACCGAAACACTAATCGCCACCATCACCCCCGACGACGCTACCGACAAAACCGTTACATGGAAGACCTTCGATCCGGCGGTCGCTACAGTATCCGAAACCGGACTGGTAACCGCCATAAGCGCCGGCACCACCAAAATATACGCGTCGTCTTCCAACGGCAAAACCGCTGAATGCGTCGTAACTGTCAGCAAAGGCGAAGTAGCCGTTGAAAGCATTACACTCACTAACAAGGACCTGATATTATATGAGGGCGACATAACCGACCTTACCGCCATTGTACTCCCCGACGACGCCACCGACCGAACCGTTACTTGGGCTCTAACCGACGAAGGAATCGTTGATATAGCTCCCGACGGAGAATTCAAAATAATAGTTACCGCCCTCAAAATCGGCACCACGACAATCGCCGCCGCAACCGCTAACGGACTTCAGGAATTCTGTAACGTCCAGGTTATTCCGGTGCCTGTTCAGGCAATTTCTCTCAACAAGACTACCCTCGACATGATTGTTGGCGACTCCGAAACCCTAATCGCCACCATCACCCCCGAAAACGCTACTGACAAAACCGTTACTTGGCGTTCGTCGGACCGCGCTATCGCAACCGTCTCCGAAACCGGAGAGGTTACTGCCGTCAGTGCCGGCACCGCCACCATCTACGCTTCTTCCTCAAACGGCAAAACAGCCGAATGCGCCGTTACGGTCAGCAAGGGCGAAGTGCCGGTTGAAAGCATCTCGCTGACAAATACGGAACTTACAATGCACGTTGGCCACACAACCGACCTACTCGCTATCGTGCGCCCCGACGATGCAACCGACAAAACCCTCACCTGGACAATAAGCGACGAAGAAATCGCAGCGATTGCGCCGCAAGGCGAAAACATCTGTCTGATCACGGCTAAAGAGCTTGGCACAACAGTTGTTACCGCAACGGCCGTAAACGGTGTGAATGCCAAGTGCACCGTAACAGTCATACCCGAAGACGTTGACATTCAAATAACTCTCAATCCGACCTCGCTCGACATGATCGTTGGCGACACCGAAACCCTGAACTACACTATCACTCCGGAAGATGCAACCGACAAAACCGTTACATGGAAGTCTTCGGACCGCGCAATAGCTACCGTTAGCGAAACCGGTTTGGTAACCGCCATAAGCCCGGGCGTTGCAACCATCTATGCTTCAACCGTTAATGGCAAAACCGCCGAATGCGCCGTTACGGTAAGCAAGGGTGAAGTGCCGGTTCAGAGCATTTCGCTGACAAACACCGAGCTAACCATTCGCGAAGGGCACTCTACGGACCTGCTCGCTATCGTCCGCCCCGACGATGCAACTGACAAGACCCTGACCTGGACTTCAAGCGACGAAACAATCGCAACGGTAACTCCCGAAGGGGAAAACACAGCCATAATTTCCGGTCTGAAGGTCGGCGTCACAATCGTTACTGCCAAAGCGGCCAACGGAGTATATGCAACCTGCACGGTAACCGTAATCCCCGTTGTTGTTGACGATATTGACCTCAATAAGACTAAACTTCAAATGACCGTAGGGGATATGGAAACCCTGGAGGCTACCGTATCGCCCGAAGATGCGACCGACAAAACCGTTACCTGGCGTTCGTCTAACCCGGCAATCGCCGCGGTTTCCGAAACCGGCGAGGTAACTGCCGTAAGCGTCGGAGTAGCCACCATCTACGCTTCATCGTCTAACGGCCACACGGCCGAATGTGAGGTCACGGTTGTGCCCGGCGAGATTTTGCCAACCGGCATTACCCTGAGCAACACCGAACTGCTGATGAGAGAGGGATTCACCACCGACATCACCGCGATCATCTACCCCACTGAAGCGACCGACAAAACCGTTACCTGCACCTCTAACCACCCCGACATCGCAACAGTGGAAATCGATGAAGAAAGCATTATCATTACCGCCGTTAAGCAGGGCGTGGCAATCATCACCGCCTCGACCGTCAACAATCTCCAGGCAATCTGCACTGTCACCGTGGTGCCCGTAATAACCAACGTTGAAGACATTCAGGTTATTCCAACATCACTTCAGATGAAAGAAGGAGAATCTGAAGCGCTGACGGCCATAATTACCCCCGACGACGCTACCGACAAGACCGTTACCTGGAAATCTTCCGACCTTGCGGTAGCCGACGTTTCGACCGACGGTGTGGTTACCGCCATCGCCTCCGGTTCGGCCGTAATCTACGCATCGTCATCAAATGGTTTGACCGCAGAATGTAATGTAACCGTTACACCCAACGTTATCAACCCCACCTCAATCAGCGTCGAGCCCGATGAGTTAATACTTATGGAAGGTGAAACCGCGCTGATTTCCGCCACTGTTTCGCCCGACGACGCTACCGACAAGACCATTACCTGGAGCACCGCCGATTCCGACATCGCAACAGTTGACAACGGAGTTGTGACCGGCATTACAGTGGGTTCAACAACCGTTACCGCCACAACCGCGAACGGCAAGGCAGCCACCTGCAACGTTATCGTCAAACCGCGCCCGCTCACCCCACGCCAGCTGCTGAGAAAAGGCGACGGCTCGACCTGCACATTCGTAATCATGATGGATATTCCCGACCGTGAACTCACCCGGCTGGGCTACCAATTCGCCGTTGGCTACACCGACGCTCAGGGTCAATCGCAAATCATTGCCGACACTCCGCTGCGCTATTGCCACACTACCGCCGAGATATTCAATAATCCCGCCCTCGATTTCTGGACGTTCTCGTTTATCGAATATGCCGACGGCGACGTAGGCACCAGCAACCTGCGCCATCTCGACGGCAGAGAGGAAATCTGCTTCGACCCGGTAATTTACGGATTCGACCCCTCGGCACGCAACCGCTCCGTTGCCGACACCGAAGACTGGATTACGATTACCCCCTCGATGATCTGCATTACCCCGGCCGACCGGGAATCAATGCACGTTGCAATCTACACAACCACCGGCACCAACGTCTACTCGCAGTTCTGCTCCGGCATAGCTCCGCTAACCCACGAAATTTCGCTTGACCGTTTTACCCCCGGAATATATCTGGTAACTGTTAATTGCGACGGGAAAACGCAATCAAAAATATTCGTTGTCCGTTAAGTAACTCCAACCCGAAAAATGAAAAATTACGCCAAACATATAGCAATCGCCCTGGCCATGCTCCCCGCCGTTCTCTCGGTGTCGGGCCAAAATACCACAGATGAAAAGTTTGCAGTTAAAGCTAACGCCGACATTGGCCTGGGCAAAGCTATGCGCACCGCATATTCCCTCCCCGCCACCGGCTCCAAATCTTCATCCTACGACCTTGGAGTCGACTTCGGATGGACATTCTGGGAACAGCGTCAGCATTCGCTCGAAGCAAATATCGGACTCGGGTTCAGCTCCACATCGCTGACATCCAAACTGGCCGGTATTGCTTACGACTACTCCGCCCCGGCCGATGCCGATATGGATATGGACCCCTATGTGCGCTATTACGAAATCAGCGGCATGAACCAGAAAGTTCGGGCAAACCGGCTTACGCTCCCCATTTACCTGAACTACCGTTATAAGCTTTCACAAAGGGTTAGCCTTCATGCCCTGCTCGGCCTCAAGCTTGGCTTCAGCGTTTACCGAAACATCGGCAAGGCAACCGCCACTGCCTTCAGCTATGGCATATATCCTCAATATGACGACCTGATGATTGATGCCACCTATATGAACTGCTTCGGCGAAACCGCCCTTACCACCGACCAAGCCATAAAGCCGAAAACCAACGCCGTTGGCGCATCCATAATGACCGGCATAGGTGCCGAAATCTGGATTTGGGGGCCCCTGGCCGGCGACATCTCTTTCAGATACGAAGGCTCCCTGACCAACATGTTCAAGTCAATCAAGTCGGCCGACGCGCCTTTCACAGACCAGAACGCACCGGTAACATATACGGTTGCCGAAGGCCAGACCACAAAGGCACTGGCATCATACATGACCCGCTCAAAACTGTCGAGATTCTCACTTAGCCTCTCTCTGATCTACCGGTTCTAAAATCGTCAGGCGTGAACTCTTCGCAGCGGCAAGATAAGCGCATCGGCCATATAGCCATGCTGTTTGCGAACTTGGGCTGGGGCATAATGTCGCCGCTTTCTAAAGACATTATGCTCTCGCAAACGATTTCACCCTACGCGCTTTCGGGCATAAGGATTCTCGGAGGCGCAGCGATGTTTCTGCTCTTTTCATTCATTCTTCCCGACTCATTTCAGCCACGGCAGAAAATTGACCGTAGCGACTGGAAATCGCTCTTGTTAGCGTCAATCCTCATCATTTCGGCCAATCAGGGGCTATTTATAATCGGTGTCGGAATGACTAACCCCATTGATTCGTCGGTTATGAGCTCCCTGACCCCGGTGTTCACAATGATTCTTGCGGCGATTTTTCTACACTTCCGAATGACCCGGCTTAAAGTATCGGGGGTAGCCATCGGCCTGGGGGGCACCCTGCTGCTGGTTTATAATTCGCCGCAAAGCGGAATTGCGACCAATCCGGTGCTTGGCGACTCGCTCTGCCTGATGGCTCAGATCTGCGCGGCGGTTTATTACGTCGCATTCGGCCGGATAATCAATAAATATTCGCCCTACACCCTTATGAAATGGCTGTTTTTCCTGTCGGCGATAACTTACGTTCCCTTCTGCCTGCCCGCCATACTCGCCACCGACTTTCACTCCCTGGGTTGGAAAATATATCTCGAAACCGCCTACATCATAATTTTTGCAACCTTTATCAGCTATTTAATGATTCCGGTGGCGCAAAGGGTACTGAAGCCTACCGTAGTCAGCATGTATAATTATCTCCAGCCGGTTTTTGCATGCATAATTGCCGTGGCCATCGGTGTCGGTACATTCGGAATTATAAAGGGAATCGCAATTCTACTGGTGTTTTTCGGTATTTTCCTTGTAAATAAGATATAAATCATGACTTCGGCAATTGGCTTCTCCTATAAAAAAATATATCGCCGTCATACTATAAACGCACTTTGGGCCACAAAACCGACCTACACATGTAGCACCCCACGAAACCACAATGAACAATACTGAAATTGAGAAGTTACTGAACGCCAAAGGGGTACGCCCTACCGCCAACCGCATCCTCGTTGTGAAGGAGCTATTCAAGGCTTCGCAACCGGTCAGTCTGGGTCAACTGGAGGAATTGCTCGGTTTTTCGATGGATAAAACAAGTATTTTCAGGGTATTGGAGCTCTTTTCGGAACATGACGTAGTGCACGCTATTGAAGATGGCAGCCGGTCGCTGAAATATGAATTGTGTCGCAGCAACGACCACCACTCGATTTCCGACCAGCACGTCCACTTCCACTGCCAGCAATGTAAGGAAACGTATTGTCTCGAAAGTGTCAGCATTCCTCCAATCAATATACCCGATGGCTTCACTCCCCGCTCGGTGAACTATATGATTAAAGGAATATGCCCGAAATGCGCCAAGAAGCAGCATTAAACCCCCGATTCATTGAAAATTTACGGCGATTGGTTGAAAATTGCGTGAACAACCGGTCCTTTCTAATTTTGCTTCCGTCTTGCTCCTCTGCTCCACCGCCTTCGCAGAGCAGACTCTTTCGGTTTCAAACGGCAAAAATTTTAAAAGAAAAAACCTGTATTTCAAAAAAAATCATTATCTTTGCCTTACCGGACTGAATCAGAAATCCTTGTTTGAGAATATGACAAAGCAGCAAATTGACTACATAACATGCGTCATCGGAGCTTTGGCTCAAATGACCGGTCGATCATGTGCTTTCATATATAAGAAACTTCATGCAGCCGGAATTATCAAAAACTACTTGGCAGCAGCCTATGATGTGCTTCACACTTTAAGCCTTGAATATGTTGCAGAGGATGTTATCAAACTCATGAAAAACAAAGGTTACTCGCTATGTTAGTCTATCACACATCCGACCGTAAATTTGAGGCTCCCGATGTGAATCATTCCCGCAATGCACTTGACTTTGGGAAAGGCTTTTATGTCACCCGGCTCAGAGAACAGGCCGACAAGTATGCGCAGCGCTTTATCAGGGCAGGCAAGGATGCTTTTCTGCATATTTTCGAGTATAAACCTGAACCCGATCTAAACATCAAAGTCTTCGATTCTTACAATGAGGAATGGCTTGACTTCGTATGTGGCTGCCGCAAGGGAGGCGATGAATTTAAGAAATATGACATCATTGAAGGAGGAGTTGCCAACGACAAGGTTTTTCAAACGGTCGACCTCTATATCGCCGGTATCTACAATAAAGAGCAGGCCCTGCAGAATCTTGCTTACGAGATGCCCAATAACCAGCTCTGCTTCATCACCCAAAGAGCCATAGATAGATGTTTGAAATTTATTGAACACAACCAAATTTAAATATGGATAAAGCTACGCGTATATTGCGAGACATGAAATATGCCCGCATAATCGAGCTGATTGCTGCGAAACAACATATTTCGCTCGAAGATGCAATGGATATGCTTTATTCGTCGCCATTGTTTGAAATCATTGACGATGGTACCGCCGACCTTATATGCCGCAGTGACATCTATCTCGCCGATGAAATAATCCGTACTCACGACTCTACGCAATCAGAAGCATAAAACTTAGAAATAGTCGGGAATTCGTTGAATGAATTGCGCCATTGGTTGAATTGATGTCGCCAATGGCTTTTTTATGTTTAATATTGCCGTTAAAAGATGAAATGAATATGATCAAGCAACTCCACCCGGGCGGTGAGCATTATTGCCCGCTGGCCGGTGTCGATTCAGATGTATTCCGTAGTGCTATCGAAGCCATCCGCTACGAATAAGATTAAAAGAGGGGGGAATTCATATACCCTCTTTTAAAACTTTTTCGTAACTTTGCAGTCGAAAATGACAACAAAGCTCTACTATATTATTTGCGAATGGCTCCGTGATCTGATTCAGGGAACACCCTGGCAGGGACACGTCTTCGCCGTAGGAGGCTGTTGTCGCGACGAAATGATGGGCTTTGAAATCAAAGACCTCGACCTGGCAGTGGACCTGCCCAACGGGGGAGTGAAGTTTGCCCGTTGGCTGCAGAAAAACAAACTCACTACCGGCCGCCCAATATTTTTTTTAAAATACGGCACTGCCAAGCTCAGGCTGCGCCGCTTCCCCGACGATGAAATAGAGCTGGTGCAGAC
Source organism: uncultured Bacteroides sp. (assembly GCA_964528425.1). GTDB lineage: Bacteria > Bacteroidota > Bacteroidia > Bacteroidales > Muribaculaceae > UBA3263. The sequence continues at coordinate 16,251 of CAZGTD010000012.1, forward strand.
GCGCAAGGAGCAGTACACCAAAGAAACCTCGCGCTGCCCGGAAGTGGCATTCGGCACCATTGAGGAAGACTGCTACCGCCGCGACTTCACAGTTAATTCGCTCTACTACGACCTGACCAACCGCCAGACCGTCGACATTACCGGCAAAGGTATCCCCGACATGAAAGCCGGGCGTCTGCGCACTCCGCTCGACCCCGATGAAACGTTCAACGACGACCCCGTCAGGATTCTGCGCGGGCTGCGTTTTGCCAACCGCTTCAACTGGAAGCTCGACCCGGAGGTCTACGAAGCGATGTTGCGCCACATAAACCGCCTGACCATAGTTTCGCGCGAGCGCGTACACTCCGAACTGTGTAAAATGCTCAACGGCCCCGACCCGGTCGACATCATGAACACCTTGCGCTCAACAGGCGCTTTGGAAATCATGATTCCGGAACTTGCCGAACTGTTGCGCAGCAAAAGTGCCTGGCAAGCCGCCATGGAGCGCCTCGGCAATCTTATATCCGCCGACCCGGAATGCCCGACCCGCTACCGCCTGGCCGCAATATTCATGGGTGTGGCTCCGAATGCCCATGAGGCATCGAAACTTACCCGCGCAATAATGACTACCCTGCGCTTCGACCGCCCGATAGTCAGCGACGTTGCCTACCTGGTGCGCTTCGTCGGCGTAAGCAACGACACCCTCGACAACTGGCGCCAGGTGCGCGCAATGCAGAATCTGGCGGCCATACCCCGGCGTCTCGACTTTTTGGCCGGCTTCATTGCCGACATGGGGCGCCCCGAGGTTGCAGCCCGCCTGCGCAGCGAAAGCCAGAAACTAATTCGGGAAGGAAAATCCGGATTCACCCCCGAACGCCCCAATGCCGAACGCTCTAACGAGCCTCAAACCCCTAAAAAGAAACATCGCCGCGGCGGTTGCCGCTATCGAAAAAAAGGACGGAGAGCCCAGACTCCCCGCGGATAAACTGTTAAACACTTAAATATATTATTCACACATGACTCTTTCCGGAGCTTTTGCTTACCGACCCAAGATTTTTTCGTCGCTGAAAGGCTATTCGGCGTCGAAGTTCAAAGATGACCTTATTGCCGGCATCGTTGTCGGCATCGTTGCCCTGCCGTTGGCCATAGCCTTCGGCATTGCCTCCGGTGTTAGCCCTACAATCGGCCTCATTACAGCCATTGTCGGCGGCTTCATCGTAAGCGCTTTCGGTGGCAACTCGGTTCAGATCGGCGGCCCTACCGGCGCTTTCATCGTTATTGTTTACGGCATAATCGCCCAGTTTGGCTTGGAAGGTCTGGCCGTGGCAACCTTTATGGCGGGGCTCATTCTGCTGCTGATGGGATTTTTCAGATTAGGCACGGTAATTAAGTTCATACCCTACCCTATTGTCGTTGGCTTCACCGCCGGCATCGCCCTGACTATTTTCTCGACCCAGATCAACGACTTTTTCGGCCTGGGACTGAAGAACATACCGAGCGAATTCATTCCGAAATGGGGCATGTATTTCAAGAGCTTCGCCAACATTGACCTGACAACCCTGATGGTGGCCCTGATTTCGCTGCTGATAATAATTCTGGTGCCGAAAGTAAGCAAAAAGCTGCCCGGGGCATTGCTGGCAATACTGATTGTTACGCCGCTGGTTTACTTCTTTGAACTGCCGGTAGAAACGATCGGTGCGCGCTTCGGCGAGCTGAAAACCGACATTCCGCTCCCCCACGGCTTCGAACTCAACATGGCAACCATTAACCGCCTGCTCCCCTCGGCCTTTACCATAGCAATTTTGGGAGCCATTGAGTCATTGCTGTCGGCAACGGTTGCCGACGGTGTTACCGGCTCACGCACCGACTCCAATTCCGAGCTTATCGGCCAGGGTCTGGCCAATGTTGTCGTTCCGATGTTTGGCGGCATTCCGGTAACCGGAGCCATTGCCCGCACCATGACCAACATTACCAACGGCGGCCGCACCCCGGTTGCCGGCATAATCCACGCCATAGTCCTATTGCTGATTTTCTTGCTGCTGATGCCGCTGATTCAGCTGGTTCCGATGGCTACTCTGGCTGCGGTGCTGATTATTGTGAGCTACAACATGAGCGGCTGGCGCACCGTGCGCTCGATTATGCGCAATCCCAAGAGCGACGTTTCGGTTCTTATCGTCACCTTCCTGCTGACAGTTGTTTTCGACCTTACTATCGCCATTGAAATCGGTCTGCTGCTGGCAGTGGTGTTGTTCCTGCGCCGCGTAATGGAGAATTCGTCGATTAAGGTCTACGGCGACAAACTCGATGCCGCAGAAAATACCGACCTGTCGACCCACGAGGAACTCAACCTTGCCCACGGCGTTCAGGTTTATGAAATCGACGGCCCCTTCTTCTTCGGCGTGGCTACCAAGTTCGACGAAATGATGCGCACCACCGTAGGCGAAGAAAAACCGATAGTGCGCATTATCCGCATGCGCAAGGTACCCTTCATCGACGGCACCGGCCTCCACAACCTCGAAACGCTCATCAAGTCAAGCCGTTCCGAAGGCATCCACGTTGTGCTTTCGGGCGTGCGCCCCGAAGTCAGCGAAGTTCTCCATAAGAACAACATCGACAAACTCCTGGGCAGCGACCATATCTGCAACCATATTTCAACGGCCGTTATCCGCGCCAACGAAATCGCAACAGACAACAACTGACCCACGCAATAGTGCGCCGAACTCTTCTCGCCATATTACTGTTTTTTACCGGGCTCGCCATCCACGCCCAGCTCAACACCGAACGCACCATGCAGTCCGGACGCTCGGCGCTATATTTCGACGACCCGATGGTAGCCATACAGTATTTCAACCAGGTAATAACGGCAAAACCATATCTGGCGGAACCATATTTTCTGCGCGCTATTGCAAAATATAATCTTGTCGACTATGTTGGCGCGGAGCGTGATGCACGCAAAGCTGTGGAGCTCAATCCGTTTCTGCCCGACGCTTGGGAGGTGAAGGGCGTTGCCAACCAATGTCTGGGCAACAATGCCGACGCCATCAGTGACTACACCCGCGCCCTTGAGCTGCTGCCCCACAACCGCCAACTGCTGTTCAACAAGGCCCTGGCCGAGGAAGCCGCCGACCGCTTCAGCGAAGCCGATTCAACGTATGAGGAGCTGCTCAGATTCTATCCGCGCTTTGATTCGGGCTACGTTGGCCGCGCGCAACTGAATCTTCACCGCGCCGACACCATAGCGGCGCGCGCCGACCTCGACCGCGCCCTGGAGATTAACAGCAACAGCGTCGGAGCCCTGTCGATGCGCGCGGCGCTGGCCAATGACCCCAAAGCGGCACTGGCCGATATGGAGCGGGCGGTGACGCTGCAGCCCGACAAAACCTATCTGCGCGTTAACCGCGCCGTTGCCCGCTATCGAGCCAACGATTTCAACGGCGCTCTCGATGATTTTGACTACGTTATAGAACAGGAACCGCTTAACTTCGAAGCATTGTTTAACCGCGCCATGCTGCGCGCCGAAATGGCCGATAACGACCGAGCGGTAACTGACCTTACGCGTGCGCTGGAGCTAAGGCCGAACGACTTGCGCGCACGCCTTAACCGCGCCATAATACTCCATGACAAAGGCGAAAACATCAACGCCCTGGCCGATGTCAATGCCGTTATTAAGATTTATCCGGAAATGTTTGCCGCTATAGCCCTGCGCGGACAAATCAACAACGATCTCGGCAATAAAAACGCCGCTATGCGCGACCTGCGCTATGCAGCTCAGCTGGCCCACTCCAAAACCGTTCGCTCCGAAGAATTCTCCGAAGAGGAAACCGACGAGGTGCTTGCCCGGTTCAAGGCCCTGCAGACCGCCGACGATTCCGAAGCGACCGCTTCGACCCAAAGTTTCAATGCCCGCGGCCTGAAATCGCGCACCCGCATCGACGATAATCCCGCCGAAATGCTGCCCATATATCAGCTTACTTATTATACCGACTCCGACGCCCCGGCGGTTTACGATAAGGAAATCGACGACCTCAACGCAGCTCGGGTGCTTCCGTTTATAGTGTTCCTGAGCAACGACATCCCCTCGATTCAACGTGAAGCTGATGCTCAGAAGCATTTCCGTAGCGTCGACCGCCTGACAAAACTGATTTCCGGCGGCCAAGCACGACCGGCCGACCTTTTTGCCCGTGCAATGGATTATGTTACCCTGCGCGATTATGAGCTTGCTCTGGGCGACCTTAATGCCGTTATCGACGCCCAACCCGACTTCGCACCGGCCTATCTGCAACGCGCGGCAGTTCGCTACCGCATTCAGGAAGCTGGCCTGGGTAGCATTATTACCGAAGGCGACGCCGCTGAGCTTAATGCGCGCTCTCAGATGGTTCTGCAGCAGATTATGGACGACATTGACCGTGCCTTGGCCCTAAACCCGCGAATGGCTACTGCCCATTATAACCGCGGAGTGGTGTTGATGCGCCTGGGAGCGTGGGCCGACGCCATAGATTCGTTCACGGCGGCCGTAGAAATAGACCCGACCCTCGGCCCGGCCTACTTTAATCGCGGCTACGCACATTTCTCGCGCGGCAACCGCCAGGAAGCCATCACCGACATCTCCCGCGCCGGCCAGCTCGGCGTCCACGCCGCCTACCCCCTCCTCAAAGCCCTCCAATGATAATTTTGAATTTTGAATTTGGAATTTTGAATTTCATATCTATTCCGCATTTCGCGGCTTGGCAATCAATTCAAAATTCAATATATTTCGAACGAAGCGATTTGGTGATACTTACAAGTAGCTTTAATATTTCCTGGCAATCAATAAGCATACTATTGTATTCTTCTTCGTTTAAATAGTCAGTTCGAAATAGAAGTTCAAGCCAATATTCAGTTTCTCGTGCCTCCTTGAGAGCAATATAGATCTTTGCTTCAAACTCTTTTGCGGAAATACTCTCCTGAGCCTCATTCAAATTGGCACCAATCGAAGTCCCACTCTTTAACAATTGCGTGGAGATGACACGTTCCGACTTTTGGAAGCTCAGAAATTTATATAACCGCACAATGCGGACTGCAAAGTCTTTAGCCTTGCATAACACAACATTATTTTTCCGAACCCCCATAATTCAAAATTCAACATTCAAAATTCAACATTGAATGTTCACTCCCACTCGATGGTTGCCGGGGGTTTGGAGGAGATGTCGTAGCAGACGCGGTTGACGCCGCGGACCTTGTTGATGATTTCGTTTGATACTTTGGCGAGGAATTCGTAGGGGAGGTGGGCCCAGTCGGCAGTCATGGCATCGGTGGAGGTTACGGCGCGCAAGGCCACGGCGCGCTCATAGGTGCGTTCGTCGCCCATAACGCCTACGCTCTGAACCGGAAGCAGTATGGCACCGGCCTGCCAGACCTGGTCGTAGAGGCCCCACTCGCGCAGGCCCTCGATGAAGATATGGTCGGCCTCCTGAAGCACGGCTACCTTTTCGGGCGTAATATCGCCGAGAATGCGCACCGCAAGGCCCGGACCCGGGAAGGGGTGACGGCTGATCAGGCGGTTGGGGATGCCGAGAGCACGGCCAACGGCACGGACTTCGTCTTTAAAAAGCAGGCGCAGAGGCTCGCAGAGCTTCAGGTTCATTTTTTCGGGCAGACCGCCAACGTTGTGGTGGCTCTTGATAACGGTGCCGGTAATGGAAAGCGATTCAATGCAGTCGGGATAAATGGTACCTTGGGCAAGCCATTTAACGTCTTTAACCTTGTGGGCTTCGCGGTCGAAAACGTCGATAAAGCCTTTGCCGATGATTTTGCGCTTGCGTTCGGGGTCGGTAACTCCGGCGAGTTCTGCAAAGAACTCCGCCGAAGCGTCAACGCCTATAACGTTCAGGCCAAGGCCTTCGTAGGCTTTCATAACGTCAGAGAATTCGTTTTTGCGGAGCATGCCGTGGTCAACGAATATGCAGGTGAGGTTGCTGCCGATAGCCTTGTTGAGCAACACTGCGGCAACGGTTGAATCAACGCCGCCAGAAAGGCCCAGCACCACCTTATCGTCGCCCAGCTGAGCGCGAAGTTCCTTAACGGTGGACTCAATAAACGACTCGGCACTCCAGTCGCAGCGCGAGCCGCAGACATCAACAACGAAATTACGCAGCAACTGCATGCCGCATTCACTATGATAAACCTCCGGATGGAACTGCACACCCCAGGTCTTTTCACCGCCAATCTGATATGCGGCAACAGGCACCTCGGCGGTGGATGCAATGATTTCAAAGCCGGCGGGAAGCGAGGTTATGGTGTCGCCATGGCTCATCCAAACCTGGGCCCCTTTTTCAATATCGGCCAGCAGCGGATTGGTCGGAACAACGTGGTCAAGGCGTGCGCGGCCATACTCGCGCGAAGGTGCGGACTCAACGTTGCCGCCGTTTTCCCAAGCCATAAGCTGGGCACCGTAGCAGATGCCGAGAATAGGCAGGCCCTTGGCGCGCAAGGCGTTCACATCGATTTTAAAGCCTTTTTCGTCGTAAACGCTGAAAGGCGAACCCGAAAGGATTACGCCGATAACCGAGTCATCTCCTTCGGGAAACTTGTTGTAGGGAACAATTTCGCAATAAGTGTTGAGTTCGCGGACGCGGCGGCCAATCAGCTGCGTAGTCTGCGACCCAAAGTCGAGAATAATGATTTTTTGCTGCATAACGTAACTTTTGCTGCAAAGTTACGAAAATTTTTGCTATTTCGCAGCAACCGGTGCCGGAAAAGTGGGTTCCGGAGCCTTAACGGCCCGTCGGTCAAAATCAATCGAATTCAGCACCACACGCGGCCGTCCCGGATTATAGGAGTCATTTATGAAGCTGCGCGCCGGATAGAGTTCCGTAGTATTGACTCCGGCAAGATCAAGGAAAAAGTGAGCGAGGTCGTTGGTGGAGATGCGCTTGCCGGCCGCCCGGTCAATAGCCTCCTGCAGCCCGGGATGTTCGCGGCGGAAAGTTTCCGATGTCCATATCATCATCGGCACGCGAAGCTGATAGTCGATCACGTCGGCCGACAAGGCATTTCCATGGCCGAAATAATCGCGGCAATCGTAAATTTCCTCGCCATGGTCGCTGACATAAACGACTATGGCGTCGCGATTTGCAAATTTATCGACAATCTGACCGAGAACGGCATCGTTATAGTATGTGGCGTTATCGTAGTGAGCCAGGATTTCGCGCTGCTTGGCAGAAAAACGCTCGGAATCATAATCGTTGGCAGTGAACCGGGCGTAAGACTCCGGATAACGGTCAACATATTGAAAATGCTGACCCATGAGGTGAATCATCGTAAAGGCCGCGGAATCAGTTGGCTGGACTTTCGCCACGAGGTCGCCATCGTATTTCTCAAACCGGTCGTTGCGCGAGTCAAACATCAGCTCCGAAAGGTCCGGGCGGCTGAAGAAATAACTGTCGGCCGAAACGAGAAATTCATTGTCGTAGAGCCTCACCGGCCACCCCGCTTTGCGCAGCAACACCGGAAAGAGCGGATGATTGCCGAACTCGGCGGCACTCTCGCCCGGACAGAAAATCGAGGTCAGCACTTTCTGCGTCCAGTCCTCGGTGGTTACAACGTCGGTAAACACCGTCAGGGAGCTGTCGGCCACCCATTTGGTCTGGTTGGGAGTCGACGGCTTATTGTAGCCGTAGAGCGGAGAATGATAAACGCTATATGACTCGCCGAGAACAAAAACTATGTCAAAATCAGGAGTACGTCCCTTTTCAACCTGCGCGTTACGGCATACTTCAATCAACCGCTCCGTGCGCCGGTTATTGGCATAGCGCTGAATAAAGCTATATGCCACGCGCGTAGGCACGGTAAAGGTTGGAATCTGGGCGCCATGGCGATAGCGCACAAAACCGTAGACCATATAGCCCAACACCGCAGCTCCGGCCAAAACAAACAGATACCTTACTATATGAATCCACAGATGGCGGCGGCCAAAGTTGGCAATTGCCCGGCCGGCAAAATATAGCGCGCAGTTAAAAAGCACGATTGCCGCAATCCCGCCGATGAGCAGCTGCGGAGTCAGGTAGGCAACCAGAAATTCCTCCGCCTCCTTGGGGTTAGTGCCGAGAATTAAGTCAAGTGACTGCTGCGAAAAAACGGTGTTGAACTGAAAGAGAAGAAAAAGGTCGGTAAACAGCAGCAGGTTATGAACAATCAGCAGCAGCCAATAGTAAACATAGGCCGCTCCCTTGCGGAAACCCGAGGGGCGGCGACCGGCAATAGCCTTAAATATCAAAGCCTCGACCCACGCGGTAATCGCTGCAAGCCCCGGAATGAAGTAAAAGGCCGTTTGAGGAGGATTAACTCCTAAAATAACGTAATCCGAAAATAGGTTCAGCAAAAAGAACTGCCAGAAGAAAACGCCCGGCACTTCTTTCATCAACCCGTATGGCTTCAAATTATTCATCGACTGCAAATTTACAACTTTTCCGCGATAATTCACTAACCGACCGCGTATTTTTCGCAAAACTTATTGAAAAAGCAGGCTGCACCCGGGCACAGCCTGCTTTATATTTTATATTATGCTATACGGAAGGTTACTTCAAAAGCACTTTCTTGTTATTAACAATATTTATGCCTTTTACCGGGGCGGAGAGTCTACGGCCCATAAGGTCAAAACAAACTTTTTCAGCTCCGCGGTCAGCAACTATGCTGCTGATTCCGACCGAACCGTCGGCATTCACGGTGATGTGGCGAACAATTCCGCGCTGACCCGACGAATGCTCCGCATAATACTCCACGCGGCTACCGACCGGCACGTCAAATGAATGCTCGTTGCCGCTCTTAGAGGCAATTTCATAGTCGGCGGCATCGGCAGCCATGGCGCGTACCTGGTCAGGGGTGTCAATCAGCGTGTGGCGATGATAAACCGTATAGTTCTCATCCGGGGTCGTTACGGTAACGCGGGCCATTCCATCTTCGGTAGCAGGCTCTATGATGAATCCTTCGCCGCCGGGAACGGCAACCATCGTGTTCGGATTGACAAGATAAATCGGATATGCGCCTACATTGCCGGCACTATTTTCAAAATAAGCCTTGAAGCCGGGAATATAAGTGTAGTCCGGCCTGTACTCGCCGAGTTCACGGAAGTTATTGTTGTGTGAGGCATGCAGCGTGAAATATTCCTTCTCCGCATCGGGAGCAAACGCCAATACGCCGCCACTGAGATTGCCTTGCGGCTCAACCTCGGCTTCATAGCCGTAGACCAACGGAACGTTTATATAGGTTATGTCCGAACGCGATTCAATCTGCGAGCCAAAGGTGTCGGCATCGTCGTCGCCATCGAAGAATAGCAGCGCGGTCTGATTGGCGGGAATAATGACCTTGCCATCGCTATCAGCCGGGATTTCAGTTGCGGCAACATGGTTTACACCCTCGGTCTCCGAATAATCATTGCCGTCGAAAATGCCCGTATAGGCAGTCAGATGCGAATCGGCGGGAATTTCAATAGCCACGGGCGAGAATACGGATGCCCAGCCATCGTTATCGGGATAGCCGTCGATATTTACAACATTATAGAGGGTGAGCGGAAGTTCGTCAACGCGTTCTATGTGCCATTGGTAGGCGTTGTCTGCGGCGGTGCCGGCAACGGCTGTGACGCCGGCTCCGCTGAGGTGTCGGTGAGTCGTGCCGGTGCCGTCGGTGTGGATAATGAAGCATCCGTTGCTCTGGTCAACGAATATCACCGCGTTTGAAGCAGTTGGGGCGGTACTTACTGCGGGCAGCCACGACTCACCTGAAGCCGGTGAGAACTTGGGCAATACCAGGCCGTTATCGAAACTTACAACGGTGAATTCCACTGCGTCCGGGTCGGCAGTTTCATTATTGGCAATGGCAAGGAACACGGTGTTGGAACGTGAAGCATCGTCGGTCATGGCCATAACCGCATGGCCGTCGGACGTGCCTCCTTCCAGGGCCGACAAATATTTGTTGCTCTGCTTGTTGCGGAAGCGGTAGAATACTCCCGGTTCCATTCTATGATACACGCTGATAGTGCTGATATCGAAATCGGTAATCTCAATACCTTGAACGGCGCTTTCGATTTCGGCTGCCGTGGCCTCGCTGCCTTTGGCGGCTATTTCGCGTGCATATTCCAGATATGCAACGAATTCGCCGGAGGGATCGCTGTACTGGCCGGGATTATTGCCAATCATTCCCTCGCCCATTATATAGTCAACACGCTTAAGCGCCGCTTCGAGGTTACGGGCGTTGAAAGCCTGAACCAACGGCAGGATATTGGCGAAGGTCGGCTCGGCCATAGCGGCACTCAGGGTCGCGTCGTCGGCAAATGCCGAGAGCGCAGTGAAGTCGTTGGCCGTCAGCGGATAGAGGCGTATGGTAGCGTTAGCATCATCAGTTGCCGATAGAGCCAGGAAGCCCTCGGAATTGTAATCGCTGACGTAGGCTTCGTCCGGCTGATTCAATTTAAGGGCGAAATCACCGTTTGCCTTAGCAATAAACTCGAATGCGCTCGCACCGGCAGCGTCCAGGGCGGCATGAGTGCCGGCAGCCGACGCGCCAAAGGCAACGGCCGCCGACGGGTTGTGGAGAGTGTGGAGCGTATATTTACCGTCGGCCGTTGATGAGAAATACCATAGACGCTCCGGCACGAGACGGTTCAACGTTTCAATGCCTTCACGCTTGGTTTCGATTTCGCCGGTAGAGAGCATATAGCGCAAGGCCGACGGCGCATCGCCGGGGTTGACACAGAGGCGATACACGCGGTCAGCGATGAACTGACGCTCCCAATTGCCCTCAACGATGAAGTCAGTATTAGTCAGGGCAACGAGATTGCCTTCGCCATTGCCGGTAACGCCCGTAACGGTAAACTCACCGCAGTTGAAGTTATCTACAGCCTCGGCTATCAGGTTCTCTACGCTCTGACCAACCGGCGCATTAACTTTGCGAACCATCGTTGCTCCATTCAGATCAGGGAAGGTAAGGGTTACGTTAACATTCTGAACTTCTTCTGCCTTAAAAATAGCGATTTGCAGATAATTGGCATAGTTCCCGGGGGTATCGTAATCCCAGTAGGCAACGGTTTCTTCGCCGTTGCCGCCGTTCGACATCAGACATGGGCTAACATCCCGGCTGCCGGAATTGGGGTTAGACCATTTGGCGTTGGAAATGCGAATCCAGAAGCGAGTGGTTTCGTCGTTGCCGAGATAGGTGCAACCCGAAGGTTCTTCAAGGTGGTAAACGCCGGCATTGGCGTTAGTGGGAGCGGATACTGCCTTAACGTTTTGCCATGCTTCGCCCCTGGCGCCCATCTTGGAGAAGCAGCGGCCGGGGTCGGCAAAATTCTGCAGCTTGAAATGGAAGCCGGTCTGCTGGGGTTGGTCGGTTTTGACTATTCGCCATATGTAGTTAACATTATCGGTTGCGTTGTCGGCGAATTCATTAAGATAGGTGCCGGCATATTTGGCAAAGTCGGTTTCGCTGTCAAGACCTATTATGTAACCTTGTTTGGTCCGGTCACCCTGGCGCGAAACATGCAGAAAATAGAGACCGCCGTCTTCGAGTTCCGACTCGTTGGTGACACAGGCGCCGGGAACATAGTGATATTCGACCGGACCCGAGTGATTATAGATAATTTTGCCGTCGGGAGTCTTTACGCATAAAACCAGGTCTTTGAGGCAGTCGAAACCGCTCAGGCAGGCCGCCGAGGGAATAACTATCACCAAATTGCCGAGGTTGTCGAACCCATTGAGGGCTCCGTCGGTGAGCTGCACCGAGGTTCCGTTAAAGAATATTTCGTCAAGCGCCGTGCAATTCGCAAACACCTCGTTTCCTAAAACTGCAATAGAAGAGGGCAGCGTGATTTTATGCAGATTCATGCAGTTGCTGAACATCATGTCGGCCAACGCGGTAATATTCGCTTCAATAGTTACCTCAACAAGGTTCTGACAGTTTTGAAAAGCCCCGGGCTTGAGGTCGGTAATGTTGGCCGGAACGGTAACCGACGTAATTGCTGTTCCCGCAAATGCCTCAGAGCCTATGGACGTGAGGGAAGTGGGGAAAGTAACACCGGTAACGCCCCCGCAGCCGCTGAAAGCATTATCGCCGATTGCCTTAACCGTGTATAGGTCGCCGTCGAACATAACTTTGGCCGAAACCAAAACCGGGCCGGCAAAGCTTTTGTTGGTAAAACTCTTAAGAGTAACTTCCAATGGGTCGACAGAAGTTGTGAGATATGTTACTCCATCAACTTCAAATTCGCGGCCTACTTCAGGCTCGATACCGTCAATAACGATTGAGGCGCCCAATGCTTCCAGCTGCGAAAAGTTGCTTTTGTAGCCTTTGGGCACGGTAACGGTAACCCCATGGAGATCTACCCCCGAAAAGGCATCGGAGGCCATTGCGTTTAATGCCCGAGCCTTAAATACAATACTCTTCAGGGCCGTACATCCGGCAAACGATTCTGCGCCGAGGTTACTGATTGACTCAGGCAGAGTGATTTCTTCGAGCGACGTGCAGTTCCTGAATGTGTTAGCGGGTAAGATGCCGTTGTCAAGGTTCGGCTCGAAGTCAACATTCACCAGCGAGGTGCAGTTTTCAAACGTGGCTGTTCCCAGAGAAGTGACCGATGCCGGGATATTCGCCGAGGTCAGCGATCCGCAGTTTTGAAAAACCTGACTGCCGATAGTGGTCACGGTTGATGGGAGCGAAGCGGTTTTTATGCACTGGATAAAATCGTAGCGGTCGGGATAGACATTACGATTTTCGCTGCACCTGAAGGCGTTATCGCGAATTTCGGCAAACGAATAACTTCCGGCCAGTGCGGCATTGGCTTCCGGCGAAATGTAAATGGACGAAAGAACAATATCCGTTACTTCGGGAATTTCGGCCCAATTTTCGAGAATATTAAAGCCGTCGGAGTCGGTTCGCATCTGAAAATTCTGGAAAATAGCGTTCTGCTGATTGTCGGGATCAAGAGTTACCATCCAGTATTTATTTACGCGAACCCCGGGAACGGGCGTGGCCACAACGGGGAGCGAACAGCATAATGCTGCAATTCCAAACAGATATCGGGTTATTTTAAACATAATTGTGATGATTGGTGATTTCAATGATATTAGCCGCGAAGACGAAAGTGCTTATTCTGAATAGCGGGCTTGAATACCCGACAGATAGTTAAGCAGACGGTGGCGCGTGGTGTCGGGCATGTCGGCCATGTGGACGAACAGATGATGGCCGAGCCGCTTAACGTCTTTTCTCTGTTGCGAAACCTTTTCGGTTTTGTCGGTCAGTTCGCGTGCGGTGGCTTCGATGCGCTCGCGGTCGTCGCCGTCGAGAGCAGCGGCGTGTGCTTCATGGTAGGGGCGCAGTTCGTCAAGCGCGTGGTCAATCGCCGTGCAATAAAAGGAAACCATTTCGGAATATTCATCGGCGGTTACGCTCTCGGATTGTTCGATTTTATCGGCATAGGCCGCCGCCCGGCGGTTTTCGCGCCCTGCACCCGAGCATGAGCTCAGGGCCAGGGCGGCGAAGATAATGATTATAAGGTAATTTTTCATTTTGCCTGAATTCTCAGTTTATAAGTAACGGGTTCGTTGGGAACACAATACTCCGGCATGGTCTGCACATCGAAACCGCACGAGCCATTGCCGATTCCGCGCATAGCCCCGTCGAAGTGAACAACCGTGAAGGGCTGCGGAGTGAGTTCCCACATGTGTTTGGCGTCGCGAAGCTGCACGTCGGTCCAGGGAAGCGCCGAGAAGCTGACGTCGCCCTGGGTGGTAACAACGATTCCACGTCCGGTTTCAGGGTCGGAGAAAGTTACCTGGCGCAAACCCTGACGGTTACCGGTGCTCTGGGGTTTGACGTAGGTTTCGCCGGAGGTGGCGACGGTTGTTGAGTAGCGGCCTACGGGTGCACCGTCCAGGCGGTCGTTGGTGTTGCTCAACGGGCCGTGGGCATAATAATCGATTTTGTTAAGTGCCGAGTCGAGGCCGAGACTGATGCCGGCGCGGCGCAAATCGCCGCTATGGGGAGTAATGGTGACTTCAATGTCCATTATTCCCTGAGGATAAACGGTGTAGACGAGTTTTTCGTCGGCAAGCTCGCCCTTGCGCACGCTGGTGAAGATTTCCGCGCCGCTGAGCGATGTAACTTCGGTTTGTGCTTCCGTGGGCAGGCCGTTGTCGGTGCGCTGGAAGCGGGCATCGTTTTCAATCCAGCGATAGTTATTGAACTCAGGGCCCTGGCCGGATGCAAAAACGGGTTGACCATTGAGCAAGAATTCGAGCATGCGACCGGTAGAGCGGTCAAAAGCAGCCTTAATAGCCGGAGATTGGAACACCACAACGTTGCCGGCCTGATCCTGAGTCATGGCGCCGGTAGCTTTCACCGCAGCCAGAGGGGAACGTTCGCTCAGTATATATTGCCTGAAAGCCACTTCATGGCCCGCCGGAGCGTAGGAAGTTGCCTCGCGCTGGCTAACGCTGACATTCAGCATTGACTCAACGCCGGCTTTAACCTTGGGAAGCTTGATCGTCACAACCGTCGACGCGCCGGGCGCAACGGATGGCAGACGCAGTTTGCCCGACTTCTGAGCATGGCCGTCGGCCAGCAGAGTCCAGGTCAGGTCAAACTCATCGAGGTTGGTAAAGTCGTAGGCGTTGCGCAGGTAGAGTGTTGCTTTATTACCGTTAATGCTGATTGAGTCGAACTTAACCCACTGGTGAACGGCCTTGAGTTCGGCGAGCTTTGCCGACGGATGGCGTTCGGGGCCAACAACACCGTTTGAGCAGAAATTGCCCTGGTGAGGGCCCGGATAGTCATAGCCGGTGGTAATCTGCTTGACACCCTGCTTGAGCAATTGAGGATCATAGATGGCCTGGTCGACCCAGTCCCACACGCAGCCGCCGATAGTTGCGTCGGAGGCCTCGATAACGTCCCAATACTCGCGGTAGTTGCCAACGGCCTCGCCCATTGCATGGGCATATTCACAAATAAACATCGGCTTATCCTTGCCCGAAGTGTTGGCGTGCATCCATGCCTGGCCGGGATACATTTTCGAGTAGAAGTCGCTAAAGCGGCGGCCGCCGTAGTCACCGCCGTCGCGGGTGCCTTCATAGTGAATCGGGCGGGTGTCGAGGCGGGCGGCCTCATCATAGCAGGCGGCAAAGTTCGCTCCGTTGCCGGCCTCATTGCCGAGGCTCCACATTATTACCGACGGATGGTTGCGGTCGCGGGTAACCATGCGCGTAATGCGGTCAACAAAGGCCGGAATCCACGCCGGGTTGGCCGATATGGACTGGTTGGCATGGTCTTCGAGATCAGCCTCGTCGCAAACATAAACGCCATAGTAGTCGGCCATGGCCATCATGCGTGCATCGTTGGGATAATGGCTGGTACGCAGAGTGTTTATGTTGTTTTGCTTGAACAAAAGAATATCCTTGAGCATTTCGTCGACGGTTACGGCTCGGCCATTGACCGGCGAAGTGTCATGGCGGTTAACGCCTTTGAGGAAAACCCGTTTGCCATTGACCCACAGCAACGATTTGTCGATTTTAACGTCGCGGATGCCAACGGGAGTTGAAAATGCCATTTCCTGGCCGGGAGCTCCGGTCTGGACAATGTCGATGCGATAGAGATTCGGCTTTTCGGCACTCCAGAGCTCGGGATTGGCAACCTTGAATGTCGCGGCATGGCTGCCGGCGCCGTCAACGGCCAGAGTATCGGCCCCGACAAGGACTCCCTGGGGGGAATAAAGTTTAACAACAACCGAACCGGATCCGGTGCCTTCGGTAGTAAAGTCCACTCCAACGGTTGCCTCGGAATAGTCATCGTTGAGCCCGGTGCGGACAACATGGTCATATACTGCCAGCTTAGGAACACTCAGAAGCTCTACATCGCGGAAAATACCGCTCATGCGGAACATGTCCTGGCATTCCAGATAGCTGCCGTCGCTCCAGCGAAAAACTTCAACAGCCAATGTGTTTTCCTCGCCGGGTTTCAAAGCCTCGGTAATATCGAACTCACTGACGTTGTTGGCCCCCTGGGTGTAACCTATATGTTGGCCGTTGACCCACACGTTGGCCGCCGAATAGATGCCGCCGAAGTGAAGAATCGTGCGCCGGTCATTCCAGTCGGCAGGAACGGTAAAGGTTTTCAGATAGCTGCCCACTGGGTTGATGCCGTAGTTCTTGCCGCCGTCGTTATATCCCGGTCGCGCCTTGATAAAGGGCGGAGTATTCGCATGGGGATATTCAACATTGGCATAGATGGGATGGTCGTAGCCGAGCAATTCCCAGTTGGAGGGGACGGGAATAACATCCCAGCCCGAAGCATCGAAACCGGGCTGCATAAAGTCGAGCGGACGCTGCGACGGCTCAGAAACGAGATTGAACTTCCAGTCGCCGTTAAGACTCTGGCGCACCGACGATTTCGGTGTGAGCCATGGGGTTTTAAGAAACTCCGCATCGGCCAGCATTTCGGCCTCGGTGGCGTAGGGATTAAAGGTTGCGCGGCCGGGGAGCTTGTTAATGGCAAAAACCTGCTCGTCTTCCCATACGTTTGACTGCAGTTTCGGTTTTTCAACTATCTCTATGGCGAACTGCGCGCGCGAATCGGTAAGGTCCAAAGGTTTGGCAACGAGCTGGCCCTTGTCGTTGAGAGCATACATTACGCCCTTCTGCGCCGAAGTGATAACCACGGCATCCTTGCCCGGAACGCGCGTAAAGCGGAATCGGGCGTTATTCCACTTGCCCTGCTCGGCCGGCCATTGCAAAAGGTAGTCGATTTCAGCGTTACCGCCGCCGTCATCCCAATTCTGAGAGTAGAAGGCGCCGGCAATTGCGCGGTCGTTGAGGTCAATCATCTCTACCTGCCAATATTGGCCGCGGTTGTCGGGGTTGACTGCCTCGGCGACTATGCGGGCATTGTTGCCGCCGTCGTCGCCATTGCCCAACACCATTTGCGGTTCTGCCACCGAGCGAAAACGATATGTCAGCTGGTTATCGAAACCGACTATCGGGCTCTCGGTAATCGAAAAATTACCACCATTGGACTTTTCAACCAGAGCCAGATGCGACCCCGAGGGCGCTGCCGCGAGTTGCGGACGGTTAGTCGGAATGAGCGTATAGCGGCCGCGGGTAGTGGGAGTTACGGTCCAAAGCTGAGCCTCGTCGGAGCCGTTGTTTTCGCCAACGCCAACCCGGGCGCTTTCGGAACGCAACGCGAGGTTGCTGAACGGGTTTATCAAACGCCACGAACCGCTGAGCTCGGTCAGGGTCCAGTATTGCGCCGGCGATGCGGCATCGGGCTTGACCAACGCCGCGCGGTCATCAACAACATCGCGACCTGAGGAAATCACATACAGACGGCCGGGGGTGAACTCCACAGCCGACGAAGATACAGCTGTGGCCGATACCGCCAGACAGGCCAAAAGGCTTTTAACGGATTTTTTCATGGTATAAACGGTTATTTCCGGCAAATTTACGAAAAATCCATCAACTACCCATAATCACCCCCCTAAAAAAAGTTCTTATATTCACTTATTCTATAAATAGTCGGACAATTCGCCGTCAGCCAAGCAATCAAAATACAGACGGTAAGAATTGCCGCTATTACATAGGCATAAATATAAAAAAATGGCAGTCTGCCTTTTTGGCACTTCAACACTTTTGACCGGAACATATATATGGAGTAGATAACAAAGTATATTATAGAAGTACACGCAAACGCCTTTATTATTGATTCATATGAAACGGGGGAACCATCTATATGTTTAATAATAATAGATAATAGAGCCTCAACGTAGAAAAGAATAACAAGTACTCTTAAAGCTAACTTTTGTTTGAATTCACACATGAAATATAATCATATAAGGTTATGCCAACGCCAATCCACCCTACATATCTTAGTGCAAATCCGTAGAGCAATTTACTCATTGTTTTAGCATTAATAATAATTTTTGTTCCCTTTACAATAAGTCCAATTGATGCACCTCCGCCAGCCACATCAACCCCAACCTTGATGATATCAATAATATTTGTAATACCTGTCGCTTGCAAAGCACAATCTATGTAAACATTTGATGATATAATTTTTTGATTCTCATCTGCAATCATCTCTTGATACTCGCTCAGGACATTAAGTTGTAATGCCAATAACGCTAATTGGTCATCCGTCATATTAACAATATCTACCATACTATTTTCATTCAATACGTAATTATTGTTACACTCAGATTCCAATTGTAACTGAATCATTTGCTGACGAACTTCTTGTCCCTGCTCTACCAATGGTAAACATTTTTCAGCAATTGCCTTCTCTGTATTATTAAGTCTATTGGACTGTTCAATCGGATCTGATGACCGAGAAGTTACCTGCTCATAGTCAGAAAAAATATCTGCTACATCTTCCGCTATTTTAGAAACCTCAGAAAAACCTACCTTATCTATAATAATTGATTTTTCCGATTTTAATACTACTTCAGACGAAGAGCATGAAGCTAAAAAACAAACAACAAGCAGTGGAATGAGATTTTTTAACATAATAGCACAATTTTACCGTTTAACTTATTGGATAATTATTATTTTCGGCCGCTAATTTACAACTAATTATCCAAATACACAAGCTATTATTAAGAAAAGTTAAATAACATTATGAAAACAAATACACTTTTGCATCTTTTCATTTATACATGAAATAGGAATCAATATATAAAGTGTATAATTTTTCTTTCACCCTGAAATCAGCTCACGATACGACTTATACCCCTCCGGAAGCGATTCGTCCGACCAGTAAAACATAACCGGCTCCTCTTGCTTGTGCCATTCATTGCAGAATCCTTGATAAAGTTGCGGAGAGTTCGTAGAGGCATCCTTAAACAAGATCAAGCCTTTTTGATGAGGGGTACGGAGACGGAAAGTCTCGGCCGGAAGCACCGGAATCGTTACCTGCTCCGGAGGCAAAGAATAGCCGGTTAGAGTCATTGCGACAGAAGCCGCAATAAAAGCAATTATCTTTTTCATGATTTTGATGCCGGCAATGAAATTTCAAGTTTAACGTAGTTGTTCAAATCAATCGTTTTGGCCTTTACATAGCGGTTGCCTTCATCCAATTTCAAAGTAACGGAATGAGTGCCGCCCTTAGAAACATCTTCGGTAACCTTAAAACCTTTATTCTTCAGCGAGGCAATCAACATTGCCATTACATCGGCCGTTGATGCACCGGCTAAATCATTGAATTCCACTTCAATCCATTGCAAAATTGCGTTAGGATTAAACCCATAGCCATCAACTACTTCTTCTTCATAACTCATCCAGCCGGTGCCGCGGGTTTCCTTATGGGTTTTCGGGCTAACCATATCTTCGGAGAATATCATGTCAATCAGCTGATATTCGCCGTCGGGGAGTTCGTAATAATACTCTTTTGTCAGCCATCTGAAGTTCGATTGAATATTTTCGTCCTCTACCCAGCCGAAGCGTCTGGCCACATCAACCATCGAGGTCGATTCTCCGAAGCCAAACACCTTATCGATACTTATCTGACCGACCACGGGGTCAAAAACTTTTGCAATGTTGGTGTAACGTACCGGACCGGATATTTCAGCAGGCAACCTATTGGCCCAACTCTCATAAACATCTGACAACCGCTTGCCTTTAGCATCGTAAATTGAGTAGCCGTTAGCCTTTACGACCACCGGATCACCTCCCGGGCCGGCATATAACTGCTCTCTGCTCGATTGCGGATTCGGGGCATACTTAACATAGCGGCCGTTACCGATTACCTGAAATCCCGACGGATAGCTGCAGTAGCCGTCGATTATCTTGTCGCCGGGCCCGATAATTGCTTTATCGTAGTTACGACAAACGAGGAAAACTTCTGACGTTATAATCTTTACGCCATCGTAGTTGCAGTTCAAAACTGTTGTCCCGTCGAGCTTCTTAACACCATACTTGCCATATTCGTTGCAGAAAACCACGCAATTGTCAACCGCCCCTATGGTGGTATCTATCTCATCGTTCTCCTGTTTTAGGCTGACGGCTATCACTTTTTCGCCCGTGGGTTTGACATAGGTCAGGTCTATCGTCGGGTTCGCTTCATCGACATCGGGCTCCTCGGCATATGAGCAAGTAGGAATAACCCCCGACGAGACTTTATCGGCGAAGAAATAAAATCCATCATTCCTCAAGATTCTCTTACCTGACTTGTCTATCAGGTAACAGTCAACGTCTTCTCCATCTCCGAGTTGAACAACCGCATACCCTTCGCTGAAGGCATTGGCATAGTTATATTCCGGTTTAATCTTTATATCGCCGTTTATGTCAAGGTAACCGCACAGCCCGGTTTGAGAATCGCGAAATGCAGCCAGTCCGTCATTTGAAAAAGGATAGACTTCCGCTATGTTTCCGGGCAATTCTTTAACAACCTTACCCTCGGTATCAATGATTTTTACCGGAGATATGCCGTCGCCAACAACAGCCCTGCCGGCGGCAAACGCCGTAACGTTCTTAAACGGTAGCCCGATAATCGGTGTTGACGGTTCTTTTGCGGAATGCAGCCAATATTCGCCGCGGATTTCTTCCCAGAACATTCCATCGCTAACCTCAGAGAACAAACCGGTTGATTGAAACGGAATATTGCTGATTTCTTTCCCGGTTTCAACGCTTACAACAACAAAATTGTCGGCCGAGGTTTTCATAATCAAGGCTTCTGGACCGTCACCTGCCGATGATGACTCCGACGACGTACACCCTGTTAATGCGAACTGCACCATAAAACCTGACAAAAGTACCGGAACTAATAATTTCTTAACCGATGTCAAAAACAATTGAAACATGACTGTCTTGTTGCCTCGGTCACCCCTCGTTGGCCTTTGAAATTTTATAAAAGCAAAAGCGTGGGCAATGTTTACTGATTATCACAACTGAGGCATCGCCAAACGCCATTGGTACAATAAACAGTCCACCCCACGCCATGCCGATATATAATCAGCCCGCAGTGAGTGGGACGAATATATAGCACACGCATGGAGCGTTTTTTGACTGCTGATCCCGTACCTTGAATTTGGCGATTTTCAGTTGTAGGATTAAGCAAAAACGCTCTTACTATGTCTTGAAATCAGATGGCGCGTAATAGCTTCCACCTGAAATCAACGGCAAATATACGAATTTTGCACGTGTTAATAAAATTTTATTACCTCAATTTTATATTTGCCAACGCCTGCCTACCCTGAAATCAGAGCTTCAGCAGGGTTGGCAGGGGCTGGAGAATGCCCTGATGCCACACGGCGAGCGAGATGCGGCCGTCGGCCCCGGCACGGCCGAGAACCTGGCCGGCAACCACGCGGCGACCGGGATTGACGCTGACGTCGCTCAGTCCGGCGGTTATCGACAGGAAGTCGTTGGAGTGTTGCACGGCAACTATGCGCCGGCCGGACTCGTCGGTGCGAACATCAACTACTATGCCGTCGGCAACGGCAACTATCGGCTCGCCGCGCCCTACGGTAAGGTCGCCATCGGCGCCGTCGGCAACAACAGCCCCGACAGCCGGCGAGCGAAACATCATGCCCTCGGCCACTATGGGCGACAATACTGAAAGCGTTCCGCGCTCGCGCTCCAGCCAGCTCTCAACAAATGCCCGCTCATTGGCGGTTGCCGTCATCAAAGTATCGTCAATCTCGGCAGGAGCCTCCGGAGTAAATGGGTCGGACTGCCCGGCATCGCACAAAACGCTGACAATGTTGGCAAGATAAGCGTTTTGCAACTCGGCGGCAGCCAGTAGCGAGTCAACACGCAAGGTGTTGTCAACGGTTGTGCGTCGCTGTTCGGGGCGCATGTAGCCGGGCAGCAGATACGAAACCGGCGACCACACCACCACACACACCACCAAAGCCGCAATCGCTGCAACGCAGAGCCCACACAAAGCCCAGACGCGCGCCCGCGTCAGGCGCAGCGTCCAAACGGTATTGAGGGTGTTGTCGTTGATAAACACCATCCGATAGCGTTTGCGGGTCTTTAAGCTTTTCATTAGTGCGGCATTGAAAAAAACGGTTAAACTATGGTGAAGCGCGCGTATTTCAGCAAAAGGGTTTTCGAGCCCTCGCGCTCGAAGTTGACAATAATACGGGTGTCGTCCATCGAACGGTCAACAGCCGTGATTACTCCGCGACCGAATTTCAGATGCTCTATGGTCATGCCTACGCTAACTTCCGGCTCGGGCCCGCGCGGAGCGCCGGGGCGGGGAGCCGAGGGAGCGTATGGACGGAAGGTATCCATCGGACGCATCTGGGGTCTGACAGGTATCTCCTCAACCGCGGCACCGGTCGAGCGGCGCAGGTAGTCATTGGAAATATCTTTTAAAAAGCGCGACGGCAGGGGCATTACGGTCTGGCCATTGCGGAAGCGCGAGTTGGCATACGACAACATGCAGAACTGCTTGGCGCGGGTAATGGCAACATAGAGCAGCCGGCGCTCTTCTTCGACTTCGCGGGCCGAACTCATCGACATTGCCGACGGAAACAGCTCCTCCTCAACGCCAACAACAAACACATTGTTGAATTCCAGTCCTTTGGCGGCATGGGCCGTCATCAGCGTAACGCGCTCTGTGGCCTGCATATCGTCGTCCTTACGGTCCTGGTCGGTAGCAAGCGAGGCCATGCCCATAAAATCGCCGAGCGAAATGTCGGTGGAGCCCTCTTCAAGCCGCTCCTCAACGAATTCGCGCACTGCACTTACCAATTCCTCAAGGTTTTCGCGGCGTGCAACCGTTTCCGGGGCATGGTCAGTCAGATATTGCGCCATGAGGCCGCTGCGGGCAATAATCTTTTCGGCAACCTCAAAGGCCGACAGACCGCGAAGATTCATGCTGACGAATTCCTCAATCAGCATCCTGAAGGCATCGAGCTTCTTCAGGGCAGCTGAGCCGAGGCCGGCGGGATAGGCCCGGGGGTCGGCAATAACGGTCCAGAGGCTAACTCCGGCTTCGAGAGCCGCGCGGCTCAGCCGCTGCATGGTTGTCTGGCCGATGCCGCGTGCCGGAGTATTGATTGCGCGCCGCAGCGCCTCGTCGTCGTCAACGTTGAGACTCAGCCTGAAGTAGGCCAGGGCGTCTTTAACCTCCTGACGCTGGTAGAACGACAGTCCGCCATAGATTCGGTAAGGAATATTGCGTTTGCGCAGCGACTCTTCCAACACGCGGCTTTGGGCGTTGGTACGATACAGAATCGCATAGTCCTCGAAAGAATCGTGAGCCTCGGCCCGGCGCGTAGCGATGCGGTTGGCAACCAGATAGCCCTCCTCGAAGTCGCTGTAGGCCTTAACCAGCTCTATAGGTGCGCCCACGGCATTTCGGGAGAAAACGTTTTTTTGAATCTGGTCTTTATTTTTGGCAATCAGCGAGTTGGCGGCGTTGGTTATGGTTTGCGTCGACCTGTAGTTCTGCTCCAGTTTAAAGGTGCGCAGGGTCGGGTAATGGCGTTTGAGGTTGAGAATATTGTCGATATTGGCGCCACGGAAGGAATAGATGCTCTGGGCATCGTCGCCAACAACACACAGGTTGCCGCTCTGACGCGTAAGCATCTGCACTATCAGATGCTGCGCAAAGTTGGTGTCTTGATACTCATCAACAAGCACATATTGAAAGAATTCCTGATAATGGTGAAGAATATCCGGATTATCGCGGAAAAGCACGTTGGTAAAATAGAGCAAATCATCGAAATCCATAGCATTGGCCACGAAACAGCGCTGGCAATATGCCTGATAGACTGCATAGAGCAATGGGCGGCGGGCGCGCTTGTCGGCATCGATAATTTCGCGGCTCTGCTTATATTGCGCAGGCGAAATCAGCGAGTTCTTGGCTGAAGATATGACAGACAGAACGGTCGATGGCTTGTAAATCTTATCGTCAAGATCCATATCCTTGATAATGGTCTTAACCAGCGCTTTGGAATCCTGAGTGTCATAGATACTGAATCCGGGCTTGAATCCGAGACGGTCGGCGTGAGAGTTGAGAATGCGCCGAAAAATCGAGTGGAAAGTACCCATCCATAAGCGCGCGGCGGTTTTGGGACCCACCATCTGCTCAATTCGAGAGCGCATTTCATTGGCTGCCTTGTTGGTGAATGTAAGCGCCATTATGCGCCACGGCTCCATTTTGCGGTCGAGAAGCAAATGCAAAATCTTATAGGTCAGAACGCGGGTCTTGCCCGACCCGGCGCCCGCAATAACCAGCTCGGGGCCGGCGCAGTATTCAACCGCCGCCCGCTGCGCGTCGTTAAGATCGTTGAGATACTCGTTCATCGGCGGTTAATCCTTAGTAATGTGGGTCAGACGTCGCTCAAGCTCCGCGGTGCTCACATGGGTCGATAAGCGGCCCTGGTGAGCAATACTGATGCCGCCGGTTTCTTCGCTGACAACCACTGCTACGGCATCCGTTGCCTGCGCGATGCCCAGCGCCGAACGGTGGCGCAGGCCCAGCGAGCGCGGAATGGAACTGTCGTGACTGACGGGCAGAATGCACCCCGCGGCGGCTATGCGACCGTTGGCAATAATGGTGGCTCCATCGTGGAGCGGAGAATTCTTGAAAAAAATATTTTCCAGAAGGCGGGCATTGAGGCGCGCATCAATAACATCACCGGTTTTTTCATATTGCGTAAGGCTGATGCGCTGCTGAATAACTATCAGCGCACCCGTGCGCGAACGAGCCATATTCATGCAGGCATAAACAATCGGAATTACCCAGCGGTGGGCCTTTTCCATTTCGTCGGTTTCGGCATTTTTCCCTTCAAGTTTGCGGCGGAAAAGGCGACGCAGCCCCCGCCAGCGCTGATTTGAGCCGATTTCTTCCAGAAAACGGCGTATCTGTTCCTGAAAAAGAATCACCAGAACCAACAGGCCGATGCTCATGAACTTGTCGAGGATAGTGCCGGTCAGGCGCATACCCAGGATTTCCGACGTCAGTAGCCAAACGCCGATAAACGCCAGCACTCCGATGAAAAGGTTGCGTGTGCCCGACTGCTTCATCAGCTTATAAAGCCAAAACAGCAGAGTAGCCACCAACAGGACGTCGAGAGCGTCTTTAATTCCGAAATTGCCGATTATCATACGCGCAAATTTACAACAATTCTACGAAATCCCCAAACCCCGTTACCTACACTCCCCTAAAACCCACAAATTATTGCAGTAGCAGGGCGAGGAGGGCGGCGGGAAGCGGGGCGAGGAAGGCAATGCCAACAGCACGCCATTTGGGCAACGGAGCGCGGGCCAGGCGGGCGGCAACCAGCATTATGGTCAGATCGAGGGCCATCCACGCCGCGGTTGCCAGTCCCAATCCGGCAAAACCTCCGAGCCGATAGCCGGCGATATTGAGGCCCAGCCCGCAAACCGACGATGTTATTTCAGTTAGGCAATATACCCGGGCGCGGTTCGCGGCAAGAAAGCTATAGCTCATGGCTAACGACAATGGCCGGAATGCCATGCCAACCATACCCCACATTACATAGGGAACCGCCCCGGCGAATTCACCGGAATAGAGCAGCGGCATCAGCCACGGACTAAGGGCGCAAACGGCGGCTGCTCCCAACGCGAGTATGCCGGCCGAGATTATGGCCTGATGAGTAATCATCAGCGACGCATGGCGCCGGTTATGAATCGCTTTCGACAGGCGCGGGTAAAATTCCATTGCAAAGCTCATGAAAAACACCGTTGTGTAGTTCCACACCATCTTATACCCCGCCTGATATAGGCCCAAAACAGTGTCGCCCTCGTGGCCCATATAGGCCATAAACAGAAAGTTGACGCCTTCGGTTGCCAGCGACATTAAAGTGAGCATCAGCCCCGTTCGCAAAAACGGCATGCCCAGACGCAAGCTTTCGCTCCAGCGCGCCGATATTTTTTGCCGAGGATAAAGCGTTGATGTGCGACGGGTAAACCACCATGCGCCCAGAAATGCCATCAACGAATAGAACACCAGCCCCGGAGCAATGCCGTTGACGCGAAAACCCCAATACAGCGCAACGGCTACCGGCATACCGGTCAGGGCGGTAAAGAGTCCCGATGCGGCTATAGGTTTATAGCGTTCGGAGGCTTGCAGATAAATCAGTTCCGCACCCTGAAGGGCAACAAACATAATCGACAAGGCCGCTATGCGGTAGGCCCATACGAACTCTCCGTTGCCGAATGTAAATTCCGCAAGCCACGGAGCAAGCACAAACATGAGCAACGCTCCCACCACCCCGAGCAAGCGGCTATAGCGACGCACGCTGAGCAATAAAGATTCGAACCGGCCGGCCGGAGCCGACGACAATGGGGCAACGGCAGTAGTGCGGATATTCATCTGCGTAAAATTCCCTATCATGTCGGCAGCCTGAGTTAAGGCCCCGAACAGGCCAACACCGGTCGGCCCGACAAGGAGCGCGAGCATTTTCATGCGCACCACCGAGCACACCATGTTTATACCTTGAGTGGAGCCGAGCAGCGAAGTCGCTTTCAAAACCCGTGCGGTCAGCGTCTTAGCCATTGCATCGGATTGAATTTTTCGCGCTCGCGACGAATTTCAAAATGAAGTTGTCCGCGGTTGGAATCTACGTCGCTCGGGCCCACGGTGCCGATAACGTCGCCGGTTTTCAACTGGCTCCCCTTGCTGACTTTCAGGGTTTTGATATTAGCATAAACGGTAAGATACTCGCCGTGGCGCACAAGCACAACATGGCCGAGCCCTTCCTGAACGAACACCGCGCTGACCACTCCCGGATAAACCGCCTTGGCCTGAGCGCCGGCAGCAGTTTCCAGATCAACGCCCGGATTGTTAACCTCCAGGGTTTTAATTGAACGATGTTGCTGTACTCCAAAGCCCTGAACAACCGAAAAGGGTGAGCTAAGCGGCGATGGCAGGCGTCCGCGCTGGGCCGCGAAGCCTCCCGCAGTCTGGTTCGGGGCCTGAATTGTTTTCGGAGCCGGGGGGGCGGGTGAAGTAACCTTCGGTGCATCTGCGTGGGTAGCTGAGTTGCCCGAGGAATTGGCGGCTTTTTTACGTCGCTCCGCTTCGCGGCGTTCAGCCTCGCGGCGCTGCGCCTCGCGCCGACGCTCTTCCTCAATTTCCTTTTGTATAAGACGTTCGATTTCTCGATCAAGATTCGCAAGAGTCGCCTTCTGGCGTTCGAGCATAGTGTTCAGCTGCTTCTGCTTGCCTTTGAGGTTGCCGACAACTGTTTCCAGCGCCTGGCGGTCGTTGCGCAACTTGCGCTCTCGGGCCAACGATTCCCGCCGAAGGCTGATAACCTTATTTTTCATATCCTCAAGCTCAGCTTTTTGAGCTTCGAGGCTGGCAATCAGCGAATTGATTTCTTCGGTTTTGCGGCCTCGCCACTTCGAGAATTCTTCGAGATAACCCATTCGGCGCCATGCCTGGCGAACAGTCTCGGCCGAGAACACGAAGGTCATCGGATTCATTTCGCGACGATTCTTGCGCGACGAACGGACGGCGCGCACATACATCTCGCGCAACCGCTTCAGTTCCGCTTCGCCCGCATTGATTGAGTCCTTTACAATGCGCCCGCGCGCGGTCAGGGAGTCAATGCGGTCTTGAAGCTGACGGGCAGTTTCGGTTGTGCGTTCAATATCGCCTTCAAGCTTACCGACCTGGCGCAGATTTTTGGTGATTTCAGCTTCGGCTGCTTTAATTTCCTTTGATGTTTTGGCTATCTGCTGCTCGGTTTGCCGACGCTGCTGCTTGGCCTCTGAACTCGTTTTAGGGCCCGACGATGCCTTTGACTTGGACTTTGCTTGTGAGGTTTTCGGTTTGGCTTTGGCCTTTTTGGGGGGCACAGAAGCAACAGCGGCTGCGGCCGTTGCGCTGTAGCCGCCCCACACTCCCTCCCAGCGGCCACCATGGCCGATCAGGGTAATCAGCAATATGACCAGTTTACTTACCAATGAATTGCTTAGCGGATTCGAGGGTCATTTTCTTATAATTTTCGCCCGGCGACGAGAATCGGGCCGGCCGCTCAACGTTCCAGCGGGCATCGTCGCGGCTCCAGCTCAGGGTTGCGTCAATGGTTTTGCCGTTAGCGGTCGTTTTCAGTGAGTACTCATCGTCGTCGAGCATTATCTGCTGCAACTTTTCGAAAGTAAATCCGACTTGCTCCAAACGATTGCCCAGCGGCTCCTTGAACCAAACCTTGTCGGGCTGCTTCATAACGAAGTCGAACTCATCGGGCGTAACATTTGCCTGAGCCACCTCAAAGCCAAACATTCTGAACGACATATAAATATATTCATTGCGCACCATGGTTGCAGTGCCGTTCAAAACCAGCCCCATAGGCTGATTGATTGTTAATCTTACCGGCATCTGCACATTACTCCATCGACCGGTCACGAGCTCTACAGCCTCGGAATCCGCAGCCGGAGCGGCAGCCCGCTTCGACCGGCACCCGGTAAACATAAAGGCCGCAAAGAGCGCAATGATTATATATCTGGCGAATTGATTCATTCCTGTTCAGTTATCCTTTCTCTGAATTCTTTGGCCTTTTCAAGCTGGCCGAGAGCCTCGTAAATGTCGGCGGCGTGGCCCAGAATTTCATCCAGTCCTTCATCGCCCGATTTGTCGAACAGAATCGCCATGTCGATATATCGCTTGGCGTTTTCGAGATCACCCAGGCGATAGCAAACCCAGGCAAAAGTATCGTAATAAGTAGCCGACCCCGGTTCGGAAATCACTGCCTGCGAAATCAAATCCTTGGCGCGCAAAAGGTCACCGCCATCGACCGTCGACAGCCAATAGGCCAGGTTATTCATAGCCAGGTCATCGTCGGAATTCAGTTCTATGGCCCGCTCATAATAGGCGCGGACGGAGTCATCGGGTTCCTTAGCCAGCTGGGCAACGTCGCCCATTGTGCGGTATAGCTCGCCGCGCGCAACATCGCTGAGCGAGTCTACGCTTAACGCTCCCGACAAAGTTTCCAACGCACCGGAATAGTCTTTGCGCTGCGAAAGAACTGCCGAACGAAGCATATACAGGCCAACAGCCTGCGGATGGTGCTCGATGCCGCGGCCGGTAGCGCTCATAACTCCGTCGAGGTCGTTGGCCGACCCGTAGAAACGGGCCAGAAGCTCAAAATCGCCCGGATCGTCGGGGCGCACGGCTATGGCATGCTCCACCTGCTCGGCCGCCGGAAGCCACTGTTTGTTTGTGGCGAGATAGCTCATATAGAGCATCCGCAGTTCATAGTCGTTGGGATATTGCCCCACGAGCGAGCGGAACAGGTTGCCGGCGCGCTCGGTCAGAGTGTCGCGACGCATCTCGGCGGAAACGCTATAGCGCAAAAGCTCAACCTTTTCATCGCGGTCGTAGTCATCGCCCTCGATAGCGGTGTCGATGCGCCGGTCAAAGTCTGCTACCCGGCTATTGAGCCCGAACTGCGCCGCCGCGGTAGCGCCAAGCAGCAGGGCCTCGACATTGCGCGGCTGCGCGGCAATGAGGCCGTCAATCTCTTCCATGGCGCCAACGGTGTCGCCCTGCCACACCATAACGTTGGTTATGCGCTGCGTAAGGGCCGGATTGCGGCCTATCGACTTTTCGAGATTGCGGTAAACGTCTATAGCCTCGTCAAGTTCGCCGGTGCGCATAAGAATATCAGCATAATTGGCTGTCAGCGCGGGGTTATTGGGTTTCAGGCGAACAAGGTTAGAGTAAATGCGCTTGGCCCGGTCGAGATTTCCGTTACTTACATAGTATGACGCCAGATAAGAGCCAACAAAGGCATCGTCGGAATGAGCCCCGTAATATGCCTCGCAAAGCCTGACTCCTTGCGCAAACAACACTGAGTCGCGTTCCTGACCGGCAAAAATCATTGTGCGCGAGCCCAGTTCATAGGCTTCGCGCTCGGTTTTGGAAGTGTTCAGGTCAAAGGCGCGGGCCATCATGGCCGTGGCCAGGTCTTCGCGGCCGAGAGAGCGCTGGCGCATCGCCTCAAGAAAATAATAGTCGCTCTTACGGCTCCGCGAAGCAGAGTCATACGAGTCGCCGGCCCGGAGGGTCAACGCGACCAGGGCGGCAATTATCGGCAATATGATGCGCAAACGGGTCAATTTGTTCCGGAGTGGCCGAAGGCCCCGTCGCCGCGTTTGGTTTCGTCGAGCCTTTCGGCCGGCTCCCACTCAACGCGAACATATTGTTTAACAACCAGTTGGGCTATACGCTCGCCCGGAGTAATGGTAAACGGCTCGTTCGACAGGTTAATCAGAATAATGCCGATTTCGCCGCGATAGTCAGCATCGATAGTGCCCGGAGTATTGAGCACGGTAATACCCTTTTTCAAGGCCAGACCGGAACGCGGGCGCACCTGACATTCGTAGCCCGAAGGCAGCTGCATGGCAAGCCCGGTGGGCACCAGAGTGCGCTCGCCGGGGCCGAGAATAAAAGGCTCGGAATAGTTGGCGCGCACATCCATGCCCGCGGCCTCGAACGTTTCGTAGGCCGGAAGAGCAAAGGGGCTCTTATTTACTATTTTAATCTTCAACATTATCGGCGCGGCTTAACAGCTTGTTTGAGGAATACTTCGGTGGGGAAGTGGTCGGAATAACCGTCGAGCCATGCTCCGGCCGAGAAAGTGCGCTTCGGATAGCCCTGGCGGGTGCCCTGACGGTCAATCAGGAAGTCATGGTTATGGACCATGTTCTTGTAGTATTGAAGCTCGTCGGCAGCGGCATTTTCCTTCAGCAGATTGCCGGAAATAACAATCTGGTCAAACAGGTTCCAACCGCCCTTATAGGCCAGGGTGCCTATGCCGCGGTCGCGAAGGGTTGACCACCAGGGGTTATAGAAACCGTGGGGCTTTGCATCGGCCGGCTTTTTAACGGCGCCGAGGTTCCGCGTAAGGCTGCGGTCGTCGGGGTCATCATTAAGGTCGCCCATAACAAAAATTCCGCGGTCGGGATCAATAGCCCAGATTGAGTCCGCAATGTGCTTGCTCAGGTCGGCGGCTGCCTCGCGCAGATAGCTGCTCTGTTCCTGACCTCCCAGACGCGACGGCCAGTGGTTAACGATAACCGAAACGCGGCGGCTGCCCAGCATGCCGGTCACGCACATCTGGTCGCGGGTGCGCAAACGGGGGTTCGAGGGAACGTAGAGCCGATGGTTGGTAACACTCTCGAACTTAAAGTAGCGGGGATTATAAAGCAGGCCCACGTCAACGCCGCGGCGGTCGGGCGAATCATGGTGAACGACCTGAAGATTCCATGAGCGGATCTGCGGGTCACTTACAAGATCGTCGAGCACCGACTTGTTTTCGATTTCACTTACGCCGATAATCGCGGGGCCGTTGGGGGTTGTTGGCGATTTCATCTGCGAAATCGCATAGGCCAGATTGTGGATTTTGCTCCAATATTTATGGCCGTTCCACTGGCGGGCACCGGCGGGCGAGAATTCCAGGTCGTAGGTGCCGTTGTTGTTTATAGTGTCGAAAAGATTCTCAAGGTTATAGAAAGCAACCCCATAGACGCGATATTGCGTTTTCGGTTCCTGGGCGGCAGCGCTCAAAAGCACCAATGCGCCGGCCAGAGCCAGAAGTATACGTTTCATAAATTATTCGGCCTCCTTGGCGGGTTCTTCCTCGGGATTAGAAAAATCAGTTATGCCGCCCGCAACGAGGGTGTTATACCAGCTCAGGAGCTTACGGATATCGGAAATATGAACGCGGTCGCGGTCATAGGTGGGAAGAACCTTGCCGAAAAATTCACGCAAGCCTTCGGCTTCAACGGCCTTGATGTCAACTTCCTTTCCTTCGGCAACTTCATAGAGCGAGGTCAGAACGTCGCCCAGAGGAACATCGTCGCCATCGGTATACATTGCAACATCGGCCAGCGAAATAACCCGGTCGCGCTGCTGAACGGGCAGACGTTTACCCGTTTGAAGCTGTTCAACAATGAGCGAGCCGCGGCCGCTTTGAACCAATTTATAAAGGCCGGGGCGTCCGGCAATGCTGAGAATTCCCTTTATCATAGTCGGTAAATATTAAGGTTTATTGCCCACAAAGTTACAATAAAATTCTGAAACTTCATTCCGGCTACATAAATTTTTCAATAATTAGTCAGGCAAGTTGTCAAAAATTTTTCGTAACTTTGCAGGGATGAACCAGGTTAGTCACGAAGAAATCATTTCCGCAAAGCAACGGTTTGGCATTGTAGGACGCTCGCCGGCGCTCATGGAGGCCGTTGGGCGCGCGCTGCGCGTTGCCCCGATTGACCTGTCGGTTCTTGTCATTGGCGAAAGCGGCACCGGCAAAGAGTTCTTTCCGAAACTCATCCACTCCTACGGCGTCCGCAAACACGCCCCCTACATAGCCGTTAACTGCGGCGCCATTCCCGAAGGAACAATCGACTCCGAACTTTTCGGCCACGAAAAGGGAGCATTTACCGGAGCCGTGGCATCGCGCAAGGGCTACTTCGAGGAAGCCGACGGCGGCACCATTTTTCTCGACGAGGTCGGCGAACTGCCGCTAACGACCCAGGCACGCCTGCTGCGCGTTTTGGAAACCGGTGAATTCATTAAAGTCGGATCATCGCAGGTGCAGAAATGCAACGTAAGAATCGTGGCCGCCACTAACGTCGACATGGCCCGGGCAGTTGCCGAGGGCCGGTTCCGCGAAGACCTGTTCTACCGGCTGTCGACAGTGCAGATCAATGTTCCGCCCCTGCGCGACCGCGGCGACGACATTATTCTGCTGGCCCGCAAGTTTGCCGCCGATTTTGCCGAAAAATACTCCACCGCGGAGCTGAAACTCACCGATTCGGCGCGCACGCTGCTCGAATCATACCGCTGGCCGGGCAATGTGCGCCAGCTCAAGAACGTAATCGAGCAACTGTCGCTCTTTGAAGGAGGAGAGCCGGTAAGCAGCGAAGTTTTGCGCTCATATCTGCCCGATGCCGTTTATTCGCCAACGATTGTAAGCCAGCCCCAGGCCTCGGCCGCAACCGACGCCTACGCCCACGAACGCGACATGCTTTTCAACCTTATTTTCACGCTACGCAGCGAGGTTGACGAGCTTAGGTCGCGCCTGGCGGAACCCCCGCGCCAGATGCCCCTGCTTTCCCACTTTTCCGAAAGCTCCCGGCCTGCGCAGGAAACCCCATTCACCCCATTTACGGAGGCCACACCCCGCTCGCTCGAAGACAACGAACGCGAAATCATCAGAGAAAGCCTCGAACGCAACGGCGGCCGCCGCAAGGCAACCGCCGACGAGCTGAACATCAGCGAACGAACCCTCTATAGAAAAATCCGCGAATATGGCCTGGAGTAAATACCTGCTGATTATTATGGTCTGCCTCGGCCTGGGGGGCTGCGTACCTTCCTATAAGCTCAACGGCTCGGCGATTGACTATTCGGTTTACCGGACAATTTCAATCGAGAACTTTCCGATTCGTGCTGCCCTGGTCTATCCGCCGCTGCAGGTTACTTTTGAAAACGAGCTGGTCGACTACGTTGAGCGCAACACCCGCCTGCGCACCTCGGTCGGCAACTCCAAAGCCGATTTG
This sequence comes from uncultured Bacteroides sp., assembly GCA_964528425.1. Classification (GTDB taxonomy): domain Bacteria; phylum Bacteroidota; class Bacteroidia; order Bacteroidales; family Muribaculaceae; genus UBA3263. The sequence goes on from CAZGTD010000012.1 coordinate 49,733, forward strand.
CAGCTCGAAGGCGAAATTACCGGCTACGCACTGTCGCCGGTGAGCGTAGGCGCCGATGCCTATGCCAACCAGACGCGACTGACAATAACGGTTCGCGTGCGCTATATCGACAACCGCGTTGAAGACAAAGATATTGACCAGACCTTTTCAGCCTATCGCGATTTCGACGCAAACGAAATGCTGACCGACGTGCAAGACCAGCTCTGCACCGAAATCAGCAAAGAACTTGTTGAACTGATTTTTAACGCCACCCTCGGCAACTGGTAAAAACTACAAAAATGGTAACCGACGACGAAATCCGCAATTGGCTCAGCGGTGCGGCCCCCGACGCGGAACGCGTGGCCCAACTTGCCGCCGAAGCCCCATGGTTTGCGCTTCCGGCAGCCATGCGCCTGCGCAACGCCAAGCTCGACGAAGACGAACGGCGCGAGCTTTCGGCACGACTGGCCCTGCTGGCCGCCGACCCCGAGCAGATGGCAATGGCGGCAGATTCTACCCTTGCCCTCGACCTGGCGTCGTTCTATCCGGTCGAGCCGGTAGCCACCCCCGGCACCGCCGACACCATAGAAAAATTTTTAACTACCTACGGAAATTCTACCGACGCCGAAAACGAGCTGCTTGAACGCCTGATTTTCAACCCTGCGGCCGATTATGCACAAATGCTCGCCCGCGAAGAAGAAAAAAGCGTGCCACAGGCCGGCGAAGCCCCCGACGGCACCAACGACGACCGCATCAACACGTTTATAATCAAGAGCAAAGCCGCCGGCGGCCAATTTCCGCCCGTTGCTCCCCGGCCTGAGCCGGAGACCAACCCAAAGCCAGCTTCGGAAGTTAAAAAACCGACACCGGCCTCCGACTCCATGCTCTCGGAATCGCTCGCCAGAATTTACATCAAAAAAGGAAAATTTTCAAAGGCTTACGAAATTATAAGTCATTTAAATTTGAATTTTCCCGAAAAAAGTATTTACTTTGCAGACCAATTACGCTTCCTCGAAAAGCTCATGGCAATTGAGGAGCGCAAATCAATGCGTAATAACGAAAATAATAACTAACTATAAACCAAAAGATTATGATTTACACCCTGGTTATAATCCTGACCATCATCGCCGCAATCCTTCTCATTGGCGTAGTCCTCATCCAGAAGTCAAAAGGCGGCGGCCTGGGCTCGACCTTTGCCAGCTCGAACTCGATTCTCGGCGTTAAACGCACCAACGACGTTATTGAAAAAGTTACATGGTGGCTCGCCGGCATCATCTGCGCCCTCTCGATTCTGAGCGTATTCGTTGCTCCCGCGCTGACATCAACCACCGGCATCCGCACCAGCGTTAACCAAACCGCAGCTCCCGCCCTCGACGTTGAGCAGACCGCTCCCGCTGCTGAAACTCCCGCCGAAACTCCCGCCGCTGAATAACCGACTAAAAGTTAACCGACGTGATAACCCAGGAACAATTAAAAGAGACCTTTGAGCGCAAGCTGGCGCTGAGGAGGTATCTTTGACATCGACAGCAAGAAAATAGAAGTCGAGGAAGAAGAACTCCGAACCCACGTGCCCGACTTTTGGGAACACCCCAAGGAAGCTCAGGCACAAATGAAAAAAATCAAAGACCTCCAAGCCTGGATAAAAGGCTACGAGGAAATTGAAAAAGCCTGCGACGAACTCCAGCTCGCCTGCGATTTCTTTAAGGAAGAACTCGTTACGGAAGAGGAGGTCGACGCGCTCTATGCCGACACCCTGTCGAAAATCGAGGCTCTCGAGCTGCGCAACATGCTCCGCCGCGAAGAAGACAAAATGGACGTTGTTTTGAAAATCAACTCCGGAGCCGGCGGAACCGAAAGCCAGGACTGGGCATCGATGCTCATGCGCATGTATCTCCGCTGGGCCGAGCGCAACGGCTACAAAACCTCAATCGCCAACATTCTCGACGGCGAAGAAGCCGGCATCAAATCGGTAACCATAAATATCGAAGGTGATTTCGCCTACGGCTACCTCAAAAGCGAAAACGGCGTTCACCGTCTGGTGCGCGTAAGCCCCTACAACGCCCAGGGCAAACGCATGACATCGTTCGCATCGGTTTTTGTAACTCCCCTGGTCGACGACACAATCGAAGTTAAGGTTGAACCCGCGCTGCTCAGCTGGGACACCTTCCGCTCGGGCGGCGCCGGAGGCCAGAACGTAAACAAAGTGGAGTCCGGAGTGCGCCTGCGCTATCAATACACCGACCCCTACACCGGCGAAAAAGAGGAAATCCTCATAGAAAACACCGAAACCCGCGACCAGCCCAAAAACAAAGAGAACGCCATGCGCCAGCTGCGCTCCATTCTCTACGACAAAGAACTCCAGCACCGCCTTCAGGAACAGGCCAAGGTCGAAGCCGGAAAAATGAAAATCGAATGGGGCTCGCAGATTCGCTCATACGTTTTCGACGACCGGCGCGTTAAAGACCACCGCACCAACCACCAGACCAGCGACGTCGGCGGGGTAATGGACGGCGACATCGACGAATTTATCAAGGCTTACCTTATGGAATTCGGCGGTGATTTGCAGGAATAAAAAATTTTTTGTAAATTTGCGCGCTGAAACACAAACCGTAATCAATAAACTAACCATCATAAATGGCAACACTCGAAAAAATTCGCAGCAAATCGGTGCTTCTGGTAAGCATCATCTTCGTTGCACTCTTCCTGTTCATTATCACTATTATCGACAATCCCCTTAGCCTTTTCATCGACCAGACCTCGGTGGCCAACGTCAAGGGCGAAAAAATCGACTATGAAAAATATAATGAACGTGCAAACCTCGTTCGCGAACAGAACCCTCAGGCAACCGATGCCGACGAGCAAGCCCTGAACTCGCTCGTTACCGAGGCCCTCTATAAGCAGGAATTCAACAAACTCGGCCTGGTTGTTACCGACTCCGAGCTCAATGCGCTCATGACCGGCGACAACGCCCCCTACCCCGTGCTCGCCCAGTTCTACCAGCAGTTCGGTGCCTCTCCGGCCGATGTGCTCAACGCACTGTCTAACCCCGACGCTGCCGGTCTTCAGCCCGAACAGGTTGCACAGATTTCCAAAGCATACTCCACTTTCGAACAGAACCTTCAGGACCAGCTGCTGACCCAGAAGCTCATAAACCTTCTGCAGGGCACCATCAACGCCAACAAGCTTGACGCACGCGCAGCCTACGATCTCGGCAACACTACCTACACCCTCGCCGCAGTAAGCAAAAACATTTACGAAACCACCGACTCGGTTACTCCCGCCGAAATCGAAAAATACTATAAGGAGCATCGCGAAGGCTACAAACTGCCCAACAAGGTTCGCTACGTCCGCTACGTTACCCTGCCCATTGCAGCCAGCAACGCCGACCGCCAGAAAGCGGTTGAAACCGTTCAGCAGGCCCTGGGCAACGTTCAGGAAGAAGGCAGCATGAATTCGCTGGTTGGCAACGGCGCCTACGTTATCGAACACTTTACCGCCGACTCCGCAGCGCTTGCCAAAGCAACCATTCCCGGACTGAAAGATTTCCTCGAAAACGCCGAAGCCGGAACCGCACAGATTCTTAACGTCAACAGCGCCTACACCGCGGACCCCCAGCTCGTAATTGCACGCCTGACTTCGCGCGAAACCAAGGTTAACGGTGCAAAAATTGTCCAGGTGGCCTACGACGGCACTGTCAACGCCGACACAATCATTGCCCAGCTCAACGCAGGCGTTGCCCCCGACTCAATCAATGGCGTAGCCCAGGTGCTCCCCGCAACCGAAATGAGCTTCGAACAGCTCACCAACGTTATCGACACCCTTCAGGCTGTCGGCACCGGCAAATACCTCAACATGGGCCAGGGCGCAATCGCAGTTGAAAGCTGGAACAAACCCGAGCGCATTGTTGAATACTCCACCGCCACCTACGCAATCGAACCCTCGCGCGAAACAATCGACGGCCTTAACACCCGCATGCGCGAATTCCTCATCTCCGCCCCCACCGCCGCAACCTTCAATAACGAAAACGCCGCCGTTCAGGGCCTGATGGTTCAGGAAACGCTGGTCGACGACTCAACCTTCAGCCTCGACGGCATGGACGACTCGCGCAATATGGTAGCATGGGCTGTTAACGACGCTAAAAAAGGCGAAGTGAGCCGCCTCTACACCGACAGCAAAAACACCCGTCTGGCCGCCGTAGCCGTTGTTGACGAATACAAGGATTACATCCCCTATACCTATCCCGGTCTCACCGGCGCAATTACTCAGGGCGCCCAGACCGAGAAGAACGCCAACATTGTTATCAACGACGTTAAAGGCAAAGGCAAAAACCTCGCCGACTACCAGAAACTGCTCAACGCACAGCGCGTCGACACCCTTCGCGGTGTAAACCTCGCCAACAACTACTACGCTCAGCTCGGCGGAGTAAAAGCCGCAAAAGCCGGCGAAGTTGTAGGCCCCGTTCGCTGGAACTCTTCGGTAATCGTTTACCAGCTCGTTGACCAGAACGAAGGCTCAATGCCCTACGACGAAAAATCATCATCCATGCAGTTCCAGCGTCAGGCCCAGAGCCTCGTGCTCGGCCAGAACCCCGACGCTCTGCTGCTGGGCGACGGCAAGGTGAAATACAACTTCCTTCGTTTCACCCGCCAGTAAACTCCACTCTGCAAGAAATAATGCTTATATACATATGAATTAACGGAATGAATTAAAGGAATTAATTTCCCCAAAACATCCCAACCGGGGGCGCGTCGACGCGATGTCGCTGCGCCCTTTTCTTTTCTTAACAATAACCCCACCCTAAACTTATGATAACTCTCATTGTTGGCTATCTGGCCTCGATATGTATGGTTTGCGGCTACCTGCCTCAGGCAATCCGCACAATTCGCACCCGCGACACCTCTGGCATTGCCCTGCCAACCTTTCTTGCCCTGGGCGCCGGCTCGGTGCTGTTTGTAGTCCAGGGCATAATGCTCAACAACATGCCGCTGGTCATCACCAACGTAATCACAACCGTTTGTTCCGTTATAATCTTCGCCATTAAGATTCGCAACGACCACCGGCGCCGCTGAACTTTACCCATATGCGCGGGCTGACATTTTGTCAGTTTCAAACTTTTTTGGCACGATGTTTGTTAGTTCATTGCATAAACAACGAAAACAAATAATTAAACTAACTTAAACATAACCGAAATTATGGGAAAAATTATTGGCATTGACCTCGGCACCACCAACTCGTGCGTTGCCGTTCTTGAAGGTAAAGACCCCGTTGTGATCCCCAACAGCGAAGGTCGCAACACAACCCCCTCTGTAGTAGCATTCACCGACGGCGGCGAACGCAAAGTCGGCGAACCCGCAAAACGTCAGGCTATCACCAACCCTAAGCGCACCATCTACTCCATCAAGCGCTTCATGGGCGAAACCTGCAAAGATGTTGAAAACGAAGTAAAACGTGTGCCCTACAAAGTTGTATGCGGCGCAAACAATACCCCGCGCGTCGACATTGACGGCAAAGAATATTCACCTCAGGAAATCTCGGCCATGATTCTTCAGAAAATGAAGAAAACCGCCGAAGACTACCTCGGCCAGCCCGTAAGCGAAGCCGTAATCACCGTGCCCGCCTACTTCAACGACGCCCAGCGTCAGGCAACCAAGGAAGCCGGCGAAATCGCAGGCCTTAAAGTTGCCCGTATCGTCAACGAACCTACCGCCGCAGCCCTGGCCTATGGCCTCGACAAAGATGGTAAAGACCAGAAAGTGGCAGTGTTCGACCTCGGTGGCGGCACATTCGATATTTCAATCCTTGAACTCGGCGACGGCGTGTTTGAAGTAAAATCCACCAACGGCGATACCCACCTCGGTGGCGATGACTTCGACCAGGTAATCATTGACTGGCTCGCCGACGAGTTCCAGAAGGAAGAAGGCGTTGACCTGCGCATGGATCCTATGGCCCTGCAGCGTCTTAAAGAAGCTGCCGAAAAAGCTAAAATCGAACTTTCGAGCTCCACTTCGACCGAAATCAACCTTCCCTACATCATGCCGGTTAACGGCCTGCCCAAACACCTTGTTAAAACCCTTACACGAGCCAAATTCGAGCAACTGGCCGACCTGCTGATTCAGGCCACGGTAGAACCCTGCCGCAAAGCCATGGAAGACGCCGGCCTTACCCCTGCCGACATCCACGAAGTAATCCTCGTTGGCGGTTCAACCCGTATCCCCGCCATCCAGCACAAGGTTAAGGAAATCTTCGGCAAAGAACCATCAAAGGGTGTTAACCCCGACGAAGTAGTAGCCGTTGGTGCCGCAATTCAGGGCGGTGTGCTCTCCGGCGACGTTAAAGACGTTCTGCTGCTCGACGTAGTGCCCCTGAGCGTAGGTATTGAAACCCTCGGCGGCGTAATGACCAAACTTATCGAAGCCAACACCACCATTCCTACCCGCAAGAGCGAAACCTTCTCTACTGCCGCCGACAACCAGCCCTCGGTTGAAATCGTAGTCCTTCAGGGCGAACGCCCCATGGCCAAAGACGACAAAGTACTTGGCAAATTCCACCTCGACGGCATCGCTCCCGCACCCCGCGGCATACCTCAGATTGAAGTAACGTTCGAAGTCGATGCCAACGGCATCCTCAACGTATCGGCCAAGGATAAAGCAACCGGCAAGGAACAGTCAATCCGAATCGAAGCATCTTCGGGCCTGACCGACGCCGAAATCAAGCGAATGAAAGAAGAAGCCGAAGCCAACGCCGCTGCCGACGCCAAAGAAAAAGAACGTGTCGACACCATCAACAAGGCCGACTCCATAATCTTCCAGACCGAAAAACAGCTTGCCGAACTCGGCGACAAGATTCCCGCCGACAAAAAGGCCGCTATTGAAGCCGCTGTAGCCAAACTTAAAGACGCCCACAAGGCTCAGGACATTGCCGGTATCGAAGCCGCAATCAAAGAGATTGAAACCACCTTCGGTGCTGCCCAGCAAGACATCCTCAACGCCCAGGCTCAGGCCCAGCAGGCAGCCGGCGCACAGCAAGCCGGTCCTACCCCCGGCAACGGCGGCGACGACCACGTTACCGACGTAGACTTCGAAGAAGTAAAGTAATCCATCTATCCAAAAATAGACAAATCCATATAAACGGAGTGTAACTCAAAAGGTTACACTCCGTTTTATTTGTTAATAAATGCAAACATATTGATTAAAATCGATTAAATTTCGCTATATTTGTACCATATTTGGAACGTCCCTTAATTGGCGATGAGGTGTCCCTTATTTACCCTTATCTCCTCTTATGGGCTCTTAAGTGGATATTATGCCAACAGCGAAGTACGAAATTAAGAGAAAATGTGAATGTTGTGGAGCGACTTTTCTGGCGAAGTCGCTTGACTCTCATTATTGCAGCAAGGCATGTTCAAATAAAGCATTCAAGCAACTACAGCCATTGAAATCACGGCACGCTTGCTCATCGTAGATAAGCTCGAAG
>CAZGTD010000013.1:0-49310 GCA_964528425.1 uncultured Bacteroides sp.
TTTCGGCGAGCATGGTGGCTTTCTTCTTCCATTCTTCGGGATCGGCGTAGGTGTCACGCGGGTCGAGAATCTTGGGGTCAACGCCGGGGAGTTCGGTGGGCACGGTGAAGCCGAAGATGGGAATCTGCTTGGTGGGAGCGGTGAGGATAGCGCCGTCGAGAATAGCGTCGATGATGCCGCGGGTGTCGCGGATCGAGATGCGCTTGCCGGTGCCGTTCCAGCCGGTATTTACCAGATAAGCCTTGGCACCCGATTTTTCCATTTTCTTAACGAGCTCTTCGGCATATTTGGTGGGGTGGAGGCTAAGGAATGCTGCGCCGAAGCAGGCCGAGAAGGTCGGGGTGGGTTCGGTGATGCCGCGTTCGGTGCCGGCGAGTTTCGAGGTGTAGCCGCTCAGGAAGTAATATTTGGTCTGCTCGGGGGTCAGGATGCTGACGGGGGGCAGAACGCCGTAAGCGTCGGCAGAGAGGAAGATAACGTTTTTAGCTTCCGGGCCGGCCGAGGGCTTAACGATGTTTTTGATGTGGTCAATGGGGTAACTTACGCGGGTATTTTCGGTAACGCTCTTGTCGGCGAAGTCGATTTTGCCGTTGGCGTCAACGGTAACGTTTTCGAGCAGGGCGTCGCGGGTAATGGCGTTGAAGATGTCGGGTTCGCTTTCTTTGTCGAGGTTGATAACCTTGGCGTAGCAGCCGCCTTCGAAGTTAAACACGCCGTTGTCGTCCCAGCCGTGTTCGTCGTCGCCGATGAGCAGACGCTTGGGGTCGGTCGAGAGGGTAGTTTTGCCGGTGCCGGAGAGACCGAAGAAAATGGCGGTGTTTTCGCCGTTCTTGTCGGTGTTGGCCGAGCAGTGCATCGAAGCCATGCCCTTGAGGGGGAGGTAGTAGTTCATGATCGAGAACATACCTTTCTTCATTTCGCCGCCATACCAGGTGTTGATGATAACCTGCATGCGTTCGGTCAGGTTGAAGGCTACGCATGTTTCGGAGTTGATGCCGAGTTCCTTCCAGTTTTCAACCTTGGCCTTGGAAGCGTTCAAAACAACGAAGTCGGGCTTGAAGTTGTCGAGTTCTTCCTTGGTGGGGCGGATGAACATGTTGGTAACGAAGTGGGCCTGCCAGGCAACTTCAACGATGAAGCGAACAGCCAGACGGGTGTCCTTGTTGGTGCCGCAGAAAGCGTCAACAACGTAGAGGGGCTTGTTGGAGAGCTCCTTGTCGGCGATTTCCTTGAGGGCGTCCCAGGTTTTGGGGGTGATGGGCTTATTGTCGTTCTTGTATTCTTCAGAGGTCCACCAGATGGTGTCTTTGCTGGTGTCGTCCATAACGAAGAATTTGTCCTTGGGCGAACGGCCGGTGTAGATACCGGTCATAACGTTAACCGCGCCGAGTTCGGTTTCCTGGCCTTTTTCGTAGCCGGTAAGCGAAGGGTTGGTTTCGTCGATGAAGAGCTGATCCCACGAGGGATTGTGGAAAATCTCCGGGGTGCCGGTGATTCCATACTGAGTCAAATCAATCTTGCTCATAGTGTAGGGTTTACTTGAATTGTTATATTGGGTTTAGTTTTAATCTTGTTTACCAAGTGCAAAGATACGAAAATAATTTTGAATTTTAAACGTTGAATGTTGAATTTTTGCGGAAATTGGGAATTGAGAAGGGAGAATTGAGAAAGACAATCCTGTTTGGCGCTTTTAGTCTGCTTGTAAGTCATCGGAATTATCCAGCGAAGTTTCAATATCTTCTATCGTCGGTAGGGCCGATGCAACTTCGTTGAATAGTTTTTCGGTTTCGTATTGAGCAATTCCCATTGGCTGAGTAATTCCTCTCAGTGCGAACTCTGCCTTCTTGTTACTTTTGCTACGGCAAAGTAATAACCCGATTGTTGGATTGTCCTGGGAGGATTTCACATATTCATCAACGGCAGAGATATAGAAATTCAGTTTGCTGACAAACTCAGGGATAAACTCAACTGCTTTCAATTCTACAACAACATAGCAATGTAGCTTAACATGATACATCAGAATATCAATGTAATAATCCTCTCCATCAACTACTACATTGTATTGCCTGCCAATGTAGGAAAAGCCCCTTCCCATTTCTAATAAGAATTCAGTTACCTTATTGGCAAGGTGGTTTTCAATGTCTCGTTCATGCTGCAATGCCATAGTTCCTATAAAACTGAATACATAGGGATCTTTAAAAGCATATTTGGCCAAGTCGGATTGAACAGATGGTAATGTTGCTTTGAAATTATTGATAGTATTACCGACGGTTTCCATATATCCGTTTGCATATTTGCTAAGTAATACATCCTTACTCCACCCGTTTTTACTCGCTTCTAAAATGTAAAATGCGCGTTCAGCCTCATTCTTAATTTTAGGAAGCAAGGATATATGATGATACCAGCTGATAATAGTTAGCGGGACCTCGATGTTATCACCGTCGCTGCTCAATTCTGCAAGTGCTACTTGCGAAATCGGCAGTTTCTGAAATTCTGCAAGTGGTACTTGCAGAATCGGAAATCCGGGATATGCAACCGCAAATCGTCTCATGTAGTGAAGATTACGAACTGAATAACCCCTGTCGTTTGGGAAACGAAGCATTAAGTCCTTAGATAATTGTTCAATTACTTGAGTTCCCCAACCTAATTCCTTTTGCTTGGTGAGAATATCATTTCCAATACTCCAGTATAACTCCAGCATATCGGTATTTACATGGAGTGCAGCATTGAATTTGGCTGATTCAATACGTTTTTCTATTTCTTTTCTCCACTCTTGATAACCGGAGGGCAAATACGAAATATCATTTATAGAAGGTTTCATATTGCAAAGTTACAAAATAATTTTGAATTTTGCTGTTGATTTTTTGTGTGCGAGCAAAAGATGAGTGCGGGGTAAAAAAAGAGATGGCGGCCAAAATTGCCGCCATCTCCAAGTAAAGAATGTGTGTGTTTCTTTTAGATTGCGATTTTTTTGGTCTCAGAGCCCTGGCGAACGATATAAACGCCATGCGGCAGGCCTTCGGTCGTGTTGCCGACCTTAACACCGCGCAGGTCATAAACCTCAACCCCCTGCTCAATTACAATATCGTGGATACCACCTTGTTCGCCCGGGTCAACGGGGTTAACCGCGGTTCCGTCGGTAACAATTTTGAGAGAGCCCTTGGCACCCTTGGGAAGCAAAAGCGAGTTGCCATCCATCTTGTCGAGCATTTCCTCGTCGTTATAGAGGATGGAAAGGATGTTCACACCCTCATGAGGCGTTACGAAGATACGGGTAGCTGAACTTTCATTGCCGGTCTGAATCTGAGCGCCGTCAAACAGGGCGGCAAACTGACGTCCGGTAGCAGTCTTTGCGCGGGCGGCACCACGGCGGGCAGAGCGACGACGCACATCTTGAGCGGGTTCGTCGCCCTGTTCAAGTGCTGCAGCCTCGGCGGCTTCTTCAAGGGCATCTTCGGTCAGCAAATCCTGATATTCCTCTTCGGAGATATTGCTGACATCAACGCCGGGATCCTGAGATACTTCAAGTATATTTTGGATGCTTTGGAATTTGCCCCATTGCGGAGCGTTGAGGTAAGCGCGGAAACTTGTGGTAGGAACCGTCAGCGATACGTAGCGGAAGCGCAGGCCATCGAAGGCTCCGGTTTCGGCTGCGGGAGCATCGACGGCGGCGCAACTGATGTTGGCCAGTTTCTTATTGTCAAGAAGGATATTCTGACTTACGGATTTCATGCCTGAGGGCATCGAAATTGAAATCAGTCGCGGACATTCGGCAAAAGCATATTGCGAAAGGGCAGTTACCTTTTTGGGAAGGTTGGCGGTAACGAGGCGACGGCAGTTGCTGAATGCGTCTTCGCCAATGTAGGTGACATTTGCTGCAAACTCAATATCGCGCAGAGCGGTACCGGCAAACGCACTTCCACCAATCGAGGTGGCGAATTCAGGAAGCATAACTTCATCGAGTTGATTGCAGCCGGAGAACACGGAGGCCCCAATTTCGGTCAATTTGCTTGCGCTGAGGTCAACGGTTTCAAGCATAGAGCAGTAGCTAAAAGCACCGTCCCCAATACTTTCAAGGTTCTCATTTGCTGTAATTGAACGGATACCGGAGCATTCACTAAATGCACTTGAATCAATGGTTTTCAGAGCAGAGGGTAGAGTGCTGATTGTTACTCGCGGGCAGTTCGAGAATGCCTCAGAGCCGATTTCGGTTACCCCGTCGGGGAGCGCGTCGAGTTGAAGGAGTAAACAGTCAGCAAATGCGCGGTCGCCAATCCGGGTCAACCCTTTGGGTAGTTTGATTTCAGTAAGGAGAAGACCTGCAAATTGGCCTTCTGAGAGTTCGGTAATATTAGTAACCTCGCTGAGGTCAAGGCTTACCAGCGAAATCATGTTCTCTTTAATGACACGCAGGTCGGTATCCGTCAGTGGGCCTACGACCTTCATCTTCATTACGTTAGCGGGCATATAACCGCAGGCGAAGCGGATTCCGTCGGCCAGCGTGTTGTTGCCGGTCATATTGACCACGATGTCGGCATCTGATTCCTCAACGATATTATCGAACTGTTTCCAGCGCGCGTTCGTTGCATAGTTATTGCGACGACCGTTGTTAACAACAACCGTAATTGCATCATTTTGGTCATTGGTCAGGGGGAATGAATTGTCAAGCGTCGGAGGGTTCATCGCCTTAACGCGGAGCAGATGAAGATTTTCAAAAGAGAAGGCTTCGGAAGATATATTCTTCACTCCGCTACCGAGGGTAAGAATCGACGGGCTGCCGCAACTGCCCTCAGGCAGTTCGGTAATCTTATCTGGAATAATCAGTTCGGTAATGCGGGTGCCTCTAAAAGCCTTATCAGCAATTTTAGTCAAAGTTGACGGCAGGGTTATAGAAGTAATTCCATTTCTATTGGTATTATCGTTGCTACATTGTTCAAAAGCGCGCTCACCAATCTCTTTTAGACCCTCGGAGAGGTTTAATATTTTTATGTCGTTCCAACGGAAAGCACAATACGGAATTACTTCAAGGCCGCTACCAATTGTCAAGCTTGTTATCCCACGATCATGAAATGCCTTGTTCCCAATTTTTTTAACGCTATTGGGGATGACTAACGACCAAGATTTTTTTACGTGATAATTACCATATTCGCCGGCCTCAAATGCGGATTGACCAATAGATTCGAGAGTTGATGGAAGACTAATCTCATCAAGAGCGTTTGAACCGGCGAAAGCATAGTCTCCGATTGATTTTAACTGAAGAGGGAAATAGACCTTCTCCAGGGCGCTGCAGCCTGAAAATAAATAATTCCCAAGGTCAGTTAAATCAGCAACCAAAACGGCCTTCTCTAATTTCTGGCAGGAAGAGAATACACCATCGCCAAGTGCGTTCAAACCCTCAGGTAGTATTATTTCAGTCAATGATTTGCACTCGCTAAAGGCTCTATCGTTGATGCGTTTTAACGTTGAGGGAAACTGGAAGTTTTCAAGTAGCTCGCATCCTGCAAAAGCATCAACGCCGATTGAAACCAAACCTTCCGGCATAGATACGGCATAAAGTTCCTTGCAATCTTGGAATGCTCTATCCGAAATTACAATCACTTTATATTCAGCATCATTGTAAGTTACCGTTTCCGGGATAAACAGTTCGCCGGAAACTTTTGTCGGTGCAACGGCTACGGTTTTGTCCTCCTCGCTGATAACAACATAATTTATATCCTCGTATGTGAAATATTCATTATTGCTATAATCATTATTTTCATCAATAGATTTGATATTAGCAAACTTACACCATCCGGATGCTTCCCTATAGGCGGAGATTGATTCCTTAGGGACATAGAGAGTAATATGATTGTAAGGGTCATAACTATTTACGACCACCTCAGAGAAGAGTTCATCGGAGTTCTCCGGAGGGATAGGACTATAACACTTTATAGCCTGAAGTTGAGCGATTGTCCCACCCTCACCTTCATAGAATTCTATAAATTCCTCAAATGAGAGACCTTCGTAGATCATCCCCCAAGAGTCGAGTTCCTTAAGTAATTTTGTATTTTGACAATCGATCTGTCCAATGCTGCTGAGTGACTCTGGTAGTATGAGCGTTGTTATACTTGGGCAATCTTCAAATACCCTATATCCTATTGTCGTAATAGATGCAGGCAGGGAAACAGAACTGAGGGCCGTACAATGCGCGAAAGTCCAGCTCTCAAGAGTTTTAACACCTTCGGGAATCACAATAGACGTCAAAGATGAGCAGGAATCAAATGTGGATCCGCCGATGCTGCTAACGGAGTTAGGAATGCTTATCGATGTCAATTCGCTGCAGCCGCGGAAAGCTTCGCCGCCGATAGAGGTTACGGAGTTGGGGATGGTCACCTCAGTCAGGCCGCTGCAGCCGTAAAAAGCACCATAGCCGATTTCGGTTACAGAATATTCCTCATTACTATAAGTAACTGTTGGAGGAATTACAATATCTCCGGCTGCTTCAGGATTACTTGCATTACTTGCTACCTGAACGGTTTTGGCGTCCGCGTCAAGAACCTCATAGTTGAGACCCTCGAAAGTGAACTCCTGGGCAAGCGATGGGAGCGCAATCAGCACTCCAAGCGCTAAAAGTAGTAGTTTTTTCATTTGAATGTTTAGTTAATTGGTTTATTTAAAGAGTTTTGTTATTGCATTATGGAATACGCAGAGGAAGTCTTCGGCCTCACAAGCGTTTAACCGCTGAATTTCAGTCAGCAAGGCTTTGAGGTCGATTCGGTTATCGACTACTTTAACCTTAATAAGATTATGTTTGCGCAGAGCTTTCACAGATTCAGCCGGTCCGGCATGAATATAAACCTTATTTTCAGGTTTCAATCCAAATTTGTAGTCGTAGTTAAGACAGAAATCATAGATACAGGTAGAACCAAATCTATGAACAGTGTGTGCAGTGATATGGTCTACAAAGCAGTCGAAATCGGCAAATTTGCACGGGTCTAAGTTAAGAGCCTTGAACTTCGCTAAAGCATTGTTTATTACGGCATTTGTGAGCCGGCGCTGATGGGAGCCCTTTTTATAGCGGGGCACATCTTTGTCGAGTGAGTCGGGAAGTTCTTCTTTGTTCGCGCCGGGGGCACCGGTAATGCAATCCAACAGCGTTTTGAAAGAGTGCATATTCGTATACACCTTTCCCTTACGTTTTTTCGAGTACCAATTAACCATTTCTTTCAAAGATTGGTAATCTTTGTCGGGACGAGCGGGTAGCACATAGCAACCATATTTAGAATAACAGTTCATAAAACTAATAGTGCCGCGGTCATCCCCTCGTTGGCGGTAAGCGATTGGTTTATAAAGAAAAAGCGCGGGAGTCTGACTCGTTGCCGTCCCACACATCGAGGCTCTCGCATTGCCTAACTCTGATGGACGGCAACGGCGAAGCCCACGCAAATATGAATGCTTGCGCATGCTCCTATGTCAACATAGGCGCAATGCGGACGTTCATATCCAAGTGGCGCAACCCGCTGCCTGGTCCTTGACAGAGTTTGTGAAATTTGCGAGATTTCGATGTGTCAAGTGACTAAGCGCAAAGTAACGCTTTTAATATATGTAAGTTTGCCGACCCCACCCGCAGACCCGCAGACCGGGGCTCGCGATTCAGTCAACGCGGCAAAGATACGAAAATAATTTTGAATTCTAAATGTTGAATGTTGATTTTTTGCGGAAATTGCTCGCGTGATACTTTGACGCAGGGCGACGGCGAGCCGCCGTCGCCCCCGCAAGGACCGCACCAATTCAACATTCAACATTCAAAATTCAAAATTATTTTTGTAATTTTGCGGCCGCAAATGAGCGAAAAACTTTGGAACCGGGAGTATCTGAAGGTAATGACGAGCAACTTTCTGCTGTTTTTTGCCTTCTACCTGTTGGCGCCGCTGCTGCCTATCTATCTTGATGCGCAGTTTCAGGCCGACAAGGGTCTCATCGGCGTTGCGTTGAGCGGATATATCGTTGCCACGCTGCTGGTTAGGCCCTTCTCTGGCTTTATAGTCGACACGTTTAACCGCAAAACGGTTTTGTGTTTCTGCTTTTTCTTCTTTTTCATCTGCTTTGCAGGCTATATCGGCGCCGGCACGCTGCTGATGTTTGCCATAGTCAGAACGCTCCACGGACTGCCGTTCGGGGCCACTACGGTTGCAAACTCAACAGTGGCGTTCGACACTCTGCCTTCGTCGCGCCGCAACGAAGGAGTCGGCTACTACGGGCTGAGCAATAACCTGGCCATGGCCATAGCTCCAAGTGCGGGCATAGCCCTTTACGGGGCTACGCATAATTTCCAACTGCTCTTTTGGCTATCGCTGATTCTGGCGATGATAGGGTTTGGCGTTACCACCCGTGTGCGCTTGCCCCGGCGAGAGCCGGTTGCCGGCAAACCGAAGCTGAGCCTCGACCACTTCTTTTTAGGGCGGGCGTGGCTTATGGCCATAAATATGATTCTGTTTGGCCTTTGCTGGGGAGTTATGAGCAACTATGTTGCCATCTACGGGCAGGAGATGCTCGGAATTACCGACGGCACCGGAGTTTTCTTCGCCATACTTTCGGGCGGGCTTATTCTGGCGCGACTTATCGGGGCCCGGCAGTTGAGGCGCGGCAAGATTGTTGAAAACTGCCTGCGCGGAGTTACGCTGTCGACCATCGGGTTTGTTCTTTTTGCCGGCGCCTGGGGTGAGTGGAGCTTTTATTTGTCGGCGTTGTTTGTCGGGTTGGGCAACGGCCAGATGTATCCGGCATTTCTGAATATGTTTCTTAACGTTGCCCGTCATGATCAGCGCGGCACGGCCAACTCCTCCATTCTCATTTCCTGGGACCTTGGCATGGGTATAGGTATTCTTTTGGGCGGCTTCATAGCCCAATATTCAGGCTATGGGGCGGCGTTTTGGATGGTTGCTATTACCCAGGCCATCGGTGCATTGCTTTTTGCCGTAGCCACCAGGCGTTTTTATCTGAGCCGGAAACTATAATTTGCGGAGTACGGAAAAATTTCGTAACTTTGAGCGTAGTTTTCTGTTTACGATATGAAAAGACTCCTTACTATAATACTGTCGTGTCTGCTGCTGGGCGTTTCGGCCTCGGCTCAGATTATTATCAGCCAGAAGGCCGAGAATAAGAATCAGCATACTAACCTGCTCGAAAAAGTTCCGGAGCAGGGAAAATACGTTGGCTATGCGGGTCTGGAACTCGTGTCACCCGGATTTTTCGGTGATGGCGGCGTTAACTTCGGCATAAGCACCACCCACGGCGTAATGCTTCGCGACCGGGTGTTTGTTGGCGGCGGCGTCGGCTATTTCGCCGATTTCCGCAACGGCAAAGGCGTGATTCCGATTTTTGCCGATGGCCGCTACTTTTTCCGCTCGCAGTTTCAGCGCCGCATTTATCCGCATATCGGGGCGCGCGCCGGTGTTCAGATTCCCACCGAGGGTGGTGTCGGCGGCTTTGTGCAGCTGGCTTTGGGGCTGAGAGTGCCTTTAACCGAAAAATTTGCCATGAACATAGAAGTTGGCCCGCAATATGCAACCCGCTATGAGCGCGAACACGAACACAACATGATTTCAACGGGCAAACCATTTAAATCTGCGGGAAATAAATTTCAGTTCTTCGCCCGCCTAAACTTTGAATTCTAAACTATGGCCGACGGATATCTCGAGCGCAAAATGGAGGACTACTTAGCCGGAAAGCTTAAACCTTCAAAGAAAAAGCCAGTCAAAAAAACTAATAAACAACCATAAACCTATACTCAATGAAACCAATCTTTTCACTTGCTGCCGCAGTTATGGCCCTACCATCGGTAGCTATGGCGCAACAAACAGGCGAAATTCCCCCTCAGACTCCAAATCCGGACGCTCCGCGCTATAACATCGTTTACATAATGACCGACGACCACACCGCGCAGATGCTGTCGGCCTACGACACCCGCTATGCGTCGACCCCAAACCTCGACCGTCTGGCCGAAGGCAACGGCGTGAAATTCAATAACTCATTCGTTGCCAACTCGCTTTCGGGCCCCTCGCGTGCGTGTATGATTACCGGTAAGCACTCTCATGGCAACGGTTTCTACGATAACGAAAGCGGCCGCCCCTTCGATGGCTCGCAGCCGACATTTCCGAAATATCTGCAGAGCGTAGGTTACCAGACCGCCCTTTTCGGCAAGTGGCACCTGATTTCCAACCCGACCGGTTTCGACACCTGGCGTATCGTTCCGGAGCAGGGCGACTACTATAACCCGCGCTTTATCAATCAGGACGGTTCGCGCTCGGTTGAGCACGGCTACCTGACCAACCTCATTACAGACTATTCGCTCGACTGGCTCGAAAACCAGCGCGACAAGTCCAAGCCGTTCGCCCTGCTGATTCACCATAAGGCTCAACATCGCAACTGGATGGCCGACACCTGCAACCTCAAACTCTATGAAGACAAGGTGTTCCCCCTGCCCGAAACCTTCTACGATGACTATGCCGGTCGCCCCGCCGCCGAAGCTGCCGAAATGCGCATCGCATCGGCCCACGACATGGACATTATCTATGACCTGAAGATGCTGCATCCCGACTCTGTTACGCGCCTTAAGAAAACCTACGAGGCTTTCGTCGGCCGCATGGACCCCGAGCAGCGCAAGGCCTGGGACGATTTCTATAACCCCATCATTAAGGAATTCTACGATTCCAAACTCGAAGGTAAGGAGCTGGCCGAATGGAAATTCCAGCGCTATATCCGCGACTACTTGAAAACCCTCAAGAGCCTCGACGATAATGTTGGCCGCGTTCTTGACTATCTTGAAGAAAACAACCTGATGGACTCCACCCTGGTTGTTTATACCTCCGACCAGGGCTTCTATATGGGCGAACACGGCTGGTTCGACAAGCGCTTCATGTATGAGGAATCGTTCAATACCCCGCTGCTGATGCACCTGCCCAAAGGCCTTGAAGCCAAAGGCGAAATCAACGAAATGGTTCAGAATATCGACTATGCACCCACCTTTATGGAAATTGCCGGTGCCAATATCCCCGACGATATCCACGGCAAGTCGATTCTGCCGATTCTTCGCGGCGAACACCCCGAGGACTGGCGCGACGCCCTCTATTACCACTACTACGAGTATCCGGCCGAGCATCGTGTTAAACGCCACTATGGAGTGCGCACCGACCGCTATAAGCTGATGCACTTCTATAACGATATTGACGTTTGGGAACTCTACGACCTTCAGGAGGACCCCAACGAGCTCAATAACCTTTATGGAAAGCCCGGCACCGAAGAACTTACCAAACAGCTCAAGGCCAAACTTCTCGAACTTCAGGAACAGTATGACGACCCCATACGCCATCAGTTCCCGATTGAAAAAGAAGGCTAAATAAACTTTTGATAAGGACCTCAGAGCCGACAAAGACTCTGAGGTCCTTACAATATTTCGGGTGCATGTGCGTTAAAAGATTAGTTATGAAGAAAAATTTACGCTTTATATATGTTTTGGCAATGGTTTTATGCATCCGTTTGGGTGCAGGGGCCTTTGCACCCGATTTTTACGCTCCCAAGTCAGTTCTTGGCAGCGGTAAATGGGTGAAAATCAGCGTTACGGAGTCTGGAATGCATTGCATACCGGCGTCGAAGCTCAAAGATTGGGGTTTCGGCGACCCGTCGAAAGTGCGTATTTATGGCTATGGCGGCGCCATGCTGTCGGATTTGCTGGCAGAGTCGACCGTAATAGACGACCTGCCGCCGGTTGCATCGGCCGTAACCCCCTCCGGGCTTGTGTTTTATGCCGAAGGTCCGCGCCAGGTTATTGCCGACCGCAGCGACGCATATCATCAGGTTAACCCCTATTCGAATTTCGGCTACTATTTCCTGACCGACGGCGAAACTCATGCGATTGAGCGTTCAGGTTCGGCGCTGAACTCCGCCGAAGGGTGTCAGACCGAAGGCTTCTGGGTGAGTTATTATGACCCGCAGGAAATATCTATCGGGAATTCAGGCCGAATGATGGTAGGCGAGGATTTCCGCGTAAAGTCATCGCGCACGTTCGACATGAGTATGCCGGGCCGTGTTGCCGGCTCGTCGGTAAATATGCGCATGTCGCTCGTTGCCAACTCAACGAAGCGCACATCGGTCAGCATCAAGGCCTCAGGCACCGCGCTGACCAACACCAATAACGACTATATTGAAACTAACACCGAGTCAGAAATCTGGGGCCGACAGTCGATTATCAACCGGGTGTTCACTCCGGAGTCTGACCATGTGTCGCTCGACGTTACGCTCGGAGTGGCGTCCACGGCCAAGGGAGCGTGGCTCGACTACATAGAGCTGGTTTATCAGCGTCGGTTCGAGGGCTCGCAGATTTTGTGGGCCTACGGGCCGAACGTGGCCTCTACAGGAGCCGGAGCCGCCGGCGTTCACGTCTGGGACGTAACCGACCCGACCAACCACTATGAACTCAACGTGGGTTCTACCGGCGCCTGGCGCAACGACCGCGCGGGGGTACGCCGCTATGTTGTTTGGAAAGAGTCGGACGCTATGCCCGCCCCCGAGCGCGTAGGCGACGTTTACAATCAGAATCTCCATGCAATGGGCGGTGTGCCCGACATGGTTATCATTACCCCTCCGCTTTATCGCAAAGCGGCCGAGTCGATAGCCGCCACCCACCGCTCGTATCCTCTCGACCCGCTCAGCGTTGAGGTTGTTGACCTCGACCAGGTGCTTAACGAGTTCGGTTCGGGAAGCTTTGACCCGGGTGCCCTGCGTCGCTTCCTGAAGATGCTCTATGACCGCGGCAGCGACGATAACGGCCGCCTGCGCTATGTGCTGATGATGGGTAAGGGCACCTGCGATAACCGGGCCCTGACCTCCGTTGGCAAAGCTCTGAAAGCTCCTATGCCCCTTTGGGTCAGCGAGAACTCGCTGGGCGAGAGCACCTCGTTTTCAACCGACGACTATTTCGGCTATCTCGAAGATAATTCCGGAACGCGCCTCGGTCGCGACGTGCTTTCGGTGGCCGTAGGGCGCATTCCGGCAACCAGCGCCGATCAGGCCAACATCGTTGCCGAAAAAATTAACCGCTATATGTTTAATTCGCCGCAAGGTGCATGGCGCTCGCGCATGACTATTCTTGCCGACGATGAAAATGGCGGCGAGCATATGTTTCAGAGCGAAGACCTCACCTCCGGAATGGCCTCCGGCCCCAACGGCGAACGCATCATAGTAAATAAAATCTATTGCGACGCCTACACGCGCCAGAATTCGACCTATCCGGGAGCACGAACCGACCTTTTTCGCGATTTCAACGACGGCATGGCCATTTTCTCGTATATCGGCCATGGTTCACCCCGAGCCCTCGGTTCCAAGGGCATTATTCAGGCCACTGACTTTAAGGAGAAATTCTATCTGAAGCGTCTGCCCTTTTTCTATGCCGCAACCTGCTCGTTCCTGAAGTGGGATATGGATCTTACCTCGCAGGCCGAGTCGATGCTGTTTCAGCGCGACGGTGGTTTTATAGGCTGCATTTCGGCCCTGCGTCCGGTTTATATTACCGCCAACGGCGATTTGAGCCGTGCTTTTGGCCAGACCCTGGCAAATTTCGACGATGACGGCACAGTGCCCGCGGCCGGCGAAATTTATCGCCGCGCAAAGAACCGTGTGTCTAACGACACTAATAAATT
This sequence comes from uncultured Bacteroides sp., assembly GCA_964528425.1. GTDB lineage: Bacteria > Bacteroidota > Bacteroidia > Bacteroidales > Muribaculaceae > UBA3263. Next base: position 13,677 of record CAZGTD010000013.1, read on the forward strand.
GCGCTACGTTTTTCTCGGCGATCCGGCTCTGCGGATTGTTGTGCCGGCGAACCTGATGATTCTCGACGAAATCAATGGAGTTGCGGTTAATGAAGACGAGCCGTTTACGGTTATGGCCCGTCAGGACCTCACTATTTCAGGCCGGGTGGTCGACCCGACCGGCAAGTTGCTCGACGACTTTAACGGCACGGCGACCGTTACGCTCTACGATGCCGAATTCTCAACAACCTCGCATGGCTACGGCGATTCCGGCAAGGAAGTAACCTTTGAAGAAAAGGGCGACCTGCTCTTCATTGCCATGGGCGAAGTTAAGAACGGCCGCTTTGAGGCTAAGGTAAGGATGCCCCAGAATATCGCCGATAACTATCGGCCGGCAACCCTGAGCCTGTTTGCCAACTCATCCGCAGCCGGCGACATGCGCACCGCCTCGGGTGTCAGCCGCAATGTTTATGCGTTTGGCTACGACGAAACCACGCCCGCCGACCTTCAGGCTCCGGTTATACATTTCGCCACTCTCAACGACGAGAACTTTAAGCCGGGCGACGATGTGAACGCCGTGCCCCTGCTGGTTGCGCGCATGAGCGACAATACAGGGCTGAATATGTCGACAGCCGGCGTCGGTCAGAAGATGACGCTCACCGTTGACGGCGGTACCACCTATAATGACCTGGCCGGATATTTTGTCCATGATGCTACGCCTCAGACCGGGGCCATGAGCGGTGTGCTCTATTATCCGGTTCCGAAACTGACCGAGGGTCAGCACTCGATGAGGCTACGAGTTTTCGACATCGACGGCAATTTTGCCGACGCCGATCTTGAGTGCAATGTGCGCAGCGACCTTAAGCCTGAAATCTATGAGGTTTATACCTCCACTTCTCCGGCTCGCACCGAGGCCCGCTTCTATGTGCGCCATAACCGTCCGGACCAGATTGTTACCGTAACCGTAGGGGTTTATGACCTTATGGGTCGTCACGTCTGGAGCGGTCAGGTCGAAGGACGCAGCGACATGGAAACTTCCTCGCCGCTGGTTTGGGACTTGCGCAACGACGGTGGCCAGCGGGTGCCGCGCGGCATATATGTTTATCGCGTCGAGCTGGTCAACGGTGTCAGCCCCGGGGCAACAAAGTCGAAAAAGCTTGCGGTTGCCGCCGAATAATCAGAAAATTCTTTAGAAGATGAACGTTACCGTATATTGTGCATCAAGCCCCGATGCTCCCCAAGAGTTTATCAACGCGGCATATCGGCTCGGCTATGAGGCGGGCAGCCGCGGCTGGTCAACCGTTACCGGCGCCGGCACTACCGGCCTGATGGGAGCTGTTGTTGACGGCACTCTTGCCGGCGGTGGCAAAGCCATCGGGGTAATTCCTCAGTTTATGGTTGACCGCGGCTGGGCCAACCCGAAAATGACCGAGCTGGAAGTGGTCGACACCATGGCCTCCCGTAAGCGGCGCCTCATTGATCTGGGCAATGCGGCTATTGCCCTTCCGGGCGGTATCGGTACTCTCGATGAGCTGATGGACCTGCTGACGCAATGCCAGCTCGGGTTATATTCCAATCCTGTGGTTATTTTGAACTATAACGGATTTTACGATAACCTGCTGGCTCAGTTTCGCTATGCCGACTCCTGCTCTATGATGCGCCACCTGGGCCTGCCGGGTAATCTATGGCTTGAGGCGCGTACTCCGGCTGAGGCCATCGACCTAATTGCCGCCGCCGATGATTGAACGGATAGAGCCTGCAGTCAGAAGAATTGCGGCGGGAAGCGACTCGGCGCTATTGACCGCCTTGCTGGCGGTTTTGATAATCAGTGCGTTTTGTGCTCCGGTAGTGTCGCGCCTGGTTGCAAACTACTTCAAGCAACTGCTACGCTCAAATCGCGAGCCTCTTGCCGGCGAGCGTACGTTCAGCGAACGTCTGGCCGTTGTTATCTGTCTGATTCAGACCATCTCGTTCGAGGGCTTGCTGCTTTTTGCCGCATTAGGTGGCCGGGCAGCTTCGCCGCTGCCGGTTTTTGGCGGACTCACGGCGCTATGCGGGCTTCTGATGGTTGTTCAGCTTATCGGCTACCGTCTGGTGGGTTATGCGTTTGCCAACGCCGACGACACCCACCGCTGGCTGTCGGCCTTTTTCCTTACCCAGTCGCTGCTCGGCTATATGCTGGCGGTTCCGGCCTTCGGGGTTTTGTTTTATCCCGCGGAATTGTGGACCTTCTGGGGAATTTCATTGGGATTTTATGTGGTTTGTCGTATTCCGCTGTTTATTAGCGAGTTTAGAATTTTTAAGACCGACAAATTTTCATTATTATACTTTTTTTTGTATCTTTGCACGCTCGAAATCGTTCCCTTGCTGGCAATTTGGCAGCTTGCGGAATTCTTTTCAACCCTGTTAACATGACTAAAAAATGGCTAAACCCATAAAGAAAATTCTAATCTCCCAGCCACGTCCAACGGCTGAAAAATCGCCCTATTTCGACATTGAAAAGAACCGGGACGTGGAGATTGTTTTTCGTCCCTTTATCAAGGTCGAAGGCTTGACTTCGCGCGAATTCCGCCGCCAGAAAATATCAATCAGTGACTTCACGGCCGTTATTTTTACCGCACGCACCGCGGTTGACCATTTTTTTCGTCTTTGCGAAGAACAGCGCTACCAGGTTCCCGACACCCTGAAATATTTTTGCTCTTCCGAAAGCATTGCCCTTTATCTTCAGAAATACATTCCTTTCCGTAAGCGCAAAATCTTCAGCTCGCCCACCGGCAAGTTCGAAGATCTGATTCCGATTCTTCAGAAACATCATAAGGAAAAGTATCTGTTTGCGGTTTCGGATGTTAATAAAGACGTGCTTGCCAACCTCGAACGCTCGAAACTTCAATATACTCGCGCGGTCATGTATCGCACGGTGCCCAATAACTTCGGCCCCGACGAAGCGTTCGACTACGATATGCTCGTTTTCTTCTCGCCCGAAGGTATCAAGGCTCTGCAGACTAACTTTCCGGATTTCAACCAGGGCGATATCCGCATAGCCACTTTCGGCCTGACAACGGCCAAAGCCGTTGCTGAAAGCGGCCTTCGTCTGGACCTCGACGGCTCGATGAGCCCTACAAAGTCGATTGCCGCTACAATCGACGCATACATCGCCGAACAAAATGGAGAAGATGACGACGACGACCAAACTGAGGAACAAACTGCCGAAGGCGACTAAACTCTGCTCCGTATCGGCCATTGACGCGCTCTTTGCTTCAGGCAAGGGCGCGCTCGCATATCCGCTGCGGGCTGTGGTGATGGAATCTGCCGAGCCGGGAGTGCGTTTTCTGATTTCAGTGCCCAAGCGCCGCTTGCGCCATGCCGTCGACCGGGTTGCCATGCGCCGCCGCATCCGCGAATCGTACCGGCTATTGCGTCCGATGCTCCGGCCCGGGTTAAATCTGAACCTGGCGTTTATTTATGTTGCCAACAAGCGCGTTGACTCAGCGCGCATAAGCGAGGCCATGCGCCGACTGCTTAATGATTTCGCGGCTGATAAGTGAGCTGCTGGCGCTGCCGATAAGGTTCTATCGTCAGTTTATTTCGCCGCTCACTCCGCCGAGCTGCCGCTTCACGCCTACCTGCTCGGCCTATGCGCTCGAAGCCCTCAGGAAGCACGGGCCGCTGCGCGGCTCCTGGCTGACGCTGCGCCGCCTACTTCGCTGCCATCCCTGGGGCGGCAGCGGCTACGACCCCGTTCCCTAAAAACACTCCGGTAATGACACAACAAAATAATAATATCACCCATCAGCCCGCTTCGGCCGAAATCGGCAGCAACGTTCTTCAGAACCTTGTTCAGAAGGCATCGGACGTTATTGAAACTGCCCGCCAAACCGCCTATCGGCAAATCAACGAAGCCCTTGTGCGCCGCAACTGGCTTTTAGGCCGGCTCATTGCCGAGGAAGAGCTTAATGGTGAGAACCGCGCCAAATATGGCCATGACGTTATAAAAGGTCTTGCCAAACGCCTCACAGCCCTCTATGGCAAAGGTTTTGATGCAAGCAATCTTTATAAGTTCCGGCAGTTTTACGAAATGTATCCTCAGATTTTAGACTCAGCGTGTCTAAAATCTAATATCTCACTTTCATGGTCGCACTATCGCACGCTTATTCAAGAGCTTAACCCCGATGCACGTGCCTATTACGAGGCAGAAGGCCATTTATCAGCTTAAGGTGCAGGGCGAGAAGGAGACTTTGGATTGAGAAGATGTATTGTTCTAAAGTGTTGAATATTAGCAAATTACCCCCCCCCACAATGCGGGCGTGGCTGTAAATCGAATTTTGGCCTGCTGAAGGTCGAAAGGGCCCTGTTTGCGGCTCTGCTATGGGTTGTTTTGATGATAATGTCGGTGAGCTGCCATGCGCAGCAAGAGTCCGTCGCCACGGGGCCGACCAACACTGTTCCAACCATATATATTGCAACGTCGGGGAATGCGCCGATAGTTGACAAGGAGAATTACCTCGACGCAGAATACTATATCACCGTTCCCGCCGGAAGCGAGTTTAAGGCCATAGGGTCGGAAATCGCCCCGGAGTATCTGCAGATTCGCGGCAGAGGCAACGCCAGCTGGAAAGTGCCGAAAAAATCATATAAAATCAAACTCGACACCAAAACGTCGCTTCTTGGGATGCCTGCCCATCGCCATTTTGCGCTATTGGCCTGCTATGGCGCGCATAGCGAAATAGGCTTGTTTTCCTATATGACCGGCCTGAAAATCGCCGAGCTGACGGGTCAGCCATGGACTCCGCGCTGCCGGCCGGTAGAACTGGTAATTAACAACGAATATCTGGGCCTGTATCTGCTGATCGAATCGGTTAAGATTGATAAGAACAGAGTTAACATTTACAAGCAGCCCGACGGCTGCGCGGACCGGGCCCTGATTTCGGGTGGCTGGCTCGTTGAGATAGACAATTACGCGGAGGAGAATCAGCTTTTGATTCCGGAATATCTTGAAAACCGCACCGCAAAAATGAAGCTGACATATAAGAGCCCCGAAGCGCTTTCGCCGAGCCAGAAAGAATGGCTCACCGATGAGTTTACCAAAATAAACAATTCGCTTAGCCTGCAATCCACCTTTAACAGCAATTGGGCCAAATATATCGACGCGACTTCCATGGCGCGTTATTTCATAGTTCGCGAAATGATTCACGACACCGACGGCTATAACGGCAGCTTCTATCTCCACAAAGACAAAGGCGCTGATTCCAAGTGGGTTTGCGGCCCGATGTGGGATATTTTTCCCATTACTCAAAAAACCGATTGGGTTATGAACGACCATCCGGTGTATTCAATGGTTCACTACATACCCTACGTTACAAAAACCGCAGCGTTCCGTAAAGCTTTTGCCGAAGAATGGGATTTGTTTAAGAGCAAGTTGGATTCTCTTTATAATTATGTTGATTCGTTCAGCGCTTTCAGTGATGCCGACAAGGCAAATGGCGACAGGTGGGACCGTTCGGGAAATTGCGAATATAAAATCTCGCTTATAAAAGATTATTTGAGCTCCAACGCCGACTGGATAGATGCAAATATTTTCCCTCCGGTCCGGGAGCCAGGGCCGGAGGGAAACGGCGTGAAACTTTATGGTAGGATAGCGGTTCTTGACTTTGTTGCAGAGCGGTTCAGTGTGACAAATGTTTCGGGACTGACCGTATTCACGGGCGCAAAAGCGTGGCAATTTTCGTTGGCCGGACTCGCCCCCGGAATATATTTTTTGAAGGTCGAAAAAATCGACGGCACCAACATTACGATGAAGTGCCTAATCCGCTGACCCTCCGTTTACGAGCCCGACGCGAAATTGATTTGCGGGGATGGATTTTTTTTTGTAACTTTGCTTCGCGGAGTGGTTTCGCCGCTTCGCGGACCAATTGTTGTTAGTGGCTCAATCTTAGCACATTAGCTTGAGAAGTAGTCAAAAGTCATACCTTAGTCCGAACCTCTGTTACTGCGAAAACACGCGCCGGCAGGGGGTCGAACACTATTCTGCCGAAACTTTCGGGGGTTAAATTTGTGCTTTGAGTTAAATGGACGAGAATCAAATAGTTGATTGGACGGAGCTGTTTGCTTTTTTTGAATCGAAGATTTCGGCAATGCCTGAATCGAGCAGAAAAAGTTATAAAAAAGCTCTCGGTTCGTTGCGCTTTTTTGTTGAAAGCTTCGAGCAGCCCCCTACAATTGGTAAGATTCCGGGCGAATGGATGGTGGCAATGTTTACCGCCGGACTGTCGCCGAAAAGCCGGTTGCACTATTTTGAGTCGGTTGCAGCGCTTTTTGCCGCTGCCGCCAAAGCCGGGCTGATTTCGCCGGTTGACGGTTTCAGCAGCCTGAAGCCTGCGGTAAAGGCAATGGCTTCGCAGCCGGCCTCGGAAATATCGATTGCTGAGCTGAATAAAGTAAGGGGCCTTGCGCGGAGTTTCTTTTCTGCCCGCGAAGAGCGCGACCCGATTCTGGGGTTGATTCTGGTTTCGTTGCTCAATGGCGCTATGGCGCCGGCGAAACTGGCATTGCTCCGCACTGAAAATATTGCTGAGCTGGAGCCGGCGAGCCGCGAAATAGCAATGAGTCTGGCTTCCGCAGGGCGTAAGTTCGTGTTCCCTCTGAAGCAGTCGCAACAGACCCGGCGCCAGCTGGAGAGAAGTGTGGCGGCTGAGGTGGCTCAGACATTGGCGGCCGCTTCCGTAGGGCTGTTTTCGAGTGTTCAGGAAACACTCGCCGCCTGTTGGGCCCTGGGAGCGTTGAGCTGCGGGGCCAGCGGTGCGGAAACGGTCGGCTCCCTCGGATTCGTTCCTGTGGCGGTGCCGGTTCTGGGTCTTGTTGAGCCTGCCGCTACGGCCCGCGAGAAGAGTAACCTGATGCAAACCGTCGGCTCAATGTTTATGGCTAACCCCAGGGAGTGGTTTGCATTGCGCTTGCGTCCGCATATCCGCTTTGAGCGGTTTGAGACCCGCCTGGGGCGGCTGTCGGCCGGCTTGCGACCGGAAATTTTCTATCCGAGCCGCGAAATATCGCGTAGGGTAAATAAAAAGATTATCACAGAGAAGAAACCCGTTATTCCCGAGATAGTTTTTTTTCGCAGCCGCGTAACGGACATTGCGCCGCTGATTCGCGAGGCAGGCGACCTGGGCTGGGTTTACACCAATGCCGGAACATATGCGCGCATAGCGCCCCGCGCAATGGAAACCTTTCAGCGCGCAATCGGGCAGTTTGCCCCCGACTATGAAGTCGGCAGCGTTGGCTCGCTGGAGTATCATCCCGGCGACCGGGTTGAAATACTCGGCGGCCTGGGCCAGGGCCACAGCGCCGAGGTGTTGGGCCGCATAAAAGCGCGCGCCGGGGTTATTTACCGGCTGAAGATTTTCGGCGACCAGCGCGATATAGAGTTCCGTGTTGACGATACCCGGATGCTACAGCCCGAGCGTGTTAATGAAGAAATAATTAAATGACCAATATATAGATATGAAAGCATGCTTTATGGGATTAGGCTACATAGGCCTCCCTACTGCAATAATAGCCGCCAAAGAGGGTGGGGTTGATATTGTTGGTGTTGACATCAATCCGTCGGTTGTTGAAAAAACCAATGCCGGCAAACTCCACATTATCGAACCGGGCATGGAAGAGATGCTTCAGGAAGTGGTTAAATCGGGCAAACTCCATGCCTCTACAACCCCTGAGGTGTCCGACGCCTACTTCATGGTGGTTCCTACCCCGTTCAAGGGCAACCACGAACCCGACATAAGCTATGTTGAGGCTGCCACGCGGGCCGTGTTGCCTCTGCTGAAGGAGGGCGACCTGTACGTTATCGAGTCTACTTCACCGGTAGGGACTACCGAAAAGATGGCCGAGCTGATTTTCAGCGAGCGTCCCGAACTCAAGGGCAAGATTTATATAGCGTATTGTCCCGAACGCGTGTTGCCCGGCAACGTAATCTACGAACTGGTCAACAACGACCGCGTTATCGGCGGCATCGACGAAGCGTCGACCAAAAAGGCCCAGGAGTTTTACTCCCGGTTTGTTAAAGGCACCCTGCACCCCACCAACGCCCGCACCGCCGAAATGTGTAAACTCACCGAGAACTCCAGCCGCGACGTTCAGATTGCGTTTGCCAACGAGCTGTCGCTGATATGCGACAAGGCCGGCATCAACGTATGGGACCTCATCAACCTGGCCAACAAACATCCGCGCGTTAACATACTGCAGCCCGGATGCGGCGTTGGAGGTCATTGCATAGCTGTTGACCCTTATTTCATCACCGCCGAGTTTCCCGCCGAATCGAAAATCATCGCCACCGCCCGCGAAATCAACAACTACAAGGCCATGTGGTGTGCCGAAAAGGTTAAGAACGCCATGCTCGAATTTGAAATCAAACACCATCGCAAACCGATAGTGGCCATGATGGGCCTGGCTTTCAAACCCGACATTGATGATTTGCGCGAATCGCCTGCCAAGCAGATAGTCAGCAAGGTTATGCAGGGCATCAACAATGCGGAAATGCTGGTTGTTGAGCCCAACGTTGAAAGCCACAACGTTTTTAAACTCACTGACTACCGCGAAGCCTACGACCGGGCCGACATAGTGGTTTTCCTTACTGCCCACACTCCGTTCAAGTCGCTCGATTGGCGCGACGACAAGGTGATACTCGACTTCTGCGGCATCTTCAAGAAATAAGAGATGAAAAAAGTAATGCTCGTTTTTGGAACGCGTCCGGAGGCCATAAAAATGGCCCCTCTGGTAAAGGAATTTCAAAAACACCCCCAAGAGTTTGAAACCCTGGTTTGCGTTACCGGTCAGCACCGTCAGATGCTTGACCAGGTTCTGAAGATATTCGACATTCAGCCCGACTTTGACCTAAACATCATGAAGCAGGGTCAGGACCTTTATGACGTAACCGCCAGGGTTCTCACCGGTATGCGCGATGTTCTTGACCGTGCGCAGCCCGACGTGGTGCTGGTCCACGGCGATACGACTACCTCTACCGCAGCGGCTCTTGGCGCCTTTTATCGCCAGATACCAGTCGGACACGTTGAGGCCGGACTGCGCACGCATAATATCTATTCTCCCTGGCCCGAGGAGATGAACCGCCAGATTACCGGACGAATTGCCACCTACAACTTCGCGCCGACCCCTTTAAGCCGCAGCAACCTCCTGGCCGAGGGAGTAAGCGAAGATAAGATTACTGTTACCGGCAACACTGTTATCGACGCCCTCTATTGGGTGGTTGACAAAATTAAAAGTACGCCGCGTGTCGCCTCCGACCTCAGGGAGCAGCTCCGCTCAGCCGGCTACGACACCGACCGCCTGGCCGACGGCCGCAAGCTGGTTTTGATAACCGGTCATCGCCGCGAAAACTTCGGCAGCGGGTTCATATCAATGTGTAAGGCCATCAAAACATTGACAGAAAAGTTCACCGATGTAGATTTCGTTTACCCCATGCACCTGAACCCCAACGTTCGCAAACCGATTCGTGAGGTTTTCGGCGAAAACCTTGAAGGGCTCGGCAATATGTTCTTCATCGAGCCGCTCGAATACCTGTCGTTCGTGTATCTGATGGAAAAGTCTGCCATAGTGCTGACCGACAGCGGCGGCATTCAGGAAGAAGCCCCGGGGCTGGGCAAGCCGGTGCTGGTTATGCGCGACACTACCGAACGCCCCGAGGCGCTCGAAGCGGGCACGGTTAAGCTCGTAGGTACCGACTACGACAAGATAGTCGGTGAAACCTCGCGCCTGCTAACTGATGCCGACTACTATGCCGGCATGGCCCAGGCCGTTAACCCCTATGGCGACGGTTTGGCATGCAGCCGCATCGTTGAATACCTTTCATGAAGAAATATAATATAGCAGTTGCCGGTACCGGCTATGTCGGGTTGAGCATAGCAACTTTGCTCAGCCAGCATAACCACGTCACTGCCGTAGATATAATTCCCGAAAAAGTCGACCTTATCAATGCCGGTAAGTCGCCGATTCAGGACGAGTATATCGAGAAATATCTTGCTGAAAAGAACCTTGACCTGACGGCAACGCTCGATGGCGCAAGTGCCTATGCCGATGCCGACTTCGTTGTTATTGCCGCTCCGACCAACTATGACCCCGTAAAGAATTACTTCGACACATCGCGCGTTGAAGAGGTCATAGACCTGGTTCTCAGTGTGAACCCTCAGGCGGTAATGGTTATTAAATCAACCATTCCCGTTGGCTATTGCCGCTCGCTGTATCTTCAGTATGCAAACCGCGGGTTTAAGAAGCTCAACCTGCTTTTTTCGCCGGAATTTTTGCGTGAGTCCAAGGCACTCTACGACAATCTGTATCCCTCGCGCATCATAGTAGGAATTCCCAAGAATATTGCCTCCGAGCAGTTTTCGGCTGAGAACGAAGCGATTGCAAACCTGGCCGACATCGGGGCATTGACCGAGGCGGCCCATACTTTTGCCGCCCTGCTGCGCCAGGGTGCCCTGAAGACCGATATTCCAACCTTGTTTATGGGGCTCAAGGAGGCTGAGGCGGTGAAACTGTTTGCCAATACCTATCTGGCTTTGCGCGTCAGCTACTTCAATGAGCTCGATACCTATGCCGAAGTCAAAGGGCTCGATTCGCGCGCGATTATTGAAGGTATAGGTCTCGACCCGCGCATCGGGGCGCACTATAACAATCCGTCGTTTGGCTACGGGGGCTACTGTCTGCCCAAAGACGCCAAGCAACTGCTGGCAAATTATGCCGATGTGCCTCAGAATATGATGACGGCCATAGTTGAAAGTAACCGCACTCGAAAAGACTTTATAGCCGAGCAGGTTCTACATCAGGCCGGCTGGACTCCCGAACGGCCCTGCACCATAGGTGTTTACCGGCTCACTATGAAGGCAAATTCCGATAACTTCCGCCAATCTTCGATTCAGGGGGTCATGAAACGCATAAAGGCTAAGGGAGCCGAAGTTATAGTTTATGAACCCACTCTGGCCGATGGCTCAACATTTTTCGGCTCGCGGGTGGTTAATGACCTGGCCGACTTTAAGCAAAAATCCCAGTTGATAATCACCAACCGCATTCATCCGGATCTGGACGACGTGCGGTCTAAAATCTACACCCGCGATTTATTTGCCCGCGACTGAGTTTTTTCGACCTTATTTTGGTTATTAGGCATAAATTAGCTATCTTTGCGCAAATCATAATTAAAAACCAATCATTAACATCATATTTGCTCAATCAATGAAATTAAGATACGTTGTTTTGCTGCTTTTAGCGTCGTTTTCGCTATCGGTATTCGCCTTATCAGACAAGGAGGTGATTGAATTCATTAAGCAGCAAACCGCTGCCGGTAAAACCGAGCAGCAGATTGGCAAGGAGCTGATGGCCAAGGGGGTTACGCCCCAGCAGGCAGAGCGTATCAAAGCTCAGTATAATAGCTCGGACAATGAGAGTTCCGTAAAATCGAGCTTGAATCAACCCTCAAATATCGGGCGTGATGAAAACACTTCAACTTATTTGAAAAACGAGATTTCATCGTATGAACCCGGCGCCGCTGCGCAGGCTGAAACACAGCCGGAACGAATGATTTACGGTCATAACGTGTTCAATTCCCGCGCGTTGACTTTTGAGCCTAATGAGAATATGGCTACCCCCCAGAATTATCGTCTCGGTCCCGGCGATGAGGTGGTTATAGATATATGGGGCGCTTCTGAAGATCACATACGTCAGGTTATCTCTCCGGAAGGGAGCATTATGATTTCGCAGCTTGGCCCGGTTTATCTCAATGGCCTGACCATCAACGATGCGGGCAAGCATATCCGCAAATCTTTCGCACAGAAATATGCCGGAGTCAGCGATGCCGAAACCGATATTCAGGTTACTCTTGGTAAAGTCCGCACCATTCAGGTTAACCTTATGGGCGAAGTAACCACTCCGGGCACTTATATGCTTTCGCCTTTCTCATCCGTTTTTCATGCGCTGTATCGTGCCGGCGGTATTAACGATATCGGCTCTATGCGTAATATCCAAGTACTGAGAAACGGCAAGAAAGTGGCCGGAATTGATATCTACGATTATCTTTTCGAAGGAAAAACCGACGGAAATATCCGCCTGCAGGAAGGCGATGTTATTATCGTGCCTCCCTATGGAACATTGGTCGATATCGAAGGCAACGTCCGTCGCCCGATGTATTACGAACTAAAACCGGGTGAAACCGTTAAAAATATCCTTGACTACGCCGGCGGGTTTACCTCGGAAGCGTTTGCCGACATGATTTCACTTGCCCGCCAGTCAGGGAGCGAAAATGAGCTTTACAACATTTCCAAAGAACAGTACCCGAGCTACATTCTGCAGGACGGTGACGTTCTGACAGTAGGCACCATACTTAACCGCATATCCAATAAGGTAGAGCTGCAGGGCGCTGTTTTCCGTCCCGGCACGTATGCTATCGACGATAAAGTTTCAACGGTGTCGCAGCTTATTAAAAAAGGCGAAGGCCTGACCGAAAATGCCTATACCGGCCGCGCACTGCTCTATCGCGAAGGCGATGAACTCCAGTCGCAGGTAATAGCCATTAACCTCGATGACCTCATGGGCGGCAAGATTGCCGATATTGAGCTGAAACGAAACGACCTGTTGATTATCTACACTATTGACGACCTCAGGGAAATCGGCAATGTTGTTATCCGTGGCCGCGTTGCCAATCCCGGCGAATATCCTTATGCCGAAAACCTGACTCTGGAAGACCTGATTTTCCAGGCCGGCGGTTTGCTTGAGGGTGCGTCGACCGTTAAGATTGATATTGCCCGCCGCGTAAATTCGCCGGCTGCCACAACCCAAACCCAGGAATTGTCGCAAATTTTTTCCGTGTCGATTGAAAAAGGTTTACATGCCGGTTCAGGGGCAGGTTTCATGTTGATGCCCTATGATGAGGTGTTTGTGCGCACCAGTCCGGGCTATGAACCGCAGCGCGTAGTGTCGGTTGCCGGTGAGGTGCTGTTTGCCGGAGAATATGCACTGCAGAAGCGCAATGAGCGTATATCGGACGTTATTGCCCGCGCCGGCGGCATACTTGAAGGCGCCTACATCGAGGGCGCCCACATGACGCGCCGCCTCTCCGAAAGCGAGTTCCTTGCGCGCGAGGAGGCTATTCGCTTTGCTATGGCTAATAGCCAGGGTAACCAAAACGACTCTATCTCGTTAAGCAAAATTCAAGTGTCGCGCGACTATAATGTCGGCATCAACCTGAGAAAGGCTATTGAGAATCCCGGAAGCACCTATGATGTAGTTCTGCAGCCGGGCGATGCAATTTATATTCCCGAGCAACAGAGCACCGTTAAAATTGCCGGTGAGGTTATGTTCCCCAATACGGTGGTTTATGAGCCGGGTAAGAAACTCAGCCACTACATCAACCAGGCCGGCGGATTCGGCCAGCGTGCTAAAAAGGGTAAAGCCTTTATAGTTTATCTTAACGGCACTGTTGCCAAAGCGGGCCGAAATACCGTTATCGAGCCCGGATGTCAGATAATCGTGCCCACCAAGCCCGAAAGTAAGGAATCGAACTGGGAAAAGATACTCTCGTTCGCAACCAGTTTCTCGTCTGTGGCAACTCTGGCCGCAACCATCACCAATCTTATCAGACGATAACATAATGAAAGAAGTTCAAGATAACAATCCGGTGGCTTCCGGCGAAAAGGAAATAGATTTGCTTGAGTTGGCCTCAAAACTCTGGGCAAATCGAAAGAAAGTGATTTTTTGGAGCATCATCGGCGCAGTAGTAGGCCTTGTTGTGGGTTTTAGCATTCCCAAGGAATACACTGCCTCAGCGAAGTTGGCTCCCGAAGCTTCGGGAAGCAAGGGGAGCGGTTACAGCGCCCTCGCAGCAATGGCCGGCTTCAATGGAGCCGGCAACGATAATGATGCGGTTTATCCGGGTCTTTATCCCGACGTGGTCGGCTCTATACCTTTCATTACAAGTCTGTTTAGTGTTGAGGTTGAAACCAAGGAAAATGGCCGTAAGCTGACGCTCGAACAGTATATGAAAACTTTAAGGGCGCCGTGGTGGTCAAGCATCCTCAATTTCCCATTCAAACTTTTGGGCAAACTGACCTCTTCCGGTGAAGAGCCTGCCGGAGAGCATGTTATTGATAACTTCCGGCTGACCAAAAGCGAGTATAGCATGGTTCAGGCCGTGTCGGACAGGATTCAGGCAACGGTTAATCAAACAACCGACGTTATTGTTATCAGCGTTCAGATGCAAGATCCGCTGGTTGCGGCTATGGTGACCGACACGGTGGTTTCGCGGCTCCAGGAGTATATTACCGACTACCGCACCAATAAGGCTCGCAAAGACCTGGAATATGCTGAAAAAATCAACGCTGAAGCGCAGCAGGAGTATTATCGTGCCCAAAAAGCACTTGCCGACTATAGCGACCGCAATCAGGGCATCGCAACTCAATCGGCGGCGATTGCCCGCGACCGTCTGGCCAATGAGGCTCAGCTCGCCTTTTCGCTATATAACCAGACCTCGCAGCGCGTTCAGGCCGCCAAAGCCGTAGTGCAGGAGAAAACCCCGGTTTATGTGGTTGTGTCGCCGCCCACGGTTCCGATATCTCAGACCAGCCCGCGTAAGGCTCTGATTTTAATTGGCTTCATGTTTGTTTTTGCGGTTGGCTATTCAGCCTGGATTCTTTTCCTTCAACCAATGGTTCAGTCGCGCAAGAATAAAAAGTAAGTGAATTTCCAGCCGATGATTCGAAAATCAGGGTTAGTCATATTGTTAGCTTCGGTCTTTTTTACGGCCGGAGCTGCTAATCTATCCCGGCTTCCGGCGAGCAGTGATAGCGCTAAGGTCGATCCGGTGTTTTTGAGCCTGGTGGAGGCCGTCAGCACGGTTGAAAAGCAAAACGCTGAAGCTGATCCGCTGAATTTAAGTGCCCTCGACTATCTTTCGTCGGTGTATGAGGAGTCAGATTATTATGCGAGCGGCGATTGCGCCAAGCAGAAGCGCAAGAATATCGACGCGAGCGTCTATATAAACGGGCTGCCCGATGAATTGCTGAATAATTTTCATGTTCCTGTGGCCGGCCGGATTACCTCGCCATTCGGACTGCGCGAAGATGGCAACCGAATGCACAAGGGCGTTGACATATCCTTGAAAAAGGGCGATAACGTCTGCGCCGCTTTCAACGGAAAAGTTTTGCGCGTCGGCTACGAAAGAAATGGCTACGGCTACTTCATAATACTCGACCACGGCGATGGCTTCCAGTCGCGCTATGCCCATTTGCAGGAGCCACTGGTCAAACCGGGCGATACCATTACCTCCGGAGCACTAATCGCCTACGGAGGAACCTCGGGCAACAGCACCGGCCCTCATCTTCACTTTGAAATCCGCCATTGCAAAACCCCTCTCGACCCGACTCCCCTTCTTAAGAAAAATAAATCATAAAAAATAATTTCAAGTATAATGAATTTCGCACTAATTGGAGCAGCAGGATATATTGCTCCACGCCACATTAAAGCAATCGCCGATACCGGTAATGACCTGGTTGTTGCCTATGACCGCTTTGATAGCGTTGGCCGTTTGGACAGCAGCTTTCCGGAGGCATCTTTCTTTACGGAACAGGAACAGTTCGAGCGCTTCTGCCATAACCAGATGAAGACCGAAAATCCTCTGCACTGGACGTCGATCTGCACTCCTAACTATACTCACGCTCCCTTTATCGAATCCGGCCTGCGTCTGGGCACCGACGTAATCTGTGAGAAACCTATCGTGCTCCATGCAAAAACTATCGACGAGCTGATGAAGGTTGAAGATGAAACCGGCCATAAGGCATACAATATTCTCCAGCTCCGCCTTCATAAGGCAATTGCCGATTTAAAGAAGAAAATCGACGAGGGCCCCAAAGATAAGATTTACGACGTTGACCTCACCTACATTACTTCGCGCGGTAAATGGTATTATGCCAGCTGGAAGGGCGATGTTCATAAGAGCGGCGGCGTTGCCACCAACATTGGTGTTCACTTCTACGACATGCTGCAATGGGTGTTCGGTCCGGTTAAAAAGAATATCGTAAACGTTATGAGCTTTGACCGCGTTGCCGGCTATCTGGAACTCGAAAAAGCCCGCGTGCGCTATTTCCTCAGCATCAATGCCGAGAACCTTCCCGCCAATGCCGTTCAGGGCGAGAAGCGCACCTACCGCACCCTTAATATCGACGGCGATGAATTCGAATTCAGCCAGGGATTCACCGAACTCCACACCGAAAGCTACAAGAATATTCTCAACGGCAACGGTTTCCGCATCAGCGAGGCTCGCCCATGCATTGAAATCGTTGAGCAGATCCGAACCTCAACACCCGTCGGACTGGTAGGTGACTATCATCCTCTTGCCAAACTTCCTTTATCAACCCACCCCTTCGGCTGGGACGAAAAACGCTAAATCACAATTATTGACTATGGAAAATAAAAAGATTCAGATGGTTGACCTTCATGGTCAATACCTGAAGATTAAGCCCGAAGTTGACCGCGGCATCCAGCAGGTAATCGACACCTGCGCCTTTATCAACGGCCCTCAGGTCAAGGAGTTCGCTAAGCAGCTCGAAGAGTATTCCGGAGCAAAACACGTCATTACCTGCGCCAACGGCACCGACGCCCTGCAGATTGCTCTGATGGCTCTCGACCTCAAGCCGGGCGACGAGGTAATCGTGCCGGCATTCACCTATGTGGCCTCGGCTGAAGTTATCGGCCTTTTGGGGCTTACGCCCGTAATGGTCGATGTTGACCCTAAATCCTTCAACGTAACTGCCGAAAACATAAAGGCTGCGATTACAGATAAGACCAAGGCCATCATTCCGGTTCATCTGTTCGGTCAGTCGTGCGACATGGAGCCGATCATGCAGCTGGCTAAAGAACATAATCTCTACGTTATTGAAGACAATGCCCAGGCAATCGGAGCGGTTTATACCTTCAGCGACGGCACAAAGAAACACACTGCAACTATCGGCCATATCGGCTGCACTTCTTTCTTCCCCTCGAAGAACCTTGGTTGCTACGGCGACGGTGGCGCAATCTTTACCAACGACGATGCTCTGGCCGAGAAATTGAGAATGATTGCCAACCACGGCCAAAAAGTAAAATATCATCATTCGGTAATTGGCTGCAATTCGCGCCTGGACACTATTCAGGCCGTTATTCTCAGCGCCAAGCTGCCCCACCTGGATGAATATTGCCACGCGCGTAAAGCTGCCGCCGACTATTATTCCGCTAACCTTAAAGATGTTGATGGAATCGAAGTGCCAGAAGAAATTCCGTCGTCGACCCATGTTTACCATCAGTACACCCTTAAGGTTAAAAACGGCAAGCGCGATGAACTCAAGGAATTCCTTGCCTCGAAAGGCATTCCTGCAATGATTTACTACCCGCTGCCGCTTCAGCAGCAGGAGGCTTTCAAGTCAATTACGCGCGCCGCTCAGTCGCTCGACATTGCTCAGGAGCTTGCCGATTCCGTTTTGTCGCTGCCGATACACACGGAGCTTACCCCTGAGCAGCAGGACGTTATTATAGCAGCCGTTAAAGAATTCTTTGCTAAATAAATCATGGCGGAATATTTTGCACACCCCACCGCAACTATCGACGAAGGCGCCCAAATTGCCGACGGAGTAAAAATCTGGCACTATAGCCACATTATGGACGGCGCCGTATTGGGCGAGAAATGCAACATTGGCCAGAACGTGGTCGTTTCACCCGGAGTTACGCTCGGCCGCAACGTAAAGGTTCAAAACAACGTTTCGATCTACACC
Organism: uncultured Bacteroides sp.; assembly: GCA_964528425.1. Lineage (GTDB taxonomy): Bacteria > Bacteroidota > Bacteroidia > Bacteroidales > Muribaculaceae > UBA3263. The sequence goes on from CAZGTD010000013.1 coordinate 31,454, forward strand.
GGCGTTACCTGCGAAGACGACGTCTTTCTCGGCCCTTCGTGCGTATTTACCAACGTTACCAATCCGCGCAGCGCCGTTAACCGCCATTCGCAATATGCCCGAACCATTGTTGGCAAAGGCGCTACCATCGGTGCGAACTCAACCATAGTTTGCGGCCACGATATCGGCGAATATGCCTTTATCGGCGCCGGCGCCGTAGTAACAAAAACGCTTCCGCCCTATGCGCTGGTTGTCGGCAACCCGGCGCGCCAGATTGGCTGGATGAGCGAATATGGCCATCGCCTCGAATTCGATGAAAACGGCATTGCCGAATGCCCGGAATCGCATCAGATATATCAACTCAAAGATAACAAGGTTAAAAGAATAAAATAAACCATGATTTACGACAAACTTCTCAAAAAGGAAGCTAAACTCGCAGTTGTCGGTCTCGGCTACGTTGGCCTGCCGCTCGCACTTGAGTTTGCTAAGAAAATCTCCGTTATAGGCTTCGACATCAACGAAGAACGTCTGGCCAAAATGCGCGAAGGCATAGACCCGTCGCAGGAACTCGACCACGAAGCATTCGAAAATGTTGATATCGAGTTCACATCGTCGCTCGACAAACTGCGCGAGGCATCATTCTTTATTGTTGCCGTTCCAACTCCCATCGACTCGCATAACCAGCCTGACCTCACTCCGGTGCTCGGCGCTTCGCGCTCGGTAGGCAAATGCCTTAAGAAGGGCGACTATGTAGTGTTTGAATCAACAGTTTATCCCGGCTGCACCGAAGAAGACTGCGTGCCCATTCTCGAAGAAATCTCCGGGTTGAAATTCGGCGTGGATTTCAAGGTTGGCTACTCGCCCGAACGCATCAACCCGGGCGAAAAGGTCCATACCCTCCCCAACACCATCAAGATTGTCAGCGGCTGCGACCCCGAATCGCTCGAACAGATTGCCAAGGTCTACGAGCTCGTTGTTAAGCCCGGCGTTCACCGCGCTCCCAACATCAAGGTTGCCGAAGCTGCCAAAATCATCGAAAACACCCAGCGCGACGTCAATATCGCTCTGATGAACGAACTATCTATAATTTTCTCGCGCATCGGCATCAACACCTACGACGTTCTCGAAGCTGCCGGCACCAAGTGGAACTTCCTTAAGTTCTATCCCGGCCTCGTTGGCGGCCACTGCATCGGCGTTGACCCCTACTATCTGGTTTATAAAGCCAATGAGCTGAAATATCACAGCCAGATTATCTCTGCCGGTCGTTTTATCAACGACTCCATGGGTGGCTATATCGCCAAAAAGCTCGTTAAAAAGCTCATTGGCATGGGCAAAGCGATTCTCGGCGCCCGCATCCTCGTTATGGGCCTCACTTTCAAGGAAAACGTTGCCGACATCCGCAACACCAAGGTGCTCGATATTATCAATGAGCTCAAAGACTTCGGTGCCGAAGTCGACGTTGTTGATCCCTATGCCGATCCCGAAGACGTTAAGCGCATGTATGGCCTCAACCTAATCGAGAAGCCCCACGGCGACTACGATGCGGTTATCGTTGCCGTTAGCCACGACGCCTATACCGACCTCGACGAAGACTACTTTGCGGCCCTTACCAAAGACAAAGCCGTGCTCGTAGACATCAAAGGCCTCTACCGCGACAAAATCCACAAACTCAAATACTGGAGTCTGTAACTCACCAAGCAGCAGGGGATGTCAAAGTCTTACCGGATTTTGGCATCCCCTGCCTGCTGCATATTCCAACCGCAGTGGGAGCATCCCTTTTTCAATGAAGATTCCGGCTCTGAGAATAAATATCGGTAAACTAAAGGCATGGAGTTGCGCTGCAATTGCGTGCCTGTATATATTTTGCAAATATTTTCTTTCCAATGGCATGGGGTATATGCTGCTGGTTCTTCTTCTGCTGCTGTTTTCATATCGCACCCGGTTCCGGCTTACGATTCGCCGGAGCCACGCGCCTGTCATTGCCTGCTCGTTGCTTTTCGGAGTGTATCTGGTTCTGTCAACCACCTGGACCATTGCAACACACACCACCTTTGCAACCTCGGTTCTGACATTCGTTACTATATTAATCGGACTGTCGGCATTAGACCAGCGCGAGTTCTTTAAGATTCTTCCAACTGCCATTTTGATCTGCTCAGTGATTGAAATGGTTGGAATTTTTATGCCTTTATTTAGTCCGGCGCTGTATTTCCATATTCTGTCGCGCTTGCCTGGTGATACCTATGTAGCTGCCGTCGGCTTTCTGGCCCATGGCCGTTTATGTGGATTTAATCCGCAAACGGCCTATGCGGGATTTTTTATGTCAATTGGTATTGCCGTATTATTCAATGAATTAGTGTTCCGGAGTCATAAAGGTTGGATTCGAGTTTTTTATCTGTTGCTATTGTTGCTCGAAGTAGTTGCGCTTGTAATGACTTTTAAGCGCGGGCCGATGCTCTGTGTGGTTTTTTCTTCAATCTTTGTTTTATTCTACAATAAAAAGGTATCTATTGTCAGTGCTCTGAAATATGGGCTGGTGATAATAGTTTTGGGGGTGACTGCGGTGCAGTTGCTGAGGAATATACCGGAGGTTGACGAATCTATCGAGCAGTCGATGGAGCGATTCGAGCAGAAAGATGGTCAGGACATGACTTCGGGCCGCGGCAAACTGAATGACCGCGCCATATACCTTTTCGAGCAGAATCCGTTACTCGGAATAGGCTACGGCGGCTTTGGCGTTGACTCAGAATTGGGCAACCATAACGTTTATCTTGAAGTGCTTTGCGAGTGCGGACTGGTCGGTGTGGTGCTGTATGTGGCGTTTCTGGCTGTTAATCTTTTGAAGATTCTGATTTCTGTAAGGAAGAAGAACGGCGATTTAATGTTATTGAATCTGAGCTTGTTTTATCAGCTGTTCTATATAGTTCATTCGGCTGTTGAGAACTGCCTGACCGACAATTTTGTGTTTCTTACCTACATGTTGATGGCGTCGCTCCCCTACGCCGTTGAAACTAAGAAGCCAGCGTATGCAAAATCCAATCTATCGCGTGTGTTACTGCCTTGTTAGGCTGCTGCGCCGGGGGTATGAAACGGTCTATGTTGAAAAACTCCGCAAGAGCCTCGGCAACATCGGACCCAATTCGCTTCTAACCTCTAAAGTAAGCATATCGTGCCCCCAAAACGTGTTCATCGGTAATAACTCTTATATAAACGGCGGTCAAATCATAGCCGGCAATAAAAGTAGGATTACAATCGGCAATGATTGCTTGATTTCCTATAACGTTCATATCCGCTGCACATCGCACGTTATTGACAATCCCGACGAATTAATACGAACCCAAGGCGAATGGGAGGCCGACATAACAATCGGCAATAACGTTTGGATTGGATTCGGCGCACAGATTCTGCCCGGAGTAACCGTCGGCGATAATTCAGTTATAGGAGCCGGAGCGGTGGTTACTAAAAATGTTGAGGCCGACACTATTGTTGGCGGAGTACCCGCAAAACTCATCCGCAGGAGAAAAACATCATTGTGGCAGTAACAAATCTGTTAAATAAGCGTGGAGCGAGTGCCGACGCCATATATATGACCATAGTTAAGGTCATGACGGCTCTAATAGGCATGATAAACATTAAGCTGGTTTCCGAGGCATTTTCGCTTCAGGATTATGGCACTTATGCGCAGGCGCTGCTTTTAACCACTACCGTTACCTCCATCACCATTCTCGGAATGACCGATGGCGTGAACTTTTGGTATAACAACCAAAATATTCCCGTTGGCCAGCGCCAATCGTCGGTGGCCACTCTTTTTACTCTCCAAACAATAATTGGTGTTATATGCGGCATTGCCATTCTTTGTTGCGGGCCAGCGATAACCGACTATTTTAAAAATCCGGCTTTAGGCGCAACGTATGTTTGGATAGCATTCCAGCCGCTGCTCAACAATTATCTGCCTATGATGCAGAATCTGTTTGTTTCGGTTGGTAAAGCCCGGGTAATCGTTGTTCGCAACCTGGTTATCTCAGTGGTGCGCCTGCTGATTTTCTGCTATGCCTGCTTCGTTTCAAAGTCGGTGATAACAATATTGGCTTCATGTTTTATCTTCGATGTTTTGCAGACCGGTTATTTAGGTTTTCTGTTGAAGAGATTCGGAGTGAATTTGTCGGTAAAGCTCTTTGACCATAAGCTGATCGGCAAGCTGATGAAGTTCTGCATTCCAATGGCAATAGCCGTTATTCTCAATTCCCTGCTGCGCGATAGCGACAAGTGGATCGTCGGCTATATGGGCAACACCGACCAAGTGGCTATCTACACTAACTGCAGCCGCGTTTTGCCGTTCGATATGCTGACTACGTCGTTTGCCATCGTTCTTATTCCGGTAATCACCCGCTTTTTGTCGACAAACCGCCAACGGGTTGCCGCGATTTTCACTGATTATCTGAACCTTTGCGCCATAACGTCGATTATTTTGATTCTTCCGGCCATTGTAATGTCGCGCGAGCTTTTGCTGACGCTCTATGCTGCCGACTATCTGCCCGGCCTTACAATTTTTATTATCTATCTGTTTGTCGACTTAATCCGCTCGGCCAACATAACCATTCTTTTCATCACCTCAGGAAACTCTAAGCAGCTTATGCTGATTGCCGGAATTAGCCTTGTGCTGAATATTCTTCTGGCGATTCCTCTCTATTGGACACTGGGTTTTGTCGGGCCGGCAGTGGCAACAATATCGGTAATGGTATTATCTACGATAGCCATGTTTGTCGGAGGCAACCGGATTGTGGGCGCCAATTTGGCGGCGATGTTCGATTTTAAGCGTATTGCGGTTATAATTTTCGAGGTATTGGTCGTTGCGGTTCTCTATAAACTGTTGAGTTCCGCGTTGCCCGATATGGAGGTAATCATAAAGTTTATAATTCTATATTTGCCTGCCGTGGGCTTGTTGGCCCTGCTTAATCGCAAATCGATAACCCTATACCTGAGAAAGTTAAACCATATTGAAAGCTGATTCTTTATGAGCCATCGACTGAAGGTTTTTGTTGTTTCAAGGGGGATTCCGACTGAGGAGAATCCGATGAGCGGAATCTTTGAGTGGGACCAGGCCAGGGCGCTGAAAGCCGCGGGCGTTGAGGTTACGTTTATTGTTCTCGACCTGAGGTCGTTGCGCCGCAAGCGCTCCCTTTCGACGCGCACATACATGCGCGACGGCATAAACATCATTTACGGTTCAATGCCCTTGGGAGCATTGCCGGCGCCGGTGGTTTATACCTTTGGCCGCCTGAAGCTGAAGCGCTTGATTGGTAAAGCCATAAGGCTTTATGGACGCCCCGACATAATCCACGGCCATTTCACCGAAATAGGGGCCATCACGGCCTCCGTGGCCCGAAAGGAGGGTATTCCGTGCGTTATCACCGAGCATAGCTCTGCTATGAACCGCAACGTACTTTCCTCGTCGACAATATACTTTGGTCAGCGCGGGTATTCGGATGCCAACGCGGTGATAGCCGTTAGCGATGGTCTCAGCCGCCGGATTGCAGAGCATTTTGGAGTCTCATCGACTGTTATTCCCAATGTTGTTGACGTTGCTGCATTGCGGTTCCCCCAAAAAACGGCTAAGCGCTCTCGCGCTAAACTTTTCGTGGCAATAGGGAACCTATTGCCACTAAAAGGTCATGACCTTTTAGTGGCAAGTTTCGCCAACCCCGGAATTGACAAGGATTCTCGGCTGATAATTATTGGCGAGGGCCCCGAACGCGAAAATTTGCAGCGACAGATCAGCAGCCTCGCAATGCAAGACCGGATTATCTTGGCCGGCAGGAAAAACCGAAATGAGATTTCCGAATTTCTTGCCCAGGCCGATTGCTTCGTATTGGCTTCGCGGTCAGAGACTTTTGGCGTGGTATATATCGAGGCGATGTTTGCCGGGCTGCCGGTTATTGCAACGCGCTGCGGCGGCCCTGAGGATTTCGTCAGCGCCGAAACCGGCTTGCTGATTGATACTGAAAACGTTGATCAACTGACCGAGGCATTGAAATATATGAGCGAAAATATCGGCAACTATTCGTCGGAAGAAATCCATAAATACGCAATTGATAAGTTCAGCCCCGAAGTTATTGCCCGGCAGCTGATACAAGTTTATAAATCAATAACAGAATAAGATATGAAAGGAAAGGTTTGTCATCTGACCAGCGTGCATCCCGCTAAGGATGGCCGAATTTTCTATAAAGAATGCTCATCGCTGGCCAAGGCAGGCTATGACGTTACTCTCGTGGCCGCCGGAGCTGACAATGAGGTTTGCAACGGCGTGAAGATTGTTGGGGTGCCGGTTCAGAAGCCGGGACGCCTTCATCGTATGACCAGGGTAGGGCGCGACGTTTATCGCAAAGCTCTCGAAATTGATGCCGACATATATCATATCCACGACCCCGAGCTGCTCCCCTTTGCCCTTAAACTCAAAAAGAAAGGCAAAAAAGTAATCTTCGACTCCCACGAATTCGTAGCTGAGCAGATTCGTACTAAAGAGTATATTCCTTCGATTTTCAGAGGATGTATTTCCGGTGCGTATAAATTATTTGAAGGTTACATATGCCGGAAATTGGATGCAGTAATTGAAGTGTGTACTTTAGATGGAAAGGATTATTTTGAAGGGCGTTGCAAACATAGAGTTTTTATAACTAACGCGCCGATTATTGAAGATAAAAACTTATGCAGTAAAACGAGTGATTTAAAGGGAGATAAGGTGGTTCATGTCGGCGGATTAACTTATGAAAGGGGAATTAAATATCTTGCGGAAGCCGCTGTTAAAGCCGACTGCCAACTCGTTTTGGCGGGACAGTTCTCGTCGCCTGACTTCGAAGCTCAAATAAAGAGTATTTGTGGGGAAAGGTTAGAATATTGTGGAGTTATTCTTTCTGGCGAGGTACCTGAATTATTGAGTCAGTGCTCAATTGGCACATGTACTTTGTTGGACAAAGGACAATACGCCCACTTGGATATCTTGCCCACGAAAATCTATGACTATATGTCGGCAGGACTCCCGGTCATAATGTCCGATTTCCCCTTTTTGAAACAATTCAATAAGGAGAATCAAATAGGAATTTGTGTTAAACCTGATGATGCTGAAGCCATAGCAAGTGCCATTGAGTATTTGTCAACGCACTCTGAAGAGGCGCAAAAAATGGGCAAGAATGGTCAGCAGCTGGTGCTGAAAAAACTGAATTGGGCGTCCCAGGAAGAAGTGCTCACAGAATTCTATAGTTCTTTAATATAAGCCGAACTATGGTGGCAATCATCGAGGAGGATTTTTCCCGTATACTTAATTAGATTTAGAGGTTGTAAGAAACTGTGACAAAGCCGATAATTCTTCCGGAGCAATTTACTAAGGACGGAACGAAATTCATCAAACGTTTTCGTTTCGTCTGTGGCCACAGCGTTCCTGTTTTCGAGGTTGATAACTTAGCTGCATTTAATCAGCTTATCGGATATTCTAAGTTTGTTAACCGTGATTATGGAACGGTTTATTATCGGGGCACAAACGGACTCTTCGAAACGGTAAGGCCCTCAATTATGCGCGGGCGCAAGCGCGGCCAGGCTTTGGATATAACAGAACTTATTCATAAAATTGAGGCAGATGAATATTTGAACCCCTCGCTACAACTTGAAAATACAATAGCACCAGACAAAGGTAATATTATAGCGACGACAAAACAGAATAAAAGAATTCGCCGATGCAATAAGTATAGAATAGAAGGCCTTTTGCAGCATTATGCCGGATTTACGCGCTTTGTTGATATTGTTGATAACCACTGGATAGCGCTATGGATGGGTTTACATAGGTTTGATTCATGCGGTGAGGGGAAGAAGTTTATTAAATGTACCAAACGGGAATTGACGCCCTTCGACGTGCTCAGCAGGGTTAAAGACCCATCGACAGCTCATCTATTATCGGAAGAATTATATGTTTATATTCTCCTGTTAGCATTTCCGGATAGGAACGTCGAATCATATAATGGTGTGGTTGAAACAAGCGAATTGGTTCTGGTAGACCTTCGTAAGGCTCTTCCTTCATTTTATCTGCGTCCGCATGCCCAACACGCTTTGGTTATGCGCCGACGCGATAGCGGGGAGAAAAGTACCAATGCCTCCTACTATGATCTCGCTGAGGAAGTTGTCGGTATATTAAGGGTTAGAATAGACGTTGCGGCCCGATGGTTAGGTGACGGGCAATTGGTTTCACAGGAAAACATGTTTCCCTCGCCATCAGTAGATAATGGATATAATGGATTGCTGAAGAACCAGTTGTTTCAGTATCCCTTTGAAATAAAAAAATATTTTTAAACGGGAAGTCTGTCCTATCAATAAAAAATATAAAATAAGAAAGATTATGGCGGTAAATAGGGTTTTTCTGTCGCATAGCAGCGTTGACAAGGATTTTGTTCGACTTGTTAAGGAGGCTTTTGGCGATGCGGCCATTATCGACGAGGTGGATTTTGCTGCCGGAGCGCGAACTATGGATGAAATCGTTGAGAAAATCGGCGATTCGAAGATTTTTGTTGCTTTCCTGTCGAAAGAAGCGTTAGACTCGGAGTGGGTTCAAAAGGAGCTGGCAATGGCGATTGAACACATGGAGAGCAAAGACCTGGACTTGTTGATTTTTCGGCTGGACAATGTTGCAACCTATACGAATACGAAAATTCCCGAAAAGCTGCGTAAAAACTATAATATTCGTCCTGCTATATCGCCGGAAATGGTTATTTCGCGCATTCGTGAGCGCATAAAAATGTTTGAGCTGCGCAACAATCCGGCGCTGCGCGAGGCCGAAAATCTTTTTATAGGTCGCTCGGATTTGGTTAGCCGGTTTGAGAGCGAATTTTCCACCCTCGACAGCTCGCGGCCAACATTTATAGTCGCGTCGAACTACTATAAAGGTATGGGTAGACGCAAGTTTTGTACCCACACACTCGGACGGACCGGCCTGCTGAAGGGTACCCAAGAGCCGATAACGATTACTCTAACTAAAGGCGAAAGCATCGAAAACTATATTCTGAAGCTTAATAGCTATTTGGGGTCTGACGCTGATGTTGTTGAAAGTCTGTATCAGCTTTCGCCGGAGCGGAAGATTGAAAAGGCTATTGAGATGACAAAGGAATATAAGCGCAATAGCCGGTTGATTTTTATTCAAGACCGCGGAGCTATCGTGTTGCCTAACCACCAAATGGTTGACTGGTTCTATAGTCTGACTCAGGCGCCGGCGCTGAAAAATAATGTTACTTTCTGCTTAATTTCCGACTTTGAACCGAATTTTCGCTACCTGATTGGCGAAAATCGCGGAATGGCCTTCCACGTTACGGAACTCAATAAACCTGAAACGCGCAATCTTTTTCTGCTTCTGCTCGATATTTGGGGAATCGGTGCGACGCTATCGGCCGAAGATAAGCAAAAGTTTATTGACAAGCTAACCGGAATCCCCGCTCAGATAAAATTTATTGTTCAGCTAATCAAAGCCGTTAAGCCGTTTACCGCACTGCAAAATCTCGACCAAATCAGCGACTACTATGACTCATTCTCGTCATCGCTGCTTGAGGCAGTGCAAAAGAATAAACTTGCTCTCGACGTGGCGCTGCTTCTAAGCGACGGCCCGCTGAGCTTGAGTGTTTTGGGCGATGTTTTCGCCGATGACGAGTTAACCCAAGCCATAAAATATCTAAAAGAATACTCGGCGCTTGATCTGATTGAAGAAGATTCAGTGGTTGCAACGTTAAATTCAACGTTTGCCGACTTCTTGAAGCGCCGCCGCCTGCGCCCCTCGGCCGAAGTTGAGGCGAAGTTTCAAAAAGTAATATCCGGTTATGCAAGTCGAGGGCTTGACAATTTGATTAAAGATGACTTCTCGCGATTTATGGCTACGCTGGATAGCCTGGTTAAGGGAGGCAAAGAAATCCCCAAGAAATATTTCCTGGCCCCGCTCCTGATCAATAATATTATTAAAGATTACTATGCGGGAAATTATGACAGGGTTGAAACACTTTGCAAGCGGCTGCTCGATCAGCGCAACGTTGACCCGCAGGTAACATGGGAACTGCAATACCATTTGGTTAGAGTCTATGCGCGAACGGGCAATGAAAAGTTCTGGGGAGCACTCCATAATAGTGACCTTTCGCACAAGGATAAAAACTTTTTGCAAGGATTCTATTATCGCAATCGCTATTCGCGAGAAGACAACGAGCTGGCATTAGCATTTTTCCTTGACGTACTCGCTGAGGATCCCCACCATTCGCGAGCACTTCGCGAGATAGTCAATACCTATATTCTTTTAGACGAATATCGCGAAGCACTGAAATATGCTAAAGATAATTATCTGAATAACCCCAAAGATATTCTTCATTTGCAGTCATATTTTGCGTCGCTGATACGTATTGGCGAAAGTGGCCACGAAGATACCCTCAACGAACTGATAGAGGCCGCCGAAAATAATGCGGACCCGCGTTCGGTAGACGTTTTGCGCTGTATGAAAGGCGAATATGCCTATTGGGTAGAAAAGGATCTGGCTAAAGCAGAACGCCTGCTCAACGATGCCTTCAGGCATAACGATAACAAACGTTTTCCGCTGAAAGCCCTCATTGCAATTTATAAAAACGCCGGCGAACTCGCAAAAATTAAAGAAACCAAAAATCTCCTATCAAGGCTATAGAAAATAATATGAATATACTCTTAATAAACCATTATGCCGGGAATCCGCAGCTCGGCATGGAATTCCGGCCTTATTATCTTGGCCGCGAGTGGGTCAAAACCGGTAATCGGGTAATGATTATCGGCGGCTCATATTCCCATTTGCGCAAGCAGCAGCCTGCGGTTGATAACGAAACCGTTGAGGGCATTGAATACCGCTGGATTCCACTGAAGCCCTATGAGGGCAATGGCCTGGGGCGCATCCGCTCGATGTTTGACTTCATCCGCAAGCTATGGTTTGGCTATAAAAAGTATCTTGGAGATTTCAAACCCGACGTGGTAATCGCCTCGTCGACCTATCCGCTCGATATTTATCCGGCGCGGAAGATTGCCCGACACTATGGCGCCAAGCTGGTTTATGAGGTTCACGACCTCTGGCCGCTATCGCCAATGGAGCTTGGCGGATATTCTAAGCATCATCCGTTTATTATGGTCATGCAGGCGGCCGAGGATTATTGCTACCGCCATTGCGACAAGGTTGTTTCGCTGCTGCCCAACGCTTTGGAACACATGGTGGAGCGCGGCATGGAGCCCTCAAAGTTCGTTTGCGTTCCTAACGGTTTTGACATTGACGAATGGGATCTTGAGGGTAAGGTTAATCCCGAGGAAAAGGTGCGGGAACTGTATCCCGACCATGCCGCGCTGTTCAAGAAGTTGCGTGCCGACGGCGAGTTCATTATCGGGTTTGCCGGGGCTCACGGAATTGCCAACTCGCTGTATACGCTGATTGACGTTGCCAAGCGGTTGGAGAATGACAAGGTGAGCGTTGTTTTGGTCGGTCGCGGCCAGGAGAAGTCTAATCTTATAGCCTACGCCAAGGAAAAAGGTGTTAAGAATGTTTACTTCCTCGACCCGGTTGAAAAAACCACCATTCCGTTTGTACTTCCTTTGTGTGATGCACTCTACATAGGTTTGCAGCGTCAGCCGCTCTTCCGCTTCGGCATCAGCCCGAACAAGATGTTTGACTACATGATGGCTTCGCGCCCGGTTATTCAGGCGATAGATGCCGGAAATAATCTCGTTGAGGAGGCCCAATGCGGAGTTTATGTAGAGCCTGATAATGTTGACGCTATTGTGGAAGCCGTTAAAAAAATGATTAAGTCGCCGAAATCCGAACTGGAAGAGATGGGCAAGCGCGGCCAGCGGTTCGCGCTTAAAAACCACGCCTATCCGGTGCTTGCCGAGAAATTCGTAGATTCATTGCAGTAATGTATAATAGAAATTAACAACATGAAGATAGTTACAGTTATCGGGGCGCGGCCCCAGTTCATAAAGGCGGCGGTGGTTAGCCGCGCAATTGCCGAAACTCCCGGAGTTGAGGAGGTTATTGTCCACACCGGCCAACATTTCGACTCGAACATGAGCGATGTGTTTTTCGAGGAGATGTCGATTCCCAAACCTCAATATAATCTCAATATCAACGGTCTGGGCCATGGTGCAATGACCGGTCAGATGCTCGAAAAGATCGAGCAGGTGCTCATTAAGGAGCAACCCGACTGGGTTTTGGTTTATGGCGACACTAACTCGACCCTGGCCGGCGCCCTGGCAGCCAAGAAACTGCACATTAAGGTGGCTCATGTCGAGGCCGGTCTGCGCTCGTTTAATATCGCAATGCCCGAAGAGGTTAACCGCATTCTGACCGACCGTATCAGCGATATTCTGTTTTGTCCCACGTCAACGGCCGTTGATAACCTCGGCAACGAAGGATATGAGAAACTGGATTGCCGCGTGATGGAGGTAGGTGACGTTATGCAGGATGCCGCCCTGTTCTATGCTCCGAAGGCCAAGCATCCGGCGGAGGATATTCCGGCGGAGTTTGCCCTTTGCACGGTGCATCGCGCCGAAAATACCGATGACCCCGCGCGCCTGAAAGGCATTTTTGCGGCTCTGGAAAAAATTTCGGAAACAACTCCGGTTGTGCTCCCCCTGCATCCGCGCACCCGAGGTAAGCTAACGGCCATAGGCTATGACTTTGAAAATTCGAAAATTAAGTTTATAAATCCGGTCGGCTATCTGGAAATGGTTTGGCTGCTGAGCAACTGCCGGTTTGTTCTTACCGATAGCGGCGGCCTGCAAAAAGAAGCCTATTTCTTTTCCAAGCCTTGCGTAACCATGCGCGACGAAACCGAATGGGTTGAACTGGTCCGGAATGGCTTTAATAAGCTTGCCGGGGCCGACACCGACAAGATTGTTGCCCTTGCCGCCGAAGCGGCAGCCAACGGCAATATGGACTTTACGAAACGCCTCTACGGCAACGGCGACGCCGGCAAAATCATTGTTTCAAATCTGAAGTAATGAATTTTGAGGGATTGAAAATTAAGGGTGAGATTTTCACCGACCGCGAGCATCGGGTGATTTATTCGACCGATGCCTCGGCCTATCGCGAAACTCCGCTGGGCGTTGCTTATCCCAGGGATGAGGAAGATGTTATAGCCATCGTGGAGTTCGCCGGGAAGGAGAAAATCAACCTGATTCCGCGCACGGCCGGCACGTCGCTGGCCGGCCAGGTTGTTGGCCGCGGATTGATCGTCGACATGTCGCGCCATATGACCGGCATCCTCGAAATCAACGCCGCCGAGCGGTGGGTAAGGGTTCAGCCGGGCATAGTGCTCGATGAACTGAATATAGCCCTGAAACCCTATGGGCTCTTCTTCTCGCCCGAAACGTCAACCGCCAACCGCTGCTGCATAGGGGGTATGACCGGCAATAACTCCTGTGGCACCCACTCGCTGGTTTATGGCAGCGTGCGGGACCACCTTGAGGAGGCCCGGGTTATTCTCAGCGACGGGTCGATAGCCAACTTCGGGCCGCTCTCGCCCCAAAATGTGGAAACTAAAACAAAGGCTCCCGGCCTGGAGGGCAGAATATATAAATATATTTTCAATCTTTTCAGCGATGAAGAAATGCGCCGCGCAACAGTGGCGGCCTTTCCTGACCTTGAGCTTCGTCGCCGCAATTCCGGCTATGCGCTCGACGAGTTGCTCCATAGCTCTACTTTCGAGCCCGAAAATACCGCGCCGTTTAACCTCTGCAAGGTGCTGGCCGGTTCGGAGGGCACTATCGGCCTGGCAACGGAACTGAAACTATCGCTCGACCCTCTGCCGCCGGAGTGTAAGCGGCTGATTTGCGCTCACTGCGAGGATGACACGAAGGTTTACGAGGCCAATCTCGTTGCGTTGCAGCATCAACCGGTTGCCGTTGAGCTGATCGACGATAAGATTCTGAACCTCAGCAAGGAAAATCTTGAGCAGCAGCGCAACCGATTTTTTGTCAAGGGCAATCCGGCAGCCATCGTGGTCATAGAAATTGCCGAACCGACTCCCGCCGCGCTCGAAACCAAAACCGAGGCCATTATAGACTCGCTGCGTCAGCGGAATCTCTGTTATGACTTCACTGTGGTTGAAAAGGAAGATATTTCGCGCGTGTGGAGTCTGCGCAAGGCCGGTCTGGGTTTGCTCTCAGGCATGCCCGGCAGCGCCAAGCCGGTTGCAGTGATTGAAGATACTGCGGTGGCCCCATATCGGCTGGGCGCATTCGTTAAGGATATCAAGGCCATGCTCGATAAGCTTGGCCTCGACTGCGTGTTCTACGGCCATATTTCAACCGGCGAGCTGCATCTGCGCCCGATTTTGAATCTTAAGGAAGATAAGGACCGGGCCCTGTTTCGCAAAGTGGCAACCGAAACGGCCCATATTGTTAAGAAACATCGCGGAAGCCTCAGCGGCGAGCATGGCGACGGCCGTTTGCGCGGCGAGTTCATACCGCTTCTGATGGGCGAAAAGCTCTATGATATTTTCGTCGAGTTCAAGAATGTTTGTGACCCTCACGGCATCTTGAACCGCGGCAAAATCGTCAACACTCCGCCCATGGACGTTTCGCTGCGCTCCGAGCGGCATCAGCTGGGCGTTGCAACCTATTTTGACTTCTCGGCCCGCAAGGGCTGGCTTTGCGCCATAGAGCAGTGTAACGGCTCGGGCGACTGCCGCAAGTCGAACCTGTTTGGCGGCACCATGTGTCCCTCTTATCGCGCCACCAAGGATGAGAACAACACTACGCGCGCCCGCGCCAACCTTTTGCGTGAACTGCTGATTCATCCGGCGTCGGCCAAGGTATTCTCGCAGCCTGAAATCCTCAATGCGCTTGCTTCGTGCCTTTCGTGCAAGGGCTGCAAGTCGGAGTGCCCGTCGAATGTTGACATGGCCCGCTACAAGGCCGAATATCTTCAGCACCACTACGATGAGTCGGGAGTGCCGCTGACCGCCTGGCTTACCTCCAACCTCAGTAGTATTCAACGCTTGGGAATGATTGCGCCGGGGCTCTTTAACGCCGCAGTCGGTTCGTCGCTGTTTGGCGGCATAATAGGCAGCATCATGCATTTTAGCAAGCAGCGCAAGATTCCCGCAATAGCTAAACAGACTTTGCGCAGCTGGCTCAAAAAAAATCCTCCGGCCAAAGAATGCTCCCGCAAGCTATATCTATTTGCCGACGAATTCACCAACTATATGGACGTTGAAATCGGCATTGCCTTTGTTGAGCTGATGAGGGCGCTGGGCTATGATGTTGTAATTCCGGAGCATACCGATAGCGGCCGCGTTGACATTTCCAAAGGCCTGCTGAAAAAAGCCCGTAAGCTTGCCCGACGCAACGTTGAGGCTCTGTCGGCGCTTATTGGCGACGAAACTCCGCTGGTTGGCCTGGAGCCATCGTGCATCCTGACTTTCCGCGACGAATATCCCGACCTTGTTGGCGACGACCTTAAAGAGAAAGCGCGGCAGCTGAGCAAAAATGCCCTGCTTTTCGACGAATTTATTGTCCGTGAGTTCAAAAATGGACGAATCAGTGCCGACAGCTTCACCTCGCAGCCGCTGACCATAAAACTTCATGGCCACTGCCACCAAAAAGCCTTGGTTTCGATTCTGCCGAGCAAGGCGATGCTCTCAATTCCCTGCAACTACAAGGTCGAAGTTATTCCCTCCGGCTGTTGCGGCATGGCCGGCGCGTTCGGCTACGACCGCAATAACTATGAACTTTCAATGGCCATCGGCGAGCAGGTGCTCTTTCCGGCCGTAAGGAACGCATCGGCCGAAACCGTAATAGCGGCGCCGGGCACCAGCTGCCGCCAGCAAATCCACGACGGCACGGGCCGCACCGCCCTTCATCCCGTCCAGATTCTGAAGAATGCACTAAAATAAACAATACCTTATAGTTATGAATACTAAAAGAAATATTCCATTTTCTCCGCCCGACATGAGCGAAGAGGAAATCAACGAAGTAGCTGATTCTTTACGCTCGGGTTGGATAACCACGGGCCCGAAAACCAAAGAATTCGAAAAGCTTATTTCTGACTATTGCCAGACTGCGCGATTCGATAGCGATGGAAACCGGCTCCCGACTGCCGTTTGCCTGAATTCGGCCACAGCCTGCATGGAAATGGCCCTGAGGGTGCTTGGTATCGGCGAGGGCGACGAAGTGATTGTGCCGGCCTATACATATACTGCTACGGCCAGTGCCGTATGTCATGTCGGTGCCCGTCCCGTAATGGTTGACTGTGCCCCCGGGTCGTTTGAAATGGACTACGACAAACTGGCAGCTGCCATTACCGAACGCACAAAGGCCGTTATGCCGGTCGATCTCGCAGGTATTGTTGCCGACTACGATAAGGTTTTTGCAGCTGTTGAAGCCAAGAAAAACCTTTTCCGTCCGGCCAATGATATTCAAAAAGCCTATGGCCGTTGCATTGTAGTGGCCGATGCCGCGCATGCTTTCGGGGCTATGCGCAATGGTGTAATGTGTGGTGCGATTGCCGACTTTACGTCGTTTTCGTTCCATGCGGTTAAGAATCTGACCACTGCCGAAGGGGGCGCGCTGACCTGGAAATCTCACCCTAGCGTTGACGATGCTGCCGTTTATAAGCAATTGCAGCTGTTTTCGCTCCACGGACAGAATAAAGATGCCCTGGCCAAAACCAAGCTCGGAGGCTGGGAATATGACATTATCGGCACATGGTATAAATGCAATATGACCGATATAATGGCCGGAATCGGATTGGCGCAGCTCAATCGTTATCCGGAATTGCTGCGTCGGCGCAAACAGATTATCGAGCGCTATAACGTAGCCCTGGCCGATTATCCGGTTAAGGTGCTCGACCACTATGGCAACGACCACTCGTCGAGCGGCCACCTGTATATCGTCAGGGTTGACGGAATCACCACCGAGCAGCGAAACGACATTATAGTCAAGATGGCCGAGCGCGGAATCGCAACCAACGTGCACTATAAGCCGCTGCCAATGATGACGGCCTATAAGTCCATGGGATTCGACATTGCCGATTATCCGAATGCGTTCGAGCAGTATCACAATGAAATCACATTGCCGCTCCATACGAAACTGACCGATGATGATGTTGCCTACATCATTGAAAACTTCACGGATATTATCTCAAAGCTTTGAAACGGTTATTCGACATTATAGCCAGCGGATGTGGGCTTGCGGTTCTGAGTCCGCTGTTTATTGTCCTGGCCATCTGGATTAAGTCTGATTCCAAAGGTCCCGTATTTTACCGTCAGATCCGCGTAGGTAAAAACAATAAGGATTTCCGGATTTTCAAGTTCCGCTCAATGCGCCCCGACAGCGACAAACTCGGACTGATAACGGTTGGCGGCAAGGATCCGCGCGTTACGCGTTCGGGCTATTACATCAGAAAGTATAAGCTCGACGAATTTCCGCAGCTAATCAATGTGTTTCTGGGCGATATGAGTCTCGTTGGCCCGCGCCCGGAGGTTAGGAAATACGTTGACATGTACACGCCCGAGCAGCTCAGAGTCCTTTCTGTGCGGCCCGGAATCACCTCGCTCGCCTCCATCCGGTATAGAAACGAAAATGAGATTCTGGCGGCCGCGGCTGACCCCGATAAGTGCTATATTGAGCAGGTTATGCCCGATAAGCTGGCAATTGACCTTGAATATGTTGACCGGGCAACCTTGTGGAACGATATCAAGCTGATATTCTCAACCTTCAAGGAAATCATTGTAAAATAAACAAAACCATACGCAAAAGAGACTGGCGGTTGGCATTTTGTTGCCAACCGCCAGTCTGCATTTTGGTAGCGGGACCGAGAATTGAACTCGGGACCTCCGGGTTATGAATCCGACGC
>CAZGTD010000014.1:0-46812 GCA_964528425.1 uncultured Bacteroides sp.
TCTGTTTGGAGCGCAGGTTTTCGGGCACGTCGCCGCGCACTATGCGCTGTGCGAGTCCTTCGGCAATGGCCGTTTTACCGGTACCCGGCTCACCAATGAGCATCGGGTTGTTTTTGGTTCGGCGGCTAAGAATCTGCAGCACGCGGCGGATTTCTTCATCGCGGCCGATAACCGGGTCGAGCTTACCGGAGCGTGCTCGCTCGTTGAGGTTGATTGCATATTTCGACAGAGCGTTGTAGGTGTCTTCAGCGCTCTGGTCAGTGGCTTTTTTACCCTTGCGGAGTTCATCGATTGCGGCCTGAAGTTCGTGTTCGGTCAAACCGGCGTCTTTAAGCATTTGCGATGCGGGCGAGTTAACAACGAATAGCGCCATCAGAAGCGATTCGAGGGTAACGTATTCGTCGCCCTGCTTTTTCGACAGGTCGATGGAACGTTGCAAAACGTCGTTGCTCTCGCGGCTCAGGTAGGGTTCGCTGCCCGAAACTTTGGGCAAAGCGGCTATAGCACGGTCAAGGTTAGTCTGCAGCAGCTGAAGATTGGCGCCGATTTTCTGGAAAATGAACTTAACCAGCGAGTCGCCTTCTTCAACAACCGCCTTAAGCAGATGAACAGGTTCAATAGACTGCTGACCTGCCGAGCGGGTAATCTCAACGGCTTTTTGAACGGCCTCCTGAGATTTAATAGTGAAATTGTTAAAATTCATAAGACTGAGTTAATAAGTTTTTTTCTTTTTAACTTAAAAACACAAAAAGCGTGCCAAAGGTTTGCGCGTTCCCCCGAAATTTTGGAAAATAAAAAGAGACCCGTCATCTCGACGGGTCTCAATCTTGAAAAAAGGATTTTACGGTAGTACTTAAATGCTATTATTCGTTATGTCTAAGCCTATGTTATAGTACACTTAAAATGAAAAAGATTTGTTCGCTTTGTTTTTGTATTGCAAAGTTACAATGCAATTATTAAGAATGCAAGTAAACTGCTTTTTAACATACGTTGGCCGAAAGGTCGAATTAATTGGTATATTTGTCCGCCGTCGTTGACAAAGAGCGTGATTTTGTCAGTTTTTATGTCAAAATGTCAGTATTGTGGAGCAAAATCTTTGCAAGTGCAATTAGTTAAAAAGTGTTTCAGAGGGTTTTTCTATAACTCCGGCGACGTTTATGCTGTTCGGTGTCGAAGTATTCCCACTGCTTTTGAACATTTGAGTTGGTTTCGAGCTCGGGGTTGCTTTCGGCATATTTGAAGCCGGCGGCGTTATAGCGGGGTATCATGTATTCAAACAGGAGGGCATTGACGCCTTTGTTCTGATATTCCGGTTTGATGGCTACCAATAGCAAATCTACAGTGTCGGCCGCATGACCACGCAGGGCCTTGATTAGCGGCAGCCAACCCATCGGGAACAGTTTGCCTCCGGATTTCTGGAGCGCGCGGCTCAGAGAAGGCATAGAAATGCCGATGCCGACAAGATCATCGTTCTTATCAACGATAACGCAAACGCTGTCGAGATTGATGATGTCGAGATACATTTTTATATAATGGTCAATCTGGCGCGGTGTGAGCGGCGAATAACCGTAGAGCTTGTCGTAGGCCTCGTTGATTACCTGAAAGAGTTTCTGGCCATACATTTCTTTCAGTTTCTTGCGTGAAGTCAGCTGAGCGGTGCGGAGACCGAAACGATTCCTGACGATTTCGCATACGCGGGTCATTTTTGCAGGAACCTCCGGCGGAACCTTCATGAAGAACTCCATCCAGTCGGCGTCGGGTTTGAAGCCCATGCGCTCCATGTGAACCGGATAGTAGGGATAATTATATATCGTAGCCATTGTTCCGAGCCGGTCAAAGCCTTCAACCAGCATACCTTCATAGTCCATGTCGGTGAATCCGAGGGGGCCGACCAGTTCTGTCATTCCCTTGGAGCGGGCCCAGTCTTCAACAGTGGCAAACAGGGAATCAACAACCTCGTCATCGTCAATGAAATCAACGAATCCGAAACGGGCGTCTTTTTTGCCGGTACGCTCGTTAACAGTTTTGTTAATTATGCCTGCAATGCGGCCAACCGGTTTTCCATCGCGAAACGCCATCCAGCATTTACATTCACAAAAGTCAAAAGCGGGATTCCCTTCCGGACGAAGGGTGTTGACGTCGTCCATGAGAAGCGGCGGCACATAGCAGTCGTTGCCCTTGTAAAGGTCATTGGCAAATTCAACGAACTTTTTCAGCTCGCGTTTCTTCAGGGGAATTTCCTTGATTTCAATCATGGTTTAATAATGAGTGTGATGGATAGAATGGCGACCATAACGGTCAAAAATGCAATAAGAGCTATATAAAGCCTGCGGTCGGAGGCTCCGCTGACTGCCATTTTAAGGCTTTCGACCGAGGAGTAGGGCAGAGGGCCCGCTGCACGCCCGGCAATCAGACGCAGTTTGGAATCATCGCGCAGTTCGGGGCATGCGTCAAGCGCCTGAGCAAGAACTGAGCCGAAGGCACGAATATCATCGGCCACGTCGGTAGGAGCCAGCGCGTTCTTCCGGTCGAAGCCAACGTCAATAAGCTTCAGGTTGCGCACGTTTTCGGTAAAAATTACCGTTTCCGGCCGCAACGGCTTATGGATAACATGGTTAGTTTGCAAATAGTCGATTGCTGACACCAGATCGTGGGTCAGCTTATTGATAATATCAGGCGTAACTTGGTTGTTGGCAATAAGTTTTGCGAGGGAATCGCCGTAAACATCGTCGGTTATTATGCAACGGCCCAAACCGGGAACCTCCTCCAGGTCATTGATCATTATAATATGAGGGTGGGCGAGGTTATAGCGGACCTCAAATTCCCGTTCGAGCATCGATTGGAATTCAGGTTCGTTTTTTAATTCGGGTTTCAGGGTTTTCAACATTACCCATTTCCCGAACTTTTTAGCCGTGTAGACTTCATAGAACTCCTCGTCCCATTCGGGGAGGTGTTCGATTTCAGTCCATTTATGCTCAAGCGAGTCGGTCATCGGTCGGTGCGTTGAGGATAGGGATTTCGCGGTCGATAGAGTTATCGAGAGAAATGAGGGTTTCAGTACCTGTTACCCCCGGAATCATCTGAATACGGTCGTTGAGCAGGCGCATCAGGTGCTCGTTATCGCGGGCATGAACCTTAACAAGCATTGTATAGGGGCCTGTCGTGTAGTGGCATTCAACGATTTCAGGAATATTTAAAAGGTGGGGCACTGCGTCGCGATACATTGCGCCGCGCTCAAGGTTAACCCCGATGTAGGTACATGTTGAATAACCGAGAAACCGCGGATTCACCTTATAGCCGGAGCCGGTAATCACTCCGAGATCTATCATACGCTGGATTCGCTGATGAATAGCCGCACGGCTTACGCCACACTCCGCAGCAACGTCTTTCGACGGAATCTTTGCATTGCGGATAACTATGTGAAGAATCTTTTTGTCAAGATTATCTAAGAGTTCCATAAGAAATTTAGCTAATTTGATTGCAAAAGTACAAAAAAAATGGCAATTTCCAAACTTTTTGTCAATAAAAACTGCAAAACTATAGATTCGGGTCTGATAATCTTAAGGAGCGTAAAAAACGGGATGTATAGGTTGATTTTAGAAAAAGTTAGAAAAAAATGATAGAAAAACTTGCACAGTTCAAAAAACTGCCGTAACTTTGCAGTGCTAAAAGCGAAAATACTAACGGCTCATTAGCTCAACTGAATAGAGCATCTGACTACGGATCAGAAGGTTACAGGTTTGAATCCTGTATGAGTCACCCGGGCGCCGATATTCCGGCGCCCGATTTTTTTAATTCAATACAAAACCATGACGCAGTTCTTACAAAACTACAACATTCTTGGGCTCGCAATCGGCGCCGTTACTTTTTTAGTTATCGGGTTGTTTCACCCGTTGGTTATTAAAGGCGAATATTATTTCGGGGTAAAATGTTGGTGGGTGTTTTTGCTGTTTGGCATCGCATCGGGTGTGGCATCGATTGTTTGCGTCGATTTGTTTTGGCAGGCGGTGCTTGCCGTTGTTGCATTCAGCTGCTTCTGGAGCATCGGGGAGGTATTCGAGCAGCGCAAGCGCGTGGAGCGCGGGTGGTTTCCAAAGCGCCGTTAAATATTCGATTATAAAAAATTAGCGAACCGGATTAACCGATTCGCTTTTTTAGTGGCGGAGGCTGGACTCGAACCAACGACCTCCGGGTTATGAGCCCGACGAGCTACCACTGCTCTACTCCGCGATGTTTTACGGGTGCAAAGTTAGTGATATTTCGCCGTCGGTGCAAGTATTTTAGCGTAAATTTAGTGTTAAAAAATGTTATCGGCCTGTTGCCGAGAGGTATTCGGCAACTGCTACGCGGAAATTGCCGTAGGAATCGATGTATTGGTCGCGAGCCTGCTGGTTAAGGGTCTGCGCATCGAGCATATCGGTGATGGTTCCGGTGCCGGCGTCGTAGAATTCGCGGTTCATGCGCAGGTTTTCAGCACTTTGGTCAATGGCCTCGTGGGCAATCTGCATTTTGCGGTGAGCGGCCGTGAGCTCATCCCACTTGTTCTGCATGTTGATCTGCAGCAGTTCCGAGCCCGACTGGAGCTGGAGTTCGGCATTCTTTACCTGGAGTGATTTGTTTTTCAAGGCATGCGAGCCACCCCACCAGCCGGTTATGGGAATGTTTACGGCCAGAGTCAGTGCCCCGAAGTCATGGCCCTGCTCAAGTACGTTGTGGTAATACCAGCCGGCACCTCCAAGAACTGTTGGCAGGTTTTTGCCGAGTTCCATGCGTTTTTCAAGCTTTTTGGCCTTAACCTGACTGACGAGAAGCTGATAGTCGTTGGTCTGAACCAGTGCTTCGGCCGGGTCAACAAGAATGTCGATAGGGTAGTCTGGAACCTGAGCCGGCACCTCGGCCTCGATGTCGACCGGCGAGGTGAAGGGCGCTCCAACGTATTGCGACAATACCATGCGGCATAGTTTTATGCCGTTGTCCAAGTCGACCATTTTTGAGGCAAAGTCGTTGCGACGCAGCTGAACTTTAAGGAGTTCATTATTAGTAACCACTCCGGCATCGACAGCAACCGATACCTGACTCTCGAGGGTATCGAGCAGTGCAAGGCCCGAGGTAAGGGTGTTTTTAGTGGCTTTCAAGGTAGCGAGCTGCCAGTAGTATTTTTCGGCTGTTACGCGCACTTCGCTTTCGCTCTGTTTTGCCTGGAGCTCGGCTACCGCTTCTCCTACTTTGGCCAGCTGGTTGCCGTTAACAATCTGTCCTCCCATAAAAATTGGTTGGAGAGCCTGAATGCCACCCATAACGCCGTGTTTAACCAGTTCGATTTTCAGCAGGTCGAGGGCGTTGTATTGGAAAACGTAGTTTGCGGTTCTGAATCCGAAGCCAGCTGCGGATATTTCAGGGAAGTATTTTGTAAAGGCTTCGCGACGGACCTGGCGGGCAGCCTCGGTGTTGTTTTCAGCCATCTTCATAGCAGTGTTGTTGGCAACAGCCATGTCAATGCATTGCTGAAGAGTGATTATGGAGTCTGTGCGACCCTCCTGGGCTGCGGCGCCGGCAATTCCGGCAGCCGCAAGTAGCATAGTGAGAATATATTTTTTCATAACTGAATTATCAAAGAAGGTGAGTTTCAAGAGGTTCGGGCAGGGGTTGATCGGCGCCCTTTTGTTTTCCGCGAATCATCCAGAACGCAACCGGAATGGTGGTGAGGATGAAAATCATGGTTATGGGTGTACCCCAGAAGATTACTGTGCCCATAGGTTTCCAGAGAGCCGAGCCGCCCATTACCATCGGAACCACGCCCATAGTTGCGGCGGCAGAGGTAAGGAATATCGGGCGCATTCGGCGTTTAGATGCATTGAAAATGGCATCTTTAACGGTTTGACCCTGGTTCCGGAGTTCCTGTGCGTAGTCGAGCAGCACAATGGCATTTCTTACAAGGATACCCATCAGCGAAACTATGCCGAGCACGCAAGTTAGCGACAGTACCTCGCCCTGGATAAAGAGGCCGATGCCGGTTCCTGGAATGCAGAGGAGCAGTGAGAGAACCATCAGCAGGGTAATATCTACCTGACAATAGTGGAGCAGGATGATGAAGAAAATGATTACCACAGCTATGCACAGACCCATAAGAATTTCCGGAAGGTTCTGCATGGTGTTTTCCCAGTCGCCGCCGCGGGTAATGGTAACGCCATCGGGGAGCTGAATGTCGCTGATTGCGTCCATAACCGATTCGGTGCGGTCAATAACATTAACGTTGCGTTGAACTTCGGCTATTATGCTTATTGTGGGTATGCCGTTGCGGGTTGAGAGTTGACCTTCGTTGAACTGCGGCTCTACATCGGCAACCTGACGCAATGGAGCCTCGGCGATGGCAACTACCGGCATCAGTTCTGAGCGAAGATTGTTAACATCGCTCTTATCAGCAGTTGGAGCCTTCAATACAACCGGCAGGCCATAGTCACCTTCCCAAACGGTTGCAACCGGAACTCCCGATGAATAGCGCATTGCAAGGATTGCTTCAATGCCGAGATTTGTCATGCCAAGGCGCGATGCCTGAACGGCGTTGGGCTCTACCTGAGCTGCAACCAGAGGATTTCCAAGGTTGGAGCGAACTGAGCGCAACCCGGGCACGAGGCGCATGCGGGCGGCCACAGAGTCGCTGATTTCTTTAATTACCTGCCTGTCACGGCCACTGATGCGTATTTCAATGGGGTAGGCCGCGTTGGAGTAGCTGAGCTGCTTGAAGCGCACAATGGCGTCGGGGAAGTATTGTTCGTATTTGTCAGTGTACTCGTTGAGCACGTCAATTGTGGCATCGTTGTCGGTCGTATTGACGATAAACTGTGCAAAGTTCGGACCGCCGACCTGCGGAGCATAGGTGGTTTGGAATCGTGGCGACGAGCAGCCGTGGAAATTAGCGATGCTAACAACGCGCGGGTCTTTGCTCAGAATGGCTTCCAGCGAATCTGCTACAATCGATGTGCGTTCTACCGGAGTTCCGGTAGGCATGTAGATTTCAACCGCAAACTGGTTGCGCTCGGCAATCGGCATCAGCTGCATCGGCCGGGTAACGAAAAGGATGCCGCCGCCAATTACGAATAAAACGCTCAATACAATGGTGGTTTTGGGCCAGTTGAAGCAGAGGGTGATTAGCCAATCGTAGCCCTTTTGAAGCATTACAAAGAACGAAAACTTCTTTTTGCCGGAGGCAACGGCTTCCTGTTCCTCCTTATAGATGGGCTTACGGATGAGTTTATACTGCACGAACGGCACAATCAGCTCGGCAACCACCAGCGAAACCATCAGGATTATCGTAAGGGCCCACGGGAAGTCATTGAGGAAGTCGCGAAACATGCCCTTGACGGTCATCAGGAAGGGGAAGAAGGTAACTGAAATTGCAAGAGTCGCGGAGAAAATAGCCTTGAAGAATTCGGTGCCGGAGCGGAGAGTGGCGGTTTTGTGGTCGACACCCTCGGAGATGAGTTCAACGTAGTCATCGATAATCACCACCGAGTTATCCACAATCATGCCGAGCGATAGAATCAGACACGCGAGTGTTACTGTGTTCAGTTCTATTCCGAATGCATAGAAAAGGCTTAGCGATATGAAAATGGCAACCGGAATTGTCGCCGCCGCTATGAGGGCAACCTTAATTGGAAGCAGGAGCATGATAACAATTACTACGGCAACCACCGCAATCAGCAACTCGCGCAGGAAGTCATTGACGGAACTGTTAACAACCACCGGCTGGTCGGTGATGCTGAACATTGTTACGTCCTGAGGCAGTTCGGCCTTAAATTCTGTCAGCACTTTGTTGACCGCGTCACCCATATCAACGATGTTGTTGCCATCTTTCATCTGGATGGAGAGGAGAATACACTTGGTGCCGTTGTTGGTTATGTAGCTCGATGGTTTCGGATATTCCTTGCGCACATCGGCAATGTCGCCCAGACGCACAACCGAACCGTCGGGGGTGGAGAACACGATCATGTCGCGCAGGTCAAGCACGGAGTTGACCGAGCGTTCAACGTAGATAGGCTGGGTATATGTGTTGCTCTTGAGCGAGCCGCCGGTAGTTTGAAAACCTTTGGCCATGAGCGTTGCCGCAAGGGTTGATTCCTTGATTGCGTATTTCGACAGCTTTTGCGGATCGATTTCAACGGCTATCTGTTCGCCCTGCTGGCCGTAAACATCCATAGTCGAGATTGACGGAATAGAGCGCAAACGGTCCTTGAGGTCGTCCATATAATCACCAAGTTCGCGATAGGTTTTCTGATCGCTCTGCATGGTCATCAAAATTGCCGAGGTATCGCCGAAATTGCTTATAGCCTCAACAGCCAGCACTCCGGCCGGGAGTTTGAGCTTCAGAGCCTCCAGGCCATGCTTGAACTCGTTCCAGAAGTCGGTGGTTTTTTGAATGTCGGAATCAAGTTCAACGAACATCATAACCATGCCGTCGGTAACGTTGGCATAGGTTTTTGACTTGTCGACTTCCTTGTAGGAGAACACATAGTCTTCCAATGGTTTGAGCACTTCCTGTTCACACTGCTCCACGTTGGCGCCGGGATACACGGCGGCAACAACGCCTTCGCGGATGGTGAATGACGGGAACTCATTTTTGTCCATTACTACCAGCGCATAAACGCCAAAAGCGAAGAGCACTGAGGCAATAAGGATTACTACGCTGCGGTATTTCATGCCGAGTGCCACTATGGGCGCCGGCTTCCAGTTAGAATTTGTCGGTTCCATAGCGGTCGGTTTATTGAGCGATTACAGGGGTTCCGTTGCTTACTTTGGGCATTCCGGCCACGATTACCGAGTCGCCGGGTTCGAGCCCTTCGGCAATTACTATGCCTTCGTGGGTCAGGGTATTGACCTTTACGAAGCGCTGCTCGGCTTTACCATTCTTGGCGAGCCATACGAAATTGGAGTTATCGGCAGCAAGCAGAACCGACTGGGGCGGTAGCACAATGGCGCGGGCAGAGTTGCCGGTGGTGTCGGCCGCAAGTGAAACCGAGCAGAGCATTCCGGGCAGGAGTTTGCCTGATGAGTTGTCAACGCGGAATTTTGCGGTATATGCTCTGGTCAGCGGGTCGGCCACGACTGCTTTTTCGGTGAGAGTGCCTGAAATCAGGGCGTTATCGAGGGCATCGACTGTAATGTCAGCGTGAGTGCCTTCGGCCAGTGCTGAGATTTCGTTTTCAGGTACGGAAATGGCGACTTTTACGTTGTTGAGGGCAACGATGTTCATTACCGGTATTGCCGGCACAACGTTTTGGCCGGCGTCTATGCTTTTGTTGGCTACTGTGCCGCTTACGGGAGCGTAGACTTTTGCGTCGCCAACGGCGCGGCGTGCGGCATCGGCAGTGTTTTCAGCGGTTTTCAGTGCGTTCTGCACTTCAACCCATTTCATGTCGGCCAAAGCCTTTGCGTTATGCAGTTTTTCAAAGCGGTTATAGGCATCTTGAGCTTCGGCCAGAGCAGCTAAAGCAATGTTATAGCTGTTCTGAAGCGTTTCGGAGTTGAGTTCGGCAAGAAGCTGGCCTTTTTGAACTTTCTGGCCATTGGTGACGTAAACGGCTTTTACAGTGCCCGGCACCGAGAAGCTGATATCGGCACCATCGCCGGCAACCACAGTGCCGGAATAATTGCGACCGGATGATATTCCCTGGTCTGAAACTGCGAGAACATCGACCTTCACGGCCGGTTGCTCGGTAATTTTTTCTTTCTTTAAACCGCACGACTCCGCGCCAAGCAACGCCATGCCTGCTGCGGCCAACATAAAGATTCTGTTTGTTTTCATAAGTATGGTTGAAACGTTAATAATTCTTATGACTTAAGAACGTTTCATAGCGTCTTTTGGTTTAAAAAACTTAAAATATTAAGGAAAATTTTGAAAATTTGATTAAATTTGCCGTTGATTATAAATCTTCCTAAAATGGCTAACGTTAAATCTTTGGCTAAAGATACGGCAATCTATGGACTGAGTTCCATAGTGGGGCGCTTTCTGAACTGGCTGCTCGTGCCTCTTTATACTTTTAAGCTGACAACTGGGCAATATGGCGTAGTAACCAACGTGTATGCCTATGTTGCCCTGCTGCTGGTTATTCTTACCTACGGAATGGAAACCGGCTTCTTCCGATTTATCAACGGCAAGGAAACGCGTGAGCCGATGAGGGTTTACTCCACTTCACTGCTTTCGCTGGCCGTTACTTCGGCTTTTTTTGTCGCGTTGGTAGCAATTTTTCTAACGCCGGTGAGTGAGGCCCTCGATGTTGCCGCGCATCCGTCGTATGCTATGATGATGGCAATAACGGTCGCCGTCGACGCTTTCACTTCGATTCCATTCGCCTATCTGCGCTACCTGAAGCGTCCGCTGAAGTTCGCCACTTTGAAATGCGTGGGCATTGCCATAAACATAGGACTGAATCTGTTTTTCTTCCTTATTATATATAATCCGGAAATCGGTGTGGGCTACATATTCTTTGCGAATATGCTGGCTTCGATTATTATGATTCCGCTGTTGTTTAAGGAGCTTACCGGTTTCCGCTGGGTTCTCGACCGCGCGTTGCTGAAGCGGATGCTGGTTTATTCGTTTCCGTTGCTGGTTTTAGGTATTGCAGGCAATATGAACCAAAATCTCGACAAGATTTTGCTTCCATATCTGGTTGCGGATAAGGCCGATGCAATGGCGCAGCTGGGCATATATGGCGCATGCTGCAAGGTGGCGCTGGTAATGATGATGTTTACCCAGGCTTTCCGCTATGCCTACGAGCCCTTTATTTTTGCGCAGAACCGCCGCGAAGGAGGTGATAACTTCGAGGCCTATCGCTCGGCCATGAAATTCTTCGTAATCTTTTCGATGGTGATATTTCTGGGCGTGATGTTCTATATGCCCGTTCTGCAGCATTTTATCAGCGAGCGGTTCCGTTCGGGTCTGCAGGTCGTTCCGGTGGTTATGATTGCCGATGTGTTTTTCGGCGTTTTCTATAACCTGTCGCTATGGTATAAGCTGACCGACAAGACTATCTGGGGCACCTGGTTTTCGCTCGGTGGGCTGGTTGTTACGATAGCTCTGAACATAATGTTGGTTCCTCGCTTCGGCTATATGGGTTGCGCTTGGGGCGCTTTTGCCTGCTACGGAGCCATGATGCTTGCGAGTTATTTCGTTGGCCGGGCTAAATTTCCGCTGCGATATCCGGTTGGACGGATAGGGGCATATTTTTTCGGGGCACTTGTGCTTTATGCTTTAGGCCGATATATTGATTTGAGTAACCAGTGGCTAACAATGGCAGCCCGAACGCCATTGCTCATTATATATATAATGGCCGTTTTGAAGTTTGAAAATATTCCGTTGATTCATAAGCGATGAAAATTGCGGTTTTGAGCACCTCGTTCAGCCTGGGAGGTGCGGCTATTGTTACTTCCCGTCTGGTTGATGCACTGCGAATGCTCGGTCATGAGGTCAAAACCTTTGAGCTCGAGGGCAAACGGGAGCGCAAGCCATCGTTTTTGAAGGAGCGGATTGAAATCTTTGCCGCCAACGGCTTCAGTCGCAAGAATTTGTTTAAAGTATCGACCGCCTCGTTCGGTTGCTGGAACATAGTCGGTGATTTGATTGCGTGGAAACCCGACGTTGCGGTTTTCGGATGGGTTAACCATGGGCTATTGTCGTTGCGTCAGGTCAGTAAGATAGGTCGCTCCGGCATCCCTGTAGTCTGGATTATGCACGATATGTGGAACATGACGGGCATTTGTCATCACTCTATGGGGTGCAGACGTTTTGAAGCGAAATGTGGCTGCTGCCCTCTGATTGCGGCCCCGTTGAGAAGAAAAGGCGACCTGTCGCACAGAGTTTGGCGAAGCAAGGCAAAAACTTATAGTGGCTTAGAAAAGCTTACTTTTGTTGCCGTAAGCCACTGGTTGGCCCGTATGGCTGCGAAATCGTCTCTGCTTGCCGGGCGCGATTGCCGCGTTATACCAAATGTTTTTCCAACCCTAAATTATCGGCCCGGGCGTAAGGAAAAGGGGCTGATTATTTTCGGGGCCGCGCGCCTTGACGATCCGATTAAGGGTTTGGACTATGCCATTGATGCGCTCAACCGGCTCGACCCGGCTTCGGGAGCTCACGCCGCTTTTTTCGGTGATATCCGCAATCCGCAGGTTTTGGAGCGACTTAGGTTACCTTACGAGTTGCTCGGTCCGTTGCAGTCAAAGGAGGTGGCCGACTTATGTGCGCGCGCGCAGGTGATTCTTTCCACCTCGCTTTATGAAACCTTGCCGACAACCCTGATTGAAGGGCAGGCTTCAGGGGCAATTCCCGTCAGCTTTGATCGCGGTGGCCAAGAAGATATTATTGAACATCTTAAAACCGGATGGCTGGCGTCGTTTGGCAACACTGAGTCAGTTGCGCACGGAATAGAGTGGGCGCTGGCCCAACCGATAGAGGCTTCGGCGCTACGCGAGTCGGTTGAGCAAAAATTCTCGGCTGAAGCCGTTGCCGGGGCCTATGTAGAGCTTTTTCGCGAAGTTACAGGCGAAGGTTAACCGATGTTTCGTGGGTCAAACGGTTAAAGAAAATAATTGAGGAGTGCATAACGATTGCCACTGTTGGCCCAAATTCGGCAACTCCGTTTATGTTGTCCAGACGAATGCGCTTAAGCGGCGCATTGTCGGGCATTGAACAGAAAACAATGCTGTCGTCGTCGAGTTCCAGTCCGTTTTGGTCCACGATATTGTCGCAGAGCAAGTCGAGGTGACGGTCATCGAGCGACACCGATTTGCGTCGGAATCGCCGGTAAAGGGATTTTATCAGCTCATGATTATTGTTCATCGAGCACTCGCTTGCGCAAACATTTCGGGCACCAGTGTCCGCCGTGCAGAATCAGGGTGGGAGAGCCGCTGAATTCTTCACCGCACTCACCGCATTGCCAGAGCAGAGGGGTTGCCACATCGCCCCTCACCATCGTTTCCGACAGGCATTTGCCGCCGTTGAAGGCAGCCTTCTGTTTCATGTCGGCAATGGTCCATTCCGACGCCGGTTTTGATTCGTTATAGCCGTGGTCGAGACCTTTGTCGGCCGGGGGCACGCGGCGTCCGCGTGGTTCTCCTGCCGGGTATTTTTCAAGTTCTGAAATCTGCTCGTTCCAGCCGGGAATCGCAGCCTGGGCTTCGCGTGAGCCAAAATGGGCGTTGATGCGGCGCTCATCGTTGTTTTTAAGCCACCAGAGGGTGCCGAGGGTCTTGCGTTTGGCAACGAGTTTCATCATGCCCTTGATAAGAAAGGCGGGCGCGAGCGGCGCCAGTCGGAAATACCATGGTGTCATACGGCGCATGCGGCGGAAATATGAGTCGCAGGTTTCATTACTGCGGAAATGAACCATTTCTTCGAGGCGGTCAGAGTCGCGATACCATTGGCCGTGGAAATTTTGCGTTGCAAACCATTCGGGGTTAAACACCTTTTCAGGCGGCGGGCAACCGAGGGCTTCGAGCAGCAACTGTTCGAACTCATAGTTGGTCAGGCGGTAACTTTCGCCCGAGCCGATATTATAGAACTTGTTCCAGAACTCTTTAGGCACGTTGGCCTCGCAAACGTTGGCCATAAGGCGACCGGAATCTTCGTCGGTGGCCCACTCGAGCATTCCGCGCAGCGGCACGTGAAACGAAATCGGGTCGCTGCCTTTCATCAGCAGGCCGGGATAGAGAATGCCGGTCTGGCGCAACACAACCCAGTTCTTCAACCCTGAATCAACAATCGCTTTTTCTGCTTCGATTTTAGAAACCGCGTAGGCGTCGGCCACTGAGGGAGTCAGCGGGTCGCCGGTACGGCCCCAATGGTGGGGCGGACGCCGGTCGCCCAGTTCGGCAACTGAGCCGATATAAACAACCTTGGCGGTTTCAGGCTTCGAGCCTTCGAGAACCGCGCGCGCAACGTTGCGGGCAGCCTCAACGTTGACTTTCAGGGTCTTTTCGGGATACCAGTCGGCCGACGGGGAAACCATGCCCCCTATGTGGAGAACAAAATCAGCATCGCCGGCCGCGGCCTTGACGTCGTCGAGGTTCGTAAGGTCGCCCCACACAATGCGGAAACCATCGAGTTTGGTGAATGGTTTGAGCTTTCGGCGGTTGCGTTTCGACGGTCGCGCCAGAACAGTTATGTCGAATCTAACCGAGCGGGGAGCTAACTGCTTGAGAGTAGCCATTCCCATAGTTCCGGTAGCACCGGTAATGCAGATTTTTCTTTTCATAATTGATGCAAAGTTACGAAATTTCGCGAAAAAATTTGGTTGTTTGATTAAAAAGTTATTAACTTTGCGGAGCATATCGCTGCGGAGTCCCGATATGGGGGTGAAGCGGAGGGGTGCTAAAAAGACATTATTACAAGAGCGTTTATCCAGCGCTTGTTCTTGACGGATCGAAATCTGGCAGTTTCAAATTCTGAGTCAAGGATGAGGCAACGATAGGCGGCTTCGGGTATGGTAACGTACAATCGGGAAGCGTGTAGCGACTACACACCTCCTTGTTGTTATATCATACAGCGTGAGGCTCCGCGTTGCTCGTTCTACTCAGAAGGGCACATGCCAGAGCCTCGATTCGTGGGACGAGTAACAGATACAGACTCTCACGCTCTTTTTTTAACCTAACTTCTTCATTATGAGGGTTTGATGAGGATACCAATCATTATGCTAAAAAGAATTCTTATGTACTCAAGACTTGTTGTGGTCGCAACCTCGATGAGTGTGATTACCTCCTGTTCGAAAGATTACAATCTTGAACCGCAATACACCGAAACATCAATGAATATCCAACAATATAAATGGGTATGCCGGACCAGTGATGAGCCGCTTGTTGATGATGATTATCAGTGGGCAATATTCGATGACTATGTGATTACTTTGTATTTTGTAAGTGATTACGAGTGTGTGATACGCTACTACAGAAAGCACTTTGATACCGATGATGGCACTTCGTATACCCGTGATTCACAGACAGTCAAATATACTACTCAAGGGAGCAACATCATCTTAGATTATTCAGACTATACTGAAACAGAATTTGTATATGGTGGTGAGTTCATCTCCAGCAAAAATTTCGTGTATGAGAAAGAAGAAATCACATACTCAGATAGAGAATGGTTGGAGGAAAATTTCAAGCATATTGAACTTGATCCTGACGAGTCAACATCGAAAGCATTTAAGGGCCTTAAGGAGATTTATGCCGACACATGGGGTGGTGTTGCTTTTGGTAACCCACAATGTGACGATGAAGGTCGTCTCACTTACTACAAAGCGATGTTTAACCGTAATATGAGGTATGAGTATTCAGGAAATACTATCATATCAAAGTGCGGCACTGAATATGGATACGAACAAAACACCTATACACTCTCAAATGGCCTTATAACATCTTTTGTGCGACAATCATATGATGAAGATGGACTGCGCTATACGGATTACTATACCATTAAGTATGATAGCGATAAGCGTATAGTTCAGATAATTTCTGATGATAGAGAGGGCAACTATTATTCAAAGACGTATTATAATTTCAAATGGAACTCATCAGGAGATTTGTATGAATCCAATTATGTGAACTATGATGAATCTAATGACCCGTCATATACATATACCTATGAATATCTTTCATCGTCAGCACAAACGCCATGTATGATTTTAGGTGGAAATGAGCTTTGGTGTGCTTTTAATCTCAACATAGACCCTATACTTGTAATGGAGAGTTACTATGGGAATTCCATGCCAAAACACAACATCAAATCGAAATATGCTGTTATGGTTTTCAATCAAAAGCCGTACGAGCGTTACAACTGGGCATATAACTTCGACTCAAAGGGACGAATCACCAAAGTAACACAAGAACTTGAAGACCTCTTTGACAACGGCAAAGATGATGAGACCAAAGTATTCACATTTAAATGGGAATAATATGAAAGTATGGAAAACATCTTTGGATCAAACGAAAATCAGTATTATGTAACGCCTAATGTAGTTTTGTATTCCAAAGATATGTTAATGATAATTTCATATCCTGCCTGTAATTACAGAATCGAATATGAGATCCCATATGTGGTTAAAGAGATTAAGTATTATGCGTTCGAGAATAGTGCAAAACATGTACAACAAGCACCTATCCAGTAATGACTAATTATTAAGACGTAATATTTTGATATATGAAAAAGAGAGCTATGGCTTTATTTCTGGCCGCGTGTTATTTCTTCACTACGTTTGCGAGGTATGATTTTATATACAATGATTTATACTTTTATATTAATAATGACAATACTTGTACAGTAGCAGAAGGAGGTCATTATTCAGGAAACTTAATTATTCCTGAAGTAGCATATTATAAAGGGAAAAGTTATACTGTTACAGGAATAGGGTATGCAGCCTTTATGTGGAGTTACGGTTTAAAAACTATAACCATTCCGAGTACAGTTACGAGCATAGGTCCTAGTGCTTTTTATGAGTGTCCCGATTTATACTCAATTACGATTCCTGATGCAGTTACTGATATTGGACTAAATGCCTTTTATAAATGCTCAAGCCTAACATCCATAACAATCCCTAAAAATGTGTCGGAAATTGACCTGGGTGCATTTTCATCATGTGATAAACTGACGGAGATAATAGTTGCCAAAGGAAATAAGTCATATACAACACAAGAGGGTGTATTGTTTAATAAAGAGAAATCTCTGTTAGTTGTCTATCCGGCTGGAAAATCAGAAACTGAATATATAATTCCATCGGAAGTAGAAATATTTGAAAGCAAAGCCTTCGAGGGCAATAAATACATAGAAGTTGTAAAGTTCTCCGAGTCTATTCGAAAAATCGGATATGATTGTTTTGCGGAATGTTCGTCTCTTAAATACGTAGATATTAAGAATGCTGAATTGGGACTCAATACGTTTGATAATTGCAATAGTCTTGAAAATATAATAGTATCTCAAAGTAATCCGTATCATACCGCTCAGGATGGCGTTCTCTATACTAAAGATATGTCAACGCTGCTTAAATATCCCGCAGGAAACTCTCGAACGGAATATCAGGTTCCTTATGGTGTTAAAGAAATAAAATACAGAGCATTTGCAAATAGTTCAAAATTAAAGTCGATAAAGTTACCAATCTCCCTGATAACAATAGAAGGTAACTCCTTTACAAATTGTTCGGATTTAAAATCATTAACTATTCCAAATTCTGTTATAGAGATTGGAGGGGGAGCATTCTCCGAGTGTAAAAATATGACCTCGCTAACAATGTCAACATCAATTTATAAAACTGGGGCGTTAATTTGTTATGGCTGTTCTGCTTTGCGTTCTATAACATATCTTTCAAAAGATCCTTATGAAATTGATGTTGAGACATTCACATCTGATCAGTATGAAAATGTGTTGTTAAACTGCTATCTTTATTCAATGGATCAGATTGAAGTAACTGAGCCGTGGTGTAATTTTAAGAATCGGTTTGGACGCAATGAATTTTTTATTGACTCAATAGAGGAAATTTCCAGCTACGACAATGAATCTACGATTGTTTATGACCTTCACGGAGTCAAGGTAGGAAATCGTGTTGATGATTTACGCAAGGGTATTTATATTATCCGACAAGGTTCCAAAACAATCAAAAAAGCTATATAATTAACTAATTTATTTGAAAAAATGAGAAAATTTGGGAAAGTGGCGGCTGTAGTCGCGTTGTGTGGACTCGGACTGTGGGGGATTACCTCCTGCGGGCCTGATAATCCGGAGCCTGAACCACGGCCCGGAATAAATGATGAAACAACAGGAGATGCGTCCGGTCTCTGGGTTTTCTCCGAGATGAAATATGAAAAGGATTCAGGTTCAGAAACGAGAATAGAGTCCTATAGTTTTAAATATAGCAATTCTCCTGCACGAATAGTTGAAGTGAATGTGGATTCAAAGTATTCATACGAAGGTCCGTTAATAAGTAATACCCATAATTACACTTATTCATATCATAAGTTAGGCATCTATTGTAATGACGAACTTGAATTCTCTTTAGACAATGGGCTTTTTTCATACAACAGTAAGCATTGTTTCGGTGGCTATACAAATTATTCCGCAGATAAATATGTTGAAAATCAGCATATAGATTGGGGCGATGATTATTACGATGATTATAGTTGTAGCTGGAAGAATGGTTTATTAACAAAAGTAACTTACTTAGAGGCAACCAACGTTGATTATAGCGAGACCAAATTTACGATAGCATATTCATCAAATAACAACATAAATAAAGGTTGTTATAGAATGTTGAACTCATTTATGTTGTCTACTATTTTTGACGGAGATTATAGTGTTTTTGGAAATCCGGTTGTGGCTTTTGGCGGCTACTATGGTCAATTACCTAATCAATTGATTAGTGAGGTTGCATATTCTTACGATTACAACAACTATGATGGTAGTGTTCCCGTTTTATTTGAATTTTCCAATATTGATAATAACGGGTGTCCTCAAACGCTGAAAATAACATATTTAGATGGAGATAAAGATGTAATTTCTTTTAAATGGGAAAAATTATGAATAAAACGATTAAGTTAGCAGCTGCTGTTGCAGTTTTATTTGGTGCTCATTTCGGAGCTCAGGCTCAGAGCGCGCCGGCTCAAAATGAAGTTTCGGGAGTGTCGCTTGCCGATGCTCGGAAATATTCGCGGTTTATAATGTCGTATGAGATGACCGGGTTCACTACTAATGAGGAAGCCCACGGTTCCTTCAACGGTAAGGACAGTCGCTATCTCAACGGTTTCGGTCTTGCACTGATGCACGGAGAGAAATTACCGCATAATATTCCGCTTTATATTGAGTTCGGACTAAAATTTCATATGGGCTTCTGGGGCAAAGAAGAGCGTAAGAGCGTGCTCGGCAGTTATTACACGCTTACCCAGCGTATGCAGAATATGACATTTACGGTTCCGCTTAACATCAATTATCGTATAAAATTTTCGGAAAGGATGTATATAGCGCCTTTTGTGGGTCTTAATATGAAGGTTAACGCTATGTTACGCTCCAGGGGTAAATATTCCGATAACTATTATAAGGATTTCGGAATTGATAAGGATAAGGCCTCAAAGTGGCATAATTATTTGTCGCCGAAAGATGAAAACGGAAATGAAACAACCGAAGAACCGTGGAAGGTTATTCAGTTCGGTTGGCAAGCCGGTGTCGCCTTTACTATCAATGACCTAAATCTCGGAGTAAGTTATGGAACTGACTTTATTCCGGCGTGTAAGAGCAATAAAGCGCGCATAAATTCATCAACTCTTTCAATAAGTCTTGCAGTCCCCATATAATATTATGAAATCGATATTCAATAAACGCTCAAAATTTATCGGCGCAATGATTGGCGCGCTGTTGCTCTGCTCGGGAATTACCTCCTGCGGGCCCGATTCGGAGCCGGCCCCCGAGCCAAGCGGTGACTTCGCGGATGATAGCGCAAACGCTTCGGAACTTTGGGTAATTTCAGAAATGGTAAGTTCGTATAGCTATGACCGACCGGGGTGGAGCGACAATCGAACCGATACGGAGACACGGTTTACATATAGCCGCTATCCAATCAGAATAGATGAGCTGAGTGAGACTACGACCAAATATAATGTCAGCAGTGGCACTCCTTATGTTTATTCAGAAACAGATAAGTATACCTACAGTCAGTTATCGATATTTGTTAATGGCAGCAATGATTTTACTTTAGTTAATGGATTGCTTTCGACTGAAACCGGAATAGAGGGCTATAGCCGTTACTCGGCTGATAAACATATAGAGTATGAGTTTATTGACCTTGGAGATGATAATTACATTGAATTTACTTATAAATGGAATGACGGTAACCTAATTGAAGCTACACACGAAGAAACGGATACTGATCTTCACTATACCGGTAAATATAGGTTCGCTTATTTATCAGATACAAGGATTTCGCCAAGTTGCTATAGAATTTTGAACTCGATTATTTTGGCGAAGGTGTTTAACTATAAAGATAATACTTTTGGTTATCCGGTATTAACGTTTGGCGGTTATCATGGCAGTCTGCCAAAGCAACTAATTTCTGAAGTTTCTTTTTCCTCCGAAAATAATAGAAACGAATATTTATATAAACCGGCGCTTTTCGAATTTAAAAATATTGATCAGAACGGATGTCCTCGTTCACTGACGGTTAAATATAACGATAATTCACAATCTAACTATTCTTTTAAGTGGATAAAACTATGAATAAAAACGCATATTCGTTAATTGCTTTACTTTTTGCATCTATGGCGGTGTTTACCTCCTGCGGGCCCGATCCTGATCCGGACCCCGCGCCCGATGATAATGACGCAATTGGCAATTCGGGCTGGGTCATTTCCGAGATTTTTAGTGATTCTGAAGACGGAAGCGACATTTATTATTATGATAATAAGGGGAGAGTGGTTAGAATGGAAATTTCTGACAACTCTACAGAAACTCTTACATATTCAGAAAACGGTATTACGTTGTTTGACGGTAATGGACGGCCGCAGATGTATTGGGATGTAATCAACGGTTTGGTCCAAAATTGCTTTGAAGGTGATGATTTTTCTGAAAATTATCAGTATAATTCCAAACGTCAGTTGGTTGGTATATATATATCAGAAGAAAACGGCCGTTATACCTATGAAAAGGAGTTGACCTGGAATGGAAATGACTTGACCTCGTTTACTTCGCGTGAGAAAATGCCAAATGGCGCCTATGGGCAGACGGGGAATGCTACAATAAAATATGCCGATGCAACTGGTATGAATCCGGCTTGCATTAAGCCTCTGAACCGTTATGCAATGACTATGATTTTTGGAATATATCCTGCGATTACTTTGAGCGGCTATTGCGGCGAAGTGCCGGAGTCTCTAATCGCCGGCTGTAATGCCATTAGTGAAGGTCAACCTCAAACAATAACCTACGGCAATTTTGATGAAAACGGCTGTCCTCGAAAAATGATAATTACAAGTTTGGGGATAGGACGAAATATCTTGTCCCTAAAGTGGAAAAAAATATAGGAGACGCCATAGCTTGTATGTAAGGAGAGGCAGTCTATCGTAGATAGATAGACTGCCTCTCATAGGTTTTTATTACTGTTAGAGGTGGTTGCGGTGGATGCGGTCGGGGACCCACTTGTTCATCGGGGGCCGTGGAGTTTTCGGATAGCCGATGGGGATCAGGTTGAAGGGCACGAGTTTATTGTCGAGGCGCAGGATTTCGGAGGCCGCTGCAATGCGGTCGCTGTGGGGATAGATGCAGGTCCAAACGCCTCCTAAGCCGAGGGCATTGGCGGCGAGCAGAATGTTTTCCGACGCTGCCGATAGGTCTTGAATCCACAGTGTGGAGTCTTCATCGTCGAGAAAGCGCTCGGGGTTGCCGCAAACTGCAATAGCCAGCGGGGCGTTGGCCACACATTTAGCGTAGGGAAGGGCATCTGCCAGCCGGCGGAGTTCCTCCGGGTCGTCGATGACTATAAATTCCCAGGGTTGGCGATTAACGCCCGACGGTGCGGACATTGCCGCACGCAAAAGTGCCTCCCGAACATCGTCGGGCACCCGACGGTCAAGAAAGGTGCGCACACTGGTGCGCGAAAGTATGTTTTCGTAAGCAGAATTTGTTTCCATGCCTTAAAAACACTCTCAGAAGCTGAAAGGTTCTCGAACAGGGTGCAACCCTTCGGGTGAGATGAGCAAAACTGTGTCGGCCTGACGGAAAGCCGGTTCGAGTTCGTGGGTTGAGTAGATGATGGTTTTGCCCTGTTCATGGGCCAGACGCGCCAGCAGGGCCGAAATTTCAAAGCGACCAACAACGTCGAGAAAGCTTGTTGGCTCATCGAGCAGAATCACAGGGGTTTCCTGGGCCAGGGCGCGTGCCAGCATTATGCGGCGCCTTTCGCCATCGGAGATGCGGGTTACTTTGCGGTCGGCAAAACCAAGCATATCAACTGCTTGGAGCGATTGGTCAACTATTTCACGGTCAGCGTCGCTCAGTCGCCCTAAAAGCCCGGTATAGGGCGCGCGACCGTAGGCCACAAGCTGGCGGCAGGTTAGATTTTCAACGCGTGGCGAGTCGGTGGTAACAACTGTAATCAGCCTGCAAAGCTCGCGCGGTTTAGCATCGGAGATGTTGATACTATTGATAATAATTTGGCCGTGGAGCGGTTTTTGCATGCCCGCTATGGTGCGAATCAGCGTTGATTTTCCGCTGCCGTTGCGACCTATAAGTGCCGTTAGGCTACCGTCGGAAATAGTAAGCGACTGGTTCTGAATCAGAGGCTTGGAGCGGTCGTTGGCTATTGTAAGGTTAAGCAGCTGAATCATTTCTTTCGGATAACAACGTAGGCCACAACCGGAATTCCCGCAAGGGAGGTTACGGCATTGACGGGGATTAGAAAACGTCGCGAAATCAGGTCACAGGCTATCAGCACTATGGCTCCGACCAGCGCTGAAGCGGGCAGGAGTGTGCGGTGGTCGCTCTCGCCGGTTAGCCCGCGGGCAATATGTGGCATCGCCATGCCAATGAAACCTATTGGGCCACAAAAGGCGGTTACGCTCCCCGCCAGAAGGGTTGTTGAAGCCAGAATAGTAAAACGCGAACGCCGCAAATCAACTCCCAGCGAACGCGCAAAATCATCGCCCAACTCAAGCAGGTTGAGTTGTTTAACAGTTATTATAGACAACACGACGCCAATGGCCACACACCCGCTGAGAATGGCGAGCCGCGGAGCGGTAACTTCGCTTAGCGAGCCCATGGTCCAGACTACATAAGATTTCAAGGCCTGCTCATTGCTCGTGAACTGCAGAATCTGAACTATGGAGCCTATGGCCGAAGAAAAGAGTATGCCGAGAATCAGCAGGGTCATTATGTTGTTGACGCGCTCGTTGATAAGTAGCAATAGGCCCATAACTATCGCCGCTCCGGCCATGGCCGCCGACGCTATGCCCATTGCTGAACCAACTCCCGCAAGCAGAAGCAGGGCCACCCCCAGCGAGGCTCCGGAACTCAACCCGAGCACATAGGGGCCGGCCAACGGGTTGCGGAAAAGAGTTTGCATCTGCAGCCCGCTGATGCTCAATGCAATACCCCCCAGCAGAGCGGTGGCTGCTTTGATTAGCCTGAGGTCGATAACAATGGTTTTGGTTTGCGCATCAACGTTACCTCCCGCTATTGCTGCAATTATCTGACCCATAGGGATATCGACACTGCCAATGCAGATGTCGGCAACGAACAGGATAACGGTAAGTAGAATCAGGATATTGAACAGCAGCGTTTTCTTCATTTCAGGCGGTAGAAATAGCGGAGCGAGTCCGGTGCTTGACGTGATAGAATCTGCTTCAGCTCGCCAACTACAAGGTCAGGCCGGGAAGCCCCTGTTTCATAGAAATCGCCGGTCTGGTTCCATACTTCGCCGCCGAACCGGGCTTTGGGTACCAGTTGACGCGATTGTTGAAGCGTTTCAACCTGGCCCGGGAAAAGCCAGAAATCCGCGCTTTCGAGCGCCGGCAATGCAAGTTCGAGGTCTATAGGGCGGCTTTCGTAGCCTTCGGGTTGGGAAATGTTCAGTCTGCCACCCGAATCATGAAGCAGTCGCGACATATAGTTTTCGCTCCCGGGAATAAACCAGTTGCCTGAGTAGGGGCCATTTATCATAATCG
Organism: uncultured Bacteroides sp.; assembly: GCA_964528425.1. Lineage (GTDB taxonomy): Bacteria > Bacteroidota > Bacteroidia > Bacteroidales > Muribaculaceae > UBA3263. The sequence continues at coordinate 23,680 of CAZGTD010000014.1, forward strand.
TGGCTTTGGCATCGGTTGCGGGTTGGTAGGCTTCGGAGATTTTATTGAAAGTCTCAGATGCGTCAATGCCAACGAGAGCTCCGAGCGCCACGAGCCATTCGGCTCGCCCTAACGGGCTTTGTTCTTCAAAATCAGATATATAGATATACGGAATAGCCAATTCTTCGAGCTTGGTCGCTAACGGACTTTTACCCCCGATGCCGTAAATTAGTGCCAGTTCGGGTTTTGCGGCCAGAATGGATTCATAGTCCATTGCGCCTTCGAATCCCACTTCGGTAGCGCGGCTGGCAACCTTGCGGTTCGTAAGGTATTTTTTGCCGCTGACGACTACAATTGCGGAATCTGCGCCAAGGGTTGACAACGCGCCGACGTAGGTCGACGACATGCACATCAGTCTTGAGAAGCCGCCGCGCGGAATTACTATTCTCATCGTGTCAGGACGGTAGACCTCCAGGGCAAGAAGTGTTGAATCGTAATCGTTGGCCAGCACCCGAAAGCCGGTTGCAAAGCGGGGTTGGTAGACGGGACGGTTATAGTTGTCAGACTCATTGATTGTTACCACACGCGTGCAGCAACAAAAAATCAAAGCTAAGATTATTGAGATTTTAAGCTTCATTGCAGCAGAGAAATGGCAAAATCGAGCATCGTGTCGTGGCCAAGCATGGCTTGCTCCGGATTCATTGCAACCTCGCATCCTTCGGTAGGCTCAATGCCAGCTTCCGTAAGCTTCATTTGAGCGTCGTAGACGCGCACCGAACTCATTCTGATGCTCCAGCCGTTTGGCAGTTCGCGGCTTATAGGCATTCCGGCCCCTCCGCCGGTAGTTGCTCCGGCTATTTTTACGTTTGGCAGTGCTTTCATACACATAACCATATAGTTAGCCGCTGAAAATGTAGACCGGTTGGTGAGCACCACTACCGGTTTAATCCATACCGACGATAGCGATTCAAGAGGTTTGAACTCAATCGGGTAGGGCGAATCGAAAGCCTCATGGCCGGGCCCGGTTTTATGTTGCATATATCCGACCGTTAGCGGTTGCTGAATGAAATGACGGACCCAGTTTTCTGCCAGGTTCATCGAGCCGCCGCCATTGTCGCGCAGGTCAATAATCAGGCCGTTGGCGCTTAGCAGTGACGAAAGAATCCATGCGATATTTCCGTTCCCCAAACCGGAACTGAACGTTGATATGCCAACGTAGCCGACGTTTTGTGGCAGAATACCGTAAGTAACGTTTCCCAGTTGATGATAATCAAATTGCAGATAGTTCTGCTCGATTAGTCGGGCATTGAAATTCTGTGGATAGTCACTCCACCAGTTGCGGTAATAACTGGTTTCAAAGGATGATGACAGGTTTGTGTGGCCGTCGCACAACTCGTTGACCATTTCGGCGCAAATCTCAAATAGCTGCCGCGATGAAAGATCTTCAGTAATCAAGGGAGAATATTGATCGCGCACCTTAGGCCAGTCAATGTTCTTTTCGGCAAAAAAGCAATAATTTTCGTCGAGTTCAGTCCATAGGGCGTTGAATGTTCCGCGATTATCGGTCGGGAACTCCTCGATTGGATGACATGCAACCATCAGAAGGCTAATAAAGAGCAGGCAAAAGTTTCTCATTCCGGTTGCGGGGGTTTATGGTTACGAGGTCGCAAACTACGCCGATAATTGCGCAATGGCTTATCGTTCGTATCGTTATGTTGTTGGCGCGCTGTGATAGTGCGTCGAAGCGATAGCCAATGCGTAGGGTGCAGCGTCCGAAGTTAAGGTCAGCGCTCAGGAGCGATTTAACGGCTCTACGGCTTCCCGGCCACGCACAATGAATAAGGTCACGGCGGTTACCGAGCTGAATTTCATAATATAATTCACCGTAATCCTGGCAGAAAAATGCTCCGATTAGCGGTGAAGACACTTGCCAGCGCACTGCCAGAGGCTGGCGTCCGATTTTTCCGGCCCATTGCGCAAAAACTTCTGGCCCGACCGACACTGCTGCCAATGCCTGAGCTGGATTATTTGAATTGCGGCCGAGATATTGAGCACCTAACTCTGCTGAGCCATAGCCGCCAATTCCGGCTTGAAACCCAAGTGGCAAATGCCGGCGATATAGCATTCGCCATGCTCCGGAAATTGTTGCGCTAAGCAGTTTTGCGTTGCCGGTGCGGTTTTTGGCATGGTCGAAAGCAATGCCGACGTCCCAGCCCTGGATGCAGCGGTCCAGTTTCCCTTTCATTGCCTGCAGGCGGGAATAATTTAGCCCGTAGCGTTGTCCGGCGTATCTTTCAGAGCTGAGATAAGTGTTGGCTAAATGAGACGTGCCAACCTCGGCCATCCATGCAGAACTTACCGGGCGCACCTGCTCTTGTGCTGCCGCGGAGGCGGAAGCAGCAAACGCAATGACGGCTAATTTTATGATTCGGCAAAACATTTCCGCAAAGTTAAGCAAAAATTCCCGAATTTCGCGTAACTTTGCAAATCGATTTACTTATGGAAAAGAAAAGAATAATTATTGTCGGTGCCACTTCCGGCCTTGGTTTGAACTTGGCCCGAAAGTTTTTGGCCGAAGGGTGGACCGTGGGTGCAGCAGGTCGCAATCTCGCGGCTTTGGAGAGTCTAAAATCGGAAGCTCCGGAATCTGTTGTTACCGCGCAAATAGATATTACCCGGGCCGATGCGGCTGAAAAGCTGCGGGCTCTGATTGACTCTATGGGCGGAATAGATATTTATTTCCATTGCTCGGGAATTTTGCGTGAGCGAGACCCGCAGGCCACGGTTGAAACCAACGTTGGCGGCTTTGTGCGCATGGTCAGCGAGGCCTACGACTATTTCAGCAAGCAAAAAACAGCGGGCCGACTGGTGGCTGTTTCATCGATTGCGGGAACGCGAGGGCTGGCGGACCTTGCGGTTTACTCAGCCTCGAAAGCGTTTGATTCAACTTTTTTGGAGGCGCTGAGACAACGCGCCGACCGCGACCGTCTGCCGCTGCGCATAGTTGATATTCGCCCCGGCTGGACGCGCACTCCACTTCTCGACTCCGACAAAAGCTATCTGCTCGAAATGAACCAAGACGTTGTTTGCCAAAAGATTTTCAAGGCCATAATTCATGCGCGGCGCACAGCGATTATCGGTCTGCGCTGGCAGATTCTTTGCTTTTTTCAGCGCCATTTGCCCGAATGGCTCTGGCAGCGCCTTCACCTTCCCCTCTGGCGCCCGAAATCACATTAACGAAATCAAAGCGATGGCAAGTAGCAGAGCAATGGCGAGCGATAGGCGCCGCGTAAGCATCGCGAGGCCCAGGTCGGCGCGGGCGCGCAGGTAGAGCCCGATACCCATGAGGTAAAAAATGGAGGTTTGAAGGAATAAGCCGATGCCTCCGGCATAAATCATCCACAGGCAAAAAATTGTGCATCCGAGGCCGAGAATGCGTTGAGGGCCGCGGCTGATTTTGCATAGAAATGCTCCGGATAGCAGATAGCAGGGCAGAATCATCATTCCGGTGATGTTGAGGGCCGTAAGGTAAACATTGTCGGCCATTGCAACGAGAATAAGAAACGCCTCCATAATTATGCTGCTGACAAGCAAGCCTTTTGCGGGCATTTCGTGGCGGTTAAGATGCATGAAACTGCGCGGAAATAGCCCTTTGGAGGCTGCGGTTGAGGGCACTTCGGCGCAAATGAGGGTCCATGCAACCCAGCCGCCCAAAAGCGCAATGATAACCGAAATGATTACAAAATAGAAGCCCCAGTCGCCACAAATGGCGCGGAGTACATAGGCTGCCGAAGGATTGTTGAGCCCCGCGAGTTCGGCTCTATTCATGCAGCCGAAACATAGTAGCGATGCCAGAAGATACAGAACCCATGCGGCAAGAAAACCGGTAACGGATGCCCGGCCAACGTCGCGCAACCGTTTGGCTCGCCCCGACATAACTGCGGCACCTTCGATTCCGATGAAGCACCATAGCGTAACGAGCATGGTTGAGCGGACCTGCTCGCCGATACCGCTCAGATCTGATATCGAACTCAGGAATTCAAGATTGAAAGTGCCCGCACGGAAGTTCAAGGCCATCAGCAGAAGCATCAGGCCGATAGCCGAAAATTTTATGGCAGCAAATATTATAGTCAGCACCTTGGCGGTTTTCATGCCGTTGACAACAACGAAATAGATTGTCCATATCAGAACTGTTCCGAAGCCAACGGTTATCCAGCCGTGGTTAAGGAGTTCAGGAAAGAAAGTGCCGAACGAGTCGTTGAGCATAACTGCGTAGGCCACGTTAGCGAAGGCCGCGCTCAGCCAGTAGCCCCAGGCACTCAAAAAACCGACCAACGGACCGAAGCCGCGACGCGCATATTCGTAAATACCTGAATTGAGGTCGGGCCGGGTATCAGCGAGAATTTTAAATGTGAATACAAGCAACAGCATTCCTGCAGCAGTTACAACCCACGAGAGTATAATTGCCGCAGGGCCCGCATCGGCTGCCATGTTTTGCGGAATATTAAATATTCCTCCTCCAACCATCATTCCGAAAACGAGGGCGGCCAGACCTACAAAACCGAGTTTGACTTTAGGTTTGTCGTTCATGTTAAAGTATAGGTGCGAGAAGCCGCAAAACCGATTCGGTAAGTTTCTGAAGCATTGGCCTGCGACGCCAAATATCGCTCGTCATGCGCATTGACTGCTTCTGGTCGTCGAGAAATATGCCGCGCATGCGTTGGTTGAAATCTTCTGAAAATAACAGAAGGTTGCCTTCAAAGTTATGTTCAAACGAGCGGAAGTCAAAGTTTGTGGAACCTACCGTTGTCAGCTCGTCGTCAATAATAATAACTTTGGAGTGAAGCATTCCGGCATCAAAAAGATAGAATTTAATGCCTGCGCGCAAACATTCGGTAAAGTAACTCCGCGATGCATAGCTGAGCATACGGGAGTCGCTGCGCCGTGGAAGCATTATTCTAACGTCTACTCCCGACAGCGAGGCATTCTGCAGGGCGCGGACCAGATAGTCCGGCGGAAGAAAATACGGAGTTTGAATCCAGATTCGTTTCTTTGCATTGGATATAGCCTGAAGGAATATCTGCCCGAGCGTGTTCCATTGGCTCATCGGGCCCCCGGTAACCGCCTGAATACCGGTTGTGCCTGCCTGTTCGCCGTTGGGAGAGTCTTCAAGGAGTTCGCGCCCCATAAAATTCCAATCGCGGGCAAAAGAGTAGTGCAGCGCCGAAATGGCAGGTCCCTGGATGCGCAGGTGGCAATCGCGCCATATGTCAAAGTGTTTGCCGCCGTCGATGTAGCGGTCGGCGATATTCATGCCTCCTATGTAGCCGATTGAACCGTCTATAACCGCAATTTTGCGATGGTTGCGCCAATTAACCTTAGAGCCGAGAGCAACAAATGTAACTTTGAAAAACGGATAGGCCTCGACTCCGGCATTGCGAAGGCTTTTGAAAAAGTCAGATGCTACATGAAATGAGCCCACATGGTCGTAGATTACGCGGACTTTCACCCCTTCGGCGGCTTTCTTTTTGAGAATATCGGCTATTTCGTGACCTATCTTATCATTTTCGAATATATAATACTGCAGGTATATCGATTTCCTTGCAGCCAAAAGGTCGGCTTTCAGCGCCAAGAACTTTTCGGTGCCTGTGCTGAATATTTCGACCTTATTACCGGAAAAATAGGGGCAGTCAACAAGCGCCTCGGTCAGCCGCGACAGCTGTTCACTCTCGGGCGTGAGATTCTTCGGTCGCCGGGGCATTCTGGGCAGCCTTACGGCCCGACGCAACCGACGCTTGTTGCGGCGCGAAATCATTCGCTTATTCTTGATGTTCCTGCCGAAAAAGAAGTAAAGAACAAGTCCGATAGCCGGAAGCAGAATGAGAATCGTAACCCAAGCCAATGATTTGACCGGGTTGCGATTCTCACCGAGAATAACAAATATTACCGTTATGATGGACAGGGCATACGTTGCCGACAAGGTGGCGTACAGCCACGGTTGATGAACGTATTCCCAGAACTCCATCTTCTGATGATTAGTATGCGAAAATCGGATATTCAGCCATCATGGCGTTCACCTTTGCGCGAACGTCGGCAATGACTTCAGGATTGTCGTGGTTGGAGAGTACAGTATCAATCATATCAACGATTTCCGCCATTTTATCTTCCTTCACGCCGCGGGTGGTAATGGCGGCGGTGCCCAGGCGAATGCCTGAAGTCTGGAAGGGAGAGCGGGAGTCGAAGGGAACCATGTTTTTATTGGCGGTTATGTCAGCTTCAACAAGCACCTTTTCGGCAACCTTACCGGTTAATTCAGGGAATTTGGTGCGCAGGTCAATCAGGATGCAGTGGTTGTCGGTGCCGCCGGAAATCAGTTTGTAGCCTTTGGCGTTGAGGGCTTCGGCCATAGCTTTGGCGTTTTTGCGGACCTGTTTGCCGTATTCTTTAAATTCGGGGGTAAGGGCTTCGCCAAAGGCAACGGCTTTGGCAGCTATGATGTGTTCGAGCGGACCGCCCTGAGCCCCGGGGAATACTGCGCTATTAAGCAGCGCCGACATCATTTTTACTTCGCCTTTGGGGGTAGTTTTGCCCCATGGATTCGGAAAATCCTTACCCATCAGAATCAGGCCTCCGCGAGGTCCGCGCAGGGTTTTGTGGGTAGTGGAGGTAACGATATGGGCATACTTAACGGGATTTTCAAGTTCTCCTGCGGCAATCAGTCCGGCGGGGTGGGCCATGTCGATCATCAGAATGGCACCGATTTCGTCAGCGAGCTTGCGCATGCGTGCGTAGTCCCATTCGCGACAGTAGGCCGATGCTCCTCCAACAATCAGTTTCGGTCGTTCGCGGCGGGCAACTTCTTCCATCTGATCGTAGTCGATAAGGCCGTTGTCTTCGCGAACGTTATATTCGAGAGCCTGATACATCAGGCCGCTGAAATTCACTGGGCTGCCGTGGCTCAGGTGACCGCCGTGGCTCAGATTTAGGCCGAGGAATTTGTCGCCGGGATTGAGGCAGGTCATAAACACTGCCATGTTGGCCTGCGCACCCGAGTGGGGTTGAACGTTAGCATATTCGGCATCGAAGAGTTTGCAAACGCGGTCAATAGCAACCTGTTCGGCTTTATCAACTACTTCACAGCCGCCATAATAGCGGTGGCCGGGATAGCCTTCGGCATATTTGTTGGTCAGACACGAGCCCATTGCCTGCATAACCTGATCCGAAACAAAGTTTTCGGAGGCGATGAGTTCAATGCCTTTGTGCTGACGAATGTTTTCCTGTTCGATGATGTCGAAGATTTCTTTATCTTTTTCCATTATAAGTGATTATGAATAATGTGATTATTTTTTCTTTTTCTTTTCGACCGAAAAGCCGAATTTTCCGAGTTTTTGCCCCAGCGAGTAGTAGTGGCCATGGGCGTAGGCCATAAGCCCGGCCGCTTGTAAATCAAAGGCTCCGGTTTCGGGGTTGATGAACCGGTCGTCGGCAAGCACGTTTATCACCTCGGCAAGAAACATATCGTGCGAGCCGAGTGGAATTATGGAGCGCACGCGGCATTCAATACTCAGGGGCGATTCGTTGATATATGGGCAGCTTACTTTTCTACCCGGCATTGGAGTGAGGTTGTTTTCCTTCCATTTGTTGCGGTCGCGACCCGAAGTTACTCCGCAGCGGTCGGTTGCCGCTGCCATGGCTTCGGTAGTGAGGTTCAGCGTAAACTCCATTGTGCGGCGGATAATGTCGTAGGAGTATCGTTCGGGACGAACCGATATAAACAGCATTGCGGGGTCCGAGCAGATGGTGCCGGTCCAGGCAATAGTCAGCAGGTTTGATTGCTCAATGTTTGCTCCGCAACTAACCAATGCCGCCGGGGCGGGGTAAACCATGGTTCCGGGACGCCATTCCTGCTTCATCGGCTTAATGAACCTGACCGCAGTAGCTGCAGCGGATTTTAACGGGGTTACGTTCAATAACGATGAAGCGGGTCGACATCGGTTCGTTGTTGGTTATGCATTTGGGATTATGACAGCGAACAACGTTGACCAACACGTCGGGGAGCTCGACCCTGCGCTTTTCAACAACTTCGTAGTTTTCAATTACGTTGACGTTAGCCTCGGGGGCAAGCAGTGCAATGCGGTTCATAACCGCCTCAGGGAAAGTAGTATCGGCAACTTTTATAATTCCCTTCAGACCCAGCGAACGCGACGGAAGATTGTTGCCTATGGTCAGCTGGCAGGTTGAGTTTTCGAGTTTGAGAAGTTTTGCAACTTCAAATAGCACGGCGGCGGGAATATGGTCAATTACCGTTCCGGAGCGTAGTGCTGCAACTGCGAGTTCTTTCTTCATGGCGTAGGTTCTTAATTGAGTCCGGGAATTTCGATTCCGAGTGCGCGGCAAATAATTGCCTGGCGGGCAAACAGTCCGTTGCCGGCTTGCTGGAAATAATATGCTTTAGGATTGTCGTCGACATCGCGGTCAATTTCGTTTACGCGTGGAAGCGGGTGAAGAATCTTCAGATTCTCTCGCGAAGTTTCGAGCATGGAATTGCGAAGGGTGTAGAGGTCCTTAACTTTTTCATATTCCATTATGTCGGTGAAGCGTTCGCGTTGCACGCGGGTCATGTAAATAATATCGCTGGTGTCGATTACAGCCTGATTGAAGTCAGTATGTTCGGTATAGGGAATGTTGTTTTTCTCGCAGAAACGGCGATAAACTTCGGGCATTCGGAGCTCGTCGCAGGCAACAAACCGGAACGTAGGGTTAAAATGGCGCATTGCCATAAGCAATGAATGAACCGTGCGGCCATATTTGAGGTCGCCGACCATCGTTATGGTTAGGTTTTCGAGCGTTCCCTGAGTTTTATAAAGCGAATAGAGGTCGAGAAGGGTCTGCGAGGGATGCTGATTTGCACCGTCGCCGGCATTAACGATAGGAATGTCGGTTACTTCGGTTGCGTATTGCGCGGCGCCTTCAAGGTAGTGGCGCATAACAATAAGGTCGGCGTAGTTGCTGACCATTTTGATTGTGTCCTTCAGTGTTTCGCCTTTAGAGGTGGAGGTTGCTGCAGGATCCGAGAAGCCGATTACTCGTCCGCCCAGACGCTGAACTGCTGTTTCGAAGCTAAGGCGAGTTCGGGTAGACGGTTCGAAAAAGAGGGTTGCAACAATCTTTCCGTCAAGAATTTTTTGGTTGGGATTTTGCTCGAAATATTGAGCGGCGCGAAGAATCCGGAGTATCTCCTCTTTGGAGAGACTGTCGATAGAAACGAGGCTTTGATGTTTCATAAACTCGAGAACCGTTGAAAAGTTTCTGCAAATTTACGAAAAAATTCCTAAACCAACGGCTATCGGCCGAAAAATAATTTTTTATTGGCGCCAGAAGTAGGGGGTGAACAAAACCAACACTGAGTAAATTTCAAGGCGTCCGGTGAGCATGAGCAGTGAAAGAATATAGCGGGCGCCGGGGTTAAGGGCCAGATAGTCGCAGCCGAGAGGGCTGTCGGATATGGAAATTGAGTTATTGCCCATAGAGCCGAGAGCTGAAACAAATGCTTCGTTGAGGGGAACGCCGCAAAAAGTGAGAGCAATCGTGCCAACAAGAACTATAACGACGTATATGCAGAGAAACGCAACTACCATGGATACCTGGCGCGAGGGAACTACGCGTCCGTTGACCCTTACGGGCAGAACGGCATTTGGGCGCAGGGAGTTTTTAACTGAGTTGCGCATGTCTTTAAGCATATAGACCATACGGTCGATTTTTGCGCCGCCCGACGTTGAGCCGGCACATCCGCCTATAAACATCAGCATCAGTGCCATAATAAAAACCGTTGCGCCCCACGCGCTGAATTGCGATAATACGAATCCGGTCGATGTAATGAAGCTTATAACCTGAAACAGCGGGTCGATGGTTACGCTCTCCCAGCCGCTATATGCGCCGTTGGCGAATATGCAGATTATAAAAATCAAAGTGAAGCCAAGAATTACCTTGCAGAAAGTCTTTAGAGTATCGTTGTGGGCCACTTTGCGAATCTGGCCGGTACTTGCCCGGTAGACAAGCGCGAAATTTACCCCGCCCAGAAACATAAACAGGGTAATTATAATTTTAACATAGACAGTGGCAAACTGATTGATACCCGATGAGTTAGTAGAGAAGCCACCGGTCGAAAGAGTTGCCAGCGCATGGCAAGCGGCCTCAAACGGAGTCATGGGGCCCAGGCAGAGCAAGCCGAATAAAATTGCTGTCAGCAGAATGTACACAAGCCAGATGCGGCGTGCGGTAGTTGAAATGCGCGGCGAAACTTTTTCTTGCGAAATTTTAGCCTGCTCGGCATTAAACATCTGAATGCCCCCCGACGAGTTGAGCATCGGCACCAGAGCCACTGTAAAGATTATGATACCTAAGCCTCCGATCCATTCCGAAAGGCAGTGCCAGATGTGAATTGCATGGCTTAGGTTGTCGAGCGAGTCGGTGAGGGTCGCGCCGGTGGTCGTAAAGCCGCTCATACACTCGAAAAAGCCTTCCGAGAAGGTCATTTTAGTCGATGGAGCGAGCACATAAGGTATCATGCCGAAAACCGAAAATACGACCCAGATGAGGGTGGTGAGCATAACGCCGTCGTATTTCGACAGTTCTTTGCGCGAGGGGTTAAGCCCCAGATGACCTAAAAGACCGACCAGAAGCGTAATAACCGCTCCGAGCACAAAGGCCCGGCTGGCGTCATATTCGCCATAGCAGAAGCCAACTATTGCCGGAACGACCATGAATATAGCCTCAAACATCAGCAGCGAGCAAAGCAGCCGCGTAATGAGGGCAAAGTTCAGCTTACGCATCAGCTAAAGAGTTTTTCAAATTTATGGATTGCTCCGGTGAGGCAGAAAACAACCACCCGGTCACCACCGCGGATAATAGTGTTACCGCCAACGAGTTGCCCTTTGCCGTCGCGAATAAGCCCGGCAATGGTCATGTCGTGGCTCAGCTTTAAATCTTTAACGGCCGCGCGCGTAATTTTGCTTCCTTCTTTAACTTCGATTTCGGCTACTTCGGCATCGGCAAGGGCCAGACACTTGGAATTGGATGAATCGAGGTCAAGGAGCCGCTGAAAAATAGCTCCTGCGGCAAGAAGCTTTTTATTGACGATGGTTCCGATATTCAATGCTTCGGCTTCGCCGATATACTGAATGTTCTCTACCTCGGCAATAGTTTTCTCCACTCCGAACTCTTTGGCAGTCAAACAAGCCAGAATATTGCTCTCGGCTGAGTCGGTAAGGGCCAGAAAGGCATCGAACGAGCTGATGCCTTCGTCAGCAAGCAAATCGTTGTCGCGACCGTCGCCACAAACAACGTCGGCCTCCGGGCAACGCTCGGCCAGCCTCAAACATTGGGTGGTGTCGTCGTTAATAATCTTGAATTTATACTTTCCGCCGGCCATTGAACACAGGCGCCCGGCAATCCGTCCGCCCCCGAGAATCATAACATTGCGTACAACCATTTCCGCTTTGCCGCAAACGCGGCGCAGTTCGTCAACATTGTCGGCGCGGGTCATGAAGTAGACAATATCTCCTTCTTTAATTACGTCGTCACCACCGGGAATAATTGTGTCGTGGCGCCGGCGAATGGCCGATACGTGGAAGTTACGGCTCAGAGCGCCGAGCTCGCGCAGCTTCATGCCGACTATTTGGGCATTGCTCCGCAACTTAACGCCGATAAGAATCAATTCCCCATTCCACATTTCAAACCAATGTCGCGTCCAGGTGTGTGAGAGAGCATCGAGAATTTCGAGCGCGGCGTAATATTCAGGGTAGATAACCGAGTCAACACCGAGGCTGCGGAAAAAGTCGAGGTGCTGCTCTTTCATATACTCAAAATTATCAACGCGGGCAACAGTTTTCTTCGCGCCCATGGATTTGGCTATGGCACACGCGGTTATGTTGTCGGTTTCAAAGGGAGTAACGGCGATGAACAGGTCGCATTTCCCGGCATTCGCATCGCGCAGTACGCGGAATGATGTTGGCGATCCGCATACCGTCAGCAAATTGTATTTGGAGTCGAGGAAGTCGAGATGAGCTTCGTCGCGGTCAACAACCACTACTTCCTGAGCTTCGCGGCTCAGAAGCTTGGCCAGGTGCGAGCCTACTTCGCCGGTGCCTGCAATAACAATTTTCATAGTTGAGTGCGAGCGGTTTTAGCTATAGACTCTGAGTCAAGCCCACATAGAGCATAGAGCTCGGCCGGTGTGCCGTGGGTTACGAACGAATCGGTTGGAAGGCCAAGACGGGTAACGTGGATGTCCGAACCGTGGTCACTCAGCCACTCGCTGACGGCTGAGCCGAAGCCGCCGTCGCGTATGCCGTCTTCAACCGTTATTACCGGACGTCCCTTTTCCGACACCTCTTTAAGAATATCTTCGTCGAGCGGACGAACAAATATCATATCGTAGTGTGCGGCGGAAATTCCTTCGGTTTTAAGAATTTCTACTGCTTTCTTTACGTTTTCGGCGATTGGGCCTACGCTTAGGAACACAAGGTCTGTTCCATCGTTAACTTTCATGCCGCGGCCGATTTCAATAGGCTTAAGAGGTGCGTCTGCATTGCCCACCGAGTTACCGCGAGGGTAGCGTATTGCAAAAGGACCGGGTGAATTCTCTGCTGCGGTAGTCATTAGTCCACGCAGCTGTTCTGCCGTTGAGGGGGCGGCAATGGTTATGCCCGCTATGGAGCGCATATAGGCCAGGTCGAGTGCGCCGTGGTGAGTGGCACCGTCTTCGCCAACAATGCCGGCTCGGTCAATACAGAAAGTCACTGGAAGATGTGCCAGCGCTACGTCGTGAAAAACATGGTCGTAGGCCCTCTGAAGGAATGAACTGTAGATGGCAACAAACGGTTTCATGCCATCCTTGGCCAGTCCGCCCGCAAAAGTAACAGCGTGGCCTTCGGATATACCTACGTCAAACACCCGCTCCGGAAATTCAGCCTGCAGGTTCGCCACCGACGTTCCTGACAGCATTGCGGCGGTTATACCAACTATGCGGTTGTCGTGGCGTGCGAGCTCCAGCAGGGTTTCTCCGAAAACATCTTGCCATTTAGGCGTTTTGGCCGAGCCCGGTTGACGCTCGCCGGTTTCGGCATTGAACTTGCCGGGAGCATGCCAGTGGGCCGGATCTGCCTCGGCCGGAGCGTAGCCCGCACCTTTTCGAGTGCGCAAATGGAGCAGTTTCGGACCCTCCATGTTCTTGATATCATTTAGAACGGCAACTACCTTTTGAACATCATTGCCATCAAATGGACCGAAATAGCGAATGTTTAAGCCTTCAAATATATTTTGCTGGCGCGAAACAAGAGATTTTATCGCATTGGTGAAGCGCATCAGCGGTCCGCGCGAGCTTTCGTCAATGAGTCCGATTTTGCGGAAAAAACGATATAGCTTATAGCGCAGGTCATTATAGCGTTTCGAGGTGTTGAGCCGGGTAAGATATTTGCTCAGGGAGCCAACATTGGGGTCTATGCTCATTTCGTTATCGTTGAGGATAATGAGCATATTGTTTGGGGTGTTGGCAACGTTGTTTAGACCTTCAAATGCCAGACCTCCAGAAATTGATGCATCGCCGATAACGGCAACAACCTGGCGAGCGGGCGAATCGGCCTGAAGCTTTGATGCCACACTCATGCCTAAGGCTGCTGAAATGGAGTTTGAGGCGTGGCCGGCGGTAAAGGTGTCGAATTCGCTTTCGGCCGGGGTTGGAAAACCACACAGGCCGCCTAACTTGCGGTTGGTTGAAAAACGGTTGCGCCGTCCGGTCAGCACTTTGTGGGCATAGGCCTGATGACCAACGTCCCAAACTATGCGGTCGTAGGGGGTGTTGAACACATAGTGGAGAGCTACGGCTATTTCAACAGCCCCCATGCTTGAGGCGAAGTGACCGGGATTTTCAGAAAGTTCATGAATGAGTGTGCAACGAATTTCGTTGCACACTTCCGCGAGCTGTTCGGGTTGGAGCTTGCGCAGCTCTTCGGGTGAGTTTATTACCGGAACACTCAATTACTTGATGATTTCGTTGGCGCGGAATACGCGTTCAATAGCTTCGAGAGCGCGCTCAACCTGAGCTTTGGTGTGAGTTGCCATCAGTGAGAAGCGAATCAGAGTGTCGTGGGGTGCAACGGCAGGTGAAACTACGGGGTTAACGAAGATTCCCTCGTTGAAGAGTTCGGTTGTAACTTTAAAAGTTTTAAAGTTGTCGCGGATATAAAGAGGAATAATAGGAGTTGACGTGTTGCCGATTTCTGCGCCCATATTGCGGAATCCTTCCAAAGCGAAGTCGGTGAGATCCCAGAGTCTTTGCTGGCGTTCGGGCTCCTGCTCCATAATGTCAATAGCCTTTAGAGCCGCAGCGGTGCTGGCGGGGGTGATGGAGGCGGTGAATATATATGAGCGGGAGTGATGGCGCAGGAAGTTGGTGATTTCTTTATCGGTTGCGATGAATCCGCCGAGCGATGCAAATGATTTTGAGAATGTGCCCATGATGAGGTCAACATCTTTTGTAACTCCGAAGTGGTCGGCTGTGCCGCGTCCTCCGCGACCGAAAACACCTATGGAGTGGGCTTCGTCAACCATTACTGCAGCATTATATTGCTTGGCCAGGCGAACAATCTCGGGCAGGTTGGCAACGTCGCCTTCCATTGAGAATACACCGTCGGTAACAATAAGTTTAACCTTGTCGGGGTCGCATTTCTGCAACTGCTGTTCGAGCGAAGCCATGTCGTTGTGTTTATACTTCAGACTCTGGCTGAAACTCAGGCGGCGGCCTTCAATAATGGAGGCGTGGTCCTGCTCATCCCAAAGAATATAGTCTTCGCGGCCGGTGAGGGTGCTGACAACGCCGAGGTTCACACCGAAACCGGTGGAATAAATCATAACGTCTTCCTTGCCGATATATTCTGCCAGACGGGCTTCAAGTTTTTTGTGGAGATCGAGAGTACCGTTAAGGAAAGGGGAGCCGGCGCAACCGGTGCCATATTTTTTGATGGCTTCGATGGCAGCTTCTTTGATACGGGGGTCGTTGACCAGTCCGGTATAGCAGTTTGATCCGAACATCAGAACCGGACGGCCATTGATGGTCACTTCGGGGTCCTGCTCTGAGTCTATGGCACGGAAATAGGGGTAGATTCCGGCGGCTTTAGCCTTTTGGGGCTCGTCGTATCGGGCAAGTTTCTGCTGCAGAAGCTTCATATTAACAGTTGAATTGTTTAAGAGTTAGGGGTGATGAAGTTAGGTTCGAGGGGAGAGTAGGGGTAGATTATTGGGCTTCGTTGGTGAGATCCGGGTCGATGAGTATGCGGCCGCAATATTCGCAAACGATAACTTTTTTGTGCATGCGTATTTCAGCCTGGCGCTGCGGGGGAATGCGATTGAAGCAACCGCCGCAGGCGTCGCGTTGTATGGTTACGATGCCGAGGCCGTTGCGGGCATTTTTGCGTATGCGCTTAAAGGCATTTTTGAGGCGTTCGTCGTCGAAGTTGTCTTCCACCTTCTTGGCTTCTTCGCGAAGGGATTCTTCTTCGTTTTTGGTTTCCGAAACGATTTCTTCGAGTTCTGCCTTTTTGGTGTCGAGAACGTGGTTGGCATCGGCAATCAGTTCTTTTGTGGTTTCCATGTCGCGTTTTTTCGCATCGAGGGTGCGGGCGTATTCACCGAGGCGTTTTTCGCCAAGTTGAACTTCGAGTTGCTGGAACTCGATTTCCTTTGAAAGGATGTCGTATTCCTTGTTGTTGCGAACGGTTTTTATCTGTTCGTCGTATTTTTCGATTTTGGCTTTGGAATCGGCGATTTTATTGTTCTCGTCGGTTGTGGCCTTTTTAATCGAGTCGATTTCTGCTTTTATGTTTGCCAGACGGGTATTCAGACCTTCAATGTGGTCTTCAAGGTCTTTCACCTCCATGGGAAGTTCGCCGCGGATAGTGCGGATTCGGTCGATTTCGGAAAGAATCGTCTGGAGCTTGTAGAGCGCTACCAGGCGCTCTTCGGTGCTCATGGGCTGTTCGGGTTTTGTTGTTGCCATCTGCTATTATG
Source organism: uncultured Bacteroides sp. (assembly GCA_964528425.1). Lineage (GTDB taxonomy): Bacteria > Bacteroidota > Bacteroidia > Bacteroidales > Muribaculaceae > UBA3263. The sequence continues at coordinate 39,724 of CAZGTD010000014.1, forward strand.
GTGATAACTTACGTAAATTCTATTGGATTGGTTTCGTCGGCGCTAAAGACCGGTGCAAAGTTAGGAAATTTTTGCGAAATAATCCGCTTAAAAATATCCTTTGTGCACTTTTCGGTGTCGAAATGTGTTAAATCAACGATAAATATGCGCTCGGCATAGTCAAGAAAATCGTGATAGCGCACGTCGGAGGTGACTATTGCTTCAGCTCCTGCCGCAATTGCGTCAGGAATCAGAAATCCACATGCCCCGCTGCCGAGAGCTACCTTTTGGATAGGATAAGAGGGGTAGGGGGTATGGCGCACGCCGGTTGCCGTGAAAACTTCTTTGCACAATGTGGTAAAGTCTTGAGGTGACATTGGCGACTGAAGCTTTGCAATCACTCCGGTTCCGGTATCGCTCAATGTTGAGCAAACCTGCGCGTTGAGCATATTTGCCATTTCGCAGCTTACGCCGTAGGGCGCGGGTGCGTTGTCGAGCGATGTGTGAGCACAGTAAACTGCAACATCGCTGCGGATTGCATCAATCAGCGCTCGGCCCTGGAGAGTCGTGTCGTTAACCACTTTTATGCCCTTGAAAATCAGAGGATGGTGGCTGATGACGAGATTGCAACCTTTATTGACGGCTTGACTGATAACTGCTGGAGTTACGTCCAGACACAACATTATGCCTTCGCAATGGTTTGAGGCCGAACCCACCAGCAGACCTGAGTTATCCCACTGCTCCTGAGCGGAGCGGGGAGCGGCCTGTTCGATGGCGCTGATTATTTGTCCTATGGTCGGCAGGCTCATTCGGCGGCGGGAAGGTTCAGCGCAAGGTTGAGTTCGTCGAGTTGTTTCTGGTCGAGGGGAGCCGGAGCATCAAGCATAACATCGCGGCCCGAGTTATTTTTGGGGAAGGCTATGCAGTCGCGAATGCTGTCGAGGCCGGCAAACAGGCTTACCCAGCGGTCAAGACCGTAGGCCAGACCGCCATGAGGCGGCGCGCCGTATTTAAAGGCATTCATAAGGAAGCCGAACTGTTCCTGGGCTTTTTCGGGTGTGAACCCGAGAATTTCAAACATCTTGGCCTGAAGTGCGGAATCGTGGATTCGGATTGAACCGCCGCCTACTTCAACACCGTTGATTACCATGTCGTAAGCATCGGCGCGAACCGCGGCCGGATCAGTGTCGAGCAGGGGAATGTCTTCGTCTTTAGGGTGAGTAAACGGATGGTGCATGGCCATAAGGCGCTGCTCTTCGTCGCTCCATTCAAACATGGGGAAATCAACAACCCACAGGCAGGAGAACTTATTCTTGTCGCGCAAGCCTAATTGACGGCCCATTTCCAAACGGAGTTCACACAGCTGCTTGCGGGTTTTCTGAACGTCGTCGCCCGAAAGAATCAGAATCAGGTCGCCCGGTTCGGCGTTCATGGCCTTGGCCATTTCCTGAAGGGTTTCCTGAGTGTAGAACTTGTCGACCGACGATTTTACATTGCCATCGGCTTCAACGCGGGCATAAACCATGCCTTTCGCACCGATTTGCGGCCGTTTAACGTAGTCGGTGAGTGCATCAAGCTGTTTGCGGGTATAGGTTGCGGAGCCTTTGGCGCAGATGCCGCCGATGTAGGCCGCATTGTCGAATACGCTGAAGCCGTGGCCTTTAAGAATGCCGTCGAGCTCAACGAATTTCATATCGAAGCGTGTGTCGGGCTTGTCGGAACCATAATATTTCATGGCGTCGGCCCAGCTCATTCGGGGGAACGGTTCGGTAAGTTCAACGCCGCGGATTTCTTTAAATAGATATTTGGCCATGCCCTCGAACAGGCTGATAACGTCTTCCTGTTCAACAAAGCTCATTTCGCAGTCAATCTGGGTGAATTCCGGCTGGCGGTCGGCGCGCAGGTCTTCGTCGCGGAAACACTTGACAATCTGGAAGTAGCGATCCATGCCGCTCACCATAAGGAGCTGCTTAAGGGTTTGAGGCGACTGGGGCAGGGCATAGAACTGACCGGGATTCATGCGCGAAGGCACTACGAAGTCGCGTGCGCCTTCGGGCGTTGAACCAACCAGCATCGGGGTTTCAATTTCAAGGAAACCCTTGGAGTCAAGATAGGAGCGCACGGCCATTGTCATGCGGTGGCGTAGCTCAAGATTTGCGCGAACGTTGGGGCGACGCAAGTCGAGATAGCGGTAGCGCATGCGAAGGTCGTCGCCGCCGTCGCTCTCTTCCTCGATGGTAAAGGGCGGAGTAAGAGAGGGGTTAAGCTCTTTAAGCGATGTTGCAATAATTTCTATGTCGCCGGTAGGGAGGTTAGGGTTCTTGGCAGTACGCTCGGCAACGCGGCCGGTAACCTGAATAACATATTCACGACCAAGATGATTTGCGGCTTCGCAAAGGGTCGCATCATTTTCAACGTTGAATACAACCTGGGTCAGACCATAACGGTCGCGAAGGTCAACAAAGGTCATGCCACCCATCTTTCGGATGCGCTGCACCCATCCGGCCAGGGTTACTTCCTGACCAACATTTTCAATGCGGAGCTCGCCGCAAGTTGAAGTTCTATACATAGAAATTTTATGTGAATGCGTTGGTTCGTTTTCAGCCCACAAAATTACGAAAACTTTTTTAAATAGCCAAAAATATTTGCTCCGCCCGCTTCAGCGGGTGGGACGCATCAGAGGAAGCCCCGATTCAGTCACGGCAAAGTTGATAAAGTCATTCAGCCGCTTAATCTGAGCCAGGGCAGGAACGAGGCGTTCAACAAAATCCGGCTGATTGAAAAATTCATCCGGCAGCGGCATAGAAACTCCGAAGTCACGCGGACGAACGTAGTCAATATATTTCCAGTCGCGGTCAAACCCCTTGGGAGCGGTTTTGAGTGGATTTCCGCCGACTTCTTTGAAAAATGTCTTGAACTCCGGCGATTCAACGATTGAAATATACTCATCAATATTATCGCGTATGTCGGTGCGGATTGCGGTTAAATAGGGAGTGGGTAATTCGTAGTTACCGCCGCAAATCATTGAGGCGCCGGGTTCAAGATGCAGATAGAAGCCCGAAAGCAGCGATTTCTTGCCTAACGGCGGGCAAACGAAAATGCCGATATGAGTTTTATAGGGTGTTTTGTCTTCCGAGAAGCGGGTGTCGCGCATCAGACGGTAAACACACTGCCCTACGGCCATATTGGTAGCCGTAGGGTCGACGGTTGAAATAGCATTTATAAACCTGCGGGCAATGTCGTCGCGCTCGGCCATGACCTGCTGATACTCGTCCTTATGTTCGGCAAGCCACTCGCGCGAATTATTCCGCCGCAATTTCTTCAGAAACTCAAGAATTCTATTCTTCATTTTAGTGGGTGTTATAATGCAAAGGTACGAATTTTTTTCAGAATATCATAATTCTTAAAATCCGGGTTAAACCATCTGCGCCCGGATTGTGTTAGAGATGTAGATTACTACTATTCAATTTATCTATGATGACACTTACTATCTGGAGCGATTTTGCTTGCCCGTATTGCTACATTGGCGAAACCCGACTTGACCGTGCAATCGATGAGATGGGTTTAAAAAACGAGGTTACCATTAACTTCAAGGCTTATGAGCTTGACCCTACTGCACCGAAAGAAGTTGTTAGCTCAACTCCAGAGCGCTTTGCAATGAAATATCGTTTGTCGCTTAAAGACGCTGAGGATCAGATTCAGCATATTTCTGACCTGGGTAAGGAGCTCGGCATTGATTTCCGCTATGCAACCACACGCTATACCAATACCCGCGACGCCCACAGGCTGATGAAATTGGCTGAGGCTAAATATGACCGCGAAACTACCGAACGGCTCAATCAGGCTTTATTTAAGGCATATTTTGTTGAAAACCTTGAATTGGCCGATCATGATGTTCTCGTCAGCAAAGCGCGCGAAGCCGGCATGGATGAGAAAGAAGTCCGCGAGGTGCTGTCGACCGACCGGTTCGACGATGAGGTGCGCCTTGATGAACGCGAGGCTTCAATGCGCGGTGTTCGCGGAGTTCCTTACATAATGTTCGCAGGCGAATTTGCCGTGCCGGGAGCAATGAGTATCGATGGTTTCAAAGACGCCCTTACCCGGCTGATGAAAAGAGAGAAAGAACAAACCGCAACTGCGTCCGAGCGTCCTCACGTCTGCGGCCCCGACGGATGTAAACTCCTGTAAGGCTATGATTAAAGAACTTGAAGTTCAAGGGGTTTTTGCCGAGAATTGCTATTTCTATGTCGATTCAAGAACACGCTCGGGTTTTTTGATTGATCCGGGGGCTCAGGCGGGGGTGATTTACGACACCATCCGTCGCAACGGGTGGACAATAGAAAAGATTTTGTTGACCCATGGCCATTTTGACCATATCGGAGCTGCCGAGCTGCTTCGACGGCAACTTTCGGCACCTATTTATATATATCCCGAAGATGCTCCTTATCTTGCCAATCCGCATCTGAATCTAAGCGGCAACTATGATCCCATAACCGTGCCCCATTACGAGGAGCTCTACGACGGCGAAATCATTCGCCTTAAGGCTAATTCAGAATTTTATCTGAAAGTTATCCACACTCCGGGCCATACGCCCGGATCCGTAACGTATTACTCGCCGGCAGAAAGTGCGGCTTTTGTCGGTGACCTGCTTTATCAACACGGCCCCGGACTGACTAATTTTCCTGGCGGCGACCGGCGGATTCTTGAAGATTCTATCGTAAACAAAATTTTTACGCTCCCGGATAATACACTGTTGCTCTCGGGCCATTCTTCGCCTATTACAGTTCGACAAGAAAAAGAAATTCTGATGCCATGAAATACGTTTCAAACGGCCGCGGTTCGCTACCGCTGATTAGCCTTCTGGCACTGCTGTCGGTTTCGCTGACCGTCAATCTGCCAGGTCTGGCAGTTTCGCCCCTGCTTGGAAAGCTTGCGGATTTATTCCCTCAGGCAAGTCAGCTTGAGATTCAGCTGTTGACATTGCTCCCAAACCTGGTAATTATACCAATGATTCTGCTTTCGGGTAAAATCAGCAGCGTAAGGAATCAGACGGCCGTGTTGGCAACAGGCTTGGGAATTTTTCTTGTTTCCGGGATATTATATATGTTTGCTGATTCTATGGCGATGCTCATAGGTCTGGGCGCGTTATTGGGGGTGGGGTGCGGACTTATAGTGCCCATTGCCGCCGGATTACTCTCCGAATGGTTCTATGGCAATGAAAAAGTTAAGGTTCTTGGCTTCAAGTCAGGAACGTCAAACGGCATTGTTATCCTGGCGACCATATTCGTCGGTTGGGCCGCTGACATCAGCTGGCATGCTGCTTTCAGCGTCTATCTTGTGCCGGTTATTCCGCTTCTGCTGCTGCCGTTTATGACCAATACTTTTATCCGCAAGCATCTGCGCACGGATGAGAACTCCGCAAGCACTGAATCGCCTGAAAAACCGCGCTCCGGACAAACGTTCAGCCGCCCGCTGCTTACTCTGGCCGGAGTCATAGGTCTATATATTGCCTTAACCGCAACTTCGATGGTGTTTACCTACTATCTGCCTTTCACAATGAAACATTATGGGCTGAGCACTTCGCAGGTTGGAGTCGCAACAGCAATGTTTTATGTAACCGCAATGCTCGGCGGCTTTTCGCTGGCGCCATATATCCGCCTGGTAGGGCGCACCGGGCTCTATGTCTGCATAATAATCATGGGCATCGGGCTGCTGACTCTCGGATTGTTCCACACTATGGCTGCTTACGTTGCCGGAGTCCTTCTCATTGGCCTTGGCTACGGCTTTTTTCAGCCTATAATTTACAATAAAACTACCCTGATTGCGCCCGATAAAACGCTTTCTACAAAATATTTTTCATATACTCTGGCCGGAAACTATATTGCCGTGTCAATAGTGCCGGTAGTAGTTGAACTTTTTCAGCGGCTGTTTGACAACCACACGGCAAACTTCCCTTACTTCCTAAGTGCGGCAATTTTAGGGCTGATTTTCATGGTAGGCATTCTGCAGCGCAAATCTTTTGTGTGGCGCACCGCCGTTTGCAAAGATTAAACCTTTTTTGGTTAAATGGTGTTAGATATTAAAAAATTTGTTATACAAGAATGAAAAGATTATTGAAAACTGCACTTATTGCCATGACCGGTTTATTTTCAGCAAATGCCCAGAGTTCCGACACTATTTACTTAGACGGCTCTGTCGGGAAGCTCTACACTATTATTGAGCGCCCCGCATCATCCGGTAAAGTGCCTTTGGTTATAATTTGCCACGGATTCAGTGGCAATTGCCGCCGGCCATTTATGAATGATCTTTCCCAAAGCATAGTTGGTCAGGGAATGGCTACCCTGAGGTTTGATTTCAACGGACACGGTAAGAGCGACGGTGAATTCAGAAATATGACCGTTTTAAACGAAATCGAAGACCTTAAAGCCGTTATTACCTGGGCACAAAAGCAACCATGGGTTAAGGATATAAGCCTCGTTGGCCATTCGCAGGGCGGAGTAGTTGTTAGCATGGTGAGCGGCGAACTCGGAAGCAAAGTTATCAGTGCAGAAGTCTTATTGGCACCGGCGGCAGTCCTGCGCGACGATGCACTGCGCGGAAACACTATGGGAGCCCACTATGACCCCTGGAACTTTAAAGGCGATTATATAGAATTGCCTCATTCTCCCGAAGCCGGCGCGCTTTTGCTGGGTAAAAACTATGTGGAAACCGCAATTCGTTTACCTATATATGAAACTGCTGCCAATTACACCGGCCCGACCTTGATAGTGCAAGGCACCCATGATCAGATTGTGCCCTATACCTATGCCGAAAGATATAACGAAAAGATTCGCAACAGTGAATTGAAGCTAATTCCCGACGAAAATCATGTTTTCTCGATTACGCAAAAAGAAACTTCACTGCTTGTTGCCGACTGGCTCCGCTCCCATCTATTTTAACCGCTCCATTTTAATAATTTGTAATTCAACTCTTACGCGAGGTTACTATAAAATATCAATGGTCAAGCAAATTCAATTTTGCTTGACCATTATCTATTCAGTGTTATATGATTCTAAACTTCAATATTCTTCTTCGTTGAAGAAATTTTTGACTGTTCATTTTCTGTGAGTT
>CAZGTD010000015.1:0-45160 GCA_964528425.1 uncultured Bacteroides sp.
AAACGAAGCATTATGGCAAAAGAATCCATGAAAGCCCGCGAGGTTAAGCGCGCAAAGCTCGTTGCCAAGTATGCCGCCAAAAAGGCCGCTCTGAAAGCTGCCGGCGACTACGAAAGCCTTCAGGCTCTGCAGCTCCTTCCGAAAAACGCCTCCTATATCCGCCTTCACAACCGCTGCTCCATCACCGGTCGTCCGAAAGGATATATGCGTCAGTTCGGCATTTCGCGTATCCAGTTCCGCGAAATGGCTTCGCAAGGTCTGATTCCCGGCGTGCGCAAAGCCTCCTGGTAAGCATCGCCGTCCGGCCGGCGCCGGGTTTCAGACCCGGTGGCCGCTACCGGCCGATTATTATCCCTTTCACAAAAGAAAAAGTTAAATATTGTTCGGAACGAACCGAATCAATTTAAACCCTTCAAAAAACAAATGACTGATCCCATAGCAGATTATCTGACAAGATTGAGGAACGCCATCAAAGCCAACCACCGCGTTGTTGAAATCCCCGCCTCAAACTTGAAAAAAGAGATCACCAAGATTCTCTTCGAACAAGGCTATATTCTTAACTACAAGTTTATAGAGGGTGAAACCCCCTGCGGCACCATCAAGATCGCTCTTAAATACGATCCGAAAGACAAGGTGAACGCCATCAAGTGTCTGAAACGCGTAAGCCGCCCCGGTCTGCGCCAGTACACCGGTTACAAGGAAATGCCCCGCGTTCTCAACGGCCTGGGCATCGCAATCCTGTCGACCTCTAAAGGTGTTATGACCAACAAACAGGCCCTCGAAGAAAAAGTCGGTGGCGAAGTTCTCTGCTACGTTTACTAATCAATAGGAGGAAATAGAAATGTCACGTATAGGTAAAGCTCCCATTGCACTTCCCGCAGGTGTTAGCGTAAACGTTGCCGGCAACGTAGTAACCGTTAAAGGCCCCAAAGGCGAACTCAAAGAAACCATCAACCCCGACCTGACCGTAACCGTTGAAGACGGTTCGATCCACGTTGGCCGTCCGACCGACGACCGCGAACACCGCGCCCAGCACGGCCTGGCCCGCGCCCTGATCCACAACATGGTCGAAGGCGTTTCCAACGGCTACAAGAAAGAAATGGAACTCGTTGGTGTCGGCTATCGTGCCGCCGCCGAAGGCCAGGTTCTTGAACTGTCGCTTGGTTTCTCCCACGCAATCTTCATCAAGCTCCCTAAGGAAATCAAAGTTGAAGCCAAGAGCGAACGCAACAAAAACCCCCTGATTATCCTCGAAAGCGCCGACAAGCAGCTTCTGGGCCAGGTGTGTGCAAAAATCCGCTCTCTGCGCAAACCCGAACCCTACAAAGGCAAGGGCATCAAGTTCGTTGGCGAAGTTATCCGCCGCAAGTCAGGCAAATCTGCCGGCGCTAAGTAATCGCCAGCGAGCATAACTCTATTCAATTAACCGATTAGATTCAAAGAAACTATGATTTCCAAAATCGCAAGAAGAAATAAAATCAAGACGCGCATCCGCGGCAAAATCAGCGGAACCGCACAGCGTCCCCGTATGACCGTATTCCGCTCCAACAAGGGCATCTACGTTCAACTGATCGACGACCTGGCAGGCAAAACCCTCATCAGCGCATCGTCGAAAGGCCTCGAAGGTGGCACCAAAAGCGAAGTTGCAGCCAAAGTAGGCGCAGCAGTTGCTAAGAAAGCCCTGGAAGCCGGAATCACAACCGTCGTTTTTGACCGTAACGGCTACCTGTTCCACGGTCGTGTTAAATCCCTGGCCGACGGCGCCCGCGAAGCCGGCCTCAAATTCTAATTTTCATGACCATGGCTAACAATCAGAATCGCGTAAAATCCACCAACGACATCGAACTTCAGGATCGCCTCGTTGCCATTAACCGCGTTACCAAAGTAACCAAAGGCGGCCGCGCCTTTACTTTCGCTGCAATCGTAGTTGTTGGCGACGGCAAAGGCATCGTAGGCTGGGGCCTGGGTAAAGCAAACGAAGTTCAGGCAGCTATTGCCAAAGGCGTAGAATCCGCCAAAAAGAACCTCATCCGCGTTCCCGTTCACAAAGGCACCATACCTCACGAACAAGTTGCAAAATTCGGCGGCTCACGCATTATCCTCAAGCCCGCAAGCCACGGTACCGGCGTTAAGGCCGGTGGCGCTATGCGTGCGGTGCTCGAAAGCGTAGGCATCACCGACGTTCTTGCAAAGAGCAAAGGCTCTTCCAACCCCCACAACCTCGTAAAGGCCACCATCGCCGCCCTCGGCGAAATGCGTTCGCCCGCCCAGGTTGCCGCCGCCCGCGGCGTAGCGGTTGAAAAAGTCTTCAACGGTAAATAATTCCAAAGCGCTCAATCCCAACTATGGCACAAATCAAAATTACCCAGATCAAGAGCCGCATCAACGCTCCCAAGGACCAGAAAGAGACCCTCGACGCTCTGGGTCTCCACAAAATGCACCACACCGTAGTTAAGGAAAACACTCCTTCTATCATGGGTATGGTCAAGAAAGTACACCACCTGGTCAATGTTGAACCCGCTAACTAATCTTAAAAACAAATGGAACTCAGCAATCTGAAGCCCGCAGTAGGCTCCACCAAAAATAAGACCCGCAAAGGTCGCGGCCCGGGCTCGGGCAAAGGCGGCACATCTACCCGCGGTCACAAAGGCGCCAAATCTCGCTCCGGCTATTCACGCAAAATCGGCTTCGAAGGCGGCCAGATGCCTCTTCAGCGCCGTTTGCCCAAGTTTGGCTTCAACAGCCTTAACCGCGTAGCCTATAAGGCCATCAACCTTGCCGACATCGAAACCCTGGCAACCGCTAAAGCAATCGACGAAATCACCCCCGAAGTTCTTGCCGCAAACGGCCTCATGGCTAAAGGCGAACTCGTTAAGATTCTCGCCAAGGGCGCGCTGACTAAAAAAGTCAACGTTACTGCCAACGCTTTCTCGGCTGCTGCAAAAGCTGCTATCGAAGCCGCCGGCGGCCAGGCCGTAGAGCTCAAATAATCCCTCCTTCACTTTTCCAATTCCCCAATGAGATTCTTTCAAACACTCAAAAACATCTGGACCATTGAGGAACTGCGCCAGCGCATCCTCGTAACAGTCCTGTTGGTACTCATCTACCGACTCGGCTGTTACGTAGTGCTGCCCGGCATCAACCCCGAACACCTGATTGCTCTCGAACGCTTCAGCGACTCATCGGGCCTTATGCAGCTCCTCAACATGTTCTCGGGCGGCGCATTCTCCAATGCCTCCATCTTCGCCCTGGGTATCATGCCCTACATTACTGCATCCATCGTGATTCAGCTGCTCGGCATGGTTCTTCCCTCCTTCCAGAAGATGCAGCGCGAAGGCGAAAGCGGCCACCAGAAACTGACGCAGTATACCCGCTACCTCACCGTAGTTATTCTCTGCGTCCAGGGTCCTGCCTATCTGCTCAACCTCCAGCACCAGCTCAATGCAGCCGCTTCGCAAACCGGCGCTATGATCTCAATGGGCGTCTGGACTATCGTTTATCTGACGATTATACTCGCTGCCGGCTCAATGTTTATCATGTGGCTGGGCGAACGTATAACCGACCGCGGCATCGGCAACGGTATCTCCTTTATCATCCTCGTCGGCATCATTGCCCGCCTGCCCCACGCCCTTCTCTACGAAGTGCAGGCCCGTATGCCCGGAACTACTTCCGGCCAGGGCGGTCTGGTGATGTTCATCGTGGAACTCGTTGTGCTCTTCGCCGTAACCTGCGGTGCAGTGCTCCTGGTTCAGGGAACCCGCAAAGTGCCCGTGCAGTATGCCAAGCGCATCGTCGGCAACCGTCAGTATGGCGGTGCCCGTCAGTACATTCCCCTGAAGGTGAACGCTGCCGGCGTAATGCCCATCATCTTTGCCCAGGCAATCATGTTCATTCCGCTGACCCTTTCGGGCTTCAGCGCCAATGGCAGCGGCCACGGTTTCTTCGCAACCTTCTCCGATGTTAACGGATTCTGGTACAACTTCGTTTACTTCATCCTGATCGTTGCGTTTACCTATTTCTACACCGCCATTACCGTCAACCCCACGCGTATTGCCGAAAACCTCAAGTCAAACAACGGCTTCATTCCCGGCATCAAGCCCGGTAAGAACACCGTTGAATATCTCGACTCGGTAATGTCGCGCATCACCCTCCCCGGCTCTATCTTCCTGGGCATCGTTGCCGTTCTGCCGGCATTTGCCCGCCTTTTTGGTGTTAGCGCCAACTTCGCTCAGTTCTTCGGCGGCACATCGCTGCTGATTCTCGTGGGCGTTGTGCTCGACACCCTTACCCAGATTGAGTCGCACCTGATGATGCACCACTACGACGGTCTGATGAAAGACGGCAAAATCAAAGGCCGCACAACCGGCTCAGCCTATTAAACCCCGTCTTGAACACTTCTAAGCGTTACTTGCTGACTGAATGATTTATCTCAAAACAGCAGACGAACTCCTGAAGATGCAAGAAGCAGCCACCTTGGTGAGCCGCACACTTGGCGAAGTTGCCAAGTGGGTGGCTCCCGGTGTGACTACCGCGCGCCTCGATGCCATTGCCCGCGAATTTATGCTCGACAATGGAGGCCGCCCGGCTTGTCTGGGCTACCACGGTTTTCCGGGTACACTGTGTATTGAAGTCAACGACACGGTTGTTCACGGTTTCCCGTCGGACTACGCTCTGCGCGACGGCGACATCGTCGGCATCGATACCGTTGCCGAACTCAATGGCTTCAATGGTGATTCGGCCTATACGTTTGCAGTAGGCGAAGTTGATCCGAAGATTCTCCAATTCTTGCGCGACACTAAAGAATCGCTTGCCCGCGGCATAGCCGAGGCCAAAGCCGGTGCCCGCATCGGCAACATATCGAACGCCATTCAGAGTTTTTGTGAACGCAAAGGCTACTCAGTGGTTCGCGACTACACCGGCCACGGTATCGGTCGCTCCATGCACGAAGACCCCGAAGTGCCCAACTTCGGCCGTCGCGGCATCGGCCCTGTCCTTAAGCCCGGCATGTGTATCTGCATCGAGCCGATGGTCAATATGGGCAGCAAAAACGTAGTAATCTACTCCGACGGCTGGACCAGTAAGACCAAAGACCACAAACCGTCGGCCCACTACGAGCACACCCTTGCAATTCTCGAAAACGAAACCCGCGTGCTGACAACTTTCGACTATATAAAGGAAGCGCTCGGCGACCGGTTTATTTAAATCATTCATCAGTCACAAACCAATATTCTATGGCCAAACAATCAGCTATTGAACTCGACGGAACCATTGTTGAAGCCCTGAGCAACGCCATGTTTCGCGTCGAACTTGAAAGCGGACACGAAATTATTGCCCACATTTCCGGAAAAATGCGCATGCACTACATAAAAATTCTTCCGGGCGATAAGGTAAGGGTTGAAATGAGCCCCTACGACCTCACGAAGGGTCGCATCGCGTTCCGCTATAAATAACGCTAAATCTGCAACTTAACAACTCACTCACCAATCAATTTCTACTCAAATGAAAGTTAAAGCATCCATCAAGAAGCGCACCGCCGACTCCAAAATCGTACGCCGCAAAGGTCGCCTCTATGTAATCAACAAAAAAAATCCTAAGTACAAACTTCGTCAAGGTTAAAAAATTTTTTGTAACTTTGCACAAAATTTTCTGACAAACTTATAAAATTATATGGCAGTAAGAATCGTGGGAGTTGACCTCCCCCAAAACAAAAGAGGTGAAATATCCTTGACCTACATCTACGGCATCGGCCGTAGCGCCGCACTCACCATCCTGGAAAAGGCCGGTGTTGACGGTGCAATCAAAGTACAGGACTGGACCGACGAACAGGCAGCCAAAGTTCGCGAAGTAATCCAGAACGAATACAAAGTTGAAGGCGACCTCCGCTCCGAAATTCAACTCAACATCAAGCGACTGATGGACATTGGTTGCTATCGCGGTATCCGCCACCGCAACGGCCTCCCCGTTCGCGGCCAGAGCACCAAGAATAATGCCCGCACCCGCAAAGGTCGCAAAAAGACCGTTGCAAACAAGAAGAAAGCAACCAAGTAATCACATAAACCATTTATCATTCAGATATGGCAAAGAAAGCAGTCGCAGCCAAGAAGCGCAACGTCAAGGTTGGCGCCGAAGGCCAACTCCACGTCCACAGCTCGTTCAACAACATTATCGTTTGTCTGGCCAACGCCGAAGGTCAAGTGATCTCCTGGTCCAGCGCCGGCAAAATGGGCTTCCGTGGCTCCAAAAAGAATACTCCCTATGCTGCTCAGATGGCAGCTCAGGACTGCGCCAAGGTCGCTTTCGACCTCGGCCTCCGCAAAGTGAAAGCATACGTGAAGGGTCCCGGCAACGGCCGTGAATCCGCAATCCGCACCGTTCATGGCGCCGGCATTGAAGTAACCGAAATTCTCGACGTTACTCCGCTGCCCCACAACGGTTGCCGTCCTCCGAAGCGTCGCCGCGTATAATCTGGCGTCGCTCCGGCCTAACCCTCCCTTCATTCCCCGGCGGGGGAATGAGTTCCGGCTCCTTTGAGCGAGTCGCGACACTCAGAAACGAACCCACCCACTGCCCAAAGCGGGTCACCAGCCTTTGAGAATTTAAAATTTGACCGTTAACAGATGACAACACACTTTCCCTCTCAACGGTCGCGGCTGACTCATCGGCTACCGGCCCCCACCGCACCGGTCGGCAATGGTCCGACTCCGGCCCGCGGCGCCGTTTCTGTCTCCGCCTCCCCAAAACGAACCGAACCCGTTGGCCCCGCCATCTTATAAACCAAATTACTTTAAAACTTCACTTTCTAACAAACAAATGGCAAGATATACCGGTCCTAAGACCAAAATCGCCCGCAAATTCGGTGAAGCCATCTTTGGCCCCGACAAAGTTCTTGAAAGAAGAAACTTCCCTCCCGGCCAGCATGGCCAGAACCGTCGCCGCAAAACTTCGGAATATGGCACTCAGCTGCGCGAAAAGCAGAAAGCCAAATATACCTACGGCGTTTTGGAACGTCAGTTCCGCAATCTCTTCGAAAAGGCTGAACGCACCAAAGGCATCACCGGTGAAGTTCTGCTTCAGCTTCTCGAAAGCCGCCTCGACAACGTTGTTTACCGTCTTGGCATCGCTCCTACCCGCGCCGCAGCCCGCCAGCTGGTCCTGCACCGCCACATTGTTGTTAACGGCAAAGTTGTTAACATCCCCTCTTACCATGTAGAACCCGGCACAGTTGTCGGCGTTCGCGAAAAGAGCAAATCGCTGGAAGTTATCGCCGATAACCTCGCCGGTTTCAACCACGCCAAATATCCCTGGATCGAATGGGACGAAGCCACCAAGAGCGGCAAGTTCCTCCACACTCCCGATCGCGCCGATATTCCTGAAAACATCAAGGAACAGCTCATCGTCGAACTCTATTCTAAGTAAACCGTTAATATCTACCCAGTCCTATGGCTATATTATCTTTCCAAAAGCCCGATAAAGTTGTCATGCTCGAAAATGACAACAACTTCGGCAAATTCGAGTTCAAGCCATTGGAGCCCGGCTACGGTATTACGATCGGCAACGCCCTGCGTCGCATTCTGCTTTCCTCGCTGGAAGGCTACGCCATCTCCTCGATCCGCATCAATGGCGTGCTCCACGAATTCGACACCATTCCCGGCGTTAAGGAAGACGTTACCAACATAATCCTTAACCTCAAGAAAGTCGACCTCAAGCAGATTGTTGAAGACACCGACGATGAAAAAGCTTCCCTGACCGTAAGCGGCCAGGATGTTCTAACCGCCGGTCAGCTTGGCAAAGCCCTCAACGGCTTCAAAGTACTCAACCCCGAGCTGGTTATCTGCCACCTCGATCCCTCTGCAACCTTTACCCTTGACTTCACCGTTAACAAGGGCCGCGGCTGGACCCCCGCCGACGAACAGATCGTTCCGCAAGACGATGTAAACATCATTGCTATCGACTCGATCTACACCCCTATCAAAAACGTGAAGTATACCGTCGAGAACTTCCGCGTAGACCAAAAAACCGACTACGAGAAGCTCATCATCGAAATCTCGACCAACGGCTCGATTCAGCCTCAGGTAGCCCTCAAGGAAGCCGCCAAAATCCTGATTCAGCATTTCATGCTCTTCAGCGACGAACGCATCACCCTTGAAGCTCCCGAAGAAACCGACTCCGACGAATTCGATGAAGAAGTTCTTAAGATGCGTCAGCTCCTGAAGTCGAAACTCGTTGATATGGAACTCAGCGTACGCGCCCTGAACTGCCTGAAGTCAGCCGAAGTAGAAACCCTCGGCGACCTCGTTAAGTTCAACAAAAACGACCTCCTGAAATTCCGCAACTTCGGTAAGAAATCGCTCACCGAACTCGACGACCTTCTGATGCGTCTGAACCTCTCGTTCGGCATGGACATCGCCAAGTATAAATTAGACAAAGAGTAAATCCAAAGATGAGACACAATAAAAAATTCAACCATCTCAGCCGCAAAAAGGGCCATCGCGACGCCCTGCTGGCTAACATGACCATCTCGCTGATCATGCACAAGCGCATCTTCACCACCCTGGCCAAAGCCAAGGCCCTGCGCATGTATGCCGAGCCCCTGATCAACCGCTCCAAGGAGGACAATATGGCCAACCGTCGCCTGGTTTTCTCCTACCTTCAGAATAAATATGCCGTAAGCGAACTCTTCCGCGAAATCTCGCAGAAAGTTGCTGACCGTCCCGGCGGCTACACCCGCATTCTGAAAACCGGTAACCGCCTGGGCGACAACGCTCAGATGTGTTTCATCGAGCTCGTTGACTACAACCAGACCCTTCTTGACGCCAAAAAGGCCGAAACCAAGAAAACCCGTACCCGCCGCTCGCGCAAAAAGAGCGCAACCGCAGCCGCTGAAGCAGCTCCCGTTGAAGCTCCCGCAGCTGAAGAGCCCAAGGCCGAGTAAATTTCTTAGCTTGAAATTCCCGATGCGGGGCTGCGCGCAGGCGTGGCCCCGCACTATATTCTGAATTCACTTTATGTTTAAGAACTTATTGCTCGTTGCCGCCGGTGGAGCGGGCGGCAGCTGCGTTCGCTACCTGCTGAGCCGCTGGTCGGCGGGTATATGGCTCGCCTTTCCTCAGGCCGGAACCATGCTTGTTAACCTTTTTGGCTGCCTGCTAGTCGGAATTCTGTTTGGCTGCGCCGAACGCGCTCAGCTGATGAATCCTGCTCCGATGCTGTTGCTCGTAACCGGCTTTTGTGGCGGATTCACAACCTTTTCGACCTTCGCCGCCGATGCTGTCGGTCTTGCCGGCCGCGGCCAGATGCTTATCGCCCTGGCCTATGTTGCCGTCAGCGTTGCCGGCGGCATGGCCCTGATGTTCGCCGGCCGCCTCCTCGCCCTCAAAGCCCTCGCCTAACGAGGTAGTGCCTTTTTCGGGGCTGATGGAGTGGGGAATTTGGTTATTTCAAAAATGTTTCGTAAATTTGGCGGTGATGTTAGAGCAAGTTTTGAGCGGATACCGCTCCGTGTCGCTCGAACAGATGGGCAAAGTCAAGCTCATGAATCGCGTCGACACGAAATTCGTCACAACTCTCGACCGCCTGGAGCGCCTGCTGGCACTGGCCGTTGACCGCTACTCCATTCAAGAGATTGAAGGGAAGCAGCTGATGCCGTATACCACGCTCTATTTCGACACTCCCGGCTGCGAGATGTATGCCCAGCACCATCGCGGCAAAAAGGCCCGGCAGAAAATCCGCGTGCGCCGCTATGAAAGCTCCGGGGTGCAGTTCCTGGAGGTTAAGCGCAAGAATAATAAAGGGCGCACCGACAAGAAGCGCATGCAATGCGGCGAGCGCGTTCCCGACCTCGACCGCGAGCAATATCGCATTTTTCTGATTCAGAAGTCGATTTATGGCTCCCACAAGCTTTTGCCGCAGCTATCCAACGAGTTCCGGCGCATAACGCTTGTCAACGACGCGATGACCGAGCGCCTGACTATCGATATGGACCTGAAATTCCATAATGAACAGACCGGCTGCGATGCGGCCATGGGCCCGCTGGTAATCATTGAGGTTAAGCGCGATGGCCTGACCCACTCGCCGATTCTCGACTTGCTCAAGCAGCTGCGCATCCATCAGAGCGGATTTTCGAAATATTGCATCGGAATGGCGCTGACCAATTCCAACCTTAAAACCAATCGCTTCAACGAGCGCCTGCGCTACGTTAAGAAACTCGCCAATAAACTTTAAATCAACCATATCATGGAAGAACTCACTGACCCAACCACTCTGGCGGCCGGAAAAAGCTCGCTCTGGTCGCTGATTGACCCGCAGGGCTTTAACGCCGTTGACATGTGGGAACTGCTGATTCGCTTTGCCTTCAATGCGATAGTAGTTACCATTATTATTCATCTGCTTTACTATCCTAAAAGCCGCCGCAAAGATTATTACTTCACGTTTTCGCTGATTGCCGTAAGTATTTTCTTTTTGATTTTCCTTTTGGGCGGCGTTAAGCTGAAAGTAGGCTTCGCCCTGGGCCTGTTTGCCATTTTCGGCATAATAAGGTATAGGACCGAGTCGATGCCGGTGCGCGAAATGACCTATCTTTTCGTAATTATTGCGATTTCGGTTATCAATGCGCTTGCCACCCACCTGGTTCAGGCTTTGGTTGCCAACGTTTTGTTTATCGGCTGGATATGGCTCTGCGAGAGCAATAAGTGGATTAAACATGTTGCCTGCAAGCTCGTGCTTTATGACCGCCCTGAAATGACCGCTCCGGCCCGCTACGATGAACTCATGGAAGACCTCAAGACGAGAACCGGCCTGGAAATTACCCGCATAGAAGTGGGCCATATAGACTATCTGCGCGACACCGCCATGCTCAAGGTCTACTATATACCGACCGACCCCGGAGCCAACACGGTTGACCATCTTCTGAAATTCCCCAAAGAAGGACAATAATGCGCCGCATAGGTTTAATAATTCTGCTATGCGGCAGCTGGCTGGCAGGCGCGGCCCAGACCTTTCTGGTAGGGGCGGATGTGTCGTTTAAGCTGCCCGCTTCGCTGAGCGCCGGTGCGGAGGTCGAATACCGCACCCAGCAGTGGTTTAAACATACCGACCAGTGGAGCATCGAAGCCGACCTGGGTTGGAAGCCCCTGAAGTGGCTGAAGCTCGGCGCCTCTTATAAGTTCATTCAAACGCAGTCGCTCGCTGAAGTAAATCCCGGCGACTACTCTACGCCTGCTTACTGGAATAATAAACACCGCGTTTCGGTTGGCGCCACTTTTTCGTGGAAACCGGTCAAGGTGTTGTCGCTGTCGCTGCGCGAGCGCTATCAGTTCACTTCGCGACCCTCGTTTCTCGTTCCGCAGTTTGTCGACGATATGCCGTGGGGCAACAAAACCGTCAGCCATAAGGAGCAGCATCTGCTGCGTTCGCGCCTGCAGGCCGAATATAAGCCATATAAAAAATGCCGGTTCACACCTTTTGTGAGCTTTGAGCTTTATTCGCGCCTGCGCGAGGTTAACAAAACCAAAAACAGAACTACCGGCGCAGCATTCTGCGAAAAATGGCGCCTGGCTGCCGGCACTGAATATAAAATCAACAGACACAATAAAGTCGAGATTTTTTATCGTTACTGCAACCGCTCGGAGCCCTCGGAAGGCGATATGCTCCATACAATAGCCTTCTGCTATTCCTTTTCTATGTAGAGTCAGCGCCTAAAATTTTATTCAAAAACTTGCAGGGACAGTTGAAATTTTTTGTATCTTTGCACCCGCTTATTAACCAAAATTTCCATACCTAACAAAAACTAACAACCAATTATGTCGACTTCAGCTCGCAAACCGAACTACACGCTGCCTATCATCGTGATGTTCTTCCTGTTCGCGATGATTTCATTCGTGACCGGTTTCCAGAATCCTTTCGGCGTTATTTTGAAAGCCCAGCTCGGCCTCTCGAATTTCCAGAGCCAGCTCGGTGCCGCCGCTAACTTCATCGCATACGCAATCATGGGTATTCCCGCCGGTATGCTGCTGCAAAAGCGCGGCTACAAGTTCTCGGCCATCTCCGCCGTTCTTGTAGGTCTGCTCGGCGTGGCAATCATGTTTGCCTCCAGCTATCTTGAAAGCAAAAATGCAATCTTCACCATCTATATTATCGGTGCTCTGATTGCCGGTTTCTCAATGTGTATGCTCAACACCGTCGTTAACCCCATGCTCAATACCCTGGGCGGCGGCGGCAACAAAGGCAACCAGCTGATTCAGTTCGGTGGCACACTTAATTCCTTAGCTGCTACCATCTGTCCTATCTTCGTAGGTATCCTCATCGGCAACGTTACCCAGGAAACCTCCATGAGCGACGCACGCCCCGCACTTTATGTTGCCGGCGGTATTTTCCTGCTCGCATTCATCGTTCTTGGCCTTGCCAAACTTCCCGAACCTATTCTCGACGAACAGAAGGCCAAAAAAGCTGCCGGCATTGTTGAAGAACAGCCCTCGCTGGCCGGTGCTCTCGGTTTCCGTCATTTCATTCTCGGTGCGCTCGCTATCTTCCTTTATATCGGCATTGAAATCGGCGTTCCGCAGATTGCCAACGTTTTCATGACCGCACCTACTCTCGAACAGGCCCAGGCCAAGGTAGACGAATATAACGCTCAGCTTGCCAAACTCGCCGCCGTTGACCCCGTTGCGGCTCAGGTTGCCAACGAAATTGTTAATTATCAGGGCAACGTTGAGGCTGCCGAAGAGGCTAACCCCATCGAACAGGCCTTTGAATCCGCCTCAGAAGCCATGACCGACCCGTCGACCGTAGGTATTGAAACCGCTTCCGCTCAGGTTGCCGGTTGCGACCACGCTTGCGGCAAAGACGATTGCGAAGGCCCCTGCGAAGAGCCCTGCAACGACGCCTGCGGCAAAGCTGCCTGCGAACATGGCGGCGAAGCTTGCGAACACGCTCACGCCTGCGATCACCACGCTTGCGAAAAAGCTTGCGACTCAGTTTGCGACGAAGCCGGTTCTCCCTCTGCTGAAATCGTAGCCGCCAAGGCTATTGTCGACGGCGAAGTGCCTGCCGGTCTCGGCATGGGCGCTGCTGTTGCCGGTGCGCTGGTTGGTATGTACTGGTTCATGATGCTTATCGGCCGTCTGATCGGTGGCGTAGTTGGTGGCAAGGTTTCCTCGCGTTCCATGTTGACTATCGTTTCTACCGCAGCTCTGATTCTGCTGCTGCTCGGCATCTTCTGCGACCCTGCAACCACCGTTAAGGTTCCCGGCTTCTCAAGCGCCGGCGGCGGTCTGGCCTTCGAAATGGTCGATGCTCCGATCAATGTGCTCTTCTTTGTGCTCTGCGGTCTCTGCACTTCCGTTATGTGGGGCGGCATCTTCAACCTTGCTGTTGAAGGCCTTGGCAAATACACCGCAGCCGCTTCGGGCTTCTTCATGGTAATGGTTTGCGGCGGCGGCATCATCCTGCCCATCCAGGCCGGCATTGCCGACGCTTTCGGCTACCTGACCTCTTACTGGGTTCTGGTTGCCTGCGCAGCATACCTGCTCTTCTATGCTCTGATCGGTTCCAAAGTAACCAAGCGCGCAGAATAATCACTTGTTGACTCCATTTTCGCCCGGAGAGGAATGTCCCTCTCCGGGCGTATTATCAAATCTAAATAACTATTGCAGTAACTATGGCATCCTGGTTTGAATGTAAAGTCGCCTACCATAAAATGGTTGAAAACGGCATGCAAAAGAAAGTAACCGACACTTTTCTGGTCGATGCTCTCAGTTTCACAGAAGCTGAGGCACGCGTTATCGAAGAAGTGACTCCTTTCGTTTCCGGCGAAATGGACGTGGCCTCCGTTAAAAAGACCAAAATTTCCGAAATCTTTCGCGATGATTCGGCCGACAAATGGTATCTGGTTAAACCGGCATTTATTACTATCGACGAAAAAACGGCTTCTGAAAAACGCTCCGTGAGCCAGATTCTCGTTGCCGGCAATAACTTCAAGCACGCCTATGACAACTTTATGGAGGGCATGAAGTCGACCATGGCCGACTTTGAAATCGTTTCTATTGCCGAAACCGCTATTCTCGACGTTTACGGCGCCAAACTCGATGGCGACGGTAAAGAATAATATCCGTAAGCTGCTGGCCGAGCTGCCGGCCGGAGTGGAACTGGTTGCCGTCAGCAAGTTTCATCCGCTTGAGCAGCTTCGCGAGGCTTACGATGCGGGCCAGCGCCGGTTTGGCGAAAGCCGGGCCGACGAGCTTGCCGCCAAGGCCGCGGCGATGCCCTGCGATGTTCAGTGGCACTTTATCGGCCATTTGCAAACAAACAAGGTGCGCAAGGTAGTCGCTTCCGCATCGGTTATTGAAAGCATCGACTCGGAGAGGTTGCTCCGTGCGGTGGCGGCCGAGGCCGTGAAGACCGGAAAGGTAATAGATATTTTTCTGCAGGCCCATGTTGCCGCTGAAGAAACCAAAACCGGCTTCCTTCCCGCCGAAATTCCGGATATTGCTCTCATGGCCCGTGAACTTTCCGGAGTGCGGGTTGTTGGAATTATGGGAATGGCTTCAAATGTTGACGATGACGCCCGAATCAATGCCGACTTCGCAGCGCTTGCATCCCTTTCCCGAACTTTGCAGTCAATCATCCCTGAGGCGCGTCAGCTTTCCATGGGAATGAGCGGCGACTGGCCTCTGGCCGTAGCTAACGGTGCAACTTTGGTGCGAATAGGTTCCGCAATTTTTGGACCACGATGAAAAAATTTTTGCAATTTTTTGCAAATTTACTTCATAATTCAAAAAAAATGTGTAACTTAGCACCGCAAAAAGTGCCATTTTTGGCCCCTCATGTGTAACAACTAACTATTTAATTCAATAACTCATAACTACTTATGAAGAAAATTGCTTTTCTTTCTCTCGCAGCCGCTGCCCTGATTTCGGCATCTTCGGCTTTCGCAGCAGTTCCCGAGATTGTCTATGTTGAAGACAACACCCAGGGTGTTACCTTCAACCGCTTCAAAGACAACTGGTTCATCACCGGTGAAGGTGGCCTTAACGTGGTTTTTGGCCAGACCGATAAGGTTCTTCCCTGGAAAGACCGCATCCTGACCCCCGCTTTCGGTCTTCAGGTTGGCAAATGGTTCTCTCCGATCATGGGCTTCCGTGGCGGTGCTACCTACCTCGGCCAGA
The DNA here is from genome assembly GCA_964528425.1 of uncultured Bacteroides sp. Classification (GTDB taxonomy): domain Bacteria; phylum Bacteroidota; class Bacteroidia; order Bacteroidales; family Muribaculaceae; genus UBA3263. The sequence continues at coordinate 15,162 of CAZGTD010000015.1, forward strand.
AGGGCGCTTCCAACACTATGGACGCTTATGGTCTGACCAAGGACGCTAACGGTTACATGATGGTTGACAACAAGTACTACAAGACACACGTTGGTCAGCTCGGTGTTAACTTCGACGCTATGCTGAACGTTACCAACTGGTGGTGTGGTTACAAACCCAACCGCGTTTACAACTTCATCGCTTATGTAGGCGGCGCTGCTTACTTCGGCTTCCAGCACAAACTCGGTGCTAACGGCAACGACGGCTGGGACGGCAAGCACTTCGACACCTCTCTTGCTCTCCGCGGCGGTATCATCAACAGCTTCAACGTTTCCAAGCAGGTAGCCCTGAGCCTCGACATCCGCTACACCGCAATGTCGGCTAACCGCGAACCCGCTGAATACAACCGTATCACCAACAACGTTGCTGCTTTCATCGGCGTTACCTACCTCTTCAACCAGCGCACCTGGAACGCTCCTATCGTACCGGTTATCCCCGTTATCGAAGACTGCGATCCCATCAAAGCTCGTCTGGCTGAATGCGAAGGCCGTCTGCAGGACACCAAACGTCAGCTCGACGAATGCCTCCGTCGTCCGATGCCCAAAGCTGAAACTCCCGTTGCCGCTCCCTGCATCCAGAGCCTCGCTACCGTTTACTATCGCATTGGCTCCGCTACTGTTGGCGCTACCGACCAGAACGTTCTCAAGAGCGTAGCTGCTACCATGAAGGAAACCGGCAAAAAATACGTTATCACCGGCTGGGCTGACAACTACACCGGCAGCGAAGCTGTTAACGCTCGCCTGCGCACCAAACGTGCTGAAAACGTTAAGAAAATCCTCGTTGCCAACGGCGTAGACGCTTCCAAACTCGACGTTACCACTAACTCTGCTGACCGTTTCGGTGGCAAAGCTAATGTTTACCTCGATCGTTGCGTAACCATCGAAGAAGCTAAATAATTTAGCTCCCGAATAACCTTTTGCGAGGCTGCTCCAACCGGAGTGGCCTCGCTTCTTTTTGCCAAAAATGGTTAAGTAGCGGCGATTTATTTGCGGGGATGGATTTTTTTGCTTATATTTGTCGCAATTATAATAACTTATACAATCATTCATGAAAAATATTCGCTCTCTTATGGCGGTCGCTGCCCTTTTGGTCGCAGCGTCGGCTTTCGCCGACGGTCCTTTCCGCAATCACCGCTATGATTCTTTTCAAGCTACTCCGACTGAACCGGGTCAGATTGTTTTTGCCGGTAACTCTATAACGAATATGCATTCATGGTTCGAAGCTTTCGGCTCGAATCAGGATGTTATCGGCCGAGGAAATTCCGGAGGCTTTGCAACCGAAATCCTTACTCATCTTGAAAGCTATATCGATTCAAAACCCAGGAAGCTTTTCCTGATGATTGGTACTAACGACATTTCCAGCGGAACCGCCTACACTAAAACCGCCAAGGATATTCAGATAATCTGCAAGCGTATTCGTTTGGAATCGCCCGAAACCGAAGTATATCTTGAAACCATCCTGCCCCGTTCGGCCAATGCCAAGCCCGACTATGAGCTTTGCAACGACCTGACCAGAGAGTATGTTGCCTCACTAAATGATCCGAAAGTGCATTTGATTGACCTTTCGGAGGTTATGGCACCGCTTGGCAACGCCGGTAAGAGAAATACCTGGACTTGCTGGGACGGTCTTCACCCCCGTGTAGTCGGCTATTCGGCCTGGTGTCACTATATTCAGGACCTGGTTGGTTATCCCACGGTTTATGCCGACAATATTACAGAAGAAATGCAGACTAATCCTGCCGCCCTGAATAATTCGGCCGGTGGACGTGCAGAGCAGTTCGCGTTCTATCCCGTTAAGGAAGGCGACGTGTTGTTCTATGGCGACGACACCGTTCACCAGGGTGAATGGCATGAACTTCTGCGCTCCGACAAAGTTAAAGACCGCGGCGGATTCTGGGGCTGGGGTGGCTATAACCTCGTTCAGGCTAAGGCAATCGTTAAGAATTCACTTGAGAACCAAGCTGTTAAACCTGCCAAAATCTTCCTGTTCTACGGCGTTGGCGGTAAAGATGAAACCAACTATCGCGCGCTCGTTGACGAAGCGAAGGCTCAGGCTCCTCAGGCCGAGGTCTACATCGTTTCGCTTACTCCATCAACCGATGCGTCTACCAACACCACGAATGTAAACTTCAACGAAAAGCTCAAAGCTATTGCTCAGCAAAAAGGTTGCACCTATGTTGATATCTATACTCCCATGAATGCCGATATCAGCAAAAACATAATGAGCACCAACTATGTAAGCGGTCGCGGATACATTGTAATTGCCAACGAACTGGCCAAATATATTGAAGGCACCAATCCCGTTTCGCTGGATGAGTATGAAACGGTTTATAACCGTCGCGCAGCCCGCAAGATTATCGGCAACGCGCTCAACAATGCTCTGGGTCAGGAATTCGGCGACGAAGTGGGACAGATTAAAGAGAGCTGCCGCGAGGCCGTTGAAGCCGCAATTGCAAAAGCCGTTGAAGCTATCAATGATCCCAATCTGACGGCAACCACGGCCCAGGCTGTAGCTGCCGAGCTTAATGCCGCGATAGTTAGCATCGCATCGGACTTGAACATGCCCAAAGTTTCGAGCGCCGAAGCCCCGAAGTGGTATACGCTATGCTCGTCTCGTGGAGGCAAGCCGCTTTCAACCGGTAATGGTTTGCTCGTTGCCGGTAACGCTGCTGTCGGTCCGGCAACCAGCGGCTTCGACGTCTGGCGTTTTGAATTGCGCCCCGATAACGAAACATACAACATCGTGAACGCCCGCGGTGAGTATATTAATCCCACAGCAACTTGGAATCAGCAAATGCAGGTAATGACAACCGAACCCGATCGCGGATTTTCCATCAGCTATTCCAATCATGCAATAGGCACCTACGTTTTCTTCACCTTCAACTCGCAGCTCAACCAAACCAGTCAGGCCGGTAAGGTTTACAACTGGTATAACAAAAATTCCGGCGGGACAGCTCCTGACCGTGCCGACGAAGGATGTTCGTGGGCTCTTGCTCCCTATAACGGCATAGTAGTTACCCCCGATAAGACCCCCACGCAGACCGGCTGGTATGAAATCAAGCATGCAACTAACAACATGACGATGACCAATATGGAAGCTCTGTTGCTGCAGCCGGGCAATGCTCAAAATAACTATGCCCTGCAATATGTTCTCGATCCCGAGCCGTCGCCAAAAAACTGGGTTTATATGGAAGTTGAGGGCAATAATTGCTATCTTCATCCCCAGTTAGGACACTATTTAAGCGATCACTCAACCTGCTCTCGCGATCGCCAGGCATATACCTTCACCGCCAGTGCGTCTGTGCCCGGAGCCTTTGATTGCAAATATTGGCTGCCGTTTGATTTGGTCGACCTCAATACGAATGCAACCGTTCCCAACATTGTGGGCCGCAGTTCAGCTGTTGTCGCACCCCACTTTTTTCAGCTTATTTCCGATTCGGAAATGTCGAAATATGATATCTGGACGCTGAACTTTCTTGGCGACACAAAAGGCAGCCGTCATCAGGACGATGCTATGGCAACTTTGAACTCCGATAAGCACCATGGCCTGCGGACCGTTTATCATGGCGGAACATATTTTCTTGAAAAAGGAACCGATGTTCACGCTTCGGACATTACTGTTACTCACCCCACCGGCGTTACGGTTGAAAACACTAAGCCGAAAATTACTGTTGACCCCTCGGCAAAAACCATTACCATCGACTATAACCAGTCGTCGGATATCGCCGAACTCACCGAACCGGCTAAAGAATCAAGAACTATTTTCGACCTCTGGGGACGTCGGGTCGCCACTCCGCGCCACGGCCTTTATGTTGTTAACGGACGCAAAGTTCGCATCTGATGCTTACTGTTACCGTTCTGTCATTCTCTTATCGCCGCGGATTACCCGAAGATGAGTCGGGTAATGGCGGCGGTTTCGTTTTCGACTGCCGCGCAATTCATAACCCGGGGCGCTATGAGCCCTACAAGAACCTCGATGGCCGAGATATGCCTGTCAGAAATTTTCTGGAGGACGACGGCGAGATTCTCAGCTTTCTCGAACATTGCTACGCGCTGGTCGACGCATCGGTCGAGCGTTACTGCGAGCGCGGTTTCACCGATTTGCAGGTAGCCTTCGGGTGCACCGGAGGTCAGCATCGGTCGGTTTACTGTGCGGAGGCTATGACGCGCCACATTATTCACCGCTATGGCTCTGAGGTAGCCGTTAATCTTCATCATCGCGAACGTCGATGAAAGCAATGATTTTTGCTGCCGGCGAGGGCACGCGCCTGCGTCCGCTGACTCTTACGCGCCCAAAAGCTCTGGTAGAGATTGCGGGCAAGCCGATGCTTGCCCGCGTGCTTGAAGCTGTGCGTGCGGCCGGTGTCAGCAAAGTTGTTGTTAATGTTCATTATCTTGCCGAACAGATAATTCGTTTTCTCGAAACCAACGATTTCGGGCTGGATATATCTATTGCCGACGAGCGGGGCCGCTTGCTTGATACCGGCGGCGGTTTGCTGGCCGCCCGCGAGCTGCTTGGCAACGACGAACCTATTCTTCTTCATAACGCCGACATTATTACTGACCTTGACCTGCGTTTGCTTAAGCCGCAGGCAATGGCCACTCTTTTGGTTCAGCCACGCACATCGTCGCGTCGGTTGGTATTCAACGAGGAGAACATGCGCCTGTGCGGCTGGATTAACGAAAAAACAGGCGAAACCAAGGGCAACCCATCGGGTTTGCCATTGGCCTTCAATGGCATTCATGTTGTTTCGCCCGAAATTTTTCCGCTGCTCAGTGAGTATTCAAAAAAAATCGGGTCGGAGGTGTTTTCATTAACTCCGTTCTACGTTGATATGGCTTCAGTGACTGAAATATATGGTCAGGTTATCGACGGTTACATGTGGCATGACATCGGGTCTGCCGAGAAGCTCGCGGAGGCTGAAAAGAGTTTTCGATGAAAAGGTTTCTGCTGCCCGTTGTTATTGCTTTGCTGCCACTTTCGGCACTCGCAAAATTACCGAAGCTGAAAAAGGCTCCGAACGCCGTTGAGCTATACGATACCGTGCGCCCGGCTAATGTTCGCTTTTCAGGATATGAGAAGCCGAATGCGGCGCTACGCGAAACCTTTCTGGTTACCAATCTCGACTCTTTGGAGATTAATGGCGTTGCCGTAGAGCTGGAATATCTCGACATGGAGAATCGCCAGCTTCATTGCGTAACCCATAGTCTGATTACCACCATTCCGGCCGGCCAGACAAGGATGTTGAGTGTGCCAACATGGGATCGCAACCACTCTTTTCACTATTTTCGCTCGCCGGCTCCGAAGCGCCGGCAGTCTACGCCATATAAGGTGAAGTCAAGAACCTTATACGCGCTGAGGTATAAATAACCCGTCGGTTATTTGCGTAGGCTGAGGGCTACAACGTTTTCGATATGGGCGGTGTGGGGGAACATGTCGACCGGTTGAACGGCCGTGATGTCATATTTTTCGTTGAGCAGCTGCAGGTCGCGTGCCTGAGTGGCGGGGTTGCAGCTCACATAGACAATGCGCTCAGGTTCGGCATTGAGAATAACGCGCGTAACGTCTTCGTGCATCCCTGCGCGCGGCGGGTCGACTATCATAACGTCGGGGCGTCCATGCTTTTCAATGAATTCGGCGGTTAGAATGTCTTTCATGTCGCCGGCGTAGAAAAGAGTGTTGTCCAGGCCGTTTACCTCGGCGTTTACCTTTGCGTCTTCAATCGCTTCGGGCACATATTCTATGCCTATTACCCGGCGGGCACGGCGTGCGATGAAGTTGGCGATGGTGCCGGTTCCGGTGTAGAGGTCATAGACCAGCTCGTCGCCCTTGAGGTCGGCGAGCTCTCGGGCCACCGAATAGAGTCGGTAGGCCTGGCGCGAGTTGGTTTGATAGAAAGATTTCGGCCCTACGCGGAAGCGCAGACCCTCCATTTCTTCCTCAATATACGGTTTGCCCGCATAGGTAATTACGTCGAGGTCGCCGATGGTGTCGTTGACCTTGAGATTAACGACGTAGAGCAGCGACGTTATGCGCTCGCCGAAACGGCTGTGAATCGCCGACATTACCTTTTCGATGGCCTCGGGGTCATCTTCGCCGAAACTCATAAGGGCCATAACCTCGCCGGTAGATGCGGTGCGTATCATCAGGGTGCGCAACAATCCCTGGTTGGCGCGCAAATCATAAAAACTCAAGTCGTTGTCTTTACCGAAATCCTTTACGAAGTTGCGCAACTCGTTGCCGATTCCCGCGTCCTGCAGGTGGCAATAGTCAATGGGAAGCACCTTGTCGAAAGCGCCGGGTATATGGAATCCGGCTGCCCGGCGGTCGGCAAACACCTGGCCCGACGCCATCTGCTCGGGTGTAAGCCACTGTTTGGCCGAGAAGGTATATTCCATTTTGTTGCGGTAGTCCCAAATCTGCTCCGAACCGAGCGCCGGATTCACTTCGGGGTGGGGAATCTTGGCGATGCGGTCAAGGCAGTCAACAACCTGCTGTCGCTTGCACTGAAGCTGAAAATCGTAGGGAAGATGCTGCCACCGGCATCCGCCGCATAGTCCGAAGTGGCTGCATTTAGGCTCCACGCGCATATCGGAGGGCTTGTCGAGCTTTTCGATGCGTCCTTCGGCATAGGAATGTTTCTTGCGGGTGAGGCGAACGGTTGCAATGTCGCCCGGAGCGCCGTAGGGAATAAAAACCACCATATTGTCGACGCGGGCCAGGGCATTGCCCTCGGCGGCCACGCCGGTTATTTCAACGCCCTCTAAAACGGGCAATTCTTTGCGCTTTCTTGACATTTAAAATATATTTTGCGCAAAGTTACGAAAAAGTGTTGAAACTTTCGGTAGTTTTTGTTAAATTTGCGCCTATAAAACCCTCTAACAATTCATCCATTATTATCATGAGCAAAGGCACAATCCTCGTTACCGGCGGCACAGGCTACATCGGTTCGCACACTACTGTTGAACTGCAGGCTGCCGGCTATGACGTAGTTATTATCGACAACCTTTCGAACTCCAACGAAAAGGTTCTCGACGGCATTGAAAAAATCTCGGGCAAGCGTCCGGCCTTTATCAAGGGCGACTGCTGCGACATGACCGTTCTGCGCACCCTCTTCCAGGCCTTCCCCGGAATCAAGGGCATTATCAACTTCGCAGCTTCCAAGGCTGTTGGCGAAAGCATGGAGAAGCCCGTGCTCTACTATCGCAATAACCTCAACACCCTGATGAACCTGCTCGACTGCATGGCCGAATTCGGCGTTAAGGGCATCGTATTCTCCAGCTCTTGCACCGTTTACGGCGAACCCGACGAAAACCCCGTAACCGAACAGGCTCCCATCAAAAAGGCAACCTCGCCCTACGGCAACACCAAGCAGATCAGCGAAGAAGTCATCACCGACGTTATCAACGCCGGCGCTCCGTTCAAGAGCGTGATTCTCCGCTACTTCAATCCCGTAGGTGCTCATCCCAGCGCCGAAATCGGCGAATTGCCCAATGGCGTTCCTCAGAACCTGATTCCTTACATTACCCAAACCGCTATCGGTATCCGCAAGGAACTCAGCGTATTCGGCAATGACTATCCCACTCCCGACGGCTCTTGCATCCGCGACTTCATCAACGTTGTTGACCTGGCCAAAGCCCACGTTAAGGCTATGGACCGCATGCTTGAAGTTGCCGACTCTCCCGCAATCGAAATCTTCAACCTCGGAACCGGCAATGGCGTCAGCGTTCTGGAGCTGATCAATACATTCGAAAGCGCAACCGGCGTTAAGGTGCCCTATAAGATTGTTGGCCGTCGCGCCGGCGATATTGAAAAGGTGTGGGGCAACCCCTCGCATGCCAACGAAGTTCTCGGCTGGAAGGCCGACACCCCGCTGGCCGACACCATGCGCAGCGCATGGGCATGGCAGTGCAAGCTCCGCGAGCGCGGCATCATGTAATCGCCCATTCCACGAAATCAAAACCCCGCCGGTGCTCATCCACCGGCGGGGCTAATTTTTTTCACAACAAATATTGATCAATGTTTTCCGGTGTAATAATCCGGAAATCTGCCTCCGGATATGCTTCCTTAAAGCGTTGGGGAATCTTCGCAGTTGACTTTTTAGGGTTCCACTTTATTTCGATTGCGCGGAGCTTACCGTCCGATTCCTCAATCAGGTCGATTTCGTGTTGCTGCTGAGTTCGCCAAAACCATAGATTGACAAAATCGCGGGAATAGCTAATTTGTTTGATTCGTTCTGCAATCACGAAGTTCTCCCATATAGCTCCAATGTCATCCCGCAATTCCGGTGCTCTGAAATCAGAAATTACGGCATTTCTGATACCAATGTCGTAGAAATAAATCTTTTTACTTTGTTTTAGCTCGTTCCTTAGGTTTCGTGAGAAACTCCCGAGTCGAAAAACGATATAGCTTTTTTCCAGAATGTCTATATATCGTTCCACCGTTTTCGGATCGAGACCCGTAAGTTGACCGATTTCTCGGTATGAAATCTGATCGCCGATTTGCCTGGCAAGTGCTTGCAAAAGGTTTTGGAGTTTGTCGGGCTTGTTTATGCCGTCGATTTGAAGTATATCGCGGTAGAGATAGCTTGACGATAGTTCTCGCAAAATCTCCCGTTCCTGGCCGGGCGAGGTGACGACTTCGGGATAGTAGCCATAAGTGAGTCGTTGCGGAATGAGCCGCAGTTCAGTCAGCAAGTCCGTATGATTGACCATTTCCTTAAATGCGAGCGGAAACATTTGGAATTCTCGTTTCCTTCCGGTTAAGGACTCGCCAACTTTCGATGCGAGCTGAAAAGATGAACTCCCGGATGCGAAAATCTGAACGTCGGGAAGTTGATCAATAATAACTTTCATGCGAAGGCCGATATCGGGTATTCTTTGCGCTTCGTCTATAATAAGGATATGTTTGCTGCCCAAAATAGCCCGCATGCGGGGTGCATTGAGGTTTTGGAATAGAAGTTGAACATCTGTATCATCACCGTTTAACCACATAACGTCGTCGCTGTCGGCAAAAAGTTGATGCAACAGAGTTGACTTCCCAACCTGACGTGCGCCGATTATAATAATGGCTTTTCGGTAACCGATCTGAGGTTGTATAACGGCTTGTAATTCTCGCTTGATCATTTGAGCTTATTTAAATTTTCCGCAAATATAGTAAAATTTGTGGAATTGAATCCACAAAATATATAAAATTTGCGGAATTGAATCCGCAAATTTTAATATTTCAGTAAGGGAAGTGGAAAATTATTTGGCTATGGACCAGCCGCCACCCAGGGCCTTATAGAGGTCAATCAGGGCGAAATATTCATTGCGGATGGTGTTGCTCACTGCAATGCGGGCGTCGAAATAGCGTCGCTGGGCGTCGAGCACGTCAATATAACTCAGAGTGCCCGCATTGTATTGCAGGCGGGCAAGCTGCACGTATTTTTCAGCGGCATCGCAAAGTGTCAGTTTCAGTTTGCGCGATTTGCGGGCGTTATCGTAGGCATTTATTGCCGAGTTGACTTCGGTAAAGGCCTGAAGAATTGTTTTTTCGTAGTTGAGGCGCGCCTGTTCGTAGGCGGCAACCGATGCCTGATATTTGCGCCGGCGGCGCCCGAAGTCAAATATTGGCCCCGAAATAGTGCCGACAATGAAGGTGAATGGCGACTGCAGGAACTTGGTCAATTCATTGTTTTCCAGGCCGGGAGTGAATCCGAGCTGAAGCGACGGAAAGCGGTTGGCGTATGTTGCCCCGCAGTTGGCGGCGGCTGCCGCCAGGCGGCGTTCGGCCGCGCGGATGTCAGGACGACGTTGAAGCAGGTCGGACGCCACGCCGGTCGGAATCTTGTCGAGCATAGTCGGTTCCAGGCGTTTAACGTAGGGGGTCAGCGAGTCGGTGGGGAATTCGCCCATCAGCAGCGTAAGCTCGTTGCGGGCCGAGTTGAGCTCTTTGCGCAGGTTTGGCACGAGCGATGCCGCGGTAGCGTATTCAACCATTGCCTGCTGGTAGACGGTTTCTGAGGTCAGGCCCCCTTCGAAGCGTATTTTGGCCATGCGCAGCGACTCTTTGCGCGATTCCATAGTGTGGTTAACGATGGCAACCTCATTTTCCAGTGCCAGCAGCCGGAAATATGCTTCGGCTGTTCGTGCTATCAGAAGCACCTGCATTGCCCGGAAATCTTCGGCCGAAGCCTCATACTCGGCTTTTGCGCGCTTGGAGTTCCATATTTGTGCGCCTAAAATGTTTATTTCCCACGAAATAGGCACTTTAATGCCTATTTCGCGGTCGTGGGTGATTCCGGAGCCGGAGTAGTTGTTGGTTTCGTCGTTGGCATAGACCGTGCCTCCGATAGCCGGCAGCAGATTGGCGCGTTCCGAGCCATACAGGCGGTTCATCTGTTCGATTTTATAGGCCGCGGCGCGCAGGTCTTTGTTGTTACTGAGGGTGCGACCGATAAAATCGCGCAGAGTGGGGTCGGAGTAGAACGTCCACCAGTCGATATCGGCCAGGCAGGTAGAATCGTTTTCGGCCGCTATGGAGCTGAAGGATTCGGGCACCGTGGTTTGCGGTTTGGTCAGTTTTTTGACTCCCGTGCAGCCGCTAACCATCATGGCGGCGATTATGACGTATAGGAAACAGCGGCTCATTTTTTCTTTCGGTTTCTCAGTTTATCGATTGCTACGAAGAAGAATGGAACGAACACTATGCCGACAACGATTGCTACGAGCATTCCGAAGAATACGCCGGTGCCGATGTCGCGGCGTGCTGCCGAACCCGGGCCCGATGCGAAAAGCAGAGGCAGCAACCCGAGCATAAAGGCGAGCGAGGTCATGACTATCGGGCGGAAACGGAGCCGGGTGGCTGTCAGGGCCGCATGGGTGGCGTCCATTCCTTTGGCAACCTCTTCTTTGGCGAATTCAACAATCAGAATGGCGTTTTTGGCCACAAGGCCAATCAGCATAACAAGCCCGATCTGGAAGTAGATGTTGTTTTCAAGACCGCAGACCCATATTCCCAGATATGCACCTACGCCGGCAATTGGCAACGAGAGGATAACGGCGATAGGCACGCTCCAGCTCTCATATTGTGCGGCAAGGAAAAGGAACACGAAGAGCAGTGCCAGCGAAAGCACGAATCCGGTGTTGCCGCTTTCGTGTTTCTGCTGATAGGAAATGCCGCTCCATTCAACTCCGATATTGGCGGGCAGATGCTCCGAAACCAGATTCTGGATTGCATTCATGGCTTCGCCGGTGCTGTGGCCGGGAGCGGCTTCGCCGGTAACGGTTGCGGAATTAAACATGTTGAAGCGGCCAATGGTGCCGGGGCCTGTTGTGTAGTGGCTGCGTCCGAGCGAAGAAATCGGCACCATTGAGCCCTTTGCACTCCTTACGAAGAAAAGATTGAGGTTGTCGCGGTTGGAGCGATACGGGGCCTCGGCCTGGATATAAACGCGGTAGATGCGGTTATACATGTTGAAGTCATTGACATAAATCGAGCCGGTAAAGGCCTTCATGGTCGAGAATATGTCGCTTACGGGAATGCCCTGCATTTTTGCCCGGTCGCGGTCGACTTCAAAAAACAGCTGCGGAATATCGCTCTGGAGGGTGGTTGAAATATCGGCGAGCGCAGGTTCGGTGGCGGCGTAATACTTCAGGGTATCGACAGCATTCTGCAGATCGGCATAAGTGGCGTCGCCTCGTGCTTCCAAAACCATTTCAAAACCGCCCGACGAGCCGAGGCCCGGAATGATGGCAGGGGTGAAAATGTAGACTTTGCTTTCGGGATATTTCGATAGCTCGGAGTGGATTCGGTTGCGTATCTCGCTAAGCGAGCCTGATTTACGTTCCTCCCAGGGCTTGAGAATTACGGTAAGCTGCGTATGGGCCTGGTTGGTTCCGACGCGTGGCGACGAACCGGTAACGTTCAGCACATAGGCCACGTCAGGGTCATTGAGCAAGTAAGTCATTGCGCGTTCGGTTATTGCGCGGCTGCGTTCAATGGTGGCACCCTCGGGCAGTTCCAGCTCAATGGTAAAGTAGCCTTGGTCTTCCTGCGACATGAAGCTCTGGGGGAGCAGCGTGTTCATCATCCAGATAAACACCAGCGCCAGACCAAAGGCCGCATACATGCGCCGCGGGTGACGGATGGCCCTGTTGACCGAGCGACCGTAGAAGCGGTTGCTCTTGTTCAGCCAGAGGTTTATTAACCTGAAGATTTTGGCTTTCTTTTTCTTCCCCTCGGGCCGAAGCAGCTTAGAGCACATAACCGGGGTCAGAGTCAGCGCGACGATGGTTGAAATCACTACCGAAACGGCAATAGTTACCGTGAACTGGCGGTAGAGCTGACCGGTTATACCGGGCAGGAAGCTCACCGGAACAAATACGGCGCAGAGCACCAGCGACATGGCAATCAACGCACTTCCGAGATTCGACATCGCCTTTTCCGTGGCATCGAACGGCGACAGGTGCTCGGTGTTCATTATGCGGTCAACGTTTTCAACAACGACGATGGCGTCGTCGACCACAATACCGATAGCAAGTATCAATCCCAGCAGAGTCAGCATATTGAGCGAGAAGCCGAACATCAGCATGACGCCGAAGGTGCCGACCAGCGAAATAGGCACCGCAATGACCGGAATCAGTGCCGCACGCCAGTTCTGCAGCGACAGGAACACCACGATAATCACCAGAATCAGCGCCTCGAAGAAGGTGCGGTAAACATGGTGGATAGATTCGGCAATGTAGGTGGTCATGTCGAAAGGAATATCATAGGTAACGCCTTCGGGGAAGTTTTTGGCAATCTCGGCCATTTCTTTCTTAACGGCCTCGGCAACCTCCATAGCGTTAGCGCCGGGAAGCATGTTCAGATTCAGCACCGCCGCATCTCCGCCGTTGATACCGCTTTCGGTTGCGTAGCTCGATGCCTCAAGCGATACGCGGGCAACATCTCTGAGTCGGATAATCGAGCCGTCGGCATTTGCGCGCAATACTATATCTTCAAACTCCGAAACCGACGACAGACGCCCGCGGGCAATAATCGGCATGGTGATGTCAACGTCTTGGGTCGGGGCTTGGCCCAGGGCGCCCGCCGCCGATTCGCGGTTTTGGTCTTTCAGCGCATTCTGAATGTCTTGAACCGTGATTCCGAGATCGGCCAGTTTGTCGGGCTGAACCCAAATCTGCATAGCGTAGTAGCGGCCGCCAACTGAAGTAAGGCTACCAACGCCCGGAATGCGCCTGAGCGGGTCAACAACGTTGAGTGTTGTATAGTTGCTCAGATAGACCTCGTCGAATTTCGGGTCGTCGGACTGAATGGTTATGGTCATCAGCTTGTTGGCAGTTTCCTTAACAACGGATATGCCGTTCTGGACTACTTCTGCCGGCAAGCGTGATTCCGCCTTCTTTACACGGTTTTGAATATCAACGGCCGCCAGTTCGGGGTCGGTGTCGATATCGAAGGTTACAAGTGCGGTGAAGCCACCGGAGTTTGAGCTCGACGACGACATATATATCATTCCCGGAGTGCCGTTAAGTTCCTGTTCGATAGGAGTGGCAACCGCCTGGGTAACGGTCGATGCATCTGCGCCGGGATATGACGCGGTGATCTTAACCACCGGAGGCACGATTTCCGGATATTGGTCAATCGGCAGCAATTGCAGGCCTATCAGGCCCACAATCAGTATCACCAGCGATATGACTATCGAAAAAACCGGATGGCGAAGAAAGAAATTCTTTTTCATTCCTCTTTTGTGGCTTCAATGGGGTTAACCTTCATGGAGTGGGTGAGCTTGTGGTAGCCTTCAATAACGATTTTTTCGCCTTTTCCGAGGCCGCGTTCAACAATGGTTCTGTTGTTGAGCTCCGGACCGGTTTCGATAAAGCGTTTTTCGACTATGCTGTCGGGGCGGACAACGTAGACGTAGGCCCCGCCTTTTTCAATAACGATTGCTTTCGACGGAATCTCCACAGCGTTGCGTCGCAGGTCGAGGAGCACTTTAACTTTGGTGAACTCACCGGGAAGAAGCTGGCGGTTGGGGTTCGGCATTTCGGCGCGTACGGAAAATGTGCCGGTCTGTGAGTCAACCTGCGGTTCGGCAAAGTCAACCAGGCCGCGGTAGGGATATTCCGAGCCGTCGGCAAGAGTAATGGTTACATAGGAGGTCAGTTTGTCGGACTCTTCGTCGCTGCCGAGGCTAACGTTGCGGTCTTTGCTGCGCAGGTAGTCGAGTGCGGTCATTGAAAAGTCGATTCTTACGGTGTCGCTCTTAACAACCGTTGCCAGCAGAGATTTGCCCCCTGACGGGCCTACGAGGGTGCCGATGTCGGCAACTCGTTCCGAAATATAACCTGAAATCGGCGACGTTACATGCGTGTAGCTCAATGTCAGCTCGGCCTGGGTGAGGTCGGCTTTTGCAACTGCTTCTTCGGCGTTTGCGCTCTCGGCGGCGGCAATGGCGTTGTCGAGGTCGAGCTGCGAGGCTGCATTCTGCTCATATAGCGGACGAATGCGCTTGAGATCGCGGTCGGCTTTCTGGGCCTGGGCTTTCGCCTTGTTGAGTTGAGCCTTGGCCTTATTGACTCTCGCTTCATAAACACGCGGGTCAATAACAAACAGGGTCTGGCCTTTTTCAATGCGCGAACCTTCCTTAAAGGTCATACGCTCCAGATAGCCTTCAACGCGGGCGTGGATTTCAACGAATTGCTGCGCGCGGATGCGGCCAACGTATTCACCGTAGATTTTAACGTCGGAGGTGTTGACGGTCTGTACCTCAACGTTTGGCAACACAACTTCCTGATGTTTGGGCCTCAGCAAAAAATACAGGGCACCCCCCAGGATTAACAGCACAAGCACAATGATGAGCCATAACTTTTTGCCTCGTAGCAAGATGCGCGACAATGAGCGGATATTCTTTTTCATCGTTTTGGTTATATATCCGCAAATATATGCAAAATCCCCCGAATCACCAAAGATTCGGGGGAACACTTTTCATATTTCAATCATATACGGTCGAGAACCGTGCGTACAAGATCGGCTATGGCATTTTTATATTGCGGGTTGGCAGTGTTGTTATAGCGGTTTGCAATAATGGAGCAAACGGTCATTGCCTTATGGCCCATCAGGCGCGCAAGTCCTTGGAGCGGAGCGGATTCCATTTCGTAGTTGGTGATTTTGCGCCCGTTGAAACGGAATTCTTCAATCCGGGAGTTGAGGTCGGGGTTGGCCAGGTGCAGGCGCACTTCGCGACCTTGCGGCCCGTAGAAGCCGACGGCCGAAATGGTGTTGCCGCGAACCATATCGTTACCGCCGATGCGGTCAACCAGCGATGCATCGGCATCAACAACGTAGGGCTTGGCCCATAGGGGGTTCCAGCCGGTATGGTCACACAGGGCATGCTCGAACTCAAGGTCGGCAACACTGTTGCGGCCGGCATAGTAGTTCAGCACCCCATCGAACCCGATGGCCTTTTCGGCAATAACCGGAGTGCCGAGCGTCAGCTCCGGTTGCAGCGCCCCGGAAGTGCCGATGCGCACCATAGTCAGCGGGCGGGTGGTTTCGCGCACCTCGCGGGTCTGGAAATCAACGTTGGCCAGAGCATCGAGTTCGGTAACAACAATGTCGATGTTGTCGGGGCCGATACCGTGGCTGAGACACATGATGGGTTTACCCTTGTAGGTGCCTCCTATCGTGTGGAACTCGCGCGAGGAAACTTCAAACGTGCGCTCGTCGAAAAACGAAGCTACCATATCAACTCGTCCCGGGTCGCCAACAAGAATGATGCGGTCGGTCAGCTGGTCGGGGCGCAGATGAAGGTGAAAAACCGACCCGTCGGGGTTGATTATAAGTTCTGAGGGAGGAATAATGCGTGGCATATGGTTATTGAGGTTAAGGTTTATACTCGCTGATATCGTCCGCCGGGGAGCGCGAGCACCAGACCGCGGAATTCCATGTCGATCAGCAGCGACATGAGTTTGCTGACGCTGAACCCGGTGGCGGCGGTAAGCTGCTGCAGGGCGGCGTTGGGGTTCATGGTCAAGAATTCAACAATCAGAGTCTCGTCTGAGTTCAATTCAATGGGCAATTGAGGTGAGCCGGTGTTTGCGGCTGAGTCGTTGAGCGGCCATTGCTGAGCGCGGCAGAGGTCTTCGACATCGCGGATGAGCATGGCCGCCGAGCCTGCAATCAGCCGGTTGCAGCCGGCTGAATATGGGTCGCTTACGCGTCCGGGCAACGCGAATACATCGCGGTTATAGCCGGCTGCAAGATTGGCGGTGATGAGGGCACCCCCTTTTTCGGCACTTTCGGCAACAACGATGCAGTCACACAGTCCGGCGATTATACGGTTGCGGGCAACGAAGTTGCCTTTATGCACCGGTGTGCGGTGGCCATATTCGGTAAGCAGCATGCCCCCTTCGCTGACTATGCGGCGGGCGTCGGAGCGATGGTCGGCCGGATAGATATTGTTGAGGCCGGTTGCCATGACTCCTACGGTAGGCACTCCGGCAGCCAGCGCTGCCCGGTGGGCAGCTATATCAATGCCATAGGCCAGGCCGCTGACAATCGCAACGTTGCCTACTTTTTCGGCCAGATCCGTAACCAGCCTCCGGGTAAATTCTATGCCATAGGGGGTTGCATGGCGGGTGCCTACAATGCCAACCATGCGGAGTTCGTTAAGGTCCAGCGAACCGCAGGTGTAGATTACGGCAGGTGCATCATCGCATTCGAGCAGGCGCTTTGGATATCGGGGATCGGTGAAGTAGAGCGCTGAAATTCTGTTCGATTCCAGAAATGAAAGCTCGGCAGCCGCATTTTCCAGGGCTTTGGCCCGATATTCAGCGCTATAGATGGTTGCTTTCGACTGAGTGAGGTAGCGAAGCCTGCTTTCGGGCATGTCGAAAAAATCCTTTTCGCTTCCCACGAGGTGAAGCAATTCTCGCCCAAGGGTCAGATTCATGCCCCGGATTGAGCTGAAAGCGATTTTATAGAGCAGGTCCGGGTCGGTCATTCTTCGTCGCTGATATACTCGCTGAAGGCTTCGGCAAACTCGTCGCCGCGGCTCGGGCGCCCGTTGATAACGTTAACTATCGTTACCTGGGCGTCAACTACCTTGCGGCCGTCGGCCGCAACAATCCATTGGTGAAACAGAAAGCGGGCCCCCTTCCGGCGAAGGCTTATAAGGCTTTTGAACTCCTCGCCCAGTCCGAGCGATGACAAATAGTCGATTTCAACGCGTCGAACCACAGGCGACATGTTGCGGCGGCGCATTTCAGCGAATGAAAAGCCCGCAGCGGCACAGAATTCGTGGCGCGTATGTTCCAGGTAGTTCAGATAGCGCGCATTGTTGACAATGCCTTCGGAGTCAACCTCATAGTCGCGCACTTTCATCGGAAGTTCAAAAGCGGTTCTTTCCATTGAAGTCAGTGGGATTTTAAACGGGGTTATACTTGCAGCCGCGCGAACGGAGCGGCATCGATGTTGCCGAATTCGCCGCGGCGGAATTTAAACGCGCCGGCAATGCCGACCATTGCGGCATTATCGGTTGTGAACTTCCGCTGTGGAATCCATGCTTTCAGTCCATGGGCCGAGCAGAAGTCGGCAACCGCCCGGCGCACGCCGGAGTTGGCTGAAACGCCTCCGCCTATGGCCACGGCTTTGACGCCGGTCTGCTTCACGGCCAGTTCGAGCTTGGCCATCAGGGTCTCGATGATTGCGCGCTGAATCGAAGCGGCCAGGTCGGCAAGATTATCTTCAATAAAGGTTGGCGATTGCTTCAGGCCGTCGCGTACGGTGTAGAGAAACGATGTTTTCAAGCCGCTGAAGCTGTAGTCGAGCCCCGGAATGCGTGGCTTGGCAAAATTAAAGGCCTTTGGATTTCCTTCGGCAGCCAGCCGGTCGATATGGGGGCCGCCGGGGTAGGGAAGTCCCATAACTTTAGCACATTTATCGAAAGCTTCGCCGGCGGCATCGTCGATTGTGCGCCCCAGAATTTCCATATCAGAGTCGGAGCGAACAATAATAAGCTGGGAATTACCTCCCGAAATCAGAAGGG
Organism: uncultured Bacteroides sp.; assembly: GCA_964528425.1. GTDB lineage: Bacteria > Bacteroidota > Bacteroidia > Bacteroidales > Muribaculaceae > UBA3263. Next base: position 33,232 of record CAZGTD010000015.1, read on the forward strand.
CCAGATAGGGAAATTCGGGCACTTCATCGTCGGGGTCTTCGCGAACGAAGTGGCTCAAAACATGGCCATGAAGGTGGTTGACGTCGATCAGCGGAATGCCGAGGCCGAGAGCCAGCCCCTTTGCAAAGGAGGTGCCGACAAGAAGGGAGCCGAGCAGCCCCGGGCCGCGCGTGTAGGCGATTGCCGAGAGCTGCGACTTGTCAACCCCGGCGCGCCGCAGAGCGGTGTCGACCACCGGCACGATGTTTTGCTGGTGGGCGCGCGATGCCAGTTCCGGCACCACACCTCCGTATTCCTCATGGACAGATTGCGAGGCAATTACGTTCGACAGCAACAGTCCGTTGCGGATAACGGCGGCCGAAGTGTCGTCACACGACGATTCGATTGCAAGAATTATTTCGTCCGGTCGGTTCATTTGCGGAAGCGTGCGGCCTGCGAGGAAATCAGTTCGTTGTCGTCGAAATAGTTGATGTGCATTGCGCGGCGCACTTCGTCGAGGGTTTGAGCGGCGGTCCGGCGGGCTTTCTCGGAGCCTTTGCGCAGAATTTCGTATACTTCGGGGATATTCTGCTCAAAATATTGCCGGCGCTCACGAATGGGAGTAAGGAGTTCTTCGAGAATGTTGATAAGCAGCTTCTTGACTGTGCCGTCGCCGAGTCCTCCGCGGGTATAGTGAGCCTTGAGTTCGTCGAGGTTGGCGTAGTCGGGCAGATATTTCGCGAAATGTTCATCGCGGCAGAATGCGTCGAGATAGATAAACGGCGCGTTGCCTTCAAGATGTCCGGGCGAGTCGATTGTCAGGTGCTCCGGGTCAGTATACATGCTGTTAACCTTCTTCTTAACCTCTTTCGGCGAGTCGGAAAGGTAGATGCAGTTGCCGAGGCTCTTGCTCATTTTGGCTTTGCCGTCGGTTCCGGGCAGACGCATGCAGGCGGCATTGTCGGGCAGCAGTATTTCGGGCTCAACGAGTGTGGGACCGTAGATATGGTTGAAGCGGTTGACTATTTCGCGGGTAAGTTCAATCATGGGCGCCTGATCTTCGCCTACGGGAACCGTTGTGGCCTTGAAGGCGGTAATGTCCGATGCCTGGCTGATGGGGTAGCAGAAGAACCCGACGGGTATCGACTGCTCGAAATTGCGCATCTTGATTTCGGTCTTTACGGTGGGATTGCGCTGAACGCGGCTTACGCTGACGAGGTTCATGTAGTAAAACGCCAGTTCGCAGAGTTCGGGAACCTGTGTTTGCACGAAAATAGTTGTTTTCGTCGGGTCTATGCCCACCGAAAGATAGTCCAGGGCAACTTCAATTACGTTCTGGCGCACCTTTTCCGGATTGTCGGCATTGTCGGTCAGGGCCTGAGCGTCGGCAATCATAACGAAAATTTTGTCAAACAGACCGGTGTTCTGCAGTTCGACGCGGCGGCGCAGCGAACCGACAAAGTGGCCGAGATGGAGTTTGCCGGTAGGACGGTCGCCTGTAAGGATTATTTTTTCCATTATATCTTTGAAGGAGATTAGTTTAGAATTGTTACGCGGACTTTTTTGCCTTTTATTCGTCCTGCGGATAGAGTTTGGGCCAGGGCTGCGGTGTCGGCGCCGGTGATGGCCACCAGGGCACGGTGGTCGTGGAGCGCTATGGGGCCGATTTGGTCGGCGGCGAGACCTCCGGGACCGGTCAGCGCACCGACAATGTCGCCTTTCGACAGTTTTTCCTTTCGCCCGCTGTGGAAGTAGAGTGTGCGGCAGGGCCGGGCCCACTGCTGCGGCTCAACATGGGCGAACGAAATCGGGTTTACGCCCGCGGGGGCCTCTTCTTTTGGACCGATGAGGTAGTAAACCTCACCCTCGGCGCCCATGCGTCCGGCGCGGCCGTTGCGGTGGGTGAGGGTCTCGACGGTAAGGGGCAGATGGTAGTGAACAACGTTGCGCACCTGCGGAATGTCGAGGCCGCGGGCTGCCAGGTCGGTGGCTACCAGTATCGGGGCGGAGCCGTTGGTAAAGACGTCGACTGCCGTTTCGCGGTCGTGCTGGTCGAGAGCCCCATGGTAGAGTGCGGCCGGAAAGCCGGCTTTTTTCAGGAAATCGTAGACTCGCTCGGCGCTTTCGCGATGGTTAACGAACACTATTGTGCGCTCTTGGGGCAGGCGAAGCAGAAGATTTTTTAAGGTGTCGAGCTTGTCGGCGTCGTCGCTGGCAACCGCATATTCCTTCAGCTTCGGCTGCTCGGCCGATCCGTCGGTAAAATCGAGTGTCTGAAGCCCGCGGGCCGGCAGCCAGTCAGGCAGTTCGTCCAGGCGCGTGGCCGACGTTAGAATCAGCAGCTGCGGGGCGTGGATTTTGCGGACTATGCGGCGCATTTCGTCCTGAAAGCCGAGTTCGAGCGATTTGTCGTACTCATCTGTGGCGAGCACCTTTACCCGATAAAGGTCAAGGCGTCCGCGCCCGATATGGTCGAGAATGCGGCCGGGGGTGCCGACAACCACGTCGGGCACCGCGGCTTCCAGCGAGCGCGTTTCGTCGAGAACGGAGTGCCCCCCGTAGAGCGCCACTATTCTCAGCTGCGGGGCCAGCGCCGCAAGGGTTTTGGTTATTTGCAGAACCAGTTCGCGGGTGGGGGCAATCACAAGGGCTTCAACGTGGCCGCTATTGCCTCTTACCCGTGGCAGCAGAGCCAGCGCAAAGGCCAGGGTTTTGCCTGAGCCGGTAGGCGCAATCAGCGCCACCGCTGGTGTTTCGGCCGACAGCCCTGCCATTTTGTGTTGCATCGGGGTCAGCTGCTCAATGTTGAGCCTCTTGCCCGCATTGCTGATTATCTCCTTTACTTCCATCCGGATGATAGGTTACACGCCGAGAATAATGTTGGCGTCAATGTTTAACGACCTGCTCAAGGCTCGGCCCTGTTTAAGGGTCGGCTCTTTTTTGCCTGAGAGGTATTCGCTTATTCTTGATGGGCTTACACCAATGAGTCTGGCCAAGGCCGTTTGATTTAATCCCATTTCGAACATTCTCAGTTTTATAACATCGGCCAATGAAGGCTCTCCGATGGAATAATGCGCGTCAGCGTAGTCGGCAACCAGCCCCGACAGTAGGTCGAGTTCTATACTGTTCGGATCTGAAAGGGGTGTGGAGTCGTTAACCAGAGGTAAAAGTTCATCAATGCGACCAAGTGCCCAGCGGTATTGTTCTTCATTCTCAATCTTTGTCATATTTAAAATCGCTAAATTGTTGAACAATCGATTCTCTGAAACAAATATTGCAAAATAATATTTTACGGTTGTCTCTACAGGCTATGTGTGGGATTAGGCGTCGTAGTCGAAGGTGCCGTGGGGGCCGGTGATGGTGAGGCGGGGCCGGGAGTCGGTGCGCTCCTCGACGCGGCCGATGATTTGGGCCGGAATGTCGAAGCGGGCGGCAATGTCTATTACGCGCTGAGCGTCCGTCGGGTCAACGTAGACTTCCAGGCGCGTTCCGCAGTTAAACACCTTGAACATTTCCTGCCAGTCAGTGGCACTTTCGCGCTGAATCAGCTCAAACAGCGGCGGAATCGGCAGCAGATTGTCTTTAACAACCTTCAGCTGCGGATCGAGGAAGTGGAGAATCTTGGTTTGGGCGCCTCCCGAGCAGTGAATCATGCCGCGCACCTGCGGGCGCATTTCGTCGAGCATGGCTTTGACGAAGGGGGCGTAGGTGCGGGTGGGCGAAAGCACGAGTTTGCCTGCGTCGACGCCCTCAATGGCGGTCGGGTCGGTCAGGCGCACCGAACCGCTGTAGACGAGGTCGGCCGGCGTTGCCGCATCGAAGCTTTCGGGATATTTTTCTGCCAGATAGCGGTTGAAAACGTCATGGCGGGCCGAGGTGAGGCCGTTTGAGCCCATGCCGCCGTTGTAGGTCGATTCGTAAGAGGCTTTGCCGTATGATGCCAGCCCCACGATAACCTGGCCGGCGGCGATGTTGGCGTTGTTGATAACGTCGGCTCGTTTCATGCGGCAGGTAACCGTTGAGTCAACGATAATCGTGCGCACCAGGTCGCCAACGTCGGCAGTTTCGCCTCCGGTGGAATGTATGTCGATTCCGTGGGCGCGCATTTCGGCCAGTAGCTCTTCGGTGCCGTTGATTATTGCCGCGATGACCTCGCCCGGAATCAGGTGCTTGTTGCGGCCGATGGTGGAGCTGACGAGTATTCCCGATGTGGCGCCGACGCAAATAAGGTCATCGATATTCATAACCAGAGCGTCTTGCGCAATGCCCTTCCAGACGTTCAGGTCGCCCGTTTCGCGCCAGTAAACGTAGGCCAGGCTCGATTTGGTGCCGGCGCCGTCGGCGTGCATAATGTTGCAGTAGTCGGGGTCGCCGCCGAGAATATCGGGAATTATTTTGCAGAAGGCTTTCGGAAAGAGGCCTTTGTCGATGTTGCGTATTGCGGAGTGAACATCTTCTTTTGTTGCGGAGACTCCGCGCAGGGAATATCTTTTATCCACGTCAGGTTTATTTTTTCTTGTTTTTACCTTGAGCTTGTTCGCGCATCAGTTGTTGCTGCTGGCGCTGGGCGGCCTCCATGCGGGCGAGCCAGCCCGATTTCTTTTTGGGCTTTTTGGCGTTGGCGGCCATTTCGGCGCGCACTTTGTCTTCGTCGATAACCCAGTGGCGGATGGCGTAGGTCTGCAGAATGGTCAGCAGCAGGAACACGAAGTAGTAGTAGCTCAGGCCCGAGGGGTAGTTGTTGAACAGGAACAGGAACATCAGCGGCATGGCGTAGGTCATCAGCTTCATGCCCGGCATGGAGTTGCCGCCCGGCTGCGAATCCATCATAACCTTAGAGTAGATGATGTTGGTTGCGGTCATCAGCAGGCAGAACAGGCTCAGGTGATAGTCAAAGAGCCATGAGATAATCGGAATATTCGCCGTCCATGAGATTATGGCGTCGGGGGCGGCAAGGTCTTTGGCCCAGAGGAACTGCTGGCCGCGGAGTTCTATGCAGCTGGGGAAGAAGGAGAACATGGCAACCAGAATTGGCATCTGCAGCAACATCGGCAGGCAGCCTCCCATCGGATTGACGCCGGCTTTGGTGTAGAGCTCCATGGTTTTCTGGCTCTTTTTCATCGCATCTTCGGGAGCGGAATATTTTTCGTTGATGGCCTTGATTTCAGGGGCCAGCAGGCGCATTTTGGCTTGCGAGCGGTAGGTTTTGTAGGTAAACGGATAGAGAACCACCTTAATCAGGAACGCAAGCAGCAGAATAATGATGCCGTAGTTGACGATATATTTGCTCAGGAAGCCAAACACGGGAATAATAACTCCGGTGTTGATCCAGCGGAACAGGCTCCAGCCCAGCGGAATAACGCGCGTCAGGTCGAGATGGCCTTCGGAGTCAACGCGGTCCATGTCGCGCAGCTCCGCATAGAGGTTCGGTCCCAGATAGAAATTGAAGCCGGCAACTTCTTCGCGCGAGGTGGAGTAGTTGACCTGGGCGGTGGTGGTCATGGCCTTCAGGAAGGTGAGGTTGTCCGACAGGTCTTCGCTAACGATTTTCGAGCCGGCATTGAAGGTTTCGTCGGCAATCAGTATGGAGCTGAAGAACTGGTTTTTGTAGCCGAACCATTTAACGGGCACATCAACCGTTTTGGCGGCGTCTTTCTGTTCCGACAGGTTCTCTACGTCGTCGCCGGCCTCTTTATAGTAAAGGGCGGAGTTGCGCTGCTCATAAACGCGTCCGCGTTCAAAGCGGGCCATTTTCTGGTGCCAGTTGAACTCCATGGTTGTTACTCCGGCGGGCACCACTCCGGCCGACTGCATGGCGTGTTGAACAACGTCCATCTTCACCCGGTAGCCATCGGCTTCGGGCAGGGTGTAGCGTATGCCCCACCAGGCGCCGGCACCGAGGTCGAGCTTCATCAGCAGCGTCGAGTCGTTTTCCATCACCGGGGTGAAATAGAATTGCGACGACTCGAATTTTTCACTATCGGAGCGCAGGGTAAACGAATAGGAGTTGGTGTCGGCCTGCCATAGCTGAATCTTGGTGGTGTCGTCGGGGTTGATATAGCAGTCGTAGTTTTTCAGGATAACGTTGCTGATCTGGCCGCCTCGGCTCGAAAATTCGAGGGCTATGACGTCGTTTTCCATGCCGATAACCGTGTCGGTGCCACTCAGGTGCGATGCAAAGTTGCGGTAGCGCTGCAAATCTGAAATCGCGCTCTTGAGCGCACGGGCGGCATTTGCGCGGGTCAGCTGGTCGGCGTCGGCGCTGTTTGCAATAACGTCGTTAACGTCAATAGTGCCGTTGGCGGTTTTGATTACGCCGGCAATAGTCGAGTCGTTTTCGAGGATGAGTTCGTAAGAGTCGGTGCTTACGCCGCGCACGCCGTTGGCCATTTCGCGGCCATAGAGGGCCAGGCCGTTGCGCAGGGCGGCTTTGTCGGCCGCGGTGATTTCGGGAATGGTCAGGGCCTCCTGGCGGGCGCTTTCTTCGCGCCGCAGCGAATCGGCGCGCTGCTCCTGCTGCTCCTTGCGGGCTTGCTCGATTTGTTCGGCCGAGGGCTTGTTGAGCCACATGAAGCCGAATATGATTGCGCCCATGAGCAGGACGCCGGTCAATGTGTTTTTATCCATTATTTGATGTTGTTGTTTTTTTCGTTTCTATAGTCTATGGCGGCTTTTATGAAATCGAGAAATATCGGACCGGGCGCAACTACGGTCGATGAGTATTCCGGGTGGAACTGCGTGCCTAAATACCAGCGCAGCGAGGGAATCTCAACGATTTCAACCAGGCGCGTGTCGGGATTTTCGCCCGAGCAGCGCATTCCGGCCGCCTCGAAGTCGCGGCGATAGCGCGAATTGAATTCAAAGCGATGGCGATGGCGTTCGCTGATGATTTCGGCGCCTCCATAGGCCTTGCGGGCGAGTGAACCTTCGGCCAGGGCGCAGTCATAGGCGCCCAGGCGCATGGTGCCTCCCTTTTCGGTTACGCTTTTTTGCTCATCCATAAGGTCAATGACCGGGTCGGGGGTCAGGGCGTCCATTTCGCGCGAATTGGCGTTTTTCAGTCCGAGCACGTTGCGCGCGAATTCAATCACCATGCATTGCATGCCCAGGCAGATGCCGAATGTGGGCACATCGTTTTCGCGGGCCCATTTCAGGGCGGCGAATTTGCCCTCGATGCCGCGCTGGCCAAAACCCGGGGCAACTATTATGCCGTCCATTCCGGCGAGCAGCTCGCCGGCGTTGGAGTCGTTGATTTTTTCGCTGTGGATACTGGTTAGCTTCAGCCGGCGGTCGAGATAGGTCGCGGCAATGAAAAGCGATTCGTTGATTGACTTGTAGGCATCCTGCAGCTCAACGTATTTGCCGACGAGGGCAATTTTGATTTCATCTTTGGGCGACTGAAGCTTTTCGAGGAAGGTGTGCCATGCCTTAAGGTCGGGCTGGCGGTCTGACTCGACGCGACAGACGCGAAGAACAATGTCGTCGAGGTGCTGGCGGTGCATTCTCATCGGCACTTCGTAGATCGACGGCGCATCGGCGCTCTGAACAACCGCATCGGGGGCCACGTTGCAGAATTGCGCTATTTTGGCGCGCATATCCTGCGGAATGTCGTGTTCGGTGCGCAGAACCAACACGTCGGGCTGTATGCCCAGCTGCTGCAACTGCTTAACGGAGTGTTGCGTGGGCTTGGTCTTGAGCTCCTTGGCGGCGCCGAGGAAGGGCACATAGGTCAGGTGGACGCAGCAGGCGTCGCTTCCCAGTTCCCAGCGCAGCTGGCGAACGGCCTCCAGAAAGGGAAGCGATTCAATGTCGCCGACAACTCCGCCGATTTCGGTAATGACGAAGTCGTAGTTGCCGGTTTTGCCGAGCAGCTTGACGTTGCGCTTGATTTCGTCGGTGATGTGGGGAATAATCTGAACCGTTTTGCCCAGATAGTCGCCTCGGCGTTCCTTGTCGATTACGCTCTGGTAAACGCGGCCGGTGGTTATGTTGTTGGCGCGCGAGGTTCTTACGTTGGTGAAGCGTTCGTAGTGGCCAAGGTCAAGGTCGGCTTCGTGGCCGTCGACCGTAACGTAGCATTCGCCATGTTCGTAGGGGTTTAGCGTTCCGGGGTCGATGTTGATGTAGGGGTCGAACTTCTGAATCGTAACGCGGAAGCCGCGGGCCTTCAGCAGGCAGGCCAGCGATGAGGAAATTATTCCCTTTCCGAGCGACGAAACCACGCCGCCGGTGACGAAAATGTATTTTGTATTCACGATGCGATGAATTTTAAGCCGCAAATTTACGCAAAAATTCCCAAAAACCCAAACCGGGTTTTTGCCCGCGTAGCGGGGACACAATTGTAGCCGGGGGTGTAAGCCCCCGGTATATGAATATGCCAACGAAAAGAGCTGCGTAGCTGCGACACAAAAACGTATCGCACCTAAAGGCGCTCCTGGTGCGGGGGGCGCGCCGATTTGGACCAGGGGCTATCACCCCTGGCTACAAATGTTTGCCCGCTCTGCGGGCCTTGGTGACGGCAAGCTGCCGTCACCCCCATGCTGCCGTCACTCCCGGGGCATAAAAATATAACGCCCGCTCGGAGACCGGGCGGGCGTTGGGGGGATGATTGTCAGTGGATTATTTTACCATTACTTTGTTGCCGTTGATAATGTTGATGCCTTTAACGGGGGCTGCGATGCGGCGACCCTGCAGGTCGAAGCATACGGCGCTGTTGGCCTGGTCAACGGTAATGGACTTGATGCCGGTGGCAACTTCGTCGTTGATGGGAATCTGGCGAACCGCGCCTTTGGTATTGGAGGCGGCGTGGTAAGCGTAGTATTCAACGGTGCCGGGGGTGGAAACGGTGATGGTGTGAACCTTGCCATCCTTGTCGGCGATGTCGGTGAAGTCTTCAGCAACGTCGTTAGCCTGGCGGCGGATAGCCTGCGGGGCGGTGTCGGGGGTGTGCTTGTAGTAAACGGTGTAGTCGTCGGCCGGAGTGGTGATGGTCAGGGTGAATTCGCCTGAATCCTGGTTTTTGCTGACGCTCAGGCCAACGTTGTTTCCGTTTTCGTCAAACTGCGGAACCATGGTGTTGGGGTTGATGGTGTAGATAGGATAGTATTCTACGCCGTCGGGTTGGTTGTCGATGTAAACCTTGAAGCCGGGAATATAGTTGTAGTTCGGGTTAGCCCATTCTGCATATTCGCGGAAGTTGTTGGAGTGGGAAGCGTGGAGAGTGTAGTATTCCTTGCCGGATTCGGGCTCGATAGCCAGGAAGCTGCCTTTGAGGTTGCCTTTGATTTCCTGGTTGGCGGGAGCTACAGTGTTGTCGACAATGTGGAGGTTAACGTAGGTGATGGTTTCGCGACCTTCAAGCAGTCCGCCGGCGAGGAATTCATTTTCTTCGCGGCTGAGTTCACCGTCGTAGAACAGCAGGGTGGGCTGATTAGCGGGAATGATTACTTTGCCGTCAATAGGTTCAATCTTGGTGGCGAGCACATGGTTGATGTCTGCTTTGTCGGAGTAGTCAGCACCGTCAAATTCGCCGGTATAGGCGCTCAGGTGGGTGTATTCAGCGGGAATTTCGAGGGCTACGGGCGAGTAGATTGAGCTCCAGCCGTCGTTATCTTTATCGGGGTCGTCTGTTATAACATTATAGAAGGTTGCGGGGAGTTCGGTTACGCGTTCGATATAGAAGGTATAAGGTGCGTCGGTGCCGCCGCCTGCATTAGCGTTGGTGCCGCCTGCACCACCGTCGTGGAGGTGGCGATGGCTACCGTTGGGTTGTTCGCCAACGTGGATGATGAAACGGGCGTTGTCTTGCGGATTAAACGTAACTTCTACTGAAGAATCGGAATGGCCAAGAACGTTGGGCATCCAGGATGTGGCGCTGTTGAGGTTGGGGAGTACGAGGCCGTCGTCGAAGCCCATAACGATGTAGGTGTTGTTGGCTGCATCGTCGGGGTCAACGGTTTTTTCCTGAATGTAGAATACGGTGTTGGAGCGGGTATTGTCTTTGGTCATACCCATAGCCGTTCTGCCTGCAGCGTTACCGCCGGAAATTGAAGAGAGATAGCGTTCAACGTTGGCGCCGCCTCTGAAGCGATAGAAGCCGGGAGTCAGCGGGTTGAGGGTAAGATCGTCGGCATTCACGCCGGTAACATCCACTGCGGCAATTGCAGCGGCAATTTCCTCTTCGGTAGCGTCGGGGTTGTTGGCGACGGCGCGGAGGGTTTCAACGGCAGCGGCGAAAGAGCCGTCGGGGTCGGAGTATTGGCCGGGGTTGTTGCCGATAACGCCGGTGCTGAACAGATAGTCAACGCGCTTGAGGGCAGCTTCGGTGTTTACAGCATTGTAGGCGTCGATCAGCGGCTTAACGTTTTCAACTGTCGGTGCAGCCTTGGCGGCGTTGATTTGTTCTTCGGTGCCGAAATCTGAAAGAACGTCAAGGTCTAAGTCGTTAATGAGATAGAGACGAATCTGAGAGCCGTTATCGTCGTGGTGGATTTGGTTCCAGTAACACATAAAACCATCCATGTCGTTTACCATACCGTTGTTGAAAGTGAGGACAATGTCGCCCGATTCGCGATTAACAACCGTGAATACGGTAGCATTGTCTTTCGACAGTTTGGCTCTCTCTTTATTGTCGCTTGTGGGGAAGTAAACGGCCGATTCGGTGTCGTAAAGAGTGTGGAGGGTGTATTTGCCGGCCTCGTCGGTAGGAGCGAAATACCACAGACGTTCCGGAACAAGACGGGTAAGAGTATAACTGGCTTCGCGCTTTGTTTCAATTTCTTCGGTTGAAAGCATATAGCGAATCGCACCGTGTAAAGCGTCGTTCGGATTAATACGCAGGCGATAAACATGGTAAGGAATCAATTCGCGCTCCCAGGTGCCTTCAACCTGGAAAGATTGTCCTTCTTCCGTTACAGTGTTGTTTCCGGTGGAGCTTGTAAGGCCGGTAACTTTAAATCCGCCCTTGCCGAGTGCTGCCGCTGCAGTGGCAATTACCTGTTCGGGCGATTCGCCGAGCGAAGCATACACGGTTTGTTCGGGAATGGCTATGCCGTTGATTGCTGGGAGGGTGAATTTAATATTAACGCCGGTAATCTCTTCGGCTTCAATAAGTTCGAACTGAACTGCGGTGTTCTGAGGGGTGGCACCCGTCCAGTAGCTGAAACCGGTGAGAGAAGCATTCTGGTTATTGTTATTGCCGTTAGTGTGAACATAGGGATAATCGCCGTTAGCAAATGTTCCGTTGGTCAGCTGGAAGTGGAAACGGATATTATCCTTATATTGACCGTAGTAGCTGGCTTGAGGATAATCTTCGGGCATTTCAACGAGCTGGAACTGAGCAATGGGCTTCGCGTCGGTGCCGGCCGATTCTACAGTAAAGTTGTATTTGTTGGCATTTACACCGGTGCCGTTCAAAACCGGATATTTTTGTGTAGCCAAATTTTTAATGGTGAAAACCTTATCTCCGGTAGCGCCTGCAGGGAGGTTTTCGGTAGATACCTCTACTTCCCAAATTGCGGCGGTGTTATCGGTGGCACCACCGGCAATGTAGTAGTCTGAGAGCTGATTAAGCTGTGAATTACTGTTGGCCGGATCATAAAGAATGCCTTCGCCGCGAGCCATATTATACAGGTGGTTGTTGGCGTTGCAGTGGGCCTTGATGAAGTATTTGCCTGATGTCAGCTCGGAGGCGGAGGAGATTGCAGTTCCTTCGCGATACTTAACACCGGACGATTCCTGGGCAAAGGCCGATGAGAGAGCCATCAGGGCCATAGCCGCAAAAAGTAGATGTTTTTTCATGTTGTTTGAATGATTATTGATTTGTTAGTGATTGATTTGCGTGTAATTTTTGCGCGGCAAATATAACGAAAAATTTGCAAACATGCAAATTTGTTTGCGAGTTTTAACAAATTATATATCGCAGGGGTGGTGCGGGTTGCCCGCGTAGCGG
>CAZGTD010000016.1:0-41351 GCA_964528425.1 uncultured Bacteroides sp.
CCCCGACCCTCTGCTTGTAAGGCAGATGCTCTGAACCAGCTGAGCTAAACGCCCGGTTCATCGCTGAATTGCGGTGCAAAGTTACGATTTATTTTTGGATTTGCAAGTGTTTTTTCGATAATTTTTATAAAAAATTTCAGCTATTTTACTGAACGGGTTGATTTTCAGCATTTAGTGTGGAAGGGTAGTTATAAACACGCAAGCCGAATTGAGGGGAAGCGGCCAATATATGGGCCGTTATTGTGCTTTGAATTTCTTCGTAGACAGGCCAGTTCGATGTGTTGGCAAAAGCATAGAATTGGACCGGAACGCCGTTGGCGGTTGCGGGCATCAGGCGCACCATTGTGAGCACGTTGCCTCCGAATGCGCCAGTATCGTGGTTAATTTGCGGGTGCTTGGTAAGATAGTCGAGAATATATGCACGATAGGCGTCGAGGTTTGTTCTTGAAGGGTCTTTGCTGTCCGGCTTGATTGTGTCGGCGTCTATTAGGATGCTTTTGGCAATACGTCGGGTATTAGATTTCGACATTGAGCGCCAGTTTTGGAAAGAAGTCGACACAAGGGTATAGGGAGGGAGCATGACCGTTGTGTTGTCGAAGTTCAGAACCTTTACTGTCGTGATTGTAACGTCGGTTACAACGCCGTCGGCAAGAGTACCGGGCACCGTAATCCAGTCGCCAACATGGAGCATCTCGTTATTGGTCATTTGAATGCCGGCAACAAAACCAAGAATGGAATCCTTGAATATCAGCATCAAAGCAGCCGCAAACGCACCGAGACCCGTTAGGAGCATTCCGGGAGAGCGGTCGATTAACACTGAAATAGCTATGATTGCTATAACAATCCATAAAATACCGATTGATACTTCGTAGATGCCTTTAATAGGTAGCTTACGCTGGTTTTTGTATGTATCGAAGTGTATCCAGGTGAATTTAAACCACGCTGAAATTGCAATGGCAAGCGTAATTAAAAAGTACACTATTGTAAGACGCATAGCCCAGACATGCCATGAACTGTCAACATCGAATGCTATGGGCAGCGCCGCCATCAGTACAAGTGGCGGAATTATATGGCAGCTGGGTGCAAGAGTATTGGAGTCGAGGAGTTCCTTAGCCCATGAAAATTTTGACACGCGAACCCATCGCCGCAGACTGAAAAGAATAATCTTTCGGAGTAACCAACCGATTAACAGGGCTATTGCAACAATAATTGCAAAATAGATTATCTCCTCCAAGCGGGGAGTTTTATCGAGACCAATAGAGTCGAGAATGTGGTCGATGTAACGAAGTATCGTCTGAGCAAGTTGATGTGAGGGAATCATACTTATTTAACGTTTGAAATGTTAAAAAGTTTCATCGCCTATGGTAGAAACCGGACCATGGCCGGGAATGACCGTAGTTTCGTGCGGAAGGGTAAACAATTTAGACTTCAGCGAGTCAATTAACTCGGAGTGGTTGCCTCCGGGCAGATCTGTGCGACCGATACCTCCGCCGGCAAATAGCGAATCGCCGGTAATTACCCAACTCTCGGCCGGGCAATAAAGAGAAATGCCACCGGGAGTATGACCCGGAGTATGGATGACTCTGATTTCGTTATTGCCCAAAGTAAGGATGTCGCCCTCAGAAAGCGGAACGACTTGGCCGATTTCCTCAATAGGGGCGTCGAAAATTCCAAAAAGTTCCGCCTGGTGCTTCAGTGACTTTCCGAGCGGTATATCGGCTGAGTGCGCGCGGGTTTTCACTCCATAGCTTTTTTCAACAAAAGCGTTGCCAAACGCATGGTCGAGGTGAAGATGAGTGTTGACGAGATACTTTACAGTAAGGTTATTCTTTGAAATGAAGTTTGAAAGCTTATGGTTTTCGGTTTCCGACAACATTCCTGGGTCAACAATCATTGCCTGACGGGAATCCGGGTCGTAGACCACATAGCAATTCTCGCCAAACATATTGAACTGAAATTTTACAATTTTGGTCATTTTTTAAAGGCAAAATATACGGCGCCGACCAATAATAGGAATGATATTAAATGGTTGCGCGTAAAATGAGTGTCTTTAAACATAACAACCGTAAAGACCATAAAGATTACGAGAGTAATAACTTCCTGCATCACTTTAAGCTGAATCAGCGAAAACGGTCCTCCGTTGCCTTCGAACCCTATACGGTTGGCCGGAACCTGCAGGCAGTATTCTATAAGGGCTATGCCCCAGGAGAGTAGAATGATGGCGTATAACGGCCAGTTTGTAGACACTCCTGAGCTTTGGAGTTTAAGGTGACCGTACCAGGCAAAAGTCATAAATATGTTTGCAACAATCAACAGCAGGACTGTGAGCAGCATTGTTTTCATTGGGCTCATGGATTAAAGCGGACAATAAAGAAGGTGTTTTGTCTCAAAATAAGGCTCGGTAAAATAGTCCGTAAGCGGAACCGAAAGTACGTCGCGACCGGTAGCGGTAATTTCAGATGCAAGATCTCCTCCCTTTAGGCATATCAGGCCATTAGGGAGCTTGTTGCGTCCTTTGTGGGCAATTAGATGTTGCGATGCCTTGATTAGCTCGGGTAATGACATTACGGCACGCGAAACAACATAGTCGAATTTCTGACGGCACTCACCTGAGTCGCCGTGCTGGAATGTGCAGTTTTCCAGACCTAACGACTCCGCAACGGTGCGGGCAACGTTTACCTTCTTGCCTATACGGTCGATAAGGTGGAAGCGACAGTGGGGCCACATTATGGCCAAAGGAATACCCGGAAAGCCTCCTCCACAACCGAGGTCAATGAATGATGTGCCGTTTACCGGAGTAATGAATTTTGATATTACCAATGAATGGAGAACATGGTTTATATACAGGTTGCCGATGTCTTTGCGGGATATAACGTTGACTTTGGCGTTAAGGTCCGTATACAATGCTTGCAGCGCTTCGAACTGAGAGCGCTGCAAGTCTGATAGATTATTAAAATACTTTATAATTTCGTCCATTACTGCGGAAGAGTAAGGTTAAAATCAGAAATCGGGGTCGTATGTTCTTTGTGGATAATTTCCTTAAGCTCTTTTACAATATCGGGATATTGCGATGCGAGGTCATTATCTTCATGAAGGTCGGTTGCAAGATCATAGAGCTGGCAATTACCGTTTTTAACTACGAGTTTCCAATTGCCTTTACGCACACCGAGCATGTTAGTTTCGTGGAATTCCCAATAAAGATGGTCATGTTGCTGCTGCACGCCTTCACCCGTAAGAGTAGGATAGATTGAAATACCGTCGAAGTAATCGTTTTCAACATTTTTATTACGGTAGCGTTCCTCGTAGTTTTCAATTCCTGCTATGTCGCAGAAAGTCGCCATCAAATCGTAGAAGGCAAACATCTGGTCGCTGGTTTGTCCGGGAGCAATCTTGGCGGGCCAACGCACTATGAACGGAATTCGGATACCGCCTTCGGTTGTTGAGCGCTTGGTGCCGCGTAAAAGGGCATCGCGATTAAAGAACGTCGGGTCAGCACCGCCTTCTTCGTGGGGGCCGTTATCGGAGGTAAAAATAAGCACTGTGTTTTCGGCCAGACCCTTTTCGTCGAGCTTTGCCATAATCTGACCGACCTGTTGGTCGAGTCGGGTAATCATGCCGGCGAACTGAGCGTGGGCAATGGGGGTGGGATTATAGCGCGAGCCCAGGTTGCCGTTGAAAACCTTTTCTTCGCAATCGCAGAACTTGTCGCGATAGGCTTCGAGAATGGAGTCATTCGGCTGAAGAAGCTCAGCGTGGGGCAGGGTGTAGGTGAAAATGCCGAGGAAAGGCTGATCGGGAGTTTGCTTGTCGAGCCATTCAAGAGCCTTTTCGTGAATCATGTCGGCTGAATACTGCTCGCGGTTCAGATAATCCGGTCCATACATGGCGTGCTGGATATTCTGGTCGAGCACTACGCGATGAGTTTCAGTGTCGCCTTTGCTTTTTGAATACTCATTCAGGAAGTTCGGATAGTAGAGGTGGGCCTGGAACTGACAGAGGTAACCGTAATATTCATCTATACCGCGTTTTTCCGGAGTTGAGTGTGAGCCTTCATATCCTCCGGCCCATTTGCCGAACATACCCGTATTATATCCGTTGTCCTTAAAGATTTCGGGAATAATTACATGGTCGGCATCATACGGTTCCTGGCCTACGCGGTCATATTCCGTAAGGTTATTATATAGGTTTGCCTTTGCGCGGTCTCTCCAGTATTCCTTATTACCGCGAACGTGGGTGTGGCCGGTATGCTGGCCGGTCATGAATGTTGCACGCGAAGGAGCCGAAACGGGGCTGCCCGAATAGGCCTGAGTGAAACGCATGCCCTGTGTGGCAAGCGAGTCAATGCATGGAGTGGCAATCAGTTGCTGTCCATAGCAACCTAAGTCGCCGTAGCCCATGTCGTCACACATTATATAAATGATGTTTGGTTTTTGTGCCGGCTGATTCTGACCCATTGCGGGTGTTGCGGCAGCGGCAATTGCACCCAAAGTGCTGAAAAATATTTTTTGGTTCATTATTTTACAATTTTTGAGGAAACGATTCCGGTGTTAGTGATTGCTTTGACAATATAAATTCCACCCGGCAGGGCTGAAATATTAAGTGTTGCTGATGCAGTGTGGGCAGCAAGACGGCCATTAACTTCAAACACCAGCAATGACGTGGGCTGCGCACCGACAACAGAGATTTCAAAACCGTTGAACATAATTTTTGCGGTTGAATCCACACTGTTGAGAATTATCGGGTCAATACCGTCAAGAACGTCGGTATTAGCCGAGAATACTGCGGTGAGCACATGCGGTTTATTCGATGGCTCGATAGTGAATTCGGGTTGAGCGGAAACAACTCGCATGCCTTCATTCCAGTACAGGAACAGCGCGTTTCCTTTAGAGGTAGCTGTTGCAACGTTGTTGCTCCATTGCGCATCGCCGCGCAGTGGATCATTGGGTTTTGCAACCGGATCAATTAAAATTTCACAGGGGTGAGCAATATTTAGTTTTAAGTCGAGAATTTCACCGAATACTTCGTCATCGGCACCGGTAAATGCGTTTGAATTCAAACGCAGGCGCAAGCGGCAATCGCCCGTTTTTGCATCGTCCGGTACAGCAATTTCAGCCGAAGTTTGTTGTGCGGCGGTTATGGGTGTAGAATATTCGAAAATTCCGTCGCGGTCAAAATCGGCAAATGCGGTCAGGGTGGTGTTATTGCCCGGAGCTTTGTTAAGACTAATGGCGAGATTAACGGTAGAACCCGGAGCAGCGTCGATGGCATCGCGGGTCAGAATTTCATATTTTGAAGGTTTCTTGGTAATCGTGCCTTCAATCAGCGAGCCGTTTGCTGCGGTCAGCATCGGGTAATGGAAATCACCTGCGCTGACTGACGCAATCCAGGTGTCGCCGATGGAGCCGCACGGCATCTGGAAGATGCGGTTGTTTTTAGCAAAAGCCGAGCGGACTGCCTCAAAGGTGAATATTTCTTGACCGGCAAGGGAAAGATTACTTCCATTGGAATCAACAAATGAATATCCGGCACCACTTGCAAATACTTTATAACGTTCGCCTGAATTGATGGTTTCGCCGGTTTTGGCATTGATAATCTGATAGCCGCCGGCAGCGTTGCTTGTACCCTCAAAACGCCATTGTGCGTCCTGAAGTCCCTGATTAAAGTTAACCCATTCGTCGGAATAGCTATATGCCTTACGTTCCGGATTTAATATAAAGTACGAAATGCCGTTAATAAACGGATGCACCTCGTAAAGGTCTTCACTTTCGGTAAGAGTCCAGTATGACCCCACATTGGTAAGACCGGTTTGCCATGTTATAATATATGGGGAGCCCCCATCTTTATTAATGCATCGCGCCGATGAGGTTTCGTTATTATAGTTCTGGCAGTCGGTTGAAGAGAACCAGTAGCATCCTTGGTTAGCGCCCGTAGTAGATGCCGAGAGATGAACGTAATATTCTACGGGGGTTTCAGATAGCATTACGCGAGAGTTGGAACTCGGTTGCATGTTGCACGAGCCGATATACAGACCGTTGGCCGTGTTGCGGATATAGAAACAGTCCTCCTTATCTGTTGGGATAAATTCCCAGAATACGCGGTTGGTAGCGGCATAATTGCCAACCTGAATTGAGCCGTCGGGCATGGCGGTCATATAGTCGGAAGTATTGTTCTTCCACTTTATAGTGTAGATTTTGTTTACCTCTACCGGAACTTCGTCAGCTGTTGAAAGTTTAACAGAATTCAAGCCAAAGAAGCAACCAACGTTTTCGGTGCCCTTTGTAACTGTTATCGTTAGATTTAACGTTGAGCCCGGAACCAGATCGGGATTCAATCCTTGCTCCCAAACTTTTCGTGCGCCTTCAACTCCGGCAGCCGGATCCAGGTCGGACCAGGACGCAATTATTGAGCTGTTGGCTTCAACATTAACGTTGAAATGACGGTTCTTGGTATCGTCACTTGCCTGTACCTTACCGGCGGCATTGTAGCCGGTAATGTCAAGACCGATTGTGTTTGCCGACCATTCGGCAGGCAACCCGGTTATTGCAAAGTTGTAGACAATAGTCGGTGACGAACTGCCGTTGGCATCCGCACAAAGAGATTCGGAGCCGAAAGGCTTCAGCGCGTGGCTCACTGATGTCAGGCTTGCGCTCACGCCGGCGAGGTCCGTGCTGACGGTGACGCCACTGGCGTCAGTTCCCGTGCGGTTGAATGTAAGCGTCAGCGGCTCTTGCGCTTGGATGATTAGAGCCGTTGATAATGCCAAAATCGTTAGAATTTTATTTTTCATGATAATGGATTGGGTTATTTTTCGACAAAGTTACTAAAAAAATCCAAACAACCAAAATTTGCTTCGGTTATGAGATTGTTGGATTAAATTTCTCTGTAAAAGAGCGCAGGGCACTATTTTCTTTCAGCATATGGTCAAGAACCTGACTCTCGGTCCATACTGCAGGAGAATTTCCTCCATCAACGAGCTGTATTTCAAAGTCGATAGAGTCATTATGTAGCCGGCGACGAATAAATTCTCGAACAGACTGAAGATTATCTGACAGAATCTTTTGCTGGGGTTCACTGCTGACACCAACAACAAATATATCGCCACGCGACCTTAAGGGCTTAAACGATTTAAGGATGTTGTTCAGAGCAACGGCAGCAGGGTTTGCAGATGAACAGGCCGTCCAGGCAACCTGAAGCGCGGCATCTGTATAAT
The DNA here is from genome assembly GCA_964528425.1 of uncultured Bacteroides sp. GTDB lineage: Bacteria > Bacteroidota > Bacteroidia > Bacteroidales > Muribaculaceae > UBA3263. The sequence continues at coordinate 7,211 of CAZGTD010000016.1, forward strand.
CATCATGTTCGCTGGCGCGAATAGTTGGCGACAGCGATGGCTGCTCCTGAGCATTGGAAGCTTGTGTGCCCGTTTTAATCGAAATGCAGGGACCAATACCGGTAAGCGACGGAGCTGACTTGCGGGGGGACGGAGTCGGAGCCGGTCGATGAGCAGGGGCGCTATAGCTGGGTTTGGGCTCTTCTACGATATGGGGTTGTGCGGTTGGCGTATTCGCCGGGCTCCGGGTAGGCTGCGTGGCAGCTATAGGTTTGAGTTTCTGCCCCTCTCCGTCGCTGCCGTTATTGGGGGAGGGGCCGGCCGCTTGGCACAGTTTAATAAGCGTCAGTTCTACCAGAAATTGCTTATTGGCTGCCGTCCGGTAATTTAAGTCAGCAGTGTTACACAAGTCCATGGCATTGTAAAGAAACCGCGGGGAACACTGTTGGGCCAGCTCTATCATTTGCTTCCGGTGTTCCTCGTCAGTTTCAAGGAGTGAAACGGTTTTGGGGTCCCGAGCTACTGCCAGATCTCGAAAATAGTCTGCCAGACCGCTCAGGAAAAAATGGTTGTTAAACCCGTGATCGCGGACTTCCTTGTAAATCAGCAGGGCATCAGCCACGTTGCCATTCAAGAATGCTGTTAGCAACCGGTTATAGTAGGCGGAGTCAAGAACGTTGAGATTATCTATTGCCGATTGATAAGTTATGTTGTTCATCGACGACGCTGCAACCTGGTCAAAGATAGTCAAAGCGTCGCGCATTGCGCCGTCGGCTTTGCGGGCAATTACTCCAAGGGCTGATGGTTCGGCCGTAATACCTTCGCTATCGGCAACATATCTGAGGTGTTCAACCATATCGGGAATCGTGATGCGGTTGAAATCATAGATTTGACAGCGAGATAGAATCGTAGGAATAATTTTGTGCTTTTCGGTGGTTGCCAATATGAAGATTACATAGCTTGGCGGTTCCTCAAGGGTTTTCAGGAAAGTGTTGAACGCCTGATTTGAAAGCATGTGTACTTCATCAATGATGAATACACGGTAACGCGCATCGGTTGGAGGAATCTGAACCTGATCAAGCAGGCGTTTGATATCATCAACTCCGTTATTTGAAGCTGCATCCAGCTCCATTATGTTTAACGAGCGATTTTCGTTAAACTGACGGCAAGATTCACATTCGTTACATGCTTCTCCGTCGGGGGTTCTATGTTCGCAATTTATAGTTTTCGCAAAAATTCGGGCACACGAGGTTTTGCCGACTCCGCGGGAGCCGCAAAACAGATAAGCGTGCGCGAGTCTATCGCCCGCGATAGCGTTCTTAAGCGTGACGGTCAGCGCCTTCTGGCCTACGACTGATGCAAAAGTGGATGGACGATATTTGCGTGCAGATACGAGATAATGTTCCATACTGCTGCAAAGTTAGTAAAAAAAACTTATATACGTTGCAACCGTCGTGGAATTTTCATAATTTTGCACGTCATTTCCAATTATTTATATATGAAACTATTTTCAGTCACATTGGTTATTGCTCTGGGTGTCAGCCCTGTGGTTACTCATGCTGAAAGCGATACTTTATGCTTGTCGAGGCAGGAGTGTGTTGCAATTGCGCTGAGTGAGAGCCAGACACAGAAGGTTGCGGACCTGGAGGTTAAAAAGACGGATTACTCCAAAAAGGAGATACTTGCAAACCTGTTTCCATCGATTGACTTCAGCGGAGCATATCAGCGGTCAATAGAGTTGCAGAGCATGAGCATGAACATGGGCGGTATGACCCAGACAATCAAGATGGGTACAGACAATAACTGGAACCTTGGTTTTTCGGCGTCCATGCCACTGATAAACGCATCGCTCTGGAAGTCAATAGGCATTTCAGATACTCAGATACTGCAGTCTTTGGAAAGTGCACGGGCTTCTCGTCTTGATCTCGTAAACAATGTTAATAAAGCCTATTACGCTCTACTGCTTGCAATAGATTCCCGCGAGGTTATCCGCCAGAACTATGAACTTGCAAAGTTCAATGCCGACCTATATGAGCGTCAGTTTAAGGCAGGCACAGCTTCGGAGTACGATATGCTCCGCTCTCAGGTTCAGGTTACGAATGTTGAGCCCGAACTGCTTCAAGCAGATATAGCCGTGCGTCAGTGTCAGCTTCAACTTGCAGTATTAATGGGTATAGAACCGAACCTAACGTTGATGCCTACAATAGGATTGAGCGATATGCAGCAGGAAATGTATGGATACTCGATGGGCAATGACCGCTCTCTTGAAAACAACACTTCTCTACGCTCGCTCGATATCAACCGGAAACTGGCAATGCAGAATGTAAAGTTGCAGAAATTGGCGTGGGTTCCCACTCTGGGTGCATCTTTTAACTTAAACTGGAATGCCATGAGCAACGGAAGTCCGTTCACCAATCAGCGCTTTAATCCGTATTCGAATGTCGGGCTTGCACTCCAGATACCGATTTTCCACGGCGGTTCAAAAGTTCAGAAATTAAGACAGGCACAATTGCAGCTTAAACAGATTGACCTTCAGCGCGAAACCTTAGTAAATTCATTAAACATGCAGGTTGACCTGGCGTTGGATAACATTAACCGTCAGGTAAATCAGATTTCATCGAGTGAGCAAGGCATGAAAACTGCCGCCAAAGCCCGCGAGATTATGCAGAAGAGCTTTGAAATCGGTGCTGCTACCTATCTTAACGTGCGCGATAGTGAAATGGCTCTTACATCCGCGCAACTGTCATATTATCAAGCAATTTATAATTATTTAGTGAGCACAAGCGAACTTGATACCCTTCTGGGTCGCGAAGAAGCTCTCGGAATTCAAAAATAATCGACATTATGAAAAAATATTTCCTTTCGGGTTTTATAGCCGCAACAATCCTTGCCTCCTGCACTTCAAAGAATGATGGTTCGGCTTCAAGTTCAGAGGAGGAATCTCTTCCTAAAGTTAAGGTTGAAACCGTCGAGGCACGTAACGTGGACCAGATAGGTACTTACACTGCTACTGTTCAGCCTCAGATAATAAATAATATATCATCGGCCATACCTAACCGCATCAAGGCGATCCTTGTTGACGAAGGTCAGCAGGTTTCCGCCGGTGAAACCGTTGCAATTCTTGATGATGTCAATACGTTTTCCTATGAAACCCAGGTTGATAACGCACGCGCTAATCTCAAGAATGTTGAGCTGAATTATTCCCGGGCACTTGAACTCTTTAACATTGGCGGCGGCACAAAGCAGCAGGTAGATGCTATGGAAATTCAGTTGACTAACGCTAAGAATGCTCTCGCTCAAGCTGAACGTACTTTAAAAAATGCTCGTGAAAACACCATTCTGACCTCACCGATATCGGGCGTCGTTACCGCAAGGAACTACGACCCCGGTGATATGGCCGCAAATTTGCCGATTGTTACTGTGGCCCGTGTCAAGCCGGTGAAACTCGTAATCAACGTAACCGAAAATGATTTTCCGAAGATTCATAAAGGTATGGCTGCGACGGTAAAGTTTGATACTTACGGCGATGAGGAGTTCACCGGAACTGTATCTACCGTTATGCCAACGGTTGATGCTGCCTCAAGAACCTTTGGAGTTGAAATCTTACTTGCCAACTCTGACTCTAAAGTTCTTCCGGGCATGTTTGGCCGTGTGTCGCTCAACCTCGGAAGTGAAAATAGGGTAGTGGTTCCCGATAAAGCAGTGATTAAACAGCAAGGGTCGGGTAACCAGTATGTTTATGTCGTTAATCCGGACGGGACAGTAAGCTATAACCTTGTTGAGCTCGGTCAGCGGCTTGGTGCGGAATATGAACTGATAAGCGGTGTTGAGTCAGGCTCGCAGGTTGTTGTCAGCGGCCAGTCAAAGCTTGCAAACGGTGTTAAAGTAGAAATTGCAAAATGAGTATTTACGGTGCTTCTGTAAAGCGACCTATAACGACGCTACTCTGCTTCGTGACGGTCATAATTCTCGGTCTGTTTTCACTAACGAAACTTCCGATAGACCTTTTCCCGGATATCGACACGAACACCATAATGGTGATTACGATGTATCCGGGCGCAAGTGCAAAAGATATTGAGCAAAACGTTACCAAGCCACTGGAAAACACTCTTAACTCGGTTGAGCATCTGAAGCATATAACTTCGACTTCGCGCGAGAATACTTCAGTTATAACCCTTGAGTTTGAGTATGGCAATGATATAGATGTGCTGACTAACGACGTCAGAGATAAACTCGACATGGTTTCGTCGCTTTTGCCGGATGATGTAAATAATCCGATCATATTCAAGTTCTCAACTGATATGATTCCTATTTGCCTGCTCTCAGTAGAAGCCACTGAGAGTATGCCGGGCCTCTATAAGATTCTCGATGATAATCTGGCAAACCCGCTTGCGCGCGTCGACGGGGTCGGCACGGTTTCGATTTCAGGTGCTCCCAAGCGCGAAGTACACGTTTATATCGACCCTCAGCGGCTTGAAGCTTACAACCTGTCTGTAGAGCAGATTTCGAGCGTTATCGGGGCAGAAAACCGAAATGTGCCCGGCGGTTCGTTCGATATCGGCTCAAACACTTATGCGCTCCGTGTGCAGGGCGAGTTTGATTCGACTTCGCAGCTTCGCGATATTCCTGTTGGCAGTTTTAACGGGAAAATTGTCTACCTGAAAGATGTTGCGCGCGTTGAAGACTCGCTCGAGGAGCGCACCCAGCAAACCTTCAACAATGGCCAGGAAGGTGCGATGATAGTTATTCAAAAGCAATCCGGAGCCAACTCTGTTGAAATTTCAAACAAGGTGATGAAAATGTTGCCGCAACTTCAAAAGAATTTGCCGAGCGACATTAAAATCGGCGTTATTATGGATACTTCCGACAATATACGCAACACAATTGCGTCGCTTGTCGAAACGGTTCTTTATGCGCTGCTCTTTGTAATGGTGGTGGTGTTCCTCTTCTTAGGTCGCTGGCGTGCCACAATGATTATTGTAATCACTATTCCCGTTTCGCTGATAGCATCATTTATCTATCTCTATGCCACAGGCAACACACTGAACATCATTTCACTGTCGGCCCTGTCGATTTCTATAGGTATGGTGGTCGACGACGCTATTGTGGTGCTCGAAAACGTAACTACCCACATTGAACGTGGTTCCGACCCGCGTCAGGCGGCTGTTCACGGAACCAACGAGGTTGCAGTATCCGTTATAGCATCAACATTGACGCTGATTGCCGTATTCTTCCCGCTCACGCTCGTTACCGGCATGACCGGTGTTATGTTCCGCCAGCTTGGTTGGATGGTAACTATCATGATGATTATTTCAACAACTTGTGCCCTTACTTTAACCCCGATGTTGTGCAGTCAGTGGCTGCGATTGCGCAACCCCGGCGCTGAAGGTAGACTCAAGAAAACCTGGTACACCCCCGTTGCTCATGCTCTTAATAAATTTGATTCGGCTTATGCCGGGCTTCTTGTAAAGGTTGTTCGTCATCGCGGTAAAACCATAATCATCTGTCTGGCAATTTTCGTTGGCTCAATTTTCTTGATGAGGGGTGTTGGCTCAGAATTTATTCCGACTCAGGATAACTCACGACTGGGAGTTAACCTTGAGCTACCGATAGGTTCAAGAGTTGAGTATGCACGCGATGTCACCGCACGTCTCGACAGCATGTGGCGCGCAAAATATCCCGAAATCCTCGTTTCGAACTATACGGTTGGCCCTGCAAGCTCCGACAATACCTTCGCTTCATTGTCGGACAACGGCTCACATATAATTTCAATGAATATTCGTCTGGTCAATCCTAAGGAACGCAAAAAGGGCATTGTGCAACTCGCCAAGGAAATGCGTGCCGACATCAACGAAAACTTCCCTGACTTCAAAAAGGTTCAGGTTAAGGTCGGTGGAGGTAATGGTGCTATGGGTGGCCAGAGTAAGGTTGACTTTGAAATTTATGGCTATGATTTCGATGCTACCGACGGAGTTGCACGCGAATTGCAGCAAATTCTGACCGTCATTCCGGGTACGGCCGACGTTACCATTTCCCGCTCTGACTATCAGCCAGAATATCAGGTTGATTTCGATCGTGAAAAACTGTCGATGTATGGCATAAATTTGCAAACCGCAGCTTATTACTTGCGTAACCGAATTAACGGTGCTACAGCATCGCAGTTCCGTGAAGATGGTGAGGAATATGACATTAAGGTCATGTATGCTCCCGAACATCGCACACAGATTTCCGACATAGAGAATATACTTATTTACACCCCTGCCGGACAAGGAATCAGGCTTAAGGAGCTGGGCACGGTCGTTGAGCGATTCACGCCTCCAACTATTGAGCGTAAGGACCGCGAGCGCATAATAACAGTTTCAGCTGTTGTTGACGGTGTTCCTATGAGTGAGGTGGTAACTGCCGCCCAGGCCGAAATCGATAATCTGCATCTTCCCCCGGGAATAACTATCGGTCTGGCCGGTTCGTATGAGGACCAGCAGGACTCATTCAGCGATCTTCTTTTGCTCGGGCTGCTGATTATTATTCTCGTCTATATAGTTATGGCGGCTCAGTTCGAGTCTTTCACCTATCCGGGAATTATCATGACCTCACTGCTCTTTGCGTTCTCCGGTGTATTCCTGATTCTGTGGATAACCGGACATACACTCAACGTAATGTCGATGATCGGCGCTATTATGCTTATAGGTATCGTGGTTAAGAACGGTATAGTGTTGATTGACTATATTTCGCTGAATCGCGAGCGTGGAATGTCAATCCGCCGTGCGGTTATCGATGGAGGCCGCTCGCGTCTGCGTCCGGTAGTCATGACTACCCTTACTACCATTCTCGGTATGGTTCCGATGGCCTTCGGTACCGGTGAAGGTGCTGAATTGTGGCGCCCGATGGGGGTTGCGGTTATCGGCGGTTTGACATTCTCCACAATTCTTACGTTGCTGTTCGTTCCGGCTTTGTATTGCGTGTTTGCCGGAAATGGTGTAAAGCGTCAGCGCAAACTATTAAAGAAGAAAATATCGAAATGAAAGCTATATTTATCGCCTACGACCAGGCCCACCATGAGGAGGTTCTTGAAGTTTTGAACTCGTGTCAATGCAGAGGATATACCTCCTTTGGTACGGTCCAGGGCCGCGGATCTGACAAAGGTGAGCCACATCTTGGAACTCATGCGTGGCCCTCGTTGGCCGGTGCGATGCTGACAATCGTTGAGGATGTGCGCGTAGATAACGTTCTGACGCGCTTACGCGAGGTTGATCACGCCAAGCCAAAGCTTGGTCTGAGGGCCTTCGTCTGGACGATTGAGGCTACAATTTAAATTTCTCCCCAGTTAGGGGCCGAAATGTCAAAAAAATTGACTATATTTGCAGTTATGGAAGAACTCGATAATCTGCAGACCCCTGATAATTATACCGGCGACGATATCCGCACTCTCGATTGGAAGGAGCATATACGTCGCCGCCCCGGTATGTATATCGGTAAGCTGGGCGACGGCTCGGCTTCCGATGACGGTATATATGTATTGCTTAAAGAAGTCCTTGATAACGCCATTGATGAATTCATGATGGGCTACGGTAAGCAAATTACTGTTGACATAGCTGAGGGTGGTGTGGTTACTGTGCGTGACTACGGTCGTGGCATTCCTCTTGAAAAGCTTGAGGATGTTGCCAGCAAAATGAACACCGGTGCCAAGTATGATTCCAAGGCTTTCAAAAAGAGCGTCGGCCTTAACGGCGTTGGCATCAAGGCGGTGAACGCATTAAGCACGAGTTTTATCATTACGGCCACACGCCAGGGTCAGTCGCGCACCATTGAGTTCAGCCGCGGTGCTAAGCTTTCAGATACCGGGATTATCGATACCCCCGATGAGCCGAACGGTACCCGCGTAACTTTCATTCCCGACGCAGAGATTTTCCGCGACTTCCATTTCGAGGAGCATCATGTGATGCCCCTACTGAAGAACTATACCTTCCTCAATACCGGTCTTGCAATTATTTACAATGGACGGCGCTATGTGTCGCGCAATGGCCTGGCTGATTTGCTCAAGGAAAAAATGGACACTGATTCGCTGTATCCGTTGATTCATCTTAAGGGTGAAGACATTGAAGTGGTTATTACTCATGCCGAGCAGTATGGCGAGGAATACTATTCATTTGTTAACGGTCAGCACACCACTCAAGGGGGAACTCATCTGGCTGCTTTTAAAGATAGTGTTGGCCGTACCATCAAGGAGTTCTATGGTAAAGACTTCCTGCCGGCAGATATTCGCAACGGCATGATTGCGGCGGTAAGTATTAAGGTTGAGGAGCCGGTTTTTGAATCACAGACCAAAACCAAACTCGGTTCGCGCGACGTTGGCCCTGACGGCCCGACAGTAGCAAAGTTTGTTGGTGACTTCCTGAAGAAGGAACTCGACAACTACCTGCACAAAGAAAAGGAAACGGCCGACATTATGCTCGGCAAGATTCAGTCGAGCGAGCGCGACCGAAAAGCTATGGCTTCGGTAACCAAAGCCGCCCGCGAACGTGCCAAGAAAGTCAATCTCCATAATCCCAAGCTCCGCGACAGTCAGATTCACTTCAATGATACCAAAGGAGACGAGGAACTAAAGAATTCAACCTGCATTTTCATTACCGAAGGTGACTCTGCGTCGGGCTCGATAACCAAGATTCGCGATGTTAAGACTCAGGCCGTATTTTCCCTACGCGGTAAGCCGCTGAATTCCTACGGCATGACCCAAAAGGTTGTTTACGAAAACGAAGAATTTAACCTTTTGCAGGCAGCGTTGAATATCGAAGACGGAATAGACGGCTTGCGCTACAACAAGGTAATTATAGCAACCGATGCCGATGTTGACGGCATGCACATCCGTTTGCTCCTGCTAACGTTCTTTTTGCAGTTTTTCCCCGATTTGGTTAAGAAAGGCCACGTTTATATTCTTCAGACACCCTTGTTCCGCGTCCGTTCCAAAAAGGGTGCGAAGCGCGGAGCCAAAAAGTCAGGCGCTAACGATGGCGAAACATACTATTGCTATAGTGACCAGGAACGGTTCGATGCTATCGAAAAACTGAAATCCGATGCCGAAATTACCCGATTTAAAGGTCTCGGCGAGATTTCACCAGAAGAATTCCGCGATTTTATTGGTCCTGACATGCGCCTTGACCAGGTTAACGTAAGCAAAGAAGATGGTGTGGCTACGCTCCTGTCTTTCTATATGGGCAAGAATACCCCCGACCGTCAGCAATTCATCATCAACAACCTCGTTATGGAGGATGACTCCGAAATTTCATGATCGAGAGCCATAATGAAGCTTAATTAAAGAATATAAAGTCGTAAATTATTGCAATCAATCTTATACCATCTGTTACACATGTTAAAACCATTATTTCTCGGCCTGCTGACTTCAATGTCTGTCATGGCCTCGGCTCAGGAGACTTTCTCGTTGAAAAACGAGGTGCTCCCTAATCCCGATAATGAGCCTGCTCCGGTGCATCCGGTTCCGCATGATCGTCAGGTCAAGTGGATGGAGACGGAATTTTACGCATTTTTCCACTATGGCATGAACACATTCACTAATAAAGAGTGGGGTGATGGCAGTGAAGATAATAAAATCTACAACCCTAAGGGTAGGCCAAATCCCCGTCAATGGCTTGAAGCTGTTAAGGCTGCCGGTATGAAAGGAGGCATAGCCGTTGTTAAGCACCACGACGGTTTCTGTCTATGGCCCACTGCAACTACCGACCACAACAGCTTCAATGGAGGCGGTGAATACTCACAGGTTAACATTCCTCAAGAATTTGCCGAAGCTGCGCGTGATCTTGACATGAAATATGGTTTCTACATTTCTCCTTGGGACCGCAATTCAGCCCATTATGGTAAAGATACCTATGTGCGCGATGTGTTCTTGCGTCAGGCTGCCGAGCTGGCTGAATACGGATCAGATCAATTTGAAATGTGGTTCGACGGCGCTAATGGTGGCGATGGTTACTATGGCGGTGAAGGAGGCGAACGCTCTATTGATGCATCTACCTATTACGATGTTCCTAACCTTCAGGACACAGTTCATAAGGTTGCCCCTAACTGCGTTCTCTGGGGCGTTGGCGACGAGGCCCGCTGGATTGGCAACGAAGCCGGTTGGGCAGGCGAGACAAACTGGTGTTACGGTGACGGTACCAGCGGAAATCCAAATGCATGGTACTGGAAAGCCGGCGAATCTGATGCGAAAGCAACTACCTCCGGCTGGTTCTGGCATAAGAATCAGGGCGTTCATTCCGCCGATCGCGTTTGGCAGTTCTACATGGAGACGGTTGGACGTAATTCCACCCTGATTCTCAATTACCCACCCAATGACTATGGTGTGCTTCCGGAAAATAATGTAATTGTTCTTAAAGAGTTTGGTGAGATGCTTCAGGAGCGACTTGGAAATGACCTCGCTCCGAAAGCAACGGTTACTGCAAGCCATACCCGCGCCGCGGGAGCCAGCCGCACTTATGATGCCACCAATGTTATCGACGGAGACAAAGAAACATATTGGGCAGCTCCCGACGATGTAATTGAATCATCACTGACATTCATGTTCCCTGAAACAACTAATGTTCACTACATAATGCTCCAGGAGTTCATCCGGTTGGGTCAACGCGTAAAATCCTTTACGATCGAAACCACTACCGATGGAGAAACCTGGCATCCCTACGACGGCGGAATGGCCACTACTACTATCGGTTATAAGAGAATAATCGCCCTTAACGGTTCGACAAAGATTCATGGCAAAGGCGAAAATATTAAGGGCGTGCGCATTACTATTGATGATGCTAAAGCTTGCCCGACACTTCATACTGTTTCAATTTACTAATAACCCCGCACCTAACGGAATATGAATAAATATATCTTAGCAGCAGCTATCAGCTCGCTCTCGCTCGGTGCGACGGCCGAAATCAACGTCGACTTCGAAACTCCTCAAAGCTATAAAGCCGTTAGCATTTGGGATAACTGGGAAGAATCACCTTTCCGTACCGGCGTTTTGAAAGGTAACTTTGCCGTTACTTCCAATCCGGACCCCAACACAAGCGAAATTACCGGTATCATACCCAACGATTCCAAAACGGTTCTTGGCGCGCAACGGTCGCGTTTCGGCTCGAACTTTTTCGGCGCTCGTGTTGATTTGCCTGAAACATTCGAACTGACCCCTACAACGAAATACGTTCATGTGATGCTTCTGAAAACCGCTACCAAGGGCCGTGTAATGCTTATTGGTCTCGGTAAAAGACAGGAGCGCCACGACCAAAGTCCGGAAACTACTCAGTTCAGAGTAATGTCTAATAGCGCAATAGAGCCGGGCAGGTGGTTCGACGCGGTGTTTGCTGTTAAAGGCGCCGGTGGTATTGATATTAACTCGTTGGTAGTAGTTCCCGATTGTGAGTCGCCCCACGCATTGGACGAAGACTTTCTTTTCTATGTTGACAACATTATAGTTGACGATTCTCCTTCGCCGCGTATAAATAGCGAATATTATCCTGTTACCGGGTCTAAAGCCGCTTCGACGGAGACTACCGGTAATGGAGCATCTCGCGGCACTACCGGAGTTTATCTTGTCGCAAATAACGACACGACTTTATTCGCATTTGATCAACGTGCCTCCAAGAAGATTTACACTGACCTTACTGCAAAGACATTTTATGCCAAACCAGGCCAAACTTTAACTCCGGGCATAAAGGTTAACTTTGATAACTGGATGCATAGCTATTGCTACATTGATTTTGGAAATGACGGCAGTTTTAATAAAACAAATGAACTCGTGTCATACGACTATTATCAAGGCAAGAACAGTAAAGGAGAAACAACTTCTGACCGGCAGCAGGGAACTGTTGGCGTCATGCCTTCATTTACCATCCCCGCCGATACTAAGCCCGGCATGTACAGAATCCGCTTTAAGATAGACTGGGATTGCGATGAGCCTGCCGGCAATAGTGCGGAAGGAAATACAATTGCTGCTAATGGCGGGTCGGTAACAGATGCAATGCTTTGCGTTTACGGCGATAACGTAATGGTTAACGACTTCCAGCTCAATGGCGAGATTCTGGCTGAAAACGGCGACAGGCTGAATGCCTATTCTGTTCCGGCTGATAAATCTTTTGCCATAAAATCCGCTCCCGAAAAGGGTTTCCATAACGGAGGTGTGACACTCAACTTCGGTTACAATCTGAATGACGAACCGCTGGATAGATACGGTAACCCGCAGTATGTTTCCACTTTCGTTTCGCTCGATAATTTCGACGATAATAACGTTTATACAATTCCTGCGGAGATGATGCGTGGAGATTTGCTTATCAACGGCAATATGGTTGAGAATGGTCCCGTTGGTCCATGCGAAGAAGCATATTTTCTGAATTTTCCGGAAACGCTGAAAATGGCTCGCGATGATCGACATTTAAACTCTGTAACCATTACCACTGCCGAAGGAACCGTTGAAATTGTTATTCCGGAAAATGGCAAGAAGAAAATCTACCACGATTTCCTATCGGTTGAAGTGCCCGTAAAGGCCGGTGAAACCGTAACTCCTTCTCTTGACTACACCGGCAATGCCATGCATAACTACTTTTATGTTGACCTTGACGAAAATGGCGTCTTTTCAACTGACCTTAGTGATGACGGAACACCATATGGCGACCTGTTAAGCTATTCATATTATGAAGGAAAGAACTCCAAGGGTGAAGAAATTACCTCTAAGCCCGGTTCCATAAGTCCGAATCTATGTCACAAGTTTGTTATTCCTTCCGACACTCCTGAAGGTTTGTATCGTTGTCGCGTTAAGATAGACTGGAACTATATTGAGCCGGGTGGTCACTACGGCGAAAACGATAACGACATAGATGCAAACGGCGGGGCAGTTCTTGATTTTTTGTTTCACGTTCATTCCGACGTGGCCAAAATTACTTCGTCGCACCTGGCAACCGTTAACGAGCAACCGCTTCCTTTTGATGCACCGCGCAATCAGGAATTGCTTGTAGCGCCTGTAACTACCGACGGCCAAATTATTAAGTCAATCACTGCGCGTTACGGCTATAAACTTAATAGTGATAGTCCGACAAAGTATTGCCACACATATTGGCGCGAATCAGACCTTGGCACCGACTCCAACAATGCTTTCGTTATCCCTGCATCAATAGTTGACCGTCCGGTCCACTTGATTGCTGCGATTTCAGATCAGGACAGCATGGTTGAGCTTGAACTCATCAAGTCCGATAGCCCTGTTTATAATCTTCAGGGCCGCGTAGTTACCAAAGCATCACGCGGCATAGTAATCAGCAAAGACAAGAAGATTCTAAAATAATCTAACCACACCGTAAAAACAAAACGGGGGAGAAGCAAATATAGCTTTCTTCCCCGTTATTTTGTTGTTTAATCTTTAATTGGCAAAATCAACACTCAGGCCAAAAAGAAATCTGGCCGGATTCAGCGGATAGTTAAGAGCTGAAAAACTGTTGCTGCCACCAAAAAGACCTTGATTAAAATGTGAATATAGAACGTAAAATTTTACCTTTTTGAGTTTAAAGTTAGCGTAGGCATCCATAATCGGATAATTGCCGACCTGCCGTTCCCAGCAGTTTGTAAAAGCCATAACAGCCGGATTATAGCCTAAGGCAGAATAGCTGGTCATATAAGTAAGGTCCACACCGATTTGAGCCGTAAGGGTTGCAACTCGGAAGAGCAGATACATATTCGAAAACAGAGTTAACTGGGGTAGGGGTATGATGTGCTGGTTGCTTGAGGCCTGATAAGTTACCTTGTTATCCCAGTTGAAAATTCCCAATTTCAACGGTTGATTCAGTGACGCGCTGAAAACCTGAACATTGCCCGAGAATTGCGCCGGCACTCCCTGTTCATTAAAGTAAACGAGATTTTGCACATTTTCCAGTCCAACGTTGACTTGAGTCTTTGAAAGAGGAAAGTTAATAATTCCCCCAAAACGCAGGCGGCGTGTCTTGCCGAAATTGTTGTCCCAAATATAGTGGTTTGAGGCATACTGTCGCAGAAAGAAACCGGGTGTGCGGTTTGAAAACTCCGCATATCCTCTAACCACCGCCGTATCGCTTCTTAATTTGAAACGTAAGTCGATGTGACCTCCGGCTTCAATTTCGCCGGCCTTTGAACCGGCAATGCCAATCCGGGCATCGGCCGCATATCGCAGCAGACCACCATGCTGCTTACTCAAACGTCCGCCGATATAGAGTGAGTTTTCAGTAACTCGCGATGCAAATGGCAAGTGGACGCCCTCCAGCGTGTCGGCCGGGGTTTGAGTATAGCGTGCCAGCTCGTGCAGAGCATAGGCCGATAATCCGAATTTCGCTAATCGGTTAAAACCTTCGAGCATTTCAATGCCGATGGTATTGCGAAGTGTCCACTGCTTGGTTTGATCAAATGTGTTGTCGGTAAAGAACGTGTTCCTGTAAAATGAGTTGTCGGAGCTGCTGTCGGTAAAGCGATGCTCGTCCATCCTGAAATTAAAGGTCCAGAATATCTGACTTACCGGCACGAACACTTCCGTCGAGTCCTGCTCCTCGTCAATGCGATTAAAGCCGAGCCGATAACGGTTTGTCATCCACAGTTCATGGCCTCTTACCTGACTTTGTGCCGAATTAAGATTCACCGGAATCTGTTTCGTACCTATGCTCGATGAACCGCCTTGAACTGCAGCCGGATCAGTAATATAGCGGATATCGGTTATTCCGCCATTTTCGAAATTTACGGCACTCCAGTTGTTAAGCATGGCCATCACCTGATATCGCTCTCCAAGATATGAGCCAGAAAGCCCCCAGTTTAAATGCTTGCCCGATTGATGTTCGAACATGCCGCGCGAATAGAGGTAACTAATAAATGCGCCTACTTGCGCCCGACTGTTGATATTGCCTGTAAAGCGGGCCTTAAGCCAATCCTGTGTTGTTTGTGACGATCCTCCCGTATTGAAACTTGTCAACGTCATGGGCACCCGTGTGTTGAAAAACGGTGTATTATCTACTCGCGGTAAGAACGGATGCAGCGCGTCGTTAAAGAAGAAGTCACTTTGAGTCGGTCGCTCAAAATAATTCATATATTGACCGGGGCCACCTAAATTACCGGTAATAGCTGATGCGTAGCCAAACTGCATACGCGGAATAGCTACACTCTGCGCATAGTTGAGCATAACGGTGTCAATCTCAGCCGATTTGTTAACTCCCAGAATCGGACTTACCGTCCAAGCTCTTTGAGTTGCTATGGCTTCATTCCATTCCTGTTTCGACGTTCGTTGCTGAATGATTTGTTCGTCGCGATCAACAGTATTTTCTGTTGTATCTTCTTGTGCCAGGACAGAAAACGTAGAGACGAATAGTATGATAATTGCCAAAAATTGCTTCATTTGACTGCAAATGTACGGAAAAAATTGGTAGTATGCAATGATGCGCCGCAATTCACTTATTCCCAAAGTGATTTGCATAATGCCGTTGATGGTTATGCTCGTTTTACCGCTGGTTGCCAATCTCGAGGTCAAGAGAGTTCAGGTTGCCGTTGTCGATAACGCCCATAACCGGCTGTCAAAACGTATAATTCAGAATATGTCAGCGGCCGACGCCTTGGAAATTTATGCTGTGTGCGGCACCTTGTATAGAAATCATGCGGGCTATATATCTGAAAGGTGCAACTTTTTCCGACTTGGCAACTGATTTTTTTGCGCTTGGAGTTATATGCATGCTACTTTGTCTGGGGGTTGCACTCACAACATACAAGAAACAGTCATAACAATAAATGAAGCAACCCGAGGGTTGCTTCATTTATTGTTGTCTTACGAGGATTCGAACCTCGACAGGGAGAACCAAAAACTCCAGTGCTACCATTACACCATAAGACAATCATATTCGCCCAGGGGTGGGGCCCCTAAAGCAGTTGCAAAGTTACAATGAAAATTACAATTTTGCAAGTTTTTCTATTAAAAATTGAACTTTTTGCGATGCTCAGACGTAATATATATAAATTAACTACTTAATCTACAACTTACTACTTATTACTATGAAGAAACTTTTCCTTACATTGGCAATTGCAGCTGCCGGCATTTTTGGCGCACAGGCCGCCGATGAATATGTTCGCGACGTTAATTATCTTCCTCAGGCAGCAAAAATGTTTCTTGACCAACATTTTGCGAAATCAGACGTTAGTGTCATCAAGATTGATAAAGACTTCGGGCGCATCAGCGACTATGAGGTAGTTTTAGATGACGGTACTGAAGTTACCTTTGACCGTAATGGTCAGTGGGGCAATGTAGAAGTCCCCGTTAGTAAGACAGTGCCCACAGCCGTAGTTCCTAACGCTATTTCGGGCTATGTTGCAAAGAATTATCCGGAACAGCGTATAGTGTCAATTGATAAAGATCGCTTTGGTATTGAAGTGCAGCTTCAAAGCGGTGTTGAACTCAAGTTTGGTCTTGATGGAAAGTTTAAAGGTATTGACGACTAATAATATCAACCAATGAAAGCAAATCCCGGCTATGCCATAAAGCGTAGCCGGGATTTAAATTGCTAAGAGCAATTATTAACGAACAAGAACTTTATGGCCGTTGATAATGTTAATGCCGCGGATAGGTGCGGAAAGACGACGGCCATTTATGTCAAATATACAGTTGTTTTCTGAGTCGGGAACGGTGAGTTCAAAGATTCCGGACAGAGATTTATAATTAATAACGAAGCAGCTTGAACGGTCAGTGCCGGAATTGCCCTTAACCAAACTGCCACTTTCGTCGTAAGCGCTGAATATTATTGAGAAGTCGGACGAAATATCCTCAGGGAGAGTTATGGCCCACATATAGTCATAGGCATTACTCTCGTTTTTACCTTGTGCGGTAAAGTCTGCTGAACCTTCAAGCTTTTCGAGGTAGACAAGTCCGGTAAATTCTACGGTTAATTCATCGCCGGCTTTCACTGCCGAACCTTCTTCGGGTGAAATCCTAACGAATTCTATATCAGAAAACTCGAAGGGGACCGACTGCCCGACGATTGTTACGGTTTCGGTTGTGCCGCGGGCATCGAACTGCATAACGTACTTGTTGGCGGCATAAAGGGTAATGTCGTTTTCCATTGCGTGGATGTATTGACCTTCATATTGCTCGGTCATATCTACCGGTCCATAAATTGCTTCACCGTTTGATAACAGTGTGAAGGTAACGGCCTCGCCACGGTTGAGATTGGTGTCAATTGTAATTGTTCGTCCTTTGGCCAGCGAAGCAAGGGCTGAGGCCTCAGCAGGGTTAGAGAATAGGATGGCGAAGCCATTGTATTTAGCTGAGAATTCTGCTGTATGATCAAGGCCGTCGGCAGCCGACAGATTATCAAGCGACACAATTACATTCGATTTCTCCGTCCAGCCTTCAGGTATTGCGGCAACAATATCGTGGTCTGATACTGTCATGGCAGATTTAGCAACCGTTGCAGTTTCTGCTCCGGACTTGAAAATCATACCGGAAAAGTTGAGTTTGTCAAGATTGTTACATTCAATTTTGATTTCAGATTCGCCGCTGAGGTCGGAACCATAAGGTGGTGTAAATTCAGCGGCAAAGTTGATGCGGTCGAGATTTTTGAAGGGAGTTCTGATATGGAAAGATCCGATAGAACCTTCCGGTGCAAGCATATATTGGCCGCGGTTATCTTTGATACCATAAAGTCGGATATCGATGAAATTGTAAGATAGACCGGTGGGGCTCATTATGTCCGGGGTACGCAATTTGCCGGAAAGATCAATGGTAATGGTATTGCCACTGACAGTAGCGGGTATGACCTCGATATATTCATAGCCGAGCTCGACGGGTGAATAGCAGAGTTCAATTTCCGGATTTTCTGCAACCGGACCGCTAAAGGTAAAGGTAGCCTTGGCGTTTTCACTGTCGGCGGGATACCAGCTAAGAATAGGGTCGGGAATTGTCTGGCTTACCAGAGTGTACGGCTTCCCTGCAGCAATGTATTCCAGGGAAATATTATCGGCCGGGTTACCCATACCATCAGTAATTTCAGAGATCTCAACCTTTATGGTTTCTCCACCCGAAATTTGATTTTTTTCATACCAGCCGGTAAGCGCTTCGTTGATAATGATAGATGGGCTGGAACCATTTGTGCGAATATTAACCTCCGCCGATAGTTCGTTTACGCTAACTGTTGCTTTGCCGATTGTTATGTTTTGATTGGCGGTAATGTCGACGAATTCATTTGCAGCAATGTCGTAGACCGAACCGGCAGCGGGCGAAACATTTAAAATTTTAACCTTTGGATTTAAAGCGAATGAAATTACGCCATCGTCCATAACATAGTCGGAAAAAATATAATATGTAGTGCCGGCCTTAGCCTCGAACTGATATGCCTGCTTGCCATTTATGAAACCCGCATAAGTCCAGTCAGGAACTATTTGGAGCTCTTTGGACGAAGTTAGGACGTAGGCGGGCACACTGCCATACTCGATAATTACTCCGGATTCGGGAGCGGTAATCTTTCCCTTGAATTCTTTATACTGGTGAATCGGGTAGTCAACATTGAAATCAAGCTTAGTAAACTCAGCCGGGTTGATTGCCGCAGAGGCCATCAGGCCGACCGAACAGGCTAAAATAGTAAGTAGTTTTTTCATTTTAGAATATAATCTTTGATGCTTTATTACCTATACGCTTAATGAGCAGTTGACCGCGTTGAGGCGATGCAACTTTGCGGCCCTGAAGGTCAAAGTATGTTGTTTGATTATCTTTGGAATTGACTATTTCAGAGATTGAAGCATTTTCAACCTTAACCTTGACTTTTTGTGAATTTATGGCACGCTCATTATCGGTATTGATCATAGTGATTACAAAGTCGAGGTTGTTGATATCATCAATGTTATCAGGAGTATCGAGAGTCATTGAGAAAGGATACAGAGTGCCGGCGGTTTGGTTTGCGGGCACGAGATCGGGCGTTCCGTTGAATGTAGTGCCATAGGTTTGACGCGCAACATGGTTAATGGCGAGATCCACACGGCTCTTGCCATAGATTCCTCCGGCTCCCCACTGGCCGAGATCAGGATCGGTCATTGCATAAAGGTTGTTTTTCTGTCGGGTAGAGCGGTTATTTTCAAGCAATATACCGAAGAGAGCAACATTTTGAGAACCGTTGAGTGCAAAGCGGGTGTTGCCATTGATTGCTAACTTACCGGTTTCATTGTCGAGGGTTGCGATAAAGTCAATTTCGGCGTCGGGCGCGGTTTCCATTATCGTGCTGACGGCATCAAACCAAAGAACAGGATCTTCGCCGCCTGCAGTTGCGAGTCCTGCACCGGAGAAGCTGAAATCCTGGTCGCGTTCATCCATAGGATAGCAAGAAATAGTTCTGTTTATAACAGCGGATGGAGCGCCCATATTCTGCAAGCCAAGGAACGATGTATAGTCTTCGAGGCCTTGTCCGAGCGGATCGCTTTCGTAAGTGCGGATAATTACCGGGATAATTGCTCCGGGGAAACTCCGGTCAAGGTTATCGAGGGCCAGAAATCCGAGCGGACAATTCGCGCAATCACGGCCGCTATACTCTTCAATCAAAACTTTGCGCTCGGGAGAGAACTCAAGGTTCTTTATCGAAAAATTATAGCTTGCAGCATCGGTTCCGTTTACTAATAAGTCTATGCTGTAGCGGTTAACTACTCCTGGATTAAGGGGCAGATTATTAGGAAATTCAAAGTCGAACTTATCGCCTTTCTTCATGTTAAGGTCCGGGGATGCAACCTTTGCAAGTTCAGTTGACCCGTTTCGCAGAGTCATTACCAGATTTTTAATTGAGTACACATCGCTCGAAAGTATCAGCGAACCGGCAATCGCAACGTCGTTGGCTTGAACAACAGACGAGGGGGTAGTAATAGATAGCAGGTACTGCAGGTCGTGGATAACTTCAACCTGATTAAGCATAATAGCGCTCTGGTTTTCGTTTTGATTCACAAATGCCAGATAGATATTCTTGCCGGCAAAGTCCTTCAGGTCTACAGTATACGTTTGCCAATCGCCTTCAAGGCCTTCTTCGGACTGACCCGGCGATAACTGCTCGTTGAAAACCAATTGTCCGTTAGCCATTATGTCGTTGACAATCGATTCGGTCAGAGTAGAATAACCGTTATTTGATTCGTAGGCATAGACTTTGAGAATATCGGTCTTGTTTTTAAGATAGCTTTGTGCTTCAAACTGGAGGTAGCATCTTGAATCAGGGATGAAGAGCTGGGGCGTAACTGCCCAGTCGTCTGATTTGCCCGGAGTGGCAAACATAGAGTGGGCGGCGAGTGCCATGTTGGACGATTCAACTGATTCACGCACAAGCACCCAAGGATTCTGCGCGGTGAAGCCCCATCCGGCAGGGATTTCACCGGGAGCAAGGCGGTCGCCGTCGAAGAACATAAAGTTGGCGTAGTCTTTGAAATCGTCAGAAAAGAGCACCCTGTCGTCGGCGGCAACTTCACGGACATAGTTGCCCGAATATTCCAGAACTATTTCCTGGTTGGGGCCGTTACCGCTGAGGTCGGTAATAGCACCGGCCGGAATGACCACCTGATAATCAGTGCCGTCATAAAGATACTGACGAGACGAGGGATAAACAGCAACCGTGTTGCTATTCAATTGCGATAGAATGAGTTGGGTAAATGGCTCTGTTTCACCCTTGCGCCACAACTCACCAAAAATGTCGGTGTTGAGTTTGACATCAACATCAAAATTCAGGGCAACGAAGCTGGAAGTCGGGTCAAGTCGGGCAAAAGAGCTGCCGTTTGCCGGCGAGATCGATGCGGGTTTTACGGGACTGTCGCTTCGGCCGATGTAGGTAATGTTGATTTCGTCTGAACCCATCAGTGCATCACCGGTCATGGTTACGAATCCGGGACGGATAGTTACCGTATATTTTTCACCCGGAGTAAGCACCTGTTCGCGGAAAGTAATGTTGAGCGTACGGTCGCTGACTGTTGCACTGACAGCATTGGCAACAGTTTCACCTTTGGAGTCAGTAAGAACTATGCGCCGGGCGGCTCCCGCAAGATCAATGGCTCTTGAGAATGTCAGTGACATTTCGTTGAGCGCCGACATGGTTGCGCCGCTTCGGGGAGAAACGGAATATGATGCAAGAAGGTTTACGCCATCGCAAAGCGCATTCCAGTCATCATTGACGTTAAGTATATACGAATCGGAGGTCGAAGTCAGCATGGAGAGCACCTTACCCTCACTGTCGGTAGCGATAGCTTTGCCGGTTACCGTCAGCCCCGTTCGGGAATAAAAGTCAGGATAAATCTCATCTAACCGGTAATAATAATTACCTTTTCTGACAGCCATCGAGGAATACGGATTTACAGCAGGCATGGCCGCAAAAACAGTTCCGTTGTCGGTAATGGCAAATCCGGCAGCATCTGAGTCATACGGACCATCGTATATCTCAAGTTTATCGGATGCTATTTCGTATTTAAAAGCGGTATAATATTCATCAGGATAATCAGATCCGTCAATTTCGTGAACCATGTATGCCATACCGGTCACATAGTCACCTTTGGGCGACATCTGTACATGGTCAATAAAATATGTGTCGGGAACAACCGGTATCCATGGCCGTGAAGATTCAGGTTTGAAGCCTATATAGCTTACCTTATCGGTCATTGTATCATAGATGTAGGCACACATCGAAACCGGCATGAGAATTTGCTCTGAAATGCGCCCCAGAATGTAGCGACCGTCAGCTGAGATACCACAGAAGCGATTGATTTCGGCAACATCGTGGTTCATGTCGACCGTGGGGATATTTTTGAGATTCAAAAGCCCACCGGTTGATAAATCATAGGCAGCGGGCATCGCATGCCATTCATCGCCAATCAGGGCTACGCCAACGGCTCGTTTTCCGTCGGGAGTTACTGCAAGCAGATTACCACCGGTAGCTCCGGAAGGAAGGGGTAGGGTGGTCCACTTTTGGGAAACCATATCATATGTGGCCGGAAGTCCGTCGCACGAGCCAACAACCAGTTTACCATCGTCGGTAATATCGTTTATAGATGCAATGCCGGATTTTGGCAGGAGTACATCAGTGGAAGTTAATGTTTGGATATCCCAGACTGACCCGCCGTTATTGTAGAGCTCACCACTTTCGGTTTCACCGCCGGATTGGCTGATGCCCCAAAGCCCGTTATCGCTCAGGGCACTGACAATGGTGCCGGCGGGTAGGGGACGGACAGATGGAAAGGCCGCACTTGAAGCAGTCATGGAGCAGCATGCCCCAACATACATCAATGTCGTGAAAAAGATCTTTTTCATTGAAATTCGAATGATTGCATTGTACATATAATGCTACAAAATTACGAAAAAAATGCTAAAATCATAATTTTTAAGTTGATTTTATTGAATTTTGACAAATAAATACGTAACTTTGCAATAGCGAAATATTAAATTATTATGGTAAATATTGGCAAGTTCAACACATTGAAAGTCAGCAGACTTACCGACTTCGGAGCTTATCTCGATGCAGGTAACGGCGTGGAAATTTTGATTCCGGCCCGATATCTGAGCGAGCCACCTTTTGAAGGTCAAAACCTTAACGTTTTCGTATATACAGATTCTGAAGACAGACTTATAGCATCTACTGAAGTACCTTTTATTCAGGTGGGTCAATTTGCTTTTCTTCAGGTTGTAGACGTGCATCCTCGCATGGGGGCGTTTCTTGATTGGGGAATTACTGCAAAAGACCTTTTGTGTCCGTTTAATGAGCAACGCATCCGAATGACTAAGGGTGGGATTTATTGTGTATATGCTTATCTTGATGATGCCACGAAACGAATCGTTTGCTCGTCGAAGATTGAGAAGTACCTTGGGAATGTTTATCCCGACTATCGGACTCACCAGATCGTTGATGCGCTGATTGTGCGACGCACGGAAATCGGTTATTTTGCCATAGTTAATAATTTACACGCCGGAATGATTTACGTTGATGAATTGATTTCACATCCTGAAATCGGTCAGACTGTCAAAGCCTATGTCAAGAAGGTGCGCGATGACGGAAAGATAGATTTAACGTTAAAGGATACAAACGGTCGACGGGCACAAAGTGTTGGTGATTCAATTTTAGAATATATTGCTGCTAACAACGGAATTTGCCAAATCACTGATAAATCTTCACCCGAAGAAATTGCCATGAAATTCAATTGCAGTAAAAAAGATTTCAAGAAGGCTGTTGGCCTTTTATATAAGGAACACAAAATCGAACTGTTGCCTGGTGAAATTCGGCTAACGGGAAAGTAATACCTGTTTTTCTCATAATATGTATTATGTAAACTTCTGTCGTGTTAGTTTCGCATTTCTTAAAACCTTGCCACATTTAGCTGCCAAAAATTGCTAATATTTCAAGATATAGGTTGAATGTTGAAGAATTTTTAGTAACTTTGCAGCAAAATAACCAAATACTTTCGTCATCACCGACAAACACAGTATGCAAAACCAAATGATTACCCGCGCAGCCGATAATGCCCGCGTGCTTATCGCCGCAATGGTAGAAAAGGCTAAGTCCGGTCATCCGGGCGGTTCCATGGGAGGTGCTGATTTCACCGCGGCCCTCTACGGTAGTTTCCTTGTTTATGATCCCCGCGACCCAAAATGGATTGCCCGCGATAGATTCTTCATGGATCCGGGCCATATGTCGCCGATGCTCTATTCTATTCTTGCAATGACCGGTAAATACTCAATGCAAGAATTGCAGGAGTTCCGTCAATGGGGTTCAGTAACTCCCGGACACCCTGAGCTCGACGTTGAGCGTGGAGTTGAAAACTCATCCGGTCCCCTGGGCCAGGGCCATGTAATGGCTGTTGGTTGTGCATTGGCTGAACGAATGCTTGCTGCGCAGTTTGGCGAAATTGTTGCGCATAAGACTTATGCATACATTTCAGATGGTGGCATACAGGAGGAAATTTCTCAAGGCGCCGGCCGCATTGCCGGACATCTGGGCCTCCATAATCTGATTATGTTTTATGATGCCAACGATGTACAGCTGTCAACTAAGGTAGATGACGTCACCAATGAAGATACAGCCGCAAAATATCGGGCTTGGAACTGGAACGTGCTGACAGTTGACGGTTGCGATGCTGAAGCGATTCGTGGAGCATTGGAAATTGCCCACGCTGAGCAGCACCGCCCTACCCTAATTATCGGTAAGACGATTATGGCTAAGAATGTTGTTGCAACCGATGGCTCAAGTCTTGAAGGCGCCGTTTCTACCCACGGACAGCCTCTGAGCAAAGCCGGTGCAGACATTCCGGCCACAATTCGCGGGCTTGGTGGTAATCCTGACCAGCCATTCGAAATCTGGGAAGATGTTGCCGAAGCATTTGAGGCACGCCGCAAGGAACTCATTGAGATTTCAGACAAGCGGCATGAAGCTGAAAAAGTCTGGGCTGAGCAGAACCCTGAGCTGGCTATAAAACTTCAGAATTATATTGACGGTAAGCTACCTGAAATAGATTGGGATAAGATTGAAGTTAAGGCAAATTCTGCCAGCCGCAATGCTTCGGCTGCAGTTTTAACCGAACTTTCCGACAAACTCGGTAACATGATGGTAAGCTCTGCTGATTTGGCCAATAGCGATAAAACCGATGGTTTTCTTAAGCACACACGCGCAATTTCTCCCGGAGATTTCGGTGGTCGCTTCCTTCATAGCGGTGTTGCCGAACTTACTATGGCGTCTATATGCAACGGCGTTGCATTGCACGGAGGTATGATTGCCGGATGTGGCACCTTCTTTGTATTTTCCGACTATATTAAGCCCGCAATGCGCATGTCGGCCTTGATGGGACTACCGGTAAAATATATTTTCAGCCATGATGCTTTCAGAGTTGGTGAAGATGGCCCGACCCACCAGCCTATTGAGCATGAAGCTCAGGTCAGATTGCTTGAGCAAATGGATAACCTTCGCGGTAAAATGTCGATTCTTGTTATGCGCCCTGCCGATTCAGCTGAAACTATTGCATGCTGGCAGATGGCTATGAATAATACCGATACCCCCTCGGTGCTGATTCTTTCGCGTCAGGATTTACAGGATATTCCGGCTATGAACGGCAACCGTCGACTTGAGGCCAAGGGCGCTGAACGCGGAGGTTATCTTGTTAAGAAAGCCGCTGATTCCCCTCAGATAACACTTGTTGCTAATGGCTCGGAAGTATCTCTTCTGGTTGATGTGGCCACTCAGCTTGAGGCAGAAGGTATTTCGGTAAATGTTGCTTCAATTCCGTCGATTGGCTTATTCCTGCGCCAAGATAAAGAATATATCGAAAGCGTTCTTCCGCATGGAGGAGTCAGATTCGGCTTGTCGGCCGGCCTCCCTTCCCTACTCTATCCGCTTATGATGACTGCAGGTAAATGGGAAGTATATGGTCTGGAACGTTTTGGAGCATCGGCCCCTTATAAAGTGTTGGATGAGAAATTTGGCTTCAATGCTGCTAATATTCTCCCTAAGGTTAAGAATCTTCTGTAATATCACATCAAAATATAAAAAAAAATCGAGTGTTGCAAACACCCGATTTTTTTTATTGTCTGAAATTCGTAAGAATGCCGTCAGTAAATATCAGATAAACGCCATCTTCATATATCCACCTTTCAATAATGCCGCTCGGAAGCGTATTTCTCTCAACTTGTGCAGGCGAGCCGATTGCCAGACGACATTCCTCACGGGTCATATCGAGGGCAACTTTGCCTTGAGCTACCAGCTCCCAATTCTTATCTGAAATGTCTGGGTGAAGTTTGCGAGGATCTGAGAGTGTAAACAAATTTGCAAAAGTGCGCGATGTTGCCGAACTGCCTGAATTTGCTACCATTAGCAAAGTATCAGGGCTTACAACAACCCGAAAAGGATAATCGGAGTTACCCGGTAAGATGTCGGATATTACCGAGGGCTGATACTTACGACCTTTGCTGTTGGGCTTAAGAGTCCAAACATGCTTACCCTTTAAAACATATTTTGCCTCATTAACGAGATCGAGGTCATTAGTAAAAGGAATACTTAAAGTACTACCCTTAACTATTTGGCTCAATGGCGATTCAATCCGATATGTCACTTCGTCATTCAACGGTGTGGTCAAAACAATCTCAGTAATTGAATCGCCCGAAAGTCGCACCGCTCCCCTAAAGCCTGCAAACCTTAGTGTGTCGCCTGCCGAAAGCGTTCTGACTATTGTCAGCGGAGAATATGCATAATCCAGTCTACCTTCGGAAACAAGAAATGGCTTGCCGACCTTCCACTCGGCGGGGGGTTCGGGAACTACCGATGCCATTAGCAGTTGCTCATCTGAATGTTTGGTCTTGGTTGAACTTTTTGAAGTTGAGTCTTTGATTACCGGTGTCCTCTCAACTCCTGTAAAACAACCCGGCAGGGCCACAAGCGCCAAAAGCGCCGTTGCCACTGCCGGAATGATTTTTCGGGAATTTAAGCTCATTAGAGCAGGCTCCAGGAAACGGTGAGCCCGGCCATAACGATAGCGACCATGCTCATCAGCTTAATGAGAATATTCAGCGACGGACCCGAAGTGTCCTTGAAAGGATCACCCACAGTATCGCCCACTACGGTTGCTTTATGCACCTCAGAACCCTTACCGCCGAAATTGCCTTCTTCAATATATTTCTTGGCATTATCCCATGCACCGCCGGAATTGCTCATGAATACAGCAAGAACGAAGCCTGCGCTCAGACCACCGCAGAGCAATCCGATTACGCCGGGAACACCGAATACAAGACCGGTAATGATAGGAACGGCTATAGCAAGCAGCGAGGGGAAAACCATTTCGCGCTGTGCACCTTTAGTTGAAATCTGAACGCAACGTGCATAGTCGGGTTCGGCTTCGCCGGTTAAGATACCCTTGATTGTGCGGAATTGGCGGCGAACTTCCTCAACCATGTGTGAGGCAGCACGTCCAACAGCATTCATGGTGAGTCCGCAGAACACAAATGCCATCATGGCGCCGATAAACATACCCGAAAGAACGAGCGGATTCATCAGGGTAACGTCGTAGGCTACCATGAAATCACGGAAAGTAGCGGTTTCGAGTGGAATGTTGATTGCTTCCTGGTCAATAGAAGTGCCAATTTGAATAAATTCCTGACCGATACGGTGAAGACCGATACGGATTTCTTCGATATATGATGCTAAGAGGGCCAGACCGGTTAGTGCGGCCGAACCTATGGCAAAGCCTTTACCGGTTGCGGCTGTTGTATTGCCAAGAGAGTCGAGTGCGTCGGTGCGCTTGCGAACGTCTTCACCCAGACCGCTCATTTCGGCATTACCGCCGGCATTATCGGCAATCGGGCCGTATGCATCGGTAGCAAGGGTAATGCCGAGGGTTGAAAGCATACCTACAGCAGCAATGCCAATGCCATAAAGACCCCATGAAATGTTCGACATATCAAAACCCGATGCGAGCCAATAGCTCAGAATAATGCCGAGAACAACTGCGATTACCGGCACGGCTGTCGAAATCATTCCGAGGCCCACACCAGAGATTATTACCGTTGCGGGACCGGTCTGTCCGCTCTCGGCAAGATGTTTGGTAGGAGCATAGCTCTGGGAAGTATAATACTCTGTAGCACGGCCGATGACGATACCTACGATAAGGCCAACAACCACGGCGAGAGAAATATTTACCCAGTTGGGCATATCGAGAGCCCACATAATCAAGAACGTTGCGCCGACAATCAACAGTGAGCTAACATTGGTGCCCACGCTCAGTGAGCCAAGCAGCTGCTTGATTGATGCGTTTTCCTTGGTGCGCACGGTAAAGATGCCGATTATCGATAAAATAATGCCTACTGCAGCTATGAGCATGGGCGCCATAACTGACTTAACCTGCAGGGCAACCGCGCCGGATTCACCCAGCGAGGCAGTACCACCGGCGGCAGCAGCTGCACCGAGGGCGGCGGTTGCCAGAATTGAGCCACAATAGCTTTCATAGAGGTCAGCACCCATGCCGGCAACGTCGCCTACGTTGTCGCCTACGTTATCGGCGATAGTTGCGGGGTTGCGGGGGTCATCTTCGGGAATACCGGCCTCTACTTTTCCGACCAGGTCGGCGCCAACATCGGCTGCTTTGGTATAAATACCACCACCGACGCGGGCAAACAGAGCCTGAGTGGAAGCGCCCATACCGAAGGTAAGCATTGTGGTTGTAATCATTGTGAGTTTATGAGTGCCCGGTTCATCAACGAGCCATTCCAGAAGAAGATACCAGAATGAAATATCGAGCAAACCGAGTCCTACAACTACCAGACCCATAACGGCACCTGAGCGGAAGGCCACGCGCAGACCGTCGTTGAGCGACTGACGGGCAGCGTTTGCCGTACGGGCCGAAGCATAAGTGGCTGTTTTCATGCCCAGGAAGCCGCTCAGGCCACTGAAGAAACCGCCGGTCAGGAACGCTACGGGTACCCAGGGGTTCTGAAGGCCGAAGCCATAGGCCATGATGGCAAAGATGATTACAAGGCAGGCAAAAACGATGGTAACGATTTTGTACTGCTGTTTAAGGTAAGACATTGCGCCTTGACGCACATGAGAGGCGATTTTCGCCATTAGCGGGGTCCCTTCGCTTTCCTTCTTCATCTGACGATAGAAAAAGAACGCGAACAGGAGAGCTAAAATCGAGGCTGCGGGAACGAGCCAGAACAGAGGATGAATCTCCATTGCGTAATAACTGATTTTGGTTTATGTGATGATTGTTATATATGTGGATTTCAAATGGGTTCTCCCGAATCAGAAATATTGGCTGCTTTGGTGTTTGCCCACATATTTCGTCTTTTTCGGGTAACATAGGTGTTGATTTTTATTATTGAGTCATCGGCATTAACATCTCTGCATATTTCGGGCAATGTAGGCTCGCCGATTTCAACAACAGGTGTTTCTGAATCATTCGAAGGCTGTATTGCAAGTATTTCAGGCCATAACAATCCGGCTGAAGTCAGTTCGCCGGGCTCCTTCGAACGGGTCCTAATCGTAACAATAAGTTCGCGTTCGGCACGGGTAAAAGCTACATATAGGGCATTAAGCCGGTCGATAGTCTGATCATCTTTATATCGCTTAATTTCGTTATAAAACGCCGTGGCTTCTACCGGCATACTTCCCGTATTACGTTTTTTTGCATTCAGCGGGAAATAACGCGGTGATTCAACACCGAGATTAAGCGAATCGAGGAATTCACCGACTTCATACCAGCGCGTTGTCTTTTCCTCATCGAGGGGTCCTTCGATATATGGCAGGTGCACACATTTAAATTCCAACCCCTTTGATTTATGGATTGTCATAACTCGGATGGCATTGACACCTTCGGTCAAGCCTACAGCCGCAGACGCTGCAAGCTTGTCGTTCCATAGCGAAACGAAACCACTGAGCGAAGGCGCACGTCCGCGACAATAGTCGAGTACCAAATCTTGAAAAGCATTCAAATATAGTGCTTCGGTTGTTCTCCACTCCTCGATCGGCAATGTAGCAATCAGACTTTGTACAATCTCAAACAATGATTGGCCCCCGGCCCGCTCCTTTCGCGATTTTTGGTTGAAGGAGTAAGTAGTCTCACCCTGGCTATGGAGAGTATTAAAGTCTTCGATAGCCTGCTCAACAGGATCCTCAATTAGCTTGTTAATGCTATGGAGCGAAATACGCTCGTTAATGTAGTCCAGGTCAAAATCCGTTACCATAGGCAGTTTTCCCGGTTCAAGTTCCTGCTTATCAGGAATTGTGAGCATTTGGTCGAGTTGACTCACTATCCAGCGCACGGATTTCGCTGAATTAACCAGCAGCGCTTCGTCAGAAAGAACCTGTGTGTCTGCCGGGAGCAAACCGGAGCCCACAGCTTCAAGAAGCTGTGAAACAATATCCTTTCCTTCCGAGTTGGTGGAAACGAGAATAGTAATATCACCTGGGTTGTAACCCGATGCAAGCTGCCGGGCAATATGTTGAAGCATTCTGGTAATAGGATCGTTTTCAACGTTGTCACCCTCATGCCATAAAGCGACGTTGACGTAGCCCGACAGACTTTTGCGGGCGGCCGTCTGCTCCACGCCTCGATAGGCACCTGCCTTATCATCGTCGACCAATTCGGCAACGCGTGACCCTACTCTTCCAAAGAGTTGATTGTTGAATTCAACAATCGTTTTAGAGCTGCGCCAGTTATAATCTAGCGTCTTGGGGTTAAAGCTGTTGCTGATACCGGGGGTCAGCTCCAGATCGCGGGCAAGAAGCTGAGGATCAGAGTTGCGAAACCGATAAATGCATTGCTTAACATCGCCTATTATAAGATTTTCATTATCGGAGGCAAGGCTTTCTTTCAGAAGCGGCTTCAGATTCTGCCATTGCATACGCGAAGTGTCTTGAAACTCATCGATAAGAAAGTGATGCAATTGCCTGCCGATACGTTCGTAGATGAACGGAGTATCGCTATCACCAATAATTCTGTTTAGCAGTGTGTTGGTATCCGATAGCATAACAGTGTTGGTATGCACTTTCAGAGACTGCTTAACTTTCAGTACGTCGTGAAACAGTCCGAAATACTTAATATTGTTTAAGATGGTGCGGATGGTGCATAACTGAGTGAATGTTACGCCCAACTGCCCGAGGTCGCTGAAAAAACGCTCAGTTTCCTTTGGAAATTTCTTTTTCCCTGCAGCGGTAATTACCGATGCTTGCTTGGGGTGGCCGGGCAGGAAGTAACAGAAATTTGTTTCCGTTAATTCTTTTAATCCGGTTTGCATAAAGCGGTTAGTCGCCCCGATGAAGAATTTTGAGAAATAGTCACTGATTATCTGGCTCTGGAGCTCGCTTATCCATTCTTTTAATTGATTCTCGAGATGATCAGCCTTTGTAGTCAGGGCCTTTTCAAAATTCTCAATTGCATCGGGGGTAAGTAAAAATCTTTCGATTTCCTCGTGCTTAAGCTGGTAGTCCTCACCGGATAAGGCGCTCACGAAATCAACCAGCCCGGTGCGCAACGAACTTTCAGAATTGAAAATCTTGTACTCATCACCCTTGTCTATTTGATTGGAAATCAATTGCGAAAGGCGTTGTCTCAATACCCGTTTATTAATATTCTTGGGCGAAACGGTCGGGCGATAGTCACAGGCAATTGCAAGTAAATCATTGATTGCCTGCTGGGTCATAAGTTGATCTTCAAGCGAGAGTTCGTAGTTACCGGCAAGGTCAGCCTCATATGCAAATGAACGGAGAACCCGCTGAAAGAAGGCATCGATAGTACTTATTTGAATCTCTCCGAGGTCAAAAAGCATTGAATCAAGCGCTCGCTGGGCTGCCTGATGAATCTCAATGTCAGCCGAGCTATCATTTGCCGGATAACCGAGCAATTGACGGAAAGTTGTCAGATATGCGCTGATTTCGGTTGGTGAAGCAAGAATGGCAAGTTCCTTAATTATGCGTCGCCGCATTTCGGCCGTGGCCTTATTCGTAAATGTTATTGCAAGGATTTCTCGGTGGCGGCGCGGGTCATCTGCATGTATGAGATGATACTTGCCGTTTTCATCGGTAAAACCTAATAGTAAGGTTATATAGGTTAGGGCAAGCTGATAAGTCTTACCTGAACCTGCAGACGCACGATAGACCAGGAGCTTGCCGTCGGGATTCATACCTTAAAGCCCATCTGTTGCAAAAGTTTGCGAACATCGTCACGGCGGTCTCCCTGAATCAGTATTTCTCCGCCGCGTGCACTGCCGCCTGTTCCAAGCCTGGATTTGAGCTTGGAAGCGATATCCTCAACTTCCTCATTAGGGAGAGTAAAGCCGCTTATAATGGTTGCCGACTTGCCCGCCCTACCCTTTCTTTCAAAGCTGATTACAAGCTTTCCGGTCTGGCAGGGAGAATCATCGGTTTCCGACTCGGCACACAACCCTTGCGGAAGATTCCCCTCATCAATAAGACTCTGAAGTGCGCCCTGCCAGTCTTTTAGTGCATTATTCATTGTGAGAAGCGCTTAATGAGGTATCCTCGGATTCATCTTCGGCCATAATACCGGAGTCGCGAGCATCTACGCGACCGGCCAATTGATGAAGCAGATTTGCATATTTAAAGTCCTCTCCGTCGAGGTTGCTATAGAAAGTCATGGATGCTACAGAATCCTTGCGCATGGCAACACGATAGCATTGCAGGGCGTGGGCCGCATAATCATTGCCGTGCTCCCCGCTTTCACTAAGGCGTGCCAGCGTAACGGCGAGCATGCAAAGGCGAGGAATGCCTACCGTGTCAAGCCTTACTCCGGATGAGAAAAAATCATCGGCACGCTTGCGGGCGGCGTCAAGATTATTTCCTTCGAGAGCTTCGGAAATTTCAGCTGCCGCCTTATCGGGCGATTCTGCAGGCTTACAAGCCCATGCCAGCGCCAGGCATGCGATGAAAAATATCAGTATGAGCTTAGGGTTAATCATAGCGCAAATTTACGAATTTTTTTCGTGAAATGAGCGCAAAAAAATGAGAATTTGCTTACCGGAAGCTAATGTTGTGGCGATTAAGCGACTATCGGAACTTTCACGAGTCTTAAGGCGTCGGCGCAGTTCGTCTGCGCTAAGTGGAAAATTCTTTGAAGCCACAGAGGCTGAAATGCCTTCCTTTGCCATGCGCCTTAAGTTTGAAGACGAAAAGTGTTCTATTCTCGTGACCTCATAGATGGTACCCGGAAAATCGTTTTTTGGATTCTTGTATAGAAAGGTTGCCGGATGGAGCTGTTCGGCATCAATTGTGCCCCTTGGTTGAAGCTTCATCACTGAAGGCCATGGTTCGCCGATAATATCGCCCGGTTCAATATCGTCGGCCAAATCCATGAAATTATCGGCTTTAGTGATGACAATAGGCGCTTCATTAATGCCCACTGTTACCGCATGAATTTGCGGTTGCATGGTACTACCGAACGTAATGTCAAAGAGCAGTTCCTTGCACTCGTTTTTCGTACCTACGGCGTAAACATCAGTGACACCCTGTAATTCCGAAAGACTTTGAGAAATATCAAGCATTGGAGAAGCTTTTATCAATAAACGTTTGGCAATGCGCGATATATGTGGCAGTAATTCTATTACATTTGGAATGCACTGTTTGAGAGAATAAAGTCGCGAACCGTCAGACGCTCTGCGCGCAGGGTCAATAAAGGCTACATCAAAACTATTTGCTTGTTGTTCGGCTAACCACCCGATACAGTCAGTATTGACGACTGTAACATTGCTTAGCTTGAGAGCAGCGGCATTATACTTGATGGCATCAGCTACTTCCTTGCTGATCTCTATGGCAGTAAGATCGGCAGATTTAGCGGCTAAGTGAAAAGCATCGATGCCGAGGCCGGCCGTAAGGTCCACTACCCTCAGCCCGTCAGCTATGAGCGTCGAATGAAATTCGGCTACTTCATCGGCAGAGGCTTGTTCGGCGCTCAACGACGTAGGAAAGCGGAATTCCGGAGCTGAAAGTAATGTCGCCGCGAGCTTTTTGGAAGCTTTGCGGCGACATTCTTCTTGGAGTATCATGTCAAGCTCCTGCGGATTACCTTTCGCGCGGAGTATGCGTGCGATGGCGTCATCCTTACGGGAGCGTGATTTCATCAAATTACGTACTGGCTGGAAATTGATTCGTTGTTATGGACGCGACGGATGGTATCGGCAAACAAATGCGCTACGCTCAAAATTGTTGCCTTTTTGCAATCCTTGGTAAAGGGAATTGAGTTTGTAAACATCAACTCGGTCAGTGCGCATTTGTCAACACGTTCGCTGGCAGGATCACTCATAATTGCGTGTGAGCAGAGCGCACGGACGCTTTTTGCGCCGTTTTCCATCATCAGGTCGGCAGCCTTGGTCATGGTGCCTGCCGTGTCGACCATATCGTCAATAATAATTACGTTCTTGTCCTGCACGTCGCCGATAACGGTCATTTTTTCAACCACGTTTGCTTTAGCGCGCTGCTTGTGGCAGAGAATCAGCGGAACGTTAAAATATTTTGCATAAGAATTGGCGCGTTTTGCACCGCCTACGTCAGGTGAGGCTATAACCAAATCCTTGAGTTTGAGGCTTTCGATGTATGGAACAAAGACCGATGATGCATAGAGGTGGTCAACCGGAACATCAAAGAATCCTTGAATCTGGTCGGCATCAAGATCCATGGTAATAACGCGGGTAACA
>CAZGTD010000017.1:0-40271 GCA_964528425.1 uncultured Bacteroides sp.
AGTGGCTGTGGGTAACCAAAAGTGCTTCAAGCATCGGAGAGCCCTGAGCAAGCATCTGCTGGCGGAAATCGGGTCCGCAGTCAATAAGTATATTTTTATCTTTGTAAGTTACCATTGCCGAACAGCGCAGACGTTTATCGTGTTCGTCGCGGCTGCGGCAGGTTGGGCAGTCACACATGATTTGAGGTACTCCGGTGCTGGTTCCGGTTCCGAGAAAGGTAAGCTTCATAATAATAGTAGTTGAAAAGTGATTTTTACCTTCTAACACCCGAAGGGACCAAAATGTTTTCCACCGATGCAATATACGGCAGATTTGTGCGTTAAATAAGCAGTCATGACATTCCGCTCTAAGCACCTTAAAAATATATACATACGCTTACTCCTTGCCCTACTGACAGTCGGGTTTGGAGCAGAAAGTGCTTATAGCCAATACTATGAGCCTCAAATTCAGGCTCCTCCGCCAACAATTCCCATGAAGCCTTTTGCCGGCGAGAAGATGGACACCATTCTTCCCGACGGTCGCCGCGACGTGCGCCCCACCATTCCGCGCAACTTTCAGGAGCTGATGCAATGGGAGTTCACCCAGGATCTCAATCAGCCGCAAAACATAACTACCGAAGCCGAATATGATCCGCTGACCCAGTCATATATCGTCCACGTTCGGTTAGGCAAAGAAGATCTGGTAACTCCGTTCGCGCTATCAAAGAAAGAATATGAGCAATGGCAAACCCGCCAGACATTAGGCCGCTACTGGAAGCGCCGCAACGCCGAGCTGCTCCGTAACGAAGCGACCAAAGAGCCGTTTAATATTCTCGACATGAATTTTTCGCTCGGCCCGCTGGAAAAAATCTTCGGCCCAGGAGGTGTGTCGCTGAAAACAACCGGCTCCGTTCTGATATCAATGGGTATCAAGTCGAATAAAACAGACAACCCCGCCCTCAACCTCGACTCCCGCCGCAAAACCTACTTTGATTTCGACCAGAAAATCCAGGCTTCGATTCAGGCAAGTGTTGGCAACCGGTTGAGTTTCAACATGTCGTACAACACCGACGCCACATTTGACTTTGACTCCAAAAACCTAAACCTCAACTATCAGGGCGAGGAAGATGATATTGTGCAATCAATCGAAGCGGGTAACGTAAGCTTCACGTCAGGGTCGTCGCTGATTCGCGGCGCCACTTCGCTTTTCGGCTTCAAAACCAAACTCCAGTTTGGCAAACTTACGGTTCAGGGACTGATTTCGCAACAAAATTCCGAGTCTAAGTCCGTCAGCTCCAAAGGAGGTAAGCAAACAACAAAATTCTCAATCAACGCCGACAACTACGACGAAAACCGCCACTTTTTCCTCAGCCATTTCTTCCGACGCAACTATGACCGCTTCGCATCGAAGCTACCATTCGTTTCATCCGGCGTAAACATTACTCGCGTTCAGGTTTGGATCACCAATAAGAACTCAAACTTTAACGAAAGCCGTAACCTGGTGGCCTTTATGGACTTGGGCGAAAACGAAGACCTTGACTGCCCCTATTGGCAGCCGAACGGCGCCCAGCCTAATCCGTCGAACAGCTCAAACAACCTGTTGCAGACGATTAAAGACCAGTATCCCGAAGCTCGCCAGATTAACTCCGTCACCCAGGCGCTGGCCCCATTGAGCGCCATGGGCTTTGAAGGAGGTCGCGATTATGAAAAAGTCGAATCAGCGCGGCTGCTCTCGTCAAACGAGTACTCGCTGAACGCTACTCTCGGCTACATTTCGCTGCGCACAACCCTCAACGCCGACGAGGTGCTCGCCGTTGCCTACGAATACACCTATAACGGACGTGTTTATCAAGTAGGCGAGTTTTCCGATGATATTACCACCACTTCCGACAATATATACGTCAAGCTCCTTAAAGGTACCACCCAGTCTCCCCGATGGCCAAACTGGCGACTGATGATGAAAAACGTATATTCGCTCGGGGCGAGCAGAGTGACGCAAAATAACTTCAAACTTCAGATTAAATATCTAAGCGACACAACCGGCACGGCAATCAACTACCTGCCCGTTCCCGGCATGGAAAATAAAACCCTGCTGCAGGTTATGGGCCTGGACCGCCTCGACTCAAACCAGGAGGGTAACCCCGACGGCATGTTTGACTACCTCGACGGCTACACGATTTTCCCCTCGACCGGCAAGGTTATCTTCCCTGTGGCCGAGCCGTTTGGCGCCCACCTCGAGCAAGCTATCGGCAATAAGTCAATCTCCGACAAATACGTCTATACCCAGCTTTACGACTCAACCCGGGTAGTTGCTCAGCA
This sequence comes from uncultured Bacteroides sp., assembly GCA_964528425.1. GTDB lineage: Bacteria > Bacteroidota > Bacteroidia > Bacteroidales > Muribaculaceae > UBA3263. The sequence continues at coordinate 2,299 of CAZGTD010000017.1, forward strand.
GTTTGCCGATAAGAATAAATTCATGCTCACCGGCGAATATCAGGGTTCCGACGGCTCGCGCATTTCGCTCAACGCATATAACGTTCCGCGTGGTTCGGTAATCGTAACCGCCGGCGGTGTTACCCTGACCGAAAACTCCGACTATATAGTCGACTACGCCAATGGCGAAGTGACCATCATTAACCAGAGCATTCTCGATTCGGGCCAGAAGGTGTCGGTTACTCTCGAAGACCAGGGATTGTTTTCCATGGAGCGCAAAACTCTTATGGGGCTCGACCTCAACTATAAGTTTTCGAAAGACTTCAACGCCGGGTTCACCCTGATGCACTATGGCGAAAAAGCACTTACAGAAAAGGTTGGCATCGGCGAGGAAACGGTCAACAACACTATCTGGGGCTTCAATTTCAATTATAATAAGGAGTTTCAGTGGCTAACAAACTGGCTAAATCTTATTCCTACGGTCAACGCAGTTGCTCCTTCGAAGATTTCGGTTCAGGGTGAATTTGCCCAGCTCGTACCCCATAAACAAAAATCGGGTTCAAACCGCGGCTCAAGCTATGTCGACGATTTTGAATCAACGCAAACCGGCATCGACCTGAAATCGCCCTACGCCTGGAGCCTGGCATCGACGCCGTCGATGTTCCCCGAAAGCACTCTAAGCAATGACCCCGCCTACGGCTACGGTCGCGCCTTGCTTAACTGGTACTATATCGACCGCCTGTTTACCCAACGCAACTCATCGCTCTGCCCGGGCTACATAAAGTCAGACCTTAAGCAACTGTCCAACCCCTATGTGCGCGAGGTAACATCGACCGAAATATTCCCCGGCCGAGAACTCACCTACGGCGAAACCAATCTTATTCAAACCCTTAACCTAAGCTTCTACCCCACCGAACGCGGCCCGTATAACCTCGATGCGACAAACATCGACAGCCAGGGCGCCCTGCAGAACCCGTCGGCACGCTGGGGCGGCATTATGCGCCGCTTGGAAACGACCAACTTCGAGCAAAACAATATTGAATACGTCCAGTTCTGGATGATGAACCCGTTTCTTGACCCGGAAGCCGGTAATCTCGACGGCGGTGATCTTTACCTCAACTTCGGCGAAGTTTCAGAAGATATTCTTCGCGACGGCTTCAAGAGCTACGAAAACGGTGTGCCCTACGACGGCAATAACCAATATATGCGTGAAACCGCTTGGGGACGTGTTTCCACCCAGTCATCGCTAACCTATTCATTCGATAATAACTCCGGTTCGCGCGTTTATCAAGACGTAGGGCTTGACGGTCTGATCAACTCCGAAGAATATGAGTCGCCATCCTACGCCGAGTTTCTCACCAATCTGCGCCAGAAACTTGCGCCGGATGCCCTCACCCGCATGCAAGCCGACAGATTTTCACCGCTGAACGACCCGGCCGGCGACAACTACCACTTCTATCGCGGTAATGACTATGATGCCGAGCGCCTGTCGATTCTTGAACGCTATAAGCGCTATAATGGCGTTGAGGGCAACTCCCTGTCGGCCGAAGATGCCGACGATCCCCTCTATCAGTCAGCGCGCTCAACCCCCGATGTTGAAGATATTAACCAGGACAACACTCTCAACGAATATGAGCGCTACTTCCAGTATCGAATCTCAATCCGTCCGGAGGATTTCGTTGTAGGGCGCAACTACATTACCGACAAGCAGGTATCGCTCGTAAGAACCCGCGATGGCCAGGACGTTGAAGCGGAGTGGTTCCAGTTCAAGATTCCTCTTGCAAACTATGAATCCAAAGTCGGGTCTATCAATGACTTCACCGCAGTGCGCTTTGCCCGAATGTTTATGACCGGTTTTACCGCTACGACCCACCTCCGCTTCGCCACCCTCGAGCTGGTTCGCGGCGAATGGCGCGGCTATAACTTCAATCTTAATAACCGCTCGGACACTCCCGCCGAAGGTCAGCTTGACCTGTCGGTAGTCAACATTGAAGAAAATGCCGGTCGCGAACCGGTTAACTATGTGCTTCCCCCCGGAGTTACCCGAATTACCGACCCGGGCCAGAGCCAGATTGTGCAGCTCAACGAACAGTCGATGTCGATGGTTCTGACCGATATTAAACCGGGCGACGCACGCGGTGTTTACCGCAATACCCAGCAAGACCTCCGCAACTATAAGCGCATGCAGATGTGGGTTCACGCCGAAGCACCCATTGAAAATACTCAGAACCTGCGTTCAGGCCAATTCTCCGTATTTCTCCGTTTAGGCTCCGACGTTAAGGCGAATTACTATGAATATGAAGTTCCCCTTGAACTGACCGCCCCCGGACGATATAATAATGAGGTTGCGTCGCAGCGCTATTTGGTTTGGCCCGAGTCCAACTATCTTGACTTCGCAATCCAATCGCTTGTCGACGTCAAGAATCAGCGTAACGCGGCTATTAACTCCGGTGAGCCCGGAGCATCATATTCTTCGCGTTTTTCGCGTCGTGACCCCAATAATGAAGCAAACACCATTACCGTTGTCGGCAATCCGACCGTTGGCGACGTTAGAGTGATGCTCATTGGCGTGCGCAATAATTCCTCGACCGAAAAATCGGGTACCGTATGGGTCAACGAACTCAAGGTCACCGACTTCGACGAATCGGGCGGCTGGGCGGCCAAGGCTAACGTTAACCTGCAGATGAGTGACGTTGCCACATTCAATTTCTCCGGCCACTACGAAACCTCCGGCTTCGGCAATGTTGACCAGAGCCTAAATCAGCGCCGCATGGACGACTACCGCCAGCTCAACTTCGCAATGCAAGTTGATGCCGGACGCTTCCTGCCCGAAAAAATTAAACTGCGTGCTCCGATTTACTATTCAACATCTTCGGAAGTAACCACGCCCAAATATAACCCGCTCGACACCGACGTGTTGCTGAAAGATGCTCTCGACCAGTGCGCAACAAAACATCAGCGCGACTCCATTCGCGCATTTGCTGTCGAAGAGACAAAAACACAGAACTTTTCGATTTCAGGACTCAAATTTGACGTGAAATCGAAAAACTCCATGCCCTATGACCCGGCCAACTTCACTGTTAACTTCTCTTTTTCGAAACAACACGTCAACGACCCCACAACCGAATATCAGAACACCAACGACTACCGCGGCTCGCTGCAATATAACTGGACTCCATATAAACGCACATGGAAACCTTTCCAGAAACTCATTGACCCTAAAAAGAAGTCAATGAAGTTCATTCGCGACTGGGAACTCGGCTTCCTGTTCAATAATATCGCATTTACCACTAATATTTCGCGATATTATTATGAGAACCAAGTACGCTCGGAAGTAGACGATAATTTCCAGCTCCCCGTTTCGGTAAGCAAAAACTTCTTATGGGATAGAAAGTTCTCTATTGCATGGAACATAACTAAGAATTTAAATTTCCGCTTTGAAAGCAACACTCAGGCCCGAATCGACGAAACGGCCGGAGCCGTTAACCGGCGCCTCTTCCCCGACGAGTTTAAGGAATGGAAAGACACCGTGCTCTCCTCCATCCGCTCGCTCGGCACCCCCTGGAACTATAACCAGACCTTCACGGCCGAATATAAGCTCCCGTTCAATCAGATTCCGGTGCTTGACTTCCTTTCCGGCTCCGCAAAATATAACGCCAACTATCAGTGGAACCGCGGTGCAACCGTTGCCGGCGAATCGTTTGGCAACACTATTGCCAACAAAGGCGATCTGACGGCCGACGGACGCATCAATTTCGAAGGTCTTTTCAACAAAGTGCCTTATCTTAAAAAAGTAAACCAGCGCTTCAGTGCAAAACGCACTTCCAGCGCTGACCGTACGCGCGACCGCGCCAAGCGCTCTAAACGTTACGAACGCACCTTTAAGCTCAAGAGCGACACATCGCTTGTTATCCGCCATAATCTGAAGGTGAAGAATGTCAGAGTAAGCGCAACCACAACCGACGGCCGAGCCTTCCGCATCGATTCAAAACCGATTGACGAAAATTCAGTCGAAATTCTTACCCGCGGCGATAAAAACCTGAAGTTCACAATTACCGAAGTTAAAGAAAAGGAAAAGAAAAACTTCTGGACCGAAACGGCCCAATATGTGTCACGCTTCCTCATGTCGCCCCGCAACGCTTCGGTGCGCATCCGCCGCTCGCAATCGCTATCGGTTCCCCTTTGGAACCGCAATGTGGGAATCGGGTTCGGCCAGAGCAACGGAGACGGCCCCATGGCTCCCGGTCTGGGCTTTGCCTTCGGCTTTGCCGGTGATAATTTTGTTGAAGAAGCCAAGGAACGCGGCTGGCTGTTGCTTAACGACGGCCAGACATCGCCGGCAGTATCCAACCATTCGCTTGAAATCAGGTTTGAAGGCACTCTTGAGCCAATACCCGGGCTGAAAATTTCGCTCAACGCCGACCGCAACGATTCGCGCACTAACTCCGTGCAATTCATGTATGACGACATGCCGACCTCCCGTTCCGGCACATACACCAAAACGCATTGCGCCATCCGCACGGCCCTGCGCACCTCAAAGGCTGACGACGGTTATGCCGACCCGAACTTCCAGCGGTTCCTCGACTATATTCCCGTCATGGCCCAAAGGGTAGAAGACCGCTATCGCGGAGTCAACTACCCGTCAGGCGGCTTTATGCAAGGAAATCCGTTGGCCGGCAAACCGTTTAACAAGGCAAATGGCGGAGTGTCGGCAACGTCGTCCGACGTTCTTATTCCCGCATTTCTCGCAGCCTATACCGGAACCAAACCCGGCAAACAGAATCTAAACCCATTCCCGTCGCTGGCCGCAATTCTGCCAAACTGGAAAATTACCTACGACGGTCTCATCAACCTTTTCAATCTTAAAAAGGTATTTAAGTCGGTTTCGATCAACCACGCATATTTCTGTACATATTCAGTAGGTTCCTACTCCGGCTTCCTTAACTGGGTTGCAGCAGGCGGTTCCAATAACGATATGGGCTTTACCCTCGATGAGCTTACGGGTTCGCCGATTCCTTCTTCGCCCTACAACATCGCATCCGTTACCATCCAGGAACGTTTCTCGCCTTTGGCCGGCATAAAGGTTACCCTCAACAACGATTTGCGCTTCAATGCCGAATGGACCGAGCAGCGTACGCTCACGCTCAATTCGTCGGCCGGTCAGCTTGTTGAAGCCACCCAGCGCGGCATAACGATTGGCGCAGGTTATAAAATAGTGAACCTGGCAAAAATATTTAAGATTGCCGGAAAAGGAACTTCCACCTCACACGACATTGACCTCAACGCCGACTTCAAACTCACCGAGAGCCAGGCCCTGATTCGCCGCATAGAGTCAAACTATACGCAGGCGACCTCGGGCACAAGAAACCTCAACATCAACGTTACGGCCAAATATAACCTGTCGAAACGAATCCAACTTGGCATGTTCTTTGAGCATCAGGTCAACACCCCGCTGGTTTCCAATTCGGCCTTCCCCACCTCCAATACCGGCTACGGCCTGACCTGCAACCTCTCCCTCGCCCGCTAACCCAATTTAGTGAGGGCGGCGAGAAGTAGGCCGCGGGTCAGCAGATAGGCAATGAAGGCGAGCCAGAGCGCATGGTTGCCCCATAGAGGTGTAAGTACCCACCAGAGAGCGAAGAAAACGGCCGTTGCCGCAGCCATTGATATGAGCATCAGTTTGGTGCGGGTAATGCCTACGATGATGCCGTCCCATGTAAAGGCCATGAATCCGGCAAGCGGAATAGCCGCACCCCACAATTTGAATTCCCGGGCGGCGTTGATAACCACTCCGTCGTCGGTCAGCAACCTCAAAAAGGCATCGCCACCAATTGCATATAGCGCCGTAAAGAGCAGGGCAACGGCCCCACCCCATAACATGAATCTCCTGATCAGGGCACGCAATTGCTCAAATTGCAAGGCTCCATAGAGGCGACCACACATCGCCTCTGCCGCAAATGCAAAACCATCCATGAAATAGGAGAATAGTGTAAACAGCTGAAGCAACAAGGTATTCACCGCGAGAATAACATCGCCCAGGCGCGCTCCGGCGCGGGTAAACCAAACCGTAACCGCAATGAGGCAAAGCGTGCGCAGAAAGATGCTGACATTAACCGTAAAGAATGGCCTCCAAGGCAGCTTCAGGCCCGACCTTTGAAACTTTAAGCCACCGCGTCTGATGACCATTATAAATCCGAGCAGGCAGCCAACCCACTGAGCCACCAATGTTCCGGAAGCCACGCCACGGATTTCTAACTTGAAGATATAAACAAGAATCAGCGATACAAGGATATTGACAACATTGATTGTCAGGGAAATCACCATTGGCGAGCGTGTGTCCTGACTGCCGACGAACCAGCCTGTCAGCGCATATTGCATCAAAACCGCAGGAGCGCCCCATATAAGAACCGAAAAATAGGTCAGAGCCAGCGTACGCGTAGGCTCATCAGGGTCCATAACAAAGAGCGCCAACTCGCCCAACGGCTTTTGAAGCAAAATCAGCAGGCAGCCGAAAAGCAGACCGATAAAGACCGACCTGCGCCCTATCAGCCATTGTTCCTCGGCATTTTTGTGGCCCACAGCCTGCGCTGTAAGCCCCGAAGTGCCGAAGCGGAGAAAGCCGAAAAACCAATATAGCATATTGAACAACGAGCCACCGACGGCTATGGCTCCTACAAAGGCCGCGCTGCCCAGATGGCCGACAATTGCAACGTCGACCAAGCTGAGCAGCGGGGTTGTTATGTTGGCGACTATGGCCGGAATGGCCAGTCGCAGGATCTCTTTATCAGTTGAGTTTTTTATCCTCACGGCAGCTTGCCCACCAAACGTAGGCGATCAAAGCAGCGTATGCAATCAAGCCCAGGGTCTGGGTCAAACCTTCAGACAGCGGATTAACATACTCATAGCCGCAGAACTTGGTAAGGGCGGCAAACACGCCAAAGAGCGCGCCACCGGCAATGAGGCCGGAGGAGATGAGTGTGCCGCGGTCGTGGCGGGCGGAGCTAACGGCAGTATCTTTCGACGAGTGCTGCACAAACCAGGCAACAGCACCGCCAACAAGCATCGGAGTGTTAAGACTCAACGGAATAAACATGCCAAGGCAGAAGGCCAGCGCCGGAACTCCAAGCCAATTGAGAAGCAACGCAAGAACTGCACCGCAGAAATAGTAAATCCACGGAGTTTCGCCGCCCATCATCAGCGGCTCGATAACTTTTGCCATGGCATTGGCCTGGGGAGCAACGAGGGGATTCGGATGCTCCGGAGTTACATAAAAACCATAAACCTGGTTGAGCAGCAGAATCACGCCGCCAACAGTGGCTGCGCTGACGAGAGTGCCCAGGAATTTCCATGATTCCTGCTTGCGGGGAGTCGAGCCAACCCAGTAGCCGATCTTGAGGTCGGTAACAAAGCCGCCGGCCATTGATAGCGCAGTGCACACTACGCCGCCGATAACCATTGCGGCAACAATGCCGTTAGTGCCGTTCAGACCGATAGCGACGAAAATGGCCGAAGCGATAATCAGCGTCATCAGAGTCATGCCGCTAACCGGATTAGACCCTACTATAGCAATAGCGTTAGCAGCAACGGTGGTAAACAGGAAGGCGATTACCGTTACAACGAGCCAGGCAACCGCGGCCTGCCAAAGTGTGCCGATAACTCCAAGCCAGAAGAAGAGGAAAACAACGGCAAGGGCAAGAACCATATAGGCCACAACCGACTTCATCGACAAATCGGTTTGCCAGCGAACAGGCTTGGCCGACTTGTCGGCACCGCCTTTAAACTCGCGGGCGGCAAGGCCAACGGCCTGCATGATAATTGGCCATGACTTGACAATACCGATAATGCCGGCCATAGCAATGCCACCAATACCAATCAGGCGTGCGTGGTCGCTGAAAATCTGCTGGGGCGAAAGAGCAGCCATATCGGCCGAGCTTCCGAGCAGCGGAACAATTATCCACCACACGAACACGGAGCCTGCAAAGATTACAAATGCGTATTTCAGTCCAACGATGTAGCCGAGGCCGAGCAGGGCTGCGCCGGTGTTGCAGCTCATAACAACCTTGAACTTGTCGGCTATAGCCTGTCCCCATGTGGCGGCGGTGGTTGTGACCGTTTCAGCCCACCACCCGAAAGTGGCGACTATGTAGTCGTAAACGCCGCCGATGAGCGAAGCTATGATGAGGGTCTTGGCCTGCGAGCCCGAGCCCTTGGCCTGAGCCGATACGAGCACCTGAGTGGTAGCGGTTGCCTCGGGGAAGGGATATTTGCCGTGCATATCCTTAACGAAATATTTTCGGAAAGGAATAAAGAAGAGTATGCCGAGAATACCGCCCAGGAGCGACGACATGAAAATCTGCAGGAAGTTAACGGTAATTTCGGGATATGTGCCCTGGAGGATATAGAGCGCAGGCAGGGTGAAAATCGCACCGGCTACAATAACGCCGGAGCATGCGCCGATTGACTGGATAATTACGTTCTGGCCGAGCGGATTATCCTTTTTCAGAGCCTGGCTGAGGCCCACGGCTATGATAGCAATGGGAATTGCGGCCTCAAATACCTGGCCGACGCGCAGGCCAAGATAGGCAGCAGCTGCCGAAAAGATTACGGCGAGCAGCAGACCCATGCCCACGGAATAGGGAGTAACCTCCTTGGTGTCATGCGCAGGATGAAGAATCGGCTTATATTCTTCGTCGGCTCCCAACTCCCGGAATGCGTTTTCCGGGAGCGAGCCGAGGTTGTTTTCGTCAATATTTTCCATTATTCAACGGGATCAGCGAGAGTTTCATCAACAGGAACTTCGGGCATATCGCCGGTAGCGGCTTCGAGCTTCTTCATCTGCGAGAACAGGAATGCAGCCGAAAGCAGACAGAGGCCAACGAGAATTGCCCATACGGCATAGGTAGGAATTTTACCCCACAGAAGCATGGGAATGGAAACGAGATAGTTGCCAACAGCAGTTGCGGCAAACCAACCGCCCATCATAGAGCCTTTTAGTTTAGGAGGTGCAACTTTTGAAACGAACGAAATACCCATGGGAGAGAGCAGCAGTTCAGCAAAAGTCAGGAGAAGATAAGTTGAAATCAGCCAGTTGGTAGAAACGTCGCCATTAGTACCCACAAGGCTCAACGAACCGAAAATCATTACAACATAAGCCAGACCGGCAACAATCATGCCATAACCGATTTTGCGGGGAGCAGAGGGTTCTTTACCCTTTTTGTTGAGCCAGGCAAAGAGCGCCATAGAGAACGGCGTCAGAGCAACAACATAGAAGGGATTGAACTGCTGATAGGCAGCGGGGTCAATGCCGGTAACTGTTGCGGGAGTATCGATATATAGCCAGGTAACGATAGCAATGCAGGCAGCCAGAATAATTCCGCTGATTGCTTTGCCCTTAGCGGTTGTGCTCTGAATCATGCCGAACAAAGCATAAACTCCGGCAGCAATTGCCGCGAGGGCCCAGAGGTTGAAGCCGATGCGGGTCCAGCTCGATGAGTCAGGGCTGGTGCAGCTCTTGGCAAACTCGGTCAGGGTCTGACCGTTCTGATGGAACACCATCCAGAAGAAGATTACAACTGCAAACACAAGCATAAGGGCAACCACACGCTGTTTGGTCTGGGCCGGAGTAAGCTCGGGGCCTGCGCTGACTGCCGACTGAGAGCCAGCAGGAGCTTTTTTGTCAACCAGAATATGTTTGTAGGTCTTACGTCCGAGCATGTAGATCAGGAAACTGATAATCAGCGAACCGCAAGCGAGCATAAAGGCATAGTTGCATCCGGTCGAAAAAGCTGTTATATAGCCCTGAGCGAACTCAGAGATTGATTCAACGCTATGACCGCAGGCCGCAGCAAAGTTGCTGAGATACTGACTCAATGCAGCCGCAACGTCGCCACCCTCAGCCATGCCGTTCTTTGTTGCGAACTCGGTCATGGTTTTCATCGTTTCGGCCGAAACGGCGCTAATGTTGGTGAAACCATCCGTGTCGAGGGCCCAGTTGCTGACCGTAGCGGCCATCGGGTCGTTGGTGAGATAACCGGCCTTGGTCAAGGCCATGTTTTTCAGCGCAATTGCGGCTCCGGGGGCAAACATCGAACCAAGATTGATTGCCATATAGAATAAAGAAAATGCTGCATCGCGGCGGTCGGCATAGCGGGCCTCGTTATAAAGGTCGCCTACCATAACCTGCAGATTACCCTTAAACAGGCCGGTACCTACCGAAATCAGTAGCAATGCGGCAAACAGAATCATCAACGATGAATTCTCGCGGACCGGAGTGGGAGCCGACATCAGCGCATAGCCGACGAACATTACGGCTATACCGGAAACGACACACTTTGAAAAGCTCCATTTATCGGCGAGCCAGCCGCCAACAAGAGGCATGAAATAAACCAAAGCCAGGAAAATTGAGAAAATCTGGCCGGTCCAGGTTGCATCAAGACCAAATTTGGCCTGCAGATAGAACAGGAATATGGCAAGCATGGTGTAATAGCCGAAACGCTCGCCGGTGTTGGCGAGGGCCAGTACATACAAACCTGCCGGTTGGTTCTTAAACATGATAATGAAAAATAATTGGTTATTATTGAACTTAAATTTTCACTTATGAAAGCGTGGAAAAGGCCAGGGCATAGGCCTTCATCTGCTTTACCATGGCGAGCAAACCGTTGGAGCGTGTCGGCGACAGATGCTCGCTCAGACCTATGCGGTCAATGAAATATAGGTCGGCATGGAGAATATCTTCGGGCTTCTGGTCGTTGAGCACCTTTATCAGCAGGGCTATGATGCCTTTAACGATTATTGCATCGGAATCGGCCTCGAACTTAACTTTGCCTTCATCGGTCAACTCGGCGTTGATCCAAACGCGGCTCTGGCAGCCTTCGATAAGATATTTGGGAGTTTTGAACTTTTCGTCGATAGGGGGCAACTGGTTGCCCAGGTCGATTATGTAGCCGTAGCGGTCCATCCAGTCGTCGATTTCCGAGAATTCTTCAATAACTTCGTCTTGTATTTGATTTATAGTCATAGTTTTTCTGAATAAATAAGCGCGGTTATCAGTTTGCCTACATCGCCCAAAGTTGTAGCATCGATATTGTCGATGTTATCGTCGAGGGTATGCCAGGTAGGGTTAAACGATCCGGTTTGCGGATTGTTGGTTTCGATAATGTCAATAGTTGGAATGCCGGCGCGAAGTAGCGGCAGGTGATCGTCGGTCACCGCACCGCCGTGGGCATCGATAAAGCGATTGTCGAGACCAATTCGTTTTGCGAGGTTCCACAGGCGGGAATTCAGCACCCGGGCGTTGGCCTCGGAAAATAGCTCGCGCGGGAATCGGGCATCGCGGCCGCCGACCATATCGAGCAAAATGCCGTAGTCGGGCATCGGCTCGGCAATGCCATAGGGCATATTGTCGGCAAAATACTGCGCACCACGGGCCCACGAAGCATCGTCGCCCGAGGTTCCGGCATCTTCAGCATCCACAAAAAGAATGTCAACTCCGATTTCGGGCTTTTGCTCGCCCATTAGCCTGGCCAGTTCCAGAAGAACCCCTACTCCGCTGGCCCCGTCGTTGGCGCCGTCGATGGGCTTAGTGTGATTCGCTGAATCAGGGTCTTCGTCGGCCATGGGGCGGGAGTCCCAGTGAGCGAGCAGTATAACGCGGCGGGGAGCTGCAGCATTAAAAGTTGCCCGGATGTTGGTCATCGGCCCGAAGTCCTCAAGGTCGGTCTGTTGAAGAGTCACGGTATCGGCACCATAGCGTTTCAACTCCGAAGCAAGCCACGCGGCGCATAATTCATGAGCTTCTGACCGGCCAATGCGCGGACCAAATGCGACCTGACGCTCAACATTGCGAAATGCACTGTCGCCGCAGAATTCCGGAGCTGCAATCTCAGCAGCCGGCGCTGCAGGCTTTGCAGCCGGTTTTGAGCAGCTGCAACCAAAGGCCGCAAGGGCCAATATCATAAAAATCCTGAAAGTCAATTTTTCGCGAAAAAAATTTTCTGCAAATTTACGATTTTTTTCTGAAAAGTGAAAGTGAATCTGCTCATTTCACTGTCCTTTCCATTTGTCAGGTATAGTGTAAACCTTATCCCCTTTCGACACCTCATCCGGCATCACGGCCGATTGAAAACGTCTAATATTTTTTATCATGAGAACCGGCTTACTCCGATGATGAATCAGGTTATCTTTCAAATCATTACTAAAATTCGATGGCGGGAAGTAAACTTTAATACCAACTTGCGGAAACAAGCGTTGAATCAACTCAATTGGCGGTACCAAATCACTATCGGCACTCACAAGCGCCACAATATCAGTCTTTCCGAGCACACAATCTTCAACCATTCGAATTGAAATATTCACATCTGTTTTCTTTTCCTCAGGTCGCGAAATATCTCCCTTGCAATAAGGGCAGATAATGTGTTTGTCGAGATACTTGCCACGCACAATCTCAAAACGCTCACCGTTAATCAACTTATTTGCATTGAGAAATGCGCTTTGGCGACTATTCTTGATTGGACTGAGCGGAGATGCCGTAAAATAAATTACTTTTTCAAGAATCTGATTTTCACCTAAAAAACTCTCGCAAAGTTTAACAACATCTATCCAATAGAAATTTCGCCAATCCGAATCAATTTTCTTTGTGCGCTTAAGCCCAAAGTAAAAATTGAATCCGTCAATATAAAATGTTACTCTTTTATGATTTTCCATAATAAAAAAGCCGCTCGCAAGCGGCCTATGTCCCTGCAAGAAAGCAGGGCGTTGCTTTTAATAGCGCAAAGTTAACATTTTTCTTGCAACTTTGCAATAGTTTATACAAAATTTTTTAGTTGATGTAGATGGGGGCGGAGAGGTGGCGGCCGAGAATTTCGCGGGCGGCGGCGAGCTGCTCGGGGGTATTTTTCGGAGTGCCCTCGAGTTTGTAGGGCAGATTCATGGCGGCATATTTATGCACGCCCAGTGTGTGATATGGCAGAATTTCCACTCGCTCAATGTTCTCATAGTCGGCAAAATGTTCTCCCCAGGCATTGATATCGGCAGGGTCGTCGCTCACCCCGGGCACGAGCACATAGCGGAGCCACATCGGGCGTCGGTTTTTGCGCAGCCAGGCGGCAGTTTCGAGCGTGCGCGAGTTATCCATGCCGGTCAATGCAGTGTGTTTCCGGCTGTTTATCTGCTTAACGTCGAGAAGCACAAGGTCAGTAAGCAACAGCAGCTTATCAACATCCTGGTTGCGAATAGTGCCGTTCGTGTCCAGACATATATGAATACCCTCGCCGCGCAGTTTCTCAAAAAGCGGAATCAGCTGCCGGGCCTGAACAGTCGGTTCGCCGCCACTGAACGTTATGCCTCCCCGTTTCCCGAAAAATGGCTTCTGGTCAACTGCCATTTTCAGGATATAATCAGGGTCCGTCGGGGTTGACTCGCCTATGGGGTCGATGGTGTCGGGATTGGCGCAATACAGGCAACGAAAGGGGCACCCTTGAAGGAACACGACCAGTCTGAGGCCGGGACCATCAAAGGTGCCCATTGATTCATAGGAATGTACGCGGATCACATCGACTCGTGGAATGAGCGGGAAATAACTTCCAGCTGGTGTTCGCGCGAAAGTTTTGTAAAGTTAACCGCATAGCCGCTCACGCGGATGGTGAGCTGCGGGTAAAGTTCGGGGTGCTCCATCGCATCCATGAGCAGTTCGCGATTAAGAACGTTGACGTTCAGATGATGTGCGCCCTTGGTGAAGTAGCCGTCCATCATGCCAACGAGGTTTTCAACACGCTCTTCGTCTGACGGGCCGAGCGATTTCGGAATTATCGAGAAGGTGTTGGAAATGCCGTCCTGCGAGTCGCGATAGCGCAGTTTGGCCACCGAGCTGAGCGAGGCAATTGCGCCATGAGTGTCGCGGCCGTGCATGGGGTTTGCACCGGGAGCGAAGGCAACGCCCTTGGCGCGTCCGTCGGGGGTAGCACCGGTTTTTTTGCCGTACATAACATTTGATGTTATGGTCAGCAGCGACAGCGTGGGACGGGCATTTTTATAAACCGGCAGCTTCTTGAGCTCTTCGGAGAAGAAATAAACCAGATCAACGCCCAGGTGGTCTACGCGGTCGTCGTTATTGCCGAAGCAAGGGAATGTTCCCTCAATATCGAAGCCTTCGGTCAGGCCGATTTCGTTGCGACGGGCCGTAACCTTAGCATATTTAATGGCCGACAGAGAGTCAATGGCGATTGACAAACCGGCAACACCATAGGCCAGATTGATACGCGGATTGGTGTCGATAAGGGCCATCTGCGCCTTTTCATAATAATATTTATCGTGCATGTAGTGGATAATATTCTGCGTTTCGTTGTAAACGCGGGCAATTTCCTTAAGCACGAGCTTATAATTATGCATTACTTCCTCGAAGTTCAAAACGTCGGAAGTCAGTGCGGGTATACCCTTGACCATCACTGTGCCGGTGTTTTCGCAGCGGCCGCCGTTGATAGCAAGCAGCAGTGCCTTGGCCAGGTTGGCGCGGGCGCCGAAGAACTGTATCTGCTTGCCGATAGCCTGATAGCTTACGCAGCAGGCAATGCCGTAGTCATCGCAGTCGCGAACCTCGCGCATCAGGGTGTCGTTTTCATACTGAATCGACGAGGTATCGATCGACACCTTTGCGCAGAATTCCTTGAAACCTTCGGGCAACTCCGGGCTCCAGAGAACGGTCATGTTCGGTTCGGGCGACGGGCCGAGGTTATAAAGGGTCTGCAGGAAACGGAACGAGGTTTTGGTAACCTTGGTGCGACCGTCGTTGAAGCGTCCGCCAAGGCTTTCGGTAACCCAGGTGGGGTCGCCGGCAAAAATGTCGTTATAGCTTGCCATGCGCAGATGACGCACCATGCGGAGCTTGATAACGAACTGGTCGATAAGCTCCTGTGCAAAGGTTTCGTCAATCAGGCCATGGTCGAGGTCATACTGGATAAACACGTCGAGGAAGGAGCTTACGTTGCCAAGCGACATTGCCGCGCCATCCTGCTCCTTAACGGCAGCCAGATAAGCCATGTAAACCCACTGCACTGCTTCCTGAGCGGAGGCTGCGGGGCGGCTGAGGTCGAGGCCGTAGATTTCGCCGAGCTGACGGATTTCGTCGAGTGCGCGAATCTGTTCGGCAACTTCCTCGCGCAAACGAACGCGCGCCTCATCCATGGGGCCGAGCAACGAAGCGAGGTCTTGCTTCTTAGCCTCGATCAGACGGTCGGTGCCATAGAGGGCCAGGCGGCGATAGTCGCCAATGATTCGACCGCGGGCATAGTTATCGGGCAAACCGGTCAGGAAGCCGAGCGAGCGAAAGCGACGGATTTCTTCAGTGTAAACGTCGAAAACGCCATCGTTATGGGTCTTGCGATAGTGTGCAAAGATTTCGCGGATTTTTTCGGGCAGTTCAATTCCGTTTTCCTTACATGCTTTCTCAACCACCTTGATGCCGCCGAAAGGCTTGATTGAGCGGCGCAGAACCTCATCGGTCTGCAGGCCCACGATCAGTTCGTCGTCTTTGAGAATATAGCCGGGGCCATGGGAGGTAATGGTAGAAACCACGTTGGCGTCGATTGAGCGGACTCCGCCGTTTTCGCGCTCCTCCTTCAGGGCTTCGAGACATTTGTTCCAAACCCTCAGAGTGCGCTCAGTAGGCCCCTGCAGAAAGGAGGCATCGCCGGTATAGGGGGTTATGTTACGGCTAACGAAGTTACCGGCGTCGATTTTCGACGTCCACGCTCCGTCGGCAAATTTTTCCGTAGGGGTCATAGAGAATATTTGATTAGTAGTTATTACCTTTGAGAATGCCGCGGTGGGAGTTGCGGATAAAGTCAACAACCTCGTCGCGCAGGTCCGACTGCGGGAAATCGGCTTCCACGGCCAGCAGGGCGTCGGTGGTGTTGAGGTCGCTGGAGAAAATCATGCGATAGATTTCCTGCAGGGTTGAAATCTGCTCGGCGGTGAAACCGCGGCGACGCAGACCAACAACGTTGATACCGGCATAGCTGATGGGGTTGCGTGCACACATAATGTAGGGGGGCACGTCTTTGTTTACCAACGAGCCGCCCTGCATCATAACGTGGGCGCCAATGTGGCAGAACTGGTGAATCAGCGAGCCGCCGCCAATTACGGCATGATGGCCGATGTGAACTTCGCCGGCCAACTGCGAGGCATTGGAAATAATAACGTTATCGCCGACAACGCAGTCGTGGGCAACGTGGCTGTAGGCCATAATCAGGCAGTTTGAGCCGACGATGGTGGTGCCTTGCGACGCCGTGCCGCGGTTAACGGTTGCACTTTCACGAATAACGGTGTTGTCGCCGATAACGGCGGTGGTCACCTCGCCTTTAAATTTCAAGTCCTGAGGTTCGCCGGCAACAACCGCGCCGGAGTGGATGCGGCAGTTACGGCCTATGCGCGCGCCGTCTAAGACAATGGCTCCGGGGAAAAGTTTGGTGCCTTCGCCGATTTCAACATCGGCCGCAACATAAACAAACGGTTCGATTATAACTCCGGGAGCTATACGGGCATCAGGGTGGATGGTTGCAAGGGGTTGACGATGCATAGCTTACTTATTTTTAACTATTTGGGCCATGAATTCACACTCGGTAACGATTTTTTCGCCAACAAAAGCATAGCCTTTCATCATTGCGCATCCGCGACGCATGGGGGTCATGAACGACACATGGAAAATCAGCGTGTCGCCGGGGACAACCTTCTGGCGGAACTTAACATTGTCGATCTTCATGAAGTAGGTCGAGTAACGTTCAGGTTCTTCAACCTGGCTCAAAACGAGCAGGCCGCCGGTCTGGGCCATGGCTTCAACATGGAGCACACCGGGCATAACCGGTTCCTGGGGGAAGTGGCCCTGGAAGAAAGGCTCGTTGCCGGTAACGTTCTTCACGCCGACAATATGCTTCTGGCCTATTTCGATAACCTTGTCGACAAGGAGGAAAGGATAGCGGTGGGGCAACGCGCGACGAATGGCGTTGACATCCATAATCGGCTCTACGTTGGGGTTATAGACAGGAGCCTGAATTTCCTGGCGCTTGAGTTCCTTGCGAATCGATTTTGCGAGGGTAGTGTTGATTGAGTGTCCGGGGCGGGTAGCTATTACGCGACCTTTCAGCGGACGACCGATCAGAGCCAGGTCGCCGATAACGTCGAGCAGCTTATGGCGAGCGGGTTCGTTGTCGTGTTCCAGCGGACGGTTATTGAGATAACCGAACTCTGTTGCATCGATGTGGCGGGCACCGGTAGCGTCGGCAATGCGGTCGAGCGCTGCCTGCTCCATAGGTTTGTCGTAAATAACGATTGCATTATCGAGGTCGCCGCCTTTAATGAGATTGGCATTCAGAAGGGGCTCGATTTCGCGAACGAAAACGAAAGTGCGGGCCGAAGAGACTTCGTCGTAGAAGGAGGCAATGTCGTCCATCGAGGCGAACTGGTTAGGAATAACCGGCGAATCGAAAGCGACCATAGTGTCGATCGAGAAATTATCGTCGGGCAAAACAATTATAGATGCACCGGTAGTGTCGTCTCTAACCTCGATTTTCTGTTTAACTACATAGAATTCTTTTTCAGCCTCCTGCTCTTCAATGCCGGCGGCAATGATTGCGTCGGAAATAACGCGCGATGAGCCGTCGAGAATCGGCATTTCAGGAGCGTTTACCTTAATGAGCACGTTGTCGATACCGGCGGCGTAGAGTGCGGCCATTGTATGCTCGATAGTGGAAACCAGAGCATCGCCTTTGCCGATAACTGTGCCGCGGGTCGTTGATTTAACGTTTTCGGCAACGGCATCGATAATCGGCTCGCCTTCAAGGTCGATACGTTGAAATTTATAACCGTGGCCCACGGGAGCGGGCAAAAACTCGGCGGAAATGCTAAGGCCGGTGTGCAGCCCTTTACCGTCGAGAGTGAAGCTGTTTTTAAGCGTTGTTTGCTTCATATATTAGTTTTTTATTGATTTTTCGAGTTTATTAACGCGCTGGAAAAGCTCGCTCAAACGGTTTACATAGCCCATATTGCGCATCCACTGGCGCGCCTGAACCGCCGGGCTACCCATAATGGTTTGATCCGACGGTGTATTGGAATGAAGGCCGCTCTGAGCGCCGATATTCACGCGGTCGCCTATGGAAATATGTCCGGCAATGCCAACCTGACCGCCAACCATGCAGTTCGACCCGATTTTTGCCGAACCGGCAACTCCGCCCTGGGCGGCCATAACGGTGTTGGCTCCCACTTCAACATTGTGGGCAATCTGAATCAGGTTATCGAGTTTGGTTCCGGCGCCGATGAAGGTATGGCCCATCGTTGCGCGGTCAACCGTAGTGTTGGCGCCGATTTCAACATTATCGGCAATCTCAACGATGCCGAGCTGGGGTATTTTATTATATGTTCCGTCCGGTTCCGGAGCAAAGCCAAAGCCATCAGCTCCTATAACCGCCCCGGAATGGATAATGCAATTACGGCCAATGCGGCAACCATGATAAATTTTGGCTCCGGCGTAAATTATCGTGCCCTCTCCTATTGACACTCCGCGACCCACATACACCTGCGGATAAATCTTCGCTCCGCGGCCAACAGTAGCGCCTGCGCCGATATAGGCAAAAGCGCCAACATAGCAATCGTCGGCAATTTCCACTCCGGGGGCTACAAAGGCAGGCTCCTCAATTCCCGAGGGCTGAGGGTTTATAATGGCGTCGACCATCCGCATAAGCTGAGCCAGCGCGGCATAAGGGTTCTCCACACGAATCAGGGTTGCGGTTGTGCCTTCGGGCGCCTGAAAATCGTTGGCAACAAGAATGGCTCCCGCCTTCGACGAGGGAACAAAGTGTGAATATTTAGGATTTGACAGAAAAGTCAGGTCTTTAGGTCCGGCAATTTCTATCTTATTGAAACTCGATAGCTTGACTTCGGGGTTGCCTTCAACCGCGCCTCCAAGCGTATCGGCGATTTGTTTGGCGGAAAATTCCATGTGATGAACTTTATAAAGTGCTGCAAAGTTACGAATTTTTTCCGAGAACGCCAAACCGTCACCCCCCGTATGGGTTCAGTTCTCGCGGGCAATCGTCAGGCGGCCGGAATTGGCGCGGGTAGTGTAGTCCTGCATCAAGGCCCTGAACCATGTAACCATCGAGTCAACCGCCTCGGTATCATATTCCGCAACAGGCTCCGTTTGCAGCGGATCCATCTCAACATCAAAGACCGCATCGATTCTGTCGGCTGCATCCGGAAGCCTAACTACATAGCGCGGCGAAATAATGTGCCAGCCGTCCCATCTCTGAAACAATCCGTAGTGCGGTTTTTTGTCGTCAAAAAAGTTGGTGCCTACTCCTACATACGATTGATCGTAGCCTGCCAGCCATAAAATGGTGGGCGGAATGTCGAATTGAGCCATCGGGCGATCGCCACGCTTCAGAACCGGCACTGAGCCATCGGGCGTATATATCAGGAACGGAACATGCGCGAAGATAAATGGCGCGCTAAGTTCGGGCTCCTCAAAATCACGGAACCCATGGTCGGCGGTTATGATAAACAGCGTATTGTCAAACCATGGTTCTTTTCGGGCGGCTTCAAAAAAGCAACGCACCGAATAATCGGTATATTGCACACACCGCAGCATATCGCTCCCAACCGCCGGATAGTCGGGGTAAGTCCAATTCTCCGGGGGAGAGTAAGGTCCATGCAGGTCGAGAGTCATCCAGGCGGCAAAAAACGGTTGACGTAATTCCGACAGGTTTTTGGCAATGTAGTTGCCCATAACATGGTCGTAGATGCCCCATGTGTTTGTGTTAGTTTTTGAATCGAGGGGAATGTCCGACTGATCGGTAACGTCAAACCCCATTGTTTTGGCCATCGGTCTGATTGAGAACAAGTCGCTGTCAGTGCCGATATAGAAACGCGTTTAAACCCTATGTCTTTCAAAAGTCGCGCCGGTGCGTCAATGGTCAGAGGAGCATATTTCGTTGCCATCCAGTTCTGCTGGCCGAAGGTCGGCACTCCGCCGATTATACTTGCCAGACCTCCAACAGTTAGCGCACCGGTGCAAAACGTCGAGGTCAAGGCCATTGACTTGCCTGCCAGTGAGTCTAAATAAGGCATCAACCCATTGTAGGGTCGGTTATCTACAACGCTGATGGAGTCAAGCCAGATCTGGGCGCCGCTCTCCAAGATTATCAGCACGATATTTTTGCCTTTAAGGCGCGTCTGCAACGTGTCAGGCTCACCGCCGATGGCGCCATTATGCAGCGACGAACGCAGCGCTGCCAACCGTTCGGGCGAAAAGAATATGCGGTCGGGCATCGCTCCGGTCGACCCCGAAGAGCGTATTATGCAAACCGGGGTGTTGAGCAACACGTTTATTTCGGCCGGCTGCCGGGCAATGGCCGACGCCGTATCAATCCCGACGGGGTGGCTGAAAACACGGCCTCCACGCATGGCAACGAAAGTTATTGACAGAGCAGCCAGAAGCAATCCCACCCGGCGCCACGGGCCGGAGGCCATGCCGGTGATTTGGGGGAGCGTAGCAAACCGTATAAATAGAGCGATAACGGCTGCAACTGCGGCAAACGCCCACCAGTATTGAGCTATGTAGGAAAACGCTGTTGCCAACATTGCCGAATCAAGCATCTGCAAAAACGAATCTGCCTGCATCCGCCCGTTGTTGAACCTGAAATATACAATGTCGCCGATATTCACCATCAGCATCATGGCATTGGTAATAAAGTAAACTGTCATGGTCAGCCTTTGCCACCATCGACTCATAACAAAATCGAACGGCAGAAAACGCATCAGTATAAACAGGCTGTTTACATAGGCAACGGCGACCACATCGAAAACCAGGCCCCGGAAACCAACCGACAGTAGCTGCGCAGCGGACAGTTCGCCAACAACGTCGGCATTGTAGGCATAGAACGCAAAACGCGTAAGCCAAAGAAAGAGCAACGGTATCAGTAGCTGATAAACCGTTGCTCCGTATAAATTACACTTAAACTTCATCCGTTATTTTTCGATTTCCATCGAAAGAATCTTGATATCGGAAGTCGGGCGATCGTGGGAATCAGTCTGAGCTTTTTCAATTTTTTCAATAACGTCCATGCCCTTGATTACCTCGCCGAAAACCGTATATTGGTTATCGAGGTGAGGCGTGCCGCCTACTGTGGTGTATGCTTCGCGCTGGGCATCGGTGAGCTTAACGTCGGCAGTCTGCTTTTCGGCAATGGCAATGATTTCTTCCTGAAGTTTCTGCAAGCCCTCGCGGTCGCCGGCCTGCTGAAGTTTTTGAATTTCGGCCTGACGTTCGCCGGCGATTTTATAGAACACGCCCTGCATCTGACCCATTTTCATCTGCTGCTCCATCTGGTCGAGCTGCGCGGGAGTGTAGGCTTTGCCGGTTACAATATAGAACTGCGAGCCGGAGCTTTTGCGCTCGGGGTTAATCTGGTCGGCAGTGCGTGCTGCGGCCAGGGCACCGCGTTTGTGGAAATGCTTGGGATACACGAATTCGGCGTCAATCTGGTAGCCGGGGCCACCCTGGCCGAGCTGCTGACCGGGGGCAGCGTTTTTGCTGTCGGGGTCGCCGGCCTGGATCATGAATTCGTTGATTACGCGATGGAACAAGGTTCCGTTATAGTAACCTTCCTTAACGAGTTTCAGAAAGTTTTCCTGATGTTTGGGGGTGTCGCCGTAAAGCAGAATTTCAATGTCGCCTTCGGTGGTTTTGATGAGCACTTTTGCGTCATCTTTAGCGGGAATTGTGTTGTTTGTCATAGCTGTTTCTTGATCTTGGTTAGTTGTTGTTTCATTAGCTTCCTGAGCTTTAGCGCCGCAGGCAACCAGGCCCAGGGCGGGAAGGAAGCATAAAATCAGTTTTTTAATCATATTGCTGATGTTGGATAAAGTCGTTTGTAGATTCTTCGGAAATTATTGCTTGCTGCCGACAGTTGCTCGGCCCGGCTTTCATAATCGTCGCCCCAGATGCTCTGAACCAAAGCGGGCAGGTAACGATGCTCGCGGTCTTTGTCGATGGTCGACGCTATGAGTTTTTCAATCTGCGGAGCAAAAAGTTCGGAGTTGATGGCGTTGAGATACCTTGCGGCCGAACCGGTAAATTGCCCCAGCGGGTCAACAAAGATTATATTGTCGGCGAGCCACTCTATATCCAGGTCGGCATCGCCGATATGATTGGCGATGAATTCGTAGGTCAGCAGCCCATCGGGGTCAGCCTCGAGACGTTTTTTGTCGTTATCGGTCATACTAATCCTGCTCCTTTTTCAATTGCCTGACGATTAAGGGGAATAAGGTGGTGGTGGCGCTCAGGGAGCGTTTTTTCCAGACCCTTGATAACGGTCTCGGTGGCAACCATCGGGTGAAGTTTCAGCAGCGCCCCGAGCAGCAACATATTGAAGGTTTTCATGTTGCCTTCGGCAATGGCAGCTTCGGTGGCGGCAACCTCCACACTGTTGATGTCGGTTCGCGTGGGGAGACGGTGAATGCCGTAAGGGTCGTAGAGCAATGTGCCGCCGGGCTTAACATGGCTTTCGAACTTGTCGAGGCTCTGCTGGTTGAGCACTACGGCAACGTCGTATTGGTCGAGCACGGGCGAAGAAATCTGTTCGTCGGAAAGAATAACGGTAACGTTGGCGGTGCCGCCACGCTGTTCGGGGCCGTAGGAGGGCATCCAGCTGACTTCCTTACCGTCGAGCAGTCCGGCGTAGGCCAGAATCTTGCCCATGGAAAGTACGCCCTGACCGCCGAAGCCTGAAATTATTATTTCTTTGGTCATTTTTCAACTGTATTTTTAATGTCGCCGGGGACATATTTCTTAAACATGTTTTCCTCCATCCATTTGTTGGCCTTTTCGGGGCTCATCTTCCACCCGGAATTGCAGGTAGATACTATTTCAACAAACGAGGTGCCGCATTTGTTGCGGGTGTTGATAAAGGCCTGGCGGATTGCAGCCTTTGCTTTGCGCACGGCAGCGGGGGTGTGGACGCTCTGGCGTGTAACGTAGCAAACGCCGTCGAGTTCCTTGACCAGGTTGGTGATGTTGAGCGGATAGCCGTTGAGGTCAACGCGGCGGCCATAGGGGGTGGTAGAGGTCTTCATGCCCTCAAGGGTGGTCGGAGCCATCTGTCCGCCGGTCATGCCGTAGATGCCGTTGTTGATAAAAATCATGGCGATGTTTTCGCCGCGGTTGCAGGCGTGGATGGTTTCGGCGGTGCCTATGGCGGCCATGTCGCCGTCGCCCTGATAGGAGAATACTACGGCATCGGGGTTAAGACGCGAAGCGGCGGTGGCGACTGCCGGAGCGCGACCGTGGGCTGCCTCAATCCAGTCAACGTCAACGTAGTTGTAGGCAAACACCGCGCAGCCTACCGGCGCTACGCCGATGGCGGTGTCTTCCATGCCGAGTTCTTCAATAACTTCGGCAATGAGTTTATGAACAACGCCGTGGGAGCAGCCCGGGCAATAGTGCATGGTTGCATCGAGCAGCAGCTTGGGGCGGGAGTAAACTTTTGAACCGCCGCCGGCAATTATTTCTTCTTTAGTCATGGATGTCGAATTGTTTTTTAAGGGATTCAACAACTTCGCCGGGATTCGGCACTATGCCGCCGTTGCGGCCGTAATGGCAAACCGGGCAACGGCCTTCAACTGCCAGCCGAACGTCTTCAACCATCTGCCCGGCATTCATTTCGGGCACCAAGATGCCTTTGACTTTACCGGCCAGCTCGGCAATAGGCTTAGAGGGGAAGGGCCAGAGGGTTATCGGGCGCAAAAGACCTACTTTAATACCCTGGGCGCGGGCCTGCTCGATGCTCTTTTTGCAGATGCGGCTCATCGACCCGAAGGCAACCAGCAGATAGTCGGCATCGTCGGTCATATATTGTTCGTAGCGCACCTCATTTTCCTCGATTTCCTTATAAACGGCCTGCAGGCGACGGTTAATCTCCTCCATGGTTTTGGATTCGAGTTCGAGGGTGGTCATAACGTTATGGTACTTGCGGCCATGCTTGCCGGTAACGGCCCAGGGACATTGCTCGGCAATTTCAGCCTCGGTGCGCCGCGGACGCGGCTCGGGCAAAACAACCTTTTCCATCATCTGGCCGATAATACCGTCGGCCAGAATCATGGCCGGAGTGCGATATTTGAAAGCCAGGTCGAAGCTCAGGCCAATAAAATCGGCCATATCCTGCACCGATGCTGGGGCAAGCACTATGAGCCGGTAGTCGCCGTGACCACCCCCCTTGGTTGCCTGAAAATAGTCGGCCTGCGAGGGCTGGATGGTGCCCAGACCGGGGCCCCCGCGCATAACGTTTATAATCACTGCCGGCAGGCGACCTGCGGCAATATAGCTTATGCCTTCCATCATAAGGCTGACGCCCGGCGACGACGACGAAGTCATCACTGCTTTGCCGGTGGCGGCTCCGCCGTAAACCATGTTGATGGCGGCAACTTCGCTTTCGCTTTGTAAAACGACCATTCCGGTGGTTTCCCACGGACGCAGCTCTTCGAGGGTTTCAAGAACTTCGCTCTGCGGAGTAATCGGATAGCCGAAGTAACCGTCAACGCCGTAGCGGATTGCGGCGTGGGCAATCGCTTCGTTGCCCTTCATGAGCTTAAGTTCGTTGATAGCTTTGTTTTCCATGTTAAAAGTTTCTTTTGTTCTACGCGTTTGAAATCAATTCCCGGATATGAGCCGATAAACTTCAATGCAGCCGTCGGGACACACCAGCGCACACGAGCCGCAGCCCACACAGCCGTCCGGATTCAAGGCGTAGGCAAAATGATAACCGCGGTCGTTGACCTCCTGGGCCCTGAGGGCCAGAACTGACGTGGGGCATGCAACCACACACAGGTTGCAGCCTTTGCAGCGATTGATGTCGATTTCCACGGTGCCGATAGCCTTTGCCATAAATTTCTATTTTAAAAATTAATATCTGAGTGCAAATGTGGGGAAAAAAAATTAAAAACCCAAGAATTTTGGGGATTATTAACCCTTTGCGCATATTTTGATGAGTGTGCAAATCGCGAATTTGGCCATATCGCGATTTTTTCGTAAATTTGTGGGCTTGTAACAACAAAAAAATATTATCACAATCTAATAATTTAAAATGAAAAAGTATTATCTTTTTGGCGGATTGGCCGCTGCAACAGCTCTGGTTGCTGCAGCAACATCATTCGCCGCCGCAACCTCAGGGGTAGAGCCCATGGCAGCCGATGCCTACGAGATTCCCTTCTACAGTCCGACTGCTATGAGTTCTTCCTCGCTTACCTCGGATTGGACAGTAATCAATAACAATGATGACAATAGCACTTGGGTACCGAAAGACGCAACTTCAAGTCCAAGCGGCAATTCATATGATGCCGGCGTGAGTTATAGCAAATATAATGATGGCGATGATTATTTAATTTCTCCAAAAATTCATTTTGAAGCCGGAATTGAATATGTAATTCTCTATAATTGGAAAGGCAGTAGTAGTTCGGCCAAAGAAAAATTATCAGTATATCTTTCAAAATCCAATAACTCCGCTAATGATATTAATGCAGATAAAATATTGGTGCATGATGCCGGCGAAGGTGAAAATACAGGCTCCAAATACGTTGCAGTAACTGAAAAAGTCACGCTTGAGGAAGAAGGCGACTACTATGTAGTTTTTCACTTCCATTCACCTGCTGATTTATATACCGTTTATCTCGCAGACCTGCTGGTCGCAAAGAATGAGTTCGCGCCCGCAGCCGTTACTAAGCTTACTGCCACCGCCGCTCCCGAACGCGAACTTAAATGCAGCCTGTCGTGGGTTCTGCCAACCACCGACCAGTTCGGAATCGCGCTCACAGCCGACCAGACCATCAGCGCCGTTAAGGTTTACCGCGACGACGAAACCGAACCGATTGCAACTCTCGATGGCACGGCAACCTCGTTTGACGACACCGCAGCTACCGGCCTGACCTCAGGCAAACACACCTACGGAGTGGTAGTTGTTGTTAACGACGTTGAAAGTCCCATTGCAAAAGTTGGGCCCACTTCCTATGTCGGCCCGATAGAACCTACCGCAGTGCCCGTAACCTTTAAAACCGACAACCTTGACGACTTCAATCTTTGGTCGCAAGCAAAAGCCGACGACGCTACTTCTACTGCCGAATGGGCCTTCCAAAGCAGCTATTCCGTTGCCGACTTAAACTCCTATAGCAACAAGAGCAACAGCTGGTTTATCACTCCGCCGGTTGAAATCACCGAAGCCGGCACATATCGTATCGGCACAGCGCTTGCATGCAACGCAAACGGCGGTGGCGGCCACATCCGCTTCGAATATGGACTGTCAGCCACCCCAACCGATATGACTCCGATTTATAGCGAAGAATACTTTGCCGTTCCCTATTCTAGCGTGAGCGCTACTCTCGCAACCTGGCCGGATATTATCTATAAAGACGTACAGATTCCCGCTCCCGGAACATATTATTTTGCCATTCACAACGACGATGCGGCCTCTATACGCTACTATTTGAAGTATCTGTCTGTTGAGCAGACCGAGCAGACTCCCCAGGCAGTTACCAAAATGACCGCCACTGCCGCTGCCGACGAATCGCTCAACATTGACGTTGCATGGACCAACCCGACCAAAACTGTTGACGGCTCTGACCTGAATGCCGGCGATTATCAGGTCGACATCTACCTCAACGACTCTGAAACTCCGGCCGCATCCGTTACCGACGGAAGCGAGAGCTGCCGCGTTGCAGTGCCTGAAGCCGGCGTCTACACCGTATCCGTCAAGGCTGCTGCCGCCGCTACCGGCGCTACTCTCCCCACCTTCCCCTCGGTTACCACTTCATGGGTCGGCTCCAAAAACGTAAGTCTCCCCTACTCGACCGAATTCAGCGTAAGCGATCCGACCAACGCAATCTGGGAAGCCATAGACGCCAACGGCGATGGCACGAAGATAACTTATGACTCTTCTAAATCTTACTTTGCAATCTCCAGCGTTAAGAACTTCAACGACTATCTTATCTCGCCCGCTGTTGAGCTGACCCCCGGATTCTATCAGGTTTCGCTCACCCACAAAGGCGGAGGCTACTCCGATCACCTCAATGTCACTCTCGGGATTGTCAAAAAAGGACAATTCAACAAAGATGCCGAAAACCTCGGCATGGTTTCAGTTCAAAACATTACAGATTTCTATGAACCGAGCAACGCTGAAGAGAACTATATGTTCCACATCGATGAAGCAGGCGAATATCAGGTAGTATACGGCTTGAACCAAACTACAAGCTACAATACTTCACTTGAGCTACACGCTTTCGGTATCAAAGCCGAAACAGCCTATCCCGCCGACGTTACCGCACTTACCGCAACGGCCGACGCCGACAATGAAAATGCCGTTGATCTTTCGTGGGTTAACCCCGACAAATATTTCGGCGTAGATTTTGCGCTTACTGAAATCGAGGCTGTTGTTGTTGAACGCGACGGCCAGGTAATCGCAACCATCACCGAAGGGATGGAACCCGGTGCGGCGGCTGCATATAAAGACGAAAACGTTCCCAACGGCACCCACACCTACTCGGTTTACGCTACCATCGGCGGCCAAGCCCACGAAGGCGACCATGCATCGGTTATGTCGCCCTGGATTGGCGGCGGCGTATCCGCGCCTTTCAGCTGTACCGAAACCTTCCCCGGCTGGTTCTCCGACGACGCGTGGACCTTCAAAGAAAACTCCTTCACACCCGCAAATAGTTATTGGGGGCTTATTGAACAAGACAAAACCGCGACCCATGACGACCACCTGGTAACCTGTCCGCTCAACATCAAAGACAAAACAATTTACTCACTCGAATTTGAATGCTCCGGCGGCAACTATGGTCTCAAAAACGATATAGCAGTAAAGATGGGTACCGGCGATAACCACAAGGAATTTAAGCAAGTAGGCACAATCAATATTCCCGATGGTCGCTCGCTCAATACGTTTGAGATGCATAAGATTTATATCGTAGTTGGCACCGACGATGAACCCGTTCAGGCAATGTTCAAACCGGTTATGCGCGCCGCCGCCGACAACGTTAACCTCGACCAGCTCTACGCTCAGGCTGGTAAAGTCGAGGCCGGCGACAACCGCATAGCTCTCCATCTCACCGAGCCCGGTGGCACCAAAATCAAATCGTTCAGCTTTGCAAAAGTAGCCGACTACGATCCCACTCCCACCGCAATAGAAGAAATCTCTGCCGACAAAGTTTCCGTTAACAACGGCATAGTTTCATTCCCCGGCACCGCGACTGTTGAAGTATTCAACCTTTCGGGCGCTTGCGTAGCCTCTGCCGGCAATGCTAACGGCAG
The DNA here is from genome assembly GCA_964528425.1 of uncultured Bacteroides sp. Classification (GTDB taxonomy): domain Bacteria; phylum Bacteroidota; class Bacteroidia; order Bacteroidales; family Muribaculaceae; genus UBA3263. The sequence goes on from CAZGTD010000017.1 coordinate 30,617, forward strand.
CTTCAACATCGGCAACCTCGCCGCGGGCTTCTATCTGGTTAAGGTAACAACAGCTACCGGCACAACAACTCTGAAAGTAAACAATAAATAATGAAAAGAACAAAAATAATTATCGGAGCGCTGACTCTCGGCGCTGTCGTGGCCCACGCATTCTCGGGCCCGGCAGCGCTCCGTAAAGCGCCCGAGAGCCTCGTGCCGCCCGAACCCGCAACGGTGCTCTGCGGCATCATGGTCAACAATGATGACTGGACCGACGCCTCGCAGGCCGGTATCTACACCATTGAAGTGAAGCCTGAAGGCGCAATCAAGTGTCTGCACCGTTCGGCCGACATGGCCAACACGGCCGCGGCGTTGCTCCATAACGGCATAATGTATACCATAACCTCGTCACTGACTGACGGCTGCTTCTTCAACAAATACTCGTCGACTGACTGGTCACGCAAATCCCACGAAGAAATCGACGGTCAAAACGTTCCTATAGACCTTTGTTATAATCCCATAACCCAGAAAGCCTACGGTGCATTCTGGGAAGATGAGGAAGATTACTTTTCAAATATAGCATCCTTCGGACTGAACGATGCAGAAGCAACAACCCTTACCGGATATTGGGACAAACGCGATTACCGAATGTTTGCCGCCACCCCCGACGGCACAGTATATACGCTTTACAGTTATGGGCGTTTAGCCACTATCAATGTTGCCGGTAAGGGCCCGAATGACCCGATTATCTCAAATATCGGAACCATAAAACTGACCGACGGCTTCTCGCCCGATAATAATATTTATCAGGGCAGAGTTTCTTCAATGACCTATGATGCCGCAAATAATCGACTGCTGGCTATAATGTCGGCACTCAGCGAAAAACGAGTTGACGGCGTTTGGGTTAAAACTTGGGCTTCCTTCCTGGTCGAAATCAATCCTAAAACCGCCGAGTGCAGTGTAATAAGGCAAATGCCCGGCAACGCCACTTTCGCCGGAATCTACGTTATGGAAGCTGTTACCGACCCGATGGCACCGGCATCGCCCGCCGACCTGGCCGTTTCAGCAAGCCCCACCGACCCGATGGCCGGAACCGTTTCGTTCACGGTTCCCACATCCACCTTCGGCGGTGCCGAACTGACCGACCGCGTAATGGCAATTGTTGAAATCAATGGCGAGCAAACCGTCCACGGCTACTATACTGCCGGCCAAGCCGTTGAGATACCCGTTGAATTCACCGATGGCAACAATACCGTCCACCTGACACTCTGCACAGACCAGCTGCGCGGCGAACCGGTCGAAGCCACGTTCTTTGCCGGCGAAGATGCCCCAAAGAGCGTTACCAACGTTCACGTCAGCGTTGACGGCGGCGTAGCTACCCTGAACTGGGATGCTCCGGCCGGCGGCGCTAACGGCGGCTCGATTATTCCCGCCAATATTACCTACACAGTTACCCGCATGCCCGACAACAAGGTAGTTGCTACCGGAATCAGCGAAACAACGCTTACCGACAGCAACTTGCCCCAGTCGATGCGCGCCGTTTACTACACAGTTAAAGCCGTGAACTCCAAAGGAGAAGCCGAAGCCGTTGAGTCAAACCGAGTGCCCGGCGCCGGCTCTTTTGCCGTTCCCTTCAGCGAGCCTTTCGACTCGGCCGACGATTTCGCCCTCTGGACCGTTATCGACCCCAACGGCGGCCCGACATGGAATTTCCGTAGCGGCCAGGCTGACTATATGAATGCTCCCGGCAAGGTTGCAGGCGACGACTGGCTCATCAGTCCCCCGATTAGCCTCGAAGAAGGTAAATCATACAAACTACGCTACGAATACCGCACCGGCGGATCCAACAAAGCCGAAGATTTTGAAATCAAAGCAGGCACATCGCTCAACCCCGAGGATTTAACCGTTGAAGTGGCTAACCACGTCGGAGTGACCAACACTCAATATACGGCTGCCGAGGCTTCGTTCAAGGCAACATCGACCGGCAAGTGGTTTATAGGCATTCACTGCTACTCCCCTGCAACGAGCTATGAACTGCTCATTGACAACATTACACTGACCGAGTTCGACGGCCGCGTGCCTGCACAGGTAACCGACCTGGCCGTTACCCCAACCGCCCCCGGCGCTTTGAGCGTCAAGGTGGAATTCACCGTTCCGTCAACCGACGCCGACGGCAATGAACTCACCTCGGTTTCCAAGGCCGAAATCTATCGCGAGGACCTCTCCGCTTCCTCGCCTCTCAAGGTATTCACCGATGTTACCCCCGGACAGAAACTGACTTTCGACGACTCAGTTTCAAAAGCCGGCACCTACACCTATTCCGTAAAGGCCTATAATGCCAACGAAGCAGGTGTGGCCGCTTCTAAATCGACCTTCATAGGCGAAGACAAGCCCGCAGCCCCCGCTAATCTGAAAGTTACCGAAAACGGCGCGCATCCGCTCGTTAGCTGGTCAGCTCCGGAAAAGGGCGATAAAGGTGGCTGGTATGATCCGGAAAAACTGACGTTCAGCATTTATCGCGGAGCAACAAAGGTTGCCGACAACGTTAGCGAAACTTCATTTACCGATAATACCTACACCATTCCGACCGACCGCCAGGATGCCATAGCCTACACCGTGATTTCGTGTAGCAACGGAGTAACCTCGCGCGGCGCACAATCTGATGCCACAGTTGTTGGCGCTCCCTACAAGGCTCCGGTTAACGAAACTTTCCCCGGCGCTGACCTTGCCTACTATCCCTGGCTCGCCCAGAGCTTTATGGCGCCCACCCTTGCCTGGACTCTTGAAACTTCCGGAGTAAACCCGGTGGTTGCCGATGCCAACGGCGACCGCGGTTTGGCCTGCTTCCATGCGGTTGGTGAGAAAGACGGCATTGTTTCCTATTTCTATTCGCCTAAGTTCGATATTTCGGAACTCACCACTCCGTTGATGTCGTTCTATATGTATCACACTCCCTCCATTGCCGGCGCCGGTTCCATACAGCTGATGGTTTCAGTCGGAGGCAATGACTTCGTGGAAGTCGGCGATCCGATTCTCCGTGCCGACGGCGAATCCGACTCTTGGGTGCGCCACACTCTCGATCTGGCTCCATACGCATCGGCAACTGACCTGCGCATCGGTTTTGCAGGCACGGGCGATGCTGCCGCCAACATCTTTATCGACGACATTAGAATCGACAATATTGTCAAATCCGATGCCGCAATAACCGCTATGGTTGCTCCGGCCCGCGTAGCCGCCAACCAGAGCTTCCCGGTTGAGATAACGATTGAGAATGTTGGGCTTGAAGCTATCGACGGTCTTACTCTGACCCTGAGCGCCGGCGACGAAAAGATTGCCGAACGTTCGGGTATCAACCTTGCTGAAGGCGCTTCCGAGACTGTTAGCCTCGATGCTTCGTTTGCTACCGAAGGCCGGGTGAACCTCACCGCCACCATCGCCACCGACGGCAACGATGCCAACAATTCGGCTCAAGCAGATGTAAACATAGTAACGCCCGTCATTCCCGGAGTGAGCAACCTTGAAGCAACGGTTGCCGATGGTCAGGTGATTCTCAACTGGAAGAAGCCATACGAAAAAGGCGCCGTTACCGACGACGTTGAAGCCTACAAAGACTGGGCCATCGACAATATCGGCGAATGGACAATGTTTGACGGCGATTACTCTCCGACAGTTTATATTAACAAGGACCTCGGCGAATATCCCAACGCATCTGCTCGTAAAGCCTTCCAAGTCTGCAACGCCTCAACCCTCGGAATCGACATTTGGGATCAAGGCAAGCCCCATTCAGGCAATAAAATGTTTATGGCTTCCGCATCGATTGGCTACGTTAACAACGACTGGCTGATTTCGCCGCGTCTCAATGGCGGCGAGCAGTGGATTTCATTCTTTGCCCGTTCGTTTACACATCAGGACACTCCCGCTGAACGTATGAAGGTTTGGTATTCAACTACCAATGCCGATCCCGTAAACTTCATAGCTCTGACCGCAAACTATGTTGAACTGGGCGAAACATGGCAGGAATATCGGTTCCTTCTGCCTGAAGGCGCCCGATATTTCGCCGTTAACTGCGTCAGCGACGATGCCTTTGCAATGTTTGTCGATGACCTTACGTTCAACGACATGTCTGTTCCGGTATTGACCCTCACCGGCTACGAAGTAACCTGCAACGGCGAGCCAATTGCAACAGTCACCGAGCCGACATATACCCACGGCGGCAGCGGCGGCAAATACGCCGTTCGTCCCGTCTACACCGAAGGCTACGGTCCGCTCTGCGACCCCATTGAGGTTGCGGTATCCGAGATTTATGAAGCTTCGAAGCCGGCCGTTAGCGTAACAGCTGAATGCGGAACCATTATCGTTAAGGGTGCTGAAGGTGACGTAACCGTAACAAACGTTGGCGGGTCGAGCTTCACCACCGGCGAGAGTGTAATCGCCGTACCGGCCGGAGTATATATTGTAACAGTCGACGGCATTACCCGCAAAGTAATCGTTAAGTAAACCACTAACCGTAATAATGCAAAGAAAGCGTGCCGCCGACCGGCACGCTTTCTTTGCATTTTGCTACTTACTGCCGAATTGAAAAGTTGTTTCGGTTTAACGATTCTAATTTGGAAATCAAAATAATATTTTGTAACTTTGCAGTCCTGACCCCGATACTAATCGGTTAGGGCCACATTATGATAATCACGAAATTAGAACACAAAATAAAAACTGACAGTTACCTTAGAACGCACATTGTTTTCTTAATCGACACATTTGTTTCGGTTTGCGCTTCGCTTTTTGTCATATTTCTTTTACCGCTCGTTAATCCCGCTGCTGAGTTCAGCCGTCAGTTTACCCTCACCTGGGTTTTAGGTTCGCTTGGAGCGAGTGCAATATCTTTTCTTGCCGGACGCGCATATCGCGCAATTATCCGCTATTCAACCCTTCGAGAAATTGGCCGCCTGTCAATCGTTACTTTCGCCAAGGAGTTTATGCTCTGGGTTGCGATGCTCGCGTTCACCAACTATAGCTACAACAACACCCTGCTGATGGGCATGGTTATCATAGACCTGGCGATCACAGTGTTTGCCCTGCAGATGGTCAGGGTTGCCATGGTTACTTTCTACGACATTGTACGCAGCCGTACCCGAGAGGAAGGAAATATTAAACGTGTTCTGATTTATGGCATCGGCGACAAGTCAGTAGCCATGATTTCGCGTCTGCGCAATTCGCGCCACTACTCGGTTGTTGGCTTTATAGCATATGGCAAACATTTGCGTGGCCACTCCGTCGGCGACCTCAATGTTTATTATTTCGAAAATGCCGACGACCTCCAGAAAATTAAGTTTAAATCGGTTATCGACGGCATTTTATTTCCCAACGCTGCAGATGCGCGTTCGGAACAGAACCGACTGATTGCCTTCTGTCGCGACCACGACCTGAAAACGTATCTCGCGCCAGGCATCGATGAAATGGACCAATATCAGCCGATTGGTAACTACGTTCGCAAAATCAAAATCGAAGACCTGCTGGGCAGAACCGAAATCAATATCAACATGGAGGAGATTGTCGGCAACTTTTCCGGGAAAATAGTTATGGTTACGGGCGCAGCCGGTTCCATAGGCTCGGAACTTTGCCGCCAGCTGGCAAACGTTGGCGTTGAACGGCTGATTCTTTTCGACAATGCTGAAACCCCGCTCCATAATATCCGTCTGGAGCTCGAAGACCGCTTTCCGGAGCTGGACTTCGTGCCCGTAATCGGCGATGTACGCTCTTTGCCCCGGCTTGACATGGTGTTCCGCCGATACAAACCGCAGGTAGTTTTCCATGCTGCCGCCTATAAACATGTGCCACTCATGGAGGAGAACCCCTGCGAGGCGGTTCAGGTAAACGTTGTTGGCTCTCGCCACGTTGCCGACAAATGTGTGGAATACGGAGTTGAAAAAATGGTTATGGTCTCCACCGACAAGGCCGTAAATCCCACAAATATCATGGGGTGCACAAAACGTCTGGCCGAAATCTATGTGCAGTCGCTCGGTCTGGCTATTGAAAAGGGCGATATAAAGGGCTCTACCAAGTTCGTAACCACCCGCTTCGGAAATGTGCTCGGCAGCAACGGATCGGTTATTCCCCGCTTCCGCGAACAAATCGAGCATGGGGGCCCTGTAACGGTTACCCATCCCGAAATCACCCGCTTCTTTATGACTATTCCCGAGGCATGCCGCCTCGTTATGGAAGCCGCAACGTTCGCCACCGGCACTCAGATTTTTGTTTTCGATATGGGACAATCGGTAAAAATCGCTGACCTTGCCAAACGTATGATTTCGCTCGCCGGTCTGGAGCTCGGACGTGATATTACGATTGAATATACCGGTTTGCGCCCGGGCGAGAAACTTTACGAAGAAGTGCTCGCTTCGATGGAAAACACTATTCCGACACACCACGACCGCATTTTTGTTGCCAAAGTTCGCGATTATAAATACGACGATGCTGCCGAGGCCATTGACCGCATGGGAAGCCTGGCAACCGACGTTATCATCCCCGATTTGGTAAAACTCATGAAACAGGTTGTGCCGGAATTCAAGAGCCGTAACTCCGAATTCGAGATTTTCGACCGCTGATTAAACCTTTTGGCGCATAGCGTAGTCAAAAGATTATAGCAAACGTTCAACTAATCAAAGAAAGGAGTAAAGTCATGCGCTCATTAGTTTTTCGACTCGCAACAGTTCTGGTTTTGTCGCTGGCAATCCAAAACACCGCCAACGCTGCCGTAAGCTTCAACATTGTTACCCGCCACGATAACGGCGCTCATAACAACGGCGGCCACTGCTACAGCAAACCCTCGCATCACTCACCCAAAGCCGAAAAATACCGTATTGAAGCTCAGCATTTGCGCCGGCAGGCCATGCAAGCCAAACGCGATGCCGACTTTCATCGCCGCGAAGCTGACCGCTTTGCAAAAATGCGCCAATATTCACGCGCCGACAAAGAAATGCATAAGGCTGACAAGGCTATGAAAAATTACTACCGCTTGATGGACCGGGCCGAAAAACTCGACCGCAAAGCTGCATCACACGGCCCTCACGGCCACGGCTATCATCGCTGATAGTAAATTGTATAACAAACATAAAGCACCGCAAAGATAACGAAAATAATCAATCACGAATCTTTGCGGTGCTTTCTAAATGGTTAGATAGTAAGCTGCTAAATATTCATTTTGAAGCTTATGGGCAGAGTTTGCCAAACGGCAACCGCCTCACCGTTTTCAGTAGCCGGCTCGAATTTAGGCATTACCTCCATAACTCTTACTGCTTCAGCATCAAGTAAAGGGTCGACGCCTTTTAATGCACTAACATCGGTAATAGAGCCATCCTTTTGCACCTTGAACTGCACAATAACAACGCCTTGAATATTCTTTCTGGCGGCTTCTTCCGGATAACGGATATATCTGGCAATGAATTGGTACATAGCAGCTTCGCCACCCGGGAATTTGGCGATCAAGCCTTTCAGTTTTGCCTGCTCCATTGCATAAGCCTTGGTCTGTACAACCACGGCCCCTTTGGCGGCATCGTTGCCAAACATCTCCTTAGCTTTATCACCGGGCAATACATTTACACCGTCAATCTCACTTTTATCAAGGCTGCGGATATCATCAGCAGTAACTGCCTTACCATCGAGAAGATAAAGACGATGCTCGTCGTCATCCTCCTGAAGTTTGAAATTAATCGGCAGGGTAAACCATTCTGCAACAGCCTCACCATTTTCGGTTGCGGGCTCAAACTTTGGCATTGATTCCACAACGCGTATCGCTTCGGCATCGAGCTGGGGGTCAACTCCGTCAATAACCTTTGCATCTGAAATTGAGCCATCCTTCTGAACTAAGAATTGAACGAGCACACGACCTTGAATATTTTTCTGGGCGCACTGTTCGGGATAGCGTAAGTTCTGCGACAGGAATTTAAACATAGCGACTTCGCCGCCGGGAAAAGATGCAGAACTCTTCTGCACATCTTTTGACTCGCTTACAATTTCCTCGGTTGAAACAATAGCCGATTCATTGGAAACTTCCTCGCCATAATGATTCGCATCGAGGGCGGCATCGGAAAAGTTTAAACGTTCATCGGTCTCAGAGTAACTTTTAACAGAAACCGGTAAAGCCGACTTTACAGCGGAAGCCAAAGCTGGCGCGGTTGAAAACAGGATTGCAACGGCTGCAGCCGGCAGCATAACCAGGCAGCGCATGCGCGACCGGGTTGAAGATTGTTTTTTCTGCATCATAGTGATACGGTTTTTTAGTGAATAATAACTGAAAGGATTTACAAGGTTGGAGAAGATGCCCGACGTGCCCTTGCGGATAAGGAGCATCTGGTAGGCAGCCGCATCATTACCACCGCTGACAACGAAGCGGTCTGCCTGAAATTCATGTACGGCGCTTAAGTCGCGTATAATCAGCCATGCCGAGGGCCAATACCAATCAACGCATGCCACTATTCGGCCAACAAGCAAGTCAAGCCAGTGAACTGCAACTTTATGGGCATTTTCATGGGCCAGAAGCATCTCGGCATTCGCTTCCAAATCGCTTCGCGAAATAATAATCCACCGGCCCCAGGTGAAAGGAGTAATGCTGCGCGAATGAACGACTAAAGTTGTAGAGCGGTCTATCCTATGCTTCTCGCCCCTAATAATTGCAAATGCAACACCTATCAGGGCAATCAGCAACCACACGGCCGATGCAACCAACCCGATAACATAGATAACCGGTAAAGCGTCAACAACTTTATCCCAAAAACTTGGTTCAATAACAGCTACTCCGGTGACTTCTATTGCCCCTGGCGCTTCAATAACAACAGGTACCGGCGATTCTGCAGGCTTCTTCTCTAAAAATGCGAAAGCAGGCAAAACTATTGAAGCAACCAGCATGGCAACAAGCAGTCCGCGGTTAAGTCGATGACAGGTTAACTTATTTATGCCGGCCAAACGGAAAACAAGCCAGAGCAACGTTAACACGGCCCCTGAAATCAGCGAATATATGAGCAAAACAGTTGAAAACATAAGATTACTCCTCTCCCCTTTCTACCTGATCAATAAGTGCGCGCAATTCGCCAGGCGATAGCTTTTCTTCTGCAACGAGTGCGCTTACAACACTCTTCATCGAATTATTGAAATAACGCGAAATAACATTCCTTAGTGCCGATCGCGAATAATCCGATTCTTTAATCAGAGCATAATAGCGATGTGAATTACCAAAAGCTTCATGCCCGACAAAACCCTTCTGTTCTATCAACCTAACAAAAGTTGATACGGTATTGAAATGAGGCTTCGGCTCAGGATACAAGTCAAGCATCTCGCGAACAAACATTGGACCGCGACTCCAGAGCATTCTCATTATCTGCTCTTCTTTTTCTGTAAGTTTATTCATAACTAATAGTTTTAGTTTTACAACCGCAAAGATAAACTAAAAAAATGTCATATGCAACTAAATCTCTTAGTTTTTTTTAAAAATTAAATTTTTCCCTAACTATATCCATCCCAACCTCACAAACAAGTCAAAACCCGGTAGCCGCGAACCGGGGGCAGCGGCAACAAACCGGGGGTGGCGGCAGCTTGCCGCCGCGGGAGAAGAGCAGGAGCGGCAGATTGGGGGTGGCGGCAGCTTGCCGCCGCGGATTAGCAGGCCGGCCGGGGGGAATTGATG
>CAZGTD010000018.1:0-39851 GCA_964528425.1 uncultured Bacteroides sp.
ACCTGACTGTTAATCAGGGGGTCGTTGGTTCAAGCCCATCTTGAAGCGCAAAAGCGGAACGCTGATTGGCGTTCCGCTTTTTGTATATATACAGTGCCGATTTTACGGCAGATTTCCATGTTGATAAGTTACTGATGTTGAATTTCGTCGGGATTGTAGGTGATTGATGTTTCGGCCGGCGTGGTTGCAAGGAAATAGCCCAATACGCGATCGCCGCTAAATAGCTTCGTGCCGTTGGAGTCGTTGGATATGGTTTCGAGGTAGTTATGCATCAACCGCGATATCCGGCAGATTTTAATTGTGAGTATGTCGCCCGGTTTGAGCGCATCTTCATCATCCGGGTCAGGATTCTTGCGGGTAATCATGTTTACATATGAGCAGATGCCGTTAGTGGCCACGCGGTCGTCGGTTTCGCTCCACGACAGAATGTCGCCGTTGCGATAGAGTTTAATCCAGTAGCATTCGCCCGGTTCATTTCCGTCGGCATACTGGGCCTGCAACACCGCAACCTCATCGTATGGCATCGATATCCATGCGAGGCGAGCGTCGATAATATCGGTTGGTCCATACATTTCAGTTTCGGCAGAGTACTCGTGTCCGTTGCGAATAACTGAAAGTTGATATTTATGACCTATAGCGCCCGGGGTGGTGTTTATATAGTAATTCTCATTATCAGGTTCAAGAGTAAATAATTCACCGGTAGTCAGGTCGGAAAGGGTTACTGTGGCATCTGTCAAGCGGGTGCGGTTCATAGGCTCGTCCATTGGGGTTGTAAGAGTCAGCGCAACCTGAATGCCCTCCGGGGTCAGATTCGCCTCAATAACCGTGAGCGGCTCAATATCGATGTAGTCGAAATCAATATTTCTTGAGCAGGAAGCGACGCCTAATGCCGAAGCAAGAATATAACAAATCGGTTTCATTAGAATTTCAATGTGTAGGAAACGGAAGGAATTACCGGGTACATTGCCTGAAGAACGGCTTGCGTTCCTGAAGGCGAGGAAGCATCATCCTTGAAGTAAACAATATAAGGATTATAGCGGCAATATAAGTTATAGAATCCAAACGCCCACTCATAGGTGAAGCGACGTCCCTTGTGGGTATATGTGGCAGAAATGTCAAGCCGGTGTGTCGGGGGCGTCTTATATGCGTTTCGTTGCGAATAGTAATAGCAGGTAACGTCTGAAATTTCATATTTGACGTCGGGCGCAGTCAGGGGTGTGCCTGAAAGGAAAATCCAGGAGGCCGACATGCTCCAGCTGCGATTGAAACTATACATAAGCACTACCGACAGGTCATTGCGCCGGTCATTGCCGGCGTTATACCAGTTGTTATTATTGATACCGTCAATGCGCGTTTGCGTCTTTGAAATCGTATAGGCAATCCAACCGGTAAGCTTCCCCGAATTCTTACGTATCATAAACTCTGCACCATAGCTGCGGCCGCGACCTCCGCGGATTATGCTCTCAAGAGCGATATCGGAAAATATGCCCCGCCCGTCGAGAAAATCATAAACATTATTCATTTGCCGGTAATATCCCTCAACTGACCAGTCGAACATGCCTGATTCCGTCATGCCGAAGTATCCGAGGGAATATTGAGTGGAATGTTCGGGTTTTACTGCGGCCGATGTTAACGCAAAGCGGTCGAAGGGAAGCGATGTCGATGAACCGCGCAGAGCGTGTATGTTTTGCGAGTTCATGCCGAATCCGGCTTTAAGATTATGATTTGAGTTTATGCTATACTTAACGCTCACCCTCGGTTCGGCGTTAAAGTATGTTTTGGCATTGAATTGCGACGGACTGTTAAGTATGGATTCATACTTGTGGAACATTTTGCCTTCTGGTACGGAGGCGGCGCTAAACCTCAAACCGGCCGAAAAATTGAAATGGTCGGCGAGATTCACAGAATAATCTGCCCAGAGTGAGTTAACCCACAGGGAGCGTATTTCTTGCTCCGAGCGCTCGTTTAATTTCCATTCGGCCGACTTTACACGAAGTAGTTCCGACCTGAATCCTGCTTCAATGGTGTGGATTCCTCTCGCCGTCAACCTGAATTTTTCATTTAGAGAGTAGGTTTTAATATAGGTGCGTAAGCTCTGGTCCATATCCATCATCTCCATGGTCATTATCGGCGAGTAGGAGTATACTGCAAGAGTGGTTGTGAATGCGGCCTGTTCGGAAGCCCGCGCCTGCCAGTTAATTGCTCCGCCGATGTTACCCCATTTCATGCCCATAACTTCTTTAATGGACATATTATCGCGGCTTACGAAGAAAGAACCGTCAATAAGATGATTAGCGTTGGGGCGGAAACGCAATTTCGCCGAAATATCATAGAAGTGCATGATTGTTGACCGATATTTAGGCACGAGATTCAAAAATGCATCAACATAAGACCGTCGGGCATTAACGGCAAACGAAAGTTTATCCTTTACTATGGGTGCTTCAGCCTTAATTTTTGCTGCAAGCAGTCCTACGGTCAGAGCTCCATGATATTTTGTCATGTCACCCGGAGCCAATGATGTTTCCAGCACAGATGACGATGCTTCGCCATATCCCGGGGGAATAGGGCCTTTATATATTGTTGCCGAGGATATTGCTTGATCGTTAAATGTTGAAAAAATCCCCATGGTGTGGGCCGGATTGTAGAGCGAAATGCCATCGAGCGAAACTAAATTTTGCGATGCGTTTCCGCCTCGTACTTCAAAGCCTCCGCCCCCTTCGCCTTCGCTTCTAACTCCGGGTAGGAGCGTGATGGAGCGTATAATATCCGCTTCGCCGCCAAAAGATGGGAGCTCGGCAAATTTTGTCAGTTCAAGACGTTCCGCCCCGATTAGCGGAGAAAGTATGCGCTGACGGGCCGAATTTCCGGTGACGACCACTTCATTTAACTTAACGCGATCGAGTGTATCGGGCTGAACCTGAACAGCGCTTGCCGAAATCAAGGCGGATAAAATTGAAGTTAAAATCATAGCCGTGAGTAATGATTCATCAGTTCGCCAAAAAATGGGCGCTCACCAACACACTTGAACCCGAGTTTTTCATACAGCCGCGCAGCCTGAGGATTAGTTTTTGAACAGAGTAGCCCGGCTTTCAAATCGGCCGGACTGCGGTCTATGGCCGCTTGCAGCAACCTGCTACCAATAGATTGACCACGGAATTCCGGAAAAACGGCAAGAGAGTCGATATACCACTCACCGGGTTCGGTTTCATCGGTAACGTGATCAATTTCATGGCCGAATTCCTGTTTGAACCGGCGGAAGAATTGTTTGCGGAGTTCGTGAAGTTTGCCTCCGTCATAGGCAATGATAATGCCGGCAATGAGACCGTCGTCGGTAACGGCCTTCAAGGCATTTCTATAACTATATTGAGAGTCTTCGCGCCGTGCAAGATCGGTGAAAATTCTGCTCCAAGGCATATTCTCATCAAAATCTTCGTGGAGAGCCATCATGATAGCGCGACCAATAAAAGGAGCATCTTCAGGTGTGCAATTTTTTATTGAAATCATTGTGCAAAATTACGCAATTTTAAGTAACTTTGCAAAAGTTATGAAACGATTACTATACTTGTTGGCAATAGGTCTGGCAGCGTGTATGGCCCGGGCCTCATCGCCGGTTACAGAGATAAATTCTAATAAGTCAGCTTTAACAGGCAAGAATATTGCGTTATGGCAGAGCCACGGCCGTTATTATGATGTAAGCGAAGACCGCTGGAAGTGGCAGCGGTGTCGCCTTTTCGGTACTGTTGAAGACCTCTACACCCGCTCCTATGTGGTTCCTCTTTTGGTGCCGATGCTTGAAAATGCCGGTGCTACGGTTTGGTTGCCCCGCGAGCGCGATTCGTCGACCTTTGAGGTTGTAATAGACGATGATGGCGGGTATGCTTTCGACGGCTATTCAGAGCATAACGGAAAAAATAAATGGCATTCGTCCGGCAACCCCGGCTTCGGCATGCCTAATGAAAGATTGGACGATGGTGACAACCCGTTCAGAATGGGCTCATCACGTTCGGTTAAGTCGGTTAAGGCCGGAGGAAAGCTCTCTTCCGCGCGCTGGAGCGCACCGATTGACACCGATGGAGAATATGCCGTATACATAAGTTATCCGAAAACAACAAAGGCGGTTAAAGACGCTCATTATACAGTTCATACGGCCACGGGCGACCGTGAGTTTCTGGTTGACCAATCAATGGGAGCGGGAACTTGGGTTTATCTCGGAACCTTTCCGTTTTCTGGCTCTAAAGCTGCCCACGAGCGAGTGACTCTGACCAATGAATCGGCTACTGATGGCATTGTCGGAGCCGATGCCGTAAGAATCGGCGGCGGCATGGGCTCAGTTATGCGTGGAACGGACGGCGACAAGCATGTGAGCGGTATGCCGCGATGGGCTGAAGCGGCGCGATACTGGTTGCAATATGCCGGCATGCCTGCCGATGTATATGCAAGCGAGGAAAACGATTATAGAGATGATATTTTCTGTCGCCCGCAATGGGTAAATTATCTGAAGCAGGAACTAAACGTGCCCGTTGACCTTACGATGGCATTTCATTCCGATGCGGGTTCGCTCGGCGGCGACTCGATAGTGGGTACGCTGGGCATCTATTTTACCGACAAGAAGCGCGGTAAGTTTGCCGACGGCTCGTCAAGAACTTCGAGCGAGCGGCTTGCCAAAGCTATTGTAGGCAGCGTAGTGGACGATATACGGGAGCTTTACGATATTAACTGGACTCAGCGAAAAATGAAGGATGCCAAATATATTGAGGCCAGAATACCTGAAACTCCCACAATGTTGCTCGAGCTTCTTTCTCACCAGAATCTTGCCGATATGCGCTATGGGCTTGACCCGCAGTTTAAGTTCGATGTAGCCCGCGCGGTATACAAGGGTATGCTACGTTTCCTGTCGGTTGACGGCTCTGTTGACTACATTGTGCAGCCTCTTGCTCCGGAATCTCTGTCGTTGACTTCGGTTGGTTCAGACGATTATCTGCTGAGTTGGAAGCCCCGGTTAGACCCGCTTGAGTCTACTGCTGTTGCGGACTCTTACATTATCGAAGTCCGCGAAGGATCGGATTCTCAGAAACCATTTAGCGTTCTGACCGAAACTACTGCCACTTCAGCACTGGTAAAGATTCCCGCCGGCAAGATATGCAGCTATCGGATTATTGCCCGGAACAAAGGAGGATACAGCTTTGCATCGGAGGTAATGGCTGCCGGACATCCGGTACACTCAAAAGGTGAAGTTCGTGTGGTAAACGGTTTCACGCGCACTTCTGCGCCTGACCTATTTATTGCAGGCAATATGGCCGGATTCGGCGTCCCGTCGGGTGGGGTGGCCTACGGAACAGATCTTTCCGGAACGGGCGCTCAATATAATTTTGACCGCTCTGCTCCGTGGGTTCATGATGACCAGCCCGGCTTCGGGGCTTCCCGGGCCAACATGGAAACAATTCCGGTATATGGGAATTCTTTTGACAATGTTATTCTGCATGGAGTGGCAATTATGTCAGCCGGTTATAGCTTCGACAGTCAGTCTGTAAGTGCTTTTGTAGAGGATTCGGCTGCTCCACGCATTGTAGACATGATTTTAGGGTTGCAGAAAGAAACTAAAATCGGCGCCGGTCAGCGTCCGGCGGCTCACAGCGTTTTCCCTGCCGAACTCAAAGATAGAATCGTACAATTGGCGGCCATAGGTAGCAGATTCATCGTAAGCGGCTCGTATGTTGCTTCGGATTGCGATGATAATGAATTTCTTCGTTCAAATTTGGGAATCGGACTGCGGTCGGCTAACGCAACTGTTGTTGGGCGTGTAAACGAGGTTAAGTCACGCTATTCATCGGATTTCTCAGGCGGTAAATTCACTTATTCCGACGAATCCGGCGAGCGACCATATGCTGTTACATCGCCCGACGCCATAATCCCCGTTTCGCCGGGAGCAGAAACCATTATGAGATATGATGAAAACCAATCGCCTGCTGCCGCTGCCTATGTTTCGTCAACCCACAAAACAGTTACTTTCGGATTCCCGCTTGAGGCTATAGATTCTATGGCCCAGCGCAAAAAACTTATGAACCAAATTTTAGATTTCTTGAAATGAGAAACTTTTCGACCCAAGATATTAGAGCAATAGTTCCCGAAGGCGAATTTACGCTGATTAGCTTAACTGATGATATTATTAAGAGTGTTGATCGCCGGCGCCTCGAGCAAGTGGCCCGCGACACCGCATCGTTGGCCGTGTATGGCAACTACGAGAAAGACGGGCAAACGATTCCCTTAATAGAGATGCAATCGGGGTCAGTGCGCGATGATTTTGATTTCGGTCCGGTTATGCTTGTCAATTCAGAATTTTTGCGGGAATATCAGTCTTCAGCCGAAGATTTGGATTATGCTGCATTTTATGATTTCTGGCTCTCTATGTACGGGCGTGTGTTCTTTGTACCTGAAACTGTTTGCCGCGTGTCTTCTGCTCCGGTCTGTCCCCAAGGTGGCGAAGCTCAGTTCAATTACGTTGATCCGCGCAACCGGGATGCCCAGATAGAGAAGGAGAATGTGTTTACGCGCTTCCTTATGAAACAAGAAGCTATTATTGAACCGGGCAGTAGGGTAGACCACAGTGGTGATTTTCCCGTAGAGGCATCGGTTGTTATTCCTGTCAGGAACAGAATCAAGACGATTGCCGATGCCGTTCATTCCGCGTTGGACCAGGTTACAGATTTTCCATATAATATTCTGGTTGTCGATAACCATAGCACCGACGGCACTACTCAACTGCTTGCAAAGCTCGCTGCGGAAAATCCGCGTGTTGTCCACATTATACCGGAGCCGGGACATGGCATCGGTGGATGCTGGAATGTAGCTCTCGATGACCGCCGCTGCGGTCGGTTTGCGGTGCAGCTCGATTCCGACGACATTTATTCATCGCCGGCTACACTCCAGCGGATAGTGGATGCATTTCGCGAGGGTGGCGCCGCGTGTGTAATCGGTTCATATACTCTAACCGATTTTGATTTGAATATCATCCCTCCGGGTTTGATAGATCATGCTGAATGGACCGACAGTAATGGTGCCAACAATGCATTGAGAATCAACGGCCTTGGTGCACCCCGCGCTTTTTTCACTCCGATAGCCCGCGAACTCCGTTTTCCGGATGTCAGCTACGGTGAAGACTATGCTATGGTTCTTAGAATTACTCGCAATTACCGCCTCGCACGAATCTTTGATTCAGTGTATTTTTGCCGTCGATGGGGAGGCAATTCCGACTCAAATTTATCTCCGGAGAAGACTAATGCAAACAACCGATATAAAGATGCCATTCGCTCGATAGAGCTGCAAGCCCGCCGTAATAAATAGCATTTTTCAGATAACTATGATTGATATCGACGTTTTTTTTAAGCAGCAACTACAAGTGTGGCCTGCCGTTCGCGAACGTTTCGAGGGGTTAGCAAATGTTGAAGTCAAGCGGGTAGGGGACTATAAGGTTCAGTATAATCCGGCGCGTGCTGTCAGCACAGCAGCCAGGGTCGATGCCGCCTCAATTGCAACACGTCCTTGTTTTCTATGCAGGAAAAATCGTCCCTCCGAACAAATATCTATGGAGTGGGAAGATCTGGAGATACTTGTGAATCCATTCCCGATTTTTCCGGGTCACTTGACCATAGCGGCACGAGAGCATATTCCTCAGACGCTTCTTGGACGAACTGAGCAGATGCGTCGCCTTAGCATGGCACTACCCGGCTATACGGTATTTTTTAATGGTGCAAAATCCGGGGCTTCGGCACCTGACCATTTTCACTTTCAGGCAGTTCCAAGCAAATATATGTTGCCCACCGCATTTGCCTACACCTATAAGCTTGAACCGGCCAACTTTTCACCGGAAGAAATTGACCCGATGGTGAATATGGTCTGTACTGACGGTGTAATTACCGTTATTCCGCGTCGCTGCCACCGCCCCGAATGCTATGGTCAACTCCTGGTTAGCCCCGCGTGCATTGACTTGTGCGGCACTCTTATTACGGTTCGCCGCATTGACTTCGAAGCTCTCGATGAAAGTAGGGTGGAGTCAATAATACGCGAAGTTACCTTTCAAGAACCACCTGTTTATGTCGGGCTCATAACTTCAGATCCGGTTACTACTGCTCTTCCTGACGGAACAACAATCGTTGAGGGGGTGGTTATAGGAAAGGATTTCCACTGGGAGCAAAGGCAAACCCAGCGTTTTGCGGGTGAAATTCTGGAACATAACGGTCAGATTATAAACAGAATTGGACTGGAGGATTATTTAAGGTCGGTAATTTCGTCAGAAATGTCGGCAACCTCTTCTATCGAGCTACTTAAAGCGCATGCCATAATTTCCCGCAGTTGGGTTATGGCTCAACTGCGTGCAACCCGAGCGCTGGCCGCAAAGGGAGAAGCGGTTGAGGATAATCCGCTTGCCGACGGTGAAATCAGACAATGGTTTGACAAAGACGATCATTCAAGCTTTGATGTATGTTCCGATGATCATTGCCAACGCTACCAGGGAATTACACGCATAACGTCGCCGGCGGTAGATTCGGCTGTGGATGCGACGCGAGGAGTAGTTTTAGTAGCAAACGGCGAGATATGCGATGCACGGTTTTCAAAATGCTGCGGCGGCGCTTTTGAGTTATTCGAAAACTGTTGGCAACCCCGTCATCACTCTTACTTATCGGCCGGGCGCGATTGGCCGCACTCGCAGCTGCCTGACCTGACAGTTGAAGAAATAGCCCGGGAATGGATACTCTCCAGGCCCGATTCCTTCTGCGCTGATACTCCGACTGAGGTTCTGAAACAGGTTCTGAATGATTTTGACCGTAACACTACCCCCGACTTCTTCAGATGGACACAGCGATATTCGCAATCTGAAATCAGCGAATTGGTTAATCGTCGCTCAGGACTTGATTTCGGCACTGTTTTAGCACTTGAGCCGCTGACGCGCGGTTCTTCCGGTCGCATTACGCGCCTGCGCATTGTAGGTTCAAGGTTAACTAAAGTAATTGGCAAGGAGTTGATTATTCGTCGCTGGTTGTCGGAAAGCCATCTATATAGTTCTGCCTTCGTTGTTGAACGGGAGGGAACTGATTTTATTCTCCGTGGAGCCGGTTGGGGCCATGGAGTAGGGCTGTGTCAGATCGGAGCGGCTATGATGGCTCACAAAGGATATGATTTTAAGAAAATTTTGCAGCATTATTTTCCTAATAGCGAACTTTGGCACGCCTTTTGATATTATAGGGGTAAGATGAATAATTACGAATATAAGGAGGCCGTTGAAAAAGCCTTGACGTCCGAGAACTTCCACGAAGCTTTTCGTCTTTTGCGCGTAATGTTGTCGGCCGATAGCTGGCGACTGCGTGCCGATCTCGAGGCAGCTGAGGAAGATTATAGCCGAATAATAGATTACGCCCTTAGCGGCGCACCTGACCCGGGGCGCGCCGAGCAAATTTCTGTTCTGTCCACGCGTTTGTACAGCATTCTCGATATGTTGCTGCGTGAAAGTCTTGTCGCAGACCATAGTTCGCTATATTTCAATGTTGTCAGAACCCTGAGATTGCGGCGGGGTGAACAGCTCCAGATGCTACTCAAGGATTATGAGGATTCAGCAGCCAAAGTAAGCTCATTTTTCGGCCAAAAGCCTTCAGAACCCGACTTGCGTAAAGTTGAGGACCTTGAAGAGCGAATATTTGATCGCATTTGGACCACAACCCCTCTGACCTTTGACGAAATTTCGGCGATAAAGGAATTTATGGCTTCCGATATTGTTTCCGACTCGGTGAAGTCACTGATTGTCGGAGCATTGACCATGTCACTGCTTCATTTCTTTAGTGAGCCGGCCTTGCGTTTGCTGCTGGAGTTCGCGACGCCGGGTGGTAATACTGAGATACAGGCCCGAGCAACCGTTGGTGCGGTACTCGTAATGGCCCGTTGGCCTAAACGGTCAAATACTCCGGCCGTAACGTCGCGGCTTGAAGCTCTGCGTGAACTTGGCCAATGGCAGCAGAGCGTCGAGCATGTTATCATGCAGATTATTCGCACTGCCGATGTAGAAGCCATCACCGCCACCATGCGCAACGAGATTATCCCGGAAATGATGAAGTTGCGGCCTGACATAGAGCGTCACATTCAGGAATCAGGCTTTGATCCGGCTGACTTCGAAGCTAATCCCGAGTGGGAAGAGATGCTCGAAAAATCGGGTCTGACGGAGCGATTGCGCAAACTATCGGAAATGACCGAAGAGGGTGGCGATCTCTTCTATCCCGTATTTTCCATGCTCAAGACTTTTCCGTTCTTTAACCATATCAGCCACTGGTTTTTGCCATTCAACTCATCTCGCCTCGAAGTCAAGCGTGCGTTGGGAAATGACCCGGCAATAGAACTATTGCTCGAGGAATCGCCGATAATGTGTGCATCCGATAAGTATTCGTTTGCGCTATCGGTCAATCATCTGCCCGAAGCTCAGAAGCAAATGCTCATGACCCAGATAAATTCTGCAGCCGAACAAGGAAATTTAGTAGCTGCAAGCATCATGAGCAATGGTCAGGCTCTTACTGCCGCCATAACGGCCTATATTCACGACTTATATAGGTTCTTTAAGCTTTTCCGCAGAAGCGGAGAGTTTGCCAGCCCGTTTGACAGGCTGATAAATCCGGTTGCCATTCCCACTCTGAGTGCTGATTTTCAAGAACCGGAAAAAGTTAGACTCTTGGGAGAATTTTATTTTAAACATAAGCATTTTGCGGAGGCAATTGATCTTTTCGGCACTTTGAATCCGGATTTGGAGCTGCATCAGAAAATGGGCTATGCATTTCAACGTCTCGGTCGATTACAAGATGCCCTAACTGAATATGAGCGCGCCGAAATGCTTGCCCCTGAAAGTGAATGGAATCTCAAACGACTCGCTCAGGTAAGTAAGGCGCTCGGTCAACACCGCAAGGCGCTCGGCTATTATAAACGGCTTGAAAAATTGCAGCCTGATTCGTCGAAGGTTGCCCTGCTTATCGGCCATTGTCTGCTCGAGCTGAATGAACTGCGCGATGCTCTTCATTATTACTATAAAGCAGAAATGCTCGATGAAAAATCGACCGATGCACTGCGGCCGATTGCATGGAGTGCATTTCTTAACCGCGATTTTGAAACATCCGAGCGCTATTTCAGAAGAATTCTTACCGAACTCTCTCCGGAACCGACTGACTATCTTAACCTCGGACATCTCGCTTTGGCCAAGTCTGACGTGCGCGAGGCAATGAACTATTACTCTCTTTATTCTGCCGACATCGAGGCTCTTTCATGCGCATTGTCCGCCGACCGCCCTCTGCTGGAACGTGCCGGTGTCGACACTTCCATTATTCCGCTGCTGCTCGATAGTTTACGCTATAAAAACAGTTAATATCGCTATGAAAAACCCACTTTTATCGAAATTTGAAGTTCCACCTTTTTCGCAAATAAATAATTCCGATTACCTGCCCGCAATCGAAAGTGCAATTGCCGAAGGTCTGGCCGAAGTCGATGCAATAGCCTCGAATCCCGAGCCTCCTACGTTTGAAAACACTGTTCTTGCACTTGAAAATTCAGGCAAGACTCTCAGCCGGGTGCTCGGAGTGTTTTATCCGCTTCTTTCGGCCGAAGCCGATGAGGAACTTATGGATATTTCTATCAAGGCCTCGCCGCTTTTGAGCGAGTACTCATCGAAAATCAGTCTGAATGAACAACTGTTTGAGCGAATTAAGGCTGTTTACGAAAAGCGCAATCAACTTAACCTCGATGCCGAAAGCCTTAAGCTACTTACAGACTGCTATCTCGGGTTTACCCGTTCGGGCGCTAACCTGCGCGGGGCCGACCGCGAGCGATTCCGCGAAATTACAGCGCGCCTTGATGAACTGACTACAAAATTTGGCCAGAATGTCAAACGCGAACTGGCAACTTACTCTTTCCCATTATCGGCAGACAAGGTTGAAGGTCTGCCCCAATGGCTTCTAGACCAGATGGCCGAAAATGCCCGCGAGCGCAAGTCGCCCGAGCCATACGTGTTGACCCTGCAAGCGCCGGAATATATGGCGTTTATGAAGCTTTCGCCCTTTGATGACCTGCGCTATAAGGTTTATATGGCATACTCAGGCCGTAACATTAAGGGTGAGTATTCCAACATAGAAATCGTGCGCGAAATATCCAATCTGCGGCTGGAGCGTGCCCGATTACTTGGCTACAAGTCGTTTGCTGATTTCAAACTCGAACGCACTATGGCCAAAACGCCCGCGGCAGCCCTTAAGCTCCTCGGCGATTTGGCGGATGCCTATATGCCCGCCTTGCACCGCGAACTTTCAGAGCTTCGCGAATTTGCCGGTGAGGAAATTACCCCGTGGAACTACGCCTATCATTCCAATCGCCTGCGCAAGGCCCGCTATGACTTCGATCCCGAAGCAATGCGTCCTTACTTTGAGCTGAGTGCGGTTATAAACGGAGTTTTCAGCCTTGCCACGCGACTTTATGGCGTAACATTTGCTGAGAAGCAGGGAGTAGATGTTTATCATCCGGATGTAAAAGTTTTCGATGTTCTCGATACCGACGGCTCCCATCTGGGTCTGCTCTATACCGACTTTTTCCCTCGGGCAGGTCGCAAGAGTCCCGGGGCATGGATGACCGACTTCCGTGAGGCAGATGGAGAAATACGTCCGCAAGTCAACATTGTTATGAACTTCACCAAGCCGTCGGCCGAGCGTCCGTCGCTGCTGTCGCCCGGCGAGGTAACTACTTTCCTTCATGAGTTCGGCCATGCGTTGCATTCGCTGCTGACCCGCGCCAAATATACCTCACAGGCCGGAACCAACGTTGACCGCGACTTTGTTGAGCTCCCCTCGCAGTTCAATGAAAACTTCTTTTATTCCCGCGAGTTTCTTGATGGTTTCGCTCGCCATTACCAGACCGGCGAGCCGCTGCCGGCCGAGCTTTATGACCGCATGATTGCCGCCCGGCGCTTCGGAGCTGCATACGCGTGCATACGCCAGCTTAACTTCGGTATGCTCGATTTCGGATTCCACACCATTGAGCAACCAATCGGCGATATTGAGCAGGTTGAACGCGAGGCAATTGACCCGGTAAGGATTTTCCCCGACCAGCCTGACACTATGATTGCCACTTCGTTTGGCCACATCTTTTCGGGCGGTTATGCCGCAGGCTACTATTCCTATAAGTGGGCCGAAGTTCTCGATGCCGATGCCTTCGACTATTTCGAGCAAAACGGAACATTTAGTCCCGAGCTGGCAGACTCGTTCCGGCGCAGTATTCTTGAACGCGGTGGCTCCGCTCCGGCCGATGAACTCTACCGTAAGTTCCGCGGCCGCGATGCCTCAATCGACGCCCTCCTGCGCCGCGACGGCATCCGCTGACACTTCTCCCGGGGTTTTACCCCGGGCTATTATACCTTTACCCGCGCTGCGGGTAATAAATTGCCTCATCCGCACAAAAAAAATTCAACAGCAAAATTCCAAATTCCAAATTATTTCCGTAACTTTGCATCAATGGAACTGTAGAGACAGTCCAGTTTATTGATATTTATAGGTGTTATTTGACATCTTCGTCTTTTAAATCCAGAACTTGGCCGTTCATTGTATACACAGAGACGAGACGCTCAATAGCATCCATCGGTTGCATAGTGCTTATACCGGTGTGAGGCTGTTGTTCTCGTATGTGTATGGGTAGGCCAAGATTCCCGGATTTAATGCGAGGACAAAATATTATCCTCACACCTTTTTTGTATATTTTGAAATCTTTGAGGATTTGGATTTCACCCAAACAAAATTCCATTATGCTTAAAAAATTTTTTACATGCAATTCTATCCTCTTAATTTTGGGGATGACAATGTTTTATGCTAAAGGGGAGTATATAACTTATACTGACTCATGGGTTGAGTGGCACGATGCAATTTATGCTTCAGAGCCCATTGAACCTTGGTCGGTAAGATTAGTAAAATCCAGAGACAGGGAGGGAATATATATGTTCAAGCCATATAGTGCCTACCATAATGATTATAGAACATCGTATAATTCACCTTTTAATTATAATGGTTGGATAGTACTTGATATCAATGATCCGAATAAAGTCCTCCTTGAAAAGTATGCACGCGATAATGACAACGCCGCGCCTTGGTTTGTTCACAATGTTCCCGAATGCGGTTACTCAGGAAAAACATATGGAAAGGTATCAGGAAGAAGCATAATTTTCCCTGCCGGAACAATTGGTGTTACCGGAAGGGACCCGATGTGGAACTCATTTGCGCATAAAATAGTTTTTCCGGAGGGTGTTCCCGGGTATCCGACAAGTAACTCCGGAATATTTTTAGGACTAACTACATTTAATAAAACTTTAGGCTTCAAAGATATAAAACTCCTTGATGAGGATTCGGTAGATGAATTTATAACGTTTGTAGATAATGCGCAAAAAGATGTTTATACTTTACTCTATTATGCTGTAGACCAATCAATAGATAGAATGATTGACTTTAGCTATCCGGATGATTTATCATCCGCTGTAATTGTAACGTTTACAGATGGATATGATAGAGGTTCGATTGATAAAAAACCTGAATATCTTTATGCAAGCGATTATGCAAATGATATTCAAACAAAAATTCAAAATACCTGGATAAACGGACAACCACTACAAGCATTCAGCATTGGGCTTCAAGGCTCTATTGATGTTGATGACGACGAACGTTTCATTTCAAGTCTGCAACCCTTAGCCTCTTCGCCGGAAAATGCAATGACGGTAACAGACATGAAAAGCCTGGAAAGAGAATTGAGTGTTATAGCAAATGATTTAGTTAAAACTTCTACAGAATCACAGTTTTCCGTATCCATTTCAGGAATTGACCATAACGCACGAATTCGATTGACTCTCGACGGTGCATCTTCCAACCCTGAAAGTTCAAATTTCTATGTGGAAGGAATTTATGATAGATTAAATAATCAACTTACTTCTGTTGAGTATCATGGTTTCACATCCTCATCTGGTGATGTTGTTCAAGGAGTTAAAGAAGATATTGCAACAACCTTTACCTTTGAAGACTGTCGCACTCTTGACGAATCAATTTTCGAAGTAGACCCTTCAAAATTTGACCACTGGACAGCAATTTCGTCTACGGTATGGCAACACAACGATGAAATAGAACGTGAAAAAGATTTAAAGGTTGAGGAAATTCATAAGTCAATTGCAGTTATGTTCGCAATTGATTGTTCAGATTCCATTGGAGATAAATTTGATGATCTCAAAAGTGCTTGTAAAACCTTTATAAATATGCTTGCTGCGGCTACTAATTCCAATGCCTCAATCAGCACAATTAAAGTTAAGTCTGATACTGATCCGATTAAATATTTTGATCTATCAGGCAGAGAAATAACTAATCCTCAACATGGTATTTATATTCGTACTCAAGGAAATAAGAGTCAAAAGGTCTTAATCTAAACATACGCGCTTGAAGTATGTGTTACCAATTTAGAATTGATAGCACATACTTTTTATATTCAAGCTATCCGTTGATTCATAGGTCTTGAGGTTTAGCCATGGGCTGTTATACCTTTAGCCGCAACTGCTGGAGATGCCAGCCGATTACGCGCAGGTGGGGGCGGCCTTACCTCAGTTACAATCAGCAACTCTGTCACTTTAATTGGCATTAGGGCTTTTTTCGCCTGTATCTAAAACCTAAAAATCCCGCTTCGGCGGGATTTTTAGAATTGGGAATGTTGAATTTGGATTTGGGTGAGCGCAAGCAGCATGCGACCGCGTCGCGGGTCAACGATTGTAGCCGGGGGTAAGCGGTGCATAGTGCCGCTCAGCCCCCGGTAGATACGATTCCACCTCTAAATGGAGCGCCTTTAGGTGCGAAACAATGTGTCGCGGCTATGCAGTTCTACGGCGCGGGATAAAACAAGGGGGTGGGGCAGCCAGCCCACACATTGAATCAACGACGGCGAGCCGCCGTCGCCCCCGGTAGCCTCTAAAAATTCCTCTAAAATTACTAATTGCTATTTGTTAATTACTAATTATTTTCGTAACTTTGCAGCCGGTTTAGAAATAAACCGCCAATATTAACCCATTCACTAACTAACTTCAAAACAATCTCTACAGTATGGCAACCAAGATTCGCCTGCAGCGCCGTGGTCACAAAGACTACGCCTTCTATCCCATCGTAATCGCCGACAGCAGAGCGCCACGTGATGGCAAATTTATCGAGCGCATTGGTTCGTATAACCCGAACACCAATCCCGCTACGATAACTTTGAACTTCGAGCGGGCTCTGTATTGGCTTAATGTCGGTGCACTTCCTACCGCAACCGTTCGTACCATCCTTTCTGAAGAAGGTGTTCTTCTGATGAAGCACCTGCAGGGTGGCGTTAAGAAGGGTGCGTTTGACGAAGCTGAAGCACAGCGTCGTTTCGAAGCCTGGAAACAGAAAAAACAGGCATCGGTTAACGCCGACAAAACCGCTATGGCAACCAAGCAGCAGGAAGCTCTCAAGGCTCGCCTTGAAGCAGAACAGGCTGTTAATAAAGCCAAAGCTGAAGCTGTTGCTAAGAAGAAAGCTGAACTCGCTGCCGCCAAGGCCGAAGCTGAAGCAGCTGCCGCTGCCGAAGCCGCAGAAACCGAAGCTCCCGCAGCCGAAGAAGCTCCCGCAGCTGAATAATCAGTTGCCGGAAAGCAACCCCATTAAAAGTCCGCCCTTGAGCGGACTTTTTTTAATAAAACTAATCAACCACCAGCTATGGAAATTCAAACACTTTATTCCGTTGATCAGCGGGCGATTGACCGAGCAGTCGAGCTGATGAAGCGCGGTGCGATAATCATTTATCCGACCGATACGCACCCAGCGTTGGCTGCCGATTCGCTCAATACCGATGCCATCCAGGCACTATGCAGGCTAAAGGGCGTAAACCCGGAAAAGCACACGCTCACACTCGTTTGCGACTCTATTGCAACCGCTGCGCAGTATGCAAAGATTGATAACCGGGCATTCGCAATAATAAAGCGCAATACACCCGGGCCGTTCACGTTTATACTTCCACCCGCTCTTACGCTGCCCAAAGTGTATAAAGGGCGAAAGGAGGTAGGCATTCGAATTCCCGACAATGAAATAGCCCGCGCACTTGCAGAAGAGCTCGGTCACCCGCTGCTTTCAGGCTCAATCGGCACGTCTGACCCTACGGAGCTTGATAACGATGTGGAGCTGCTGATTATCGACGGGAACCAGGAATATGAGGTGGAGGTTCTGAGTTCCACAATTGTGTCGCTCATGGATTCCGCTGAACCTGAGCTTATTCGCGAAGGCTCAATGCAGTTGCAATGAGTCTGAAGTTCTATGCAGCTCCGCTCCAGGGGCTATCCGAGGCTATATGGCGCAGGCTTCATCGCAATTCGCCTTGGGCGGCCGACGAATACTTTACTCCCTTTCTGAGGTTGGAAGGAGGAGAGCCGCGGCGGAAAGATTTGCGCGATCTGGGCGCCGAGCCGCAAGCGATTCCACAGATAATATTCCGAAATTTTGAAGAATTTCGCACTCTTGTGGAGTTCCTTGCCGCCAAGGGGTACAGAAGAATAGACCTGAATCTCGGTTGTCCGTTTCCCCCGCAAGTTAAAAAGGGGCGTGGGGCAGGTTTGCTGCTCAATACTATGGTCCTTTCGGAGATAAGAGATTATATGGATCAGCATCCCGAACTGACCTTTTCGGTGAAAATGCGGCCCGGTGTTGAATCTCCCGACGATTGGCGCCGAATAGCCGCTATACTTAATTCTTTGCCGTTAAGCCACATTGCAGTTCATCCGCGGCTCATTCGCAATCCCTACGACGGACCGCTGCTGATGGACCAGTTCTCGGCCATGGCAACCGAATTTTGCCATCCGACGGTCTATAATGGCTCACTCACTTCGCCGGCCGATATCGAGCGGGTTCTCTCGGCGTGTCCGGGTGTTGCCGGACTTATGATAGGCCGCGGTTTGTTTGCCCGCCCTACGCTGATTGCCGAGTGGCGTAGCGGCACAGAAATGACACCCGCGGAGCGGGGTAGGGCCATCAGGCGCATCAACAGCGAAATTCTCAATGAAATGTGCAATACACTATGTGGCGACACGCAAATATTGAATAAAATTAAACCGTATTGGGAATTGGCTCCGGAAGAGCTGCTGGGACGCAAAACGCTTAGAGCCATAAAGAAAGCTACAACGCTCGAAAAGCTTGCGGCAGCGTTGAAATAACGCATAAAAACTTTTTTATAAAATATTTTGGAGGGATGGAAATTTTTTTGTAATTTTGTATATAAATTTCAAAGAAAGGTACTAAAAAATGGAAAATTTCAATCCCAAAGACTTCAGAAGCTTCGCTACGAAGCACTGTGGAATAAATCCCCTGGTGTTTGACCAGTTCACTGCCAAGACCAATAACGATCTCATTACTTCAAGCTACATTTCGCCGACCATTATTGAAGAGCGTCAGCTGAACGTTGCACAGATGGACGTTTTCTCCCGCCTGATGATGGACCGCATCATCTTCCTCGGCACTGATGTAAACGACTATTCGGCGAACGTTATCCAGGCTCAGCTGCTTTATCTCGACAGCGCTGACCCCGGCAAAGACGTCAGCATTTATATCAACTCTCCCGGCGGCAGCGTTTATGCCGGTCTCGGTATTTACGATACCATGCAATATATTTCGAGCGACGTTGCTACAATCTGCACCGGTATGGCTGCTTCAATGGCCGCAGTACTGCTCGTTGCCGGCGAAAAGGGTAAACGTTTTGCCTTAAAACACTCGCGCGTTATGATTCACCAGCCTATGGGTGGAGCCCAGGGCCAGGCAAGCGATATTGAAATCACTGCCCGCGAGATTCTGAAACTCAAACACGAACTATATTCTATTATTGCAGACCACTCCGGTCAGCCGATAGAAAAAGTTGAACGCGACAGCGACCGCGACTACTGGATGACTGCACAGGAGGCCGAGCAATACGGCATGATTGACAAAGTTCTGATTAAGGCCAAACAGTAAAAACCACGATGGCTAAAAAGCAACAAATGGGTAACCATTGCGCATTTTGCGGCGGCCCGACTAATCCGGGTGCCGCATTGTTGCCGTCGCCATTAAATCCTGGTGTATGTATCTGCTCCGAATGTCTGGGGCAGATATATGACATGTTTGGCGATGAATTAGGTTTTAGCGAAAACCAAAAGGCAAAAGCCAATACCCCAAAGAAATCATCGGCTTCGTCAGGTAAAGTGCCCACTCCGCGTGAAATCAATGATTTTCTGAATCAATATGTTATCGGTCAGGATGATGCCAAGAAATATCTTTCGGTTGCGGTTTATAATCATTATAAACGCCTTAATCAGAAGGAGTCAGATGTCGATCCTGAAGTAGATATTGAAAAGAGCAATATAATAATTGTAGGGCCTACGGGTACAGGCAAGACCCTGCTTGCAAAAACGATTGCGCGGTTGCTCGATGTTCCCTTTACGATAGTTGACGCTACGGTGCTGACCGAGGCCGGGTATGTTGGCGAAGATATCGAAAGCCTGCTTACACGCCTTCTTCAGGCCGCCGACTATGACGTTGAGAGAGCTCAACGTGGCATTGTGTTCATTGATGAGATCGACAAGATAGCCCGAAAGGGTGACAACCCGTCGATTACCCGTGATGTCAGCGGCGAAGGTGTTCAGCAGGGCTTGCTTAAACTTCTGGAAGGTTCGATAGTCAACGTGCCTCCTCAGGGCGGCCGTAAGCATCCCGAGCAGAAAATGATTCCCGTCGACACTAAGGATATATTATTTATCTGCGGTGGAGCGTTTGACGGGATAGAACGCAAAATCGCCCATCGCCTGAACACTCACGTTGTCGGTTACTCTACTGATGCAGCCCGCCAGAAGATTAAGCGCGAAAATTACTTGCAATACGTTGCGCCGCAGGATCTCAAGTCGTTCGGTCTAATTCCGGAAATTATCGGACGTCTGCCTATTCTGACGCATCTCGATCCCCTTGACCGGGATGCGCTGCTGCGCGTATTGACCGAGCCGAAAAATGCCATAATCCGCCAGTATGTTAAAATGTTCGCCATGGATGGTGTTGAGCTGAGCTTTGATCAAGATGCTTTGGAACTTATTGTAGACAAGGCAATTGAATATAAGCTTGGGGCACGCGGCCTGCGATCGATTGTGGAATCTATTATGGTAGAGGCGATGTTTAATACCCCCGGCACAAAAACCAAGAACCTCACTATTACCCGCGATTATGCTTTAGAGCAAATACAAAAAGCACATTTCGAAACTGATATAATCAAATAAATCTACTCCTCATCCATTATGGCTAACCACGCAGAACTTGTAGCTGCCTTGAAAAAGCATTTTGCTTTTGACGCATTCAAGGGAAATCAGGAACAAATCATCTCCGCGCTGCTCGACGGCGAAGATGTTTTCGTTCTGATGCCCACGGGTGGCGGTAAGTCTCTGTGTTATCAGTTACCCTCAGTAATGATGCCCGGTGTAGCCATAGTGATTTCTCCGCTGATTGCGCTGATGAAAAACCAGGTTGATGCCATGCGGAACTTCAGCAGCGACGACGGCATTGCGCATTTTCTCAACTCTTCATTGAATCGCGCAGCCATTGATTCGGTTAAAGACGACATAGTCAGCGGCCGCACAAAGCTACTCTATGTTGCGCCCGAGCAATTGACAAAAGTGGAGAATATCGAGTTTCTGAAGTCTGTTAAAATTTCATTTTATGCTATCGACGAGGCTCATTGCATTTCGGAGTGGGGCCATGATTTCCGCCCCGAATACCGCCGCATACGTCCAATTATCAACGAAATTGGTCCAAGACCTGTCATAGCCCTTACAGCTACTGCAACTCCGAAGGTTCAGCATGATATTCAAAAGAACCTCGGCATGTGTAGCGCACGCGTGTTCCGTTCGTCGTTTAACCGCGCGAATCTTTACTATGAAATTCGCCCGAAAACAGAGAATATTGACCGCGAAATTATCAAATACATAAAAAACAACGAAGACAAAAGCGGCATTATCTACTGCCTTGCCAGAAAAAAAGTTGAAGAGCTCGCTGCTCTTTTAGTGGTAAATAACATCAAAGCCCGCGCCTATCATGCCGGAATGGATTCAGCTACCCGGTCGGCAAATCAGGACGCATTTTTGATGGAAGAAGTAAACGTTATAGTGGCTACCATAGCCTTTGGAATGGGTATTGACAAGCCGGACGTTCGCTTCGTTATTCACTACGATATGCCGAAATCCCTCGAAGGATACTATCAGGAAACCGGTCGCGCCGGCCGTGATGGCGGTGAAGGTCAGTGTCTGACCTTTTATTCAGCCAAAGACTTGCGCAAAATGGAAAAGTTCATGCAAGGAAAACCGCTTGCTGAACAGGAAATCGGTAAACAACTTCTGGCCGAGACAGCCAGCTACGCCGAGTCTTCCCTATGTCGCCGCAAAACGCTGCTTCACTACTTCGGAGAAAAGTTCGAAGTTGACAACTGCGGAAACTGCGACAACTGCTTAAACCCAAAGAAACAAGTGGAAGCAAAGGAAGAATTATCAGCTATTATTGAGATCATAACCACCCTCAAGGAAAAATTTAAGGCAGACCATATTATTGACGTCGCTCTTGGTCGCACTACCGCCACCGTTAAGTCGTATAACCACGATGAACTCGAACAGTTCGGATCAATGGAAACGAGCGATGCCAAAACGCTAAATGCGGTTATACGTCAGGCTAATATCGCAGGATATTTAAATCGCGATATTGAAGATTTCGGTGTGCTCCATGTAACAGCAGCCGGAGCCGAATTCCTGAGAAAACCTAAATCGTTCAAGGTTACCAAGGACAATGAGTTTGATGAAGACCTCGACGACGACACTACCATCAAGGCTAACGGCACTGCAGCCGTCGACCCGGAGTTATTCTCGATTCTTAAGGACCTGAGAAAGAAAATCGCCAAACAACATAAACTTCCGACTTACGTTATTTTCCAGGATCCGTCGTTGGAACAGATGGCAACCACCTATCCCATAACGATGGAGGAATTGCAGAATATAACCGGAGTTGGTCAGGGCAAAGCCAAACGTTTCGGCGAAGAGTTCCTCGAAGTAATCAGAACCCACGTTGAGGAAAATGAAATTGAGCGTCCGGAAGACCTCAGGGTTAGAACCGTTCCCAACAAGTCAAAGCAAAAAATTGCCATAATTCAGGGTATTGACCGTAAAATACCCCTCGATGAACTGGCCAAGTCGAAAGACCTGACTTTTGAAGAACTGCTTGATGAAATTGAGGCTATAGTATATTCCGGCACCAAACTCAATATCAACTACTATATCGATTCAGAAATTGATCAGGATATTCAGGCCGAAATCTACGATTATTTCATTAACGAAAGCGAAACCGGCGACGTTGAACAAGCTATAAAAGAGCTTGGCGACGACTATAGCGAAACCGAAATACGCCTTGTGCGCATCAAATTCCTCTCAGAATATGGAAACTGACAAACCTAAAGCTATCGTCAGCTACTCCGACGTTGAAATATGGCGTAAGGAACTCGTGGTTATGAAACACGTTAACTTCGAGCTGTATCCGGGCGATTTCGTGTACTTTATCGGTAAAGTCGGAAGTGGCAAATCGTCGATTCTCAAAACTATCTACGCGGAAGTTCCCGTTGCTAACGGTTCAGCACGCGTATTCGACATCAATCTGCAGGAGCTTAAACCAAAGCGGGTTCATTTACTGAGACGAAGAATAGGAATTGTTTTTCAAGACTTCCAGTTGCTCACCGACAGGTCAGTTTACGAAAATCTCCGCTTCGTTCTTGAAGCAACAGGATGGAAAAAGAAGCCGGAACGCGACAAACGCATCGAAGAGGTGCTCCGTCAGGTTGGAATGACCAATAAGTCCTACAAGATGCCTCACGAACTTTCGGGCGGTGAACAGCAACGTATTGCGATTGCTCGCGCTTTGCTCAACAGCCCCGAACTCATTCTTGCCGATGAGCCGACCGGTAATCTTGATCCGGAAACCGCCGAGCAGATTGTTGAGACACTACATTCGATTTCGCGCAGCGGAACAGCCGTGATTATGGCAACCCATAACATAGGATTTACCGAGCGTTTCCCGGCAACGGTTTATAGATGTGAAGATAAAGCCCTCAAACCAATAACCCAAAATCCAACAACGGAGTAATTTAAATGAAAGTATTGAAATTCGGCGGCACGTCGGTAGGTTCTGCCGAACGCATTAAGGCGGTAGCTAAACTTATAACCCGCAGCGGCAGAAACATTGTTGTTCTTTCGGCAATGTCGGGAACGACCAACACTTTGGTTGAAATATCCGATTATCTTTATAAAAAGAATATCGACGGAGCCAAAGAAATCATTAACAGACTCGAAGCAAACTACCGGAGTGTTGTTGATGAACTCTACTGTTCAGAAGAAGCAAAAACCGAAGCTAAAGCAGCCTTAAAATCAATCTTTGACTATCTCCGCTCCTTAGCTAAAGATATTTTTACTCTATTTGAAGAAAAAGAAATATTAGCCCAGGGTGAGTTGCTAAGCACGCAACTCATGAATATCTATTTGCATGAGCAGGGCGTCAATTCAGTTTTACTTCCGGCGCTGGACTTTATGCGCACCGATAAAAACGGTGAGCCTGACTCAAACTACATTCGTCAGCATCTGATGCCGCTGCTTGAAAAGCACGAAGATGCCGAATTGTTTATTACTCAAGGTTTTATTTGCCGCAACGCATACGGCGAAGTAGATAACCTCCAACGCGGCGGGAGCGACTACACGGCGTCGCTAATAGGTGCGGCTATCGGTGCGGAAGAGATAGAAATCTGGACTGATATTGACGGGATGCACAATAATGATCCCCGCTTTGTCAGCGACACACGGCCCGTTGCCGAACTCCATTTTGAAGAAGCAGCCGAGCTGGCTTATTTCGGAGCGAAGATATTGCACCCCACATGCGTTTTACCGGCCAAGGTGAATAATATTCCCGTGCGCCTGCTCAATACCATGCAGCCCGACGCACATGGCACCGTTATTTACAATTGCCCGCCAAGCCACACCATAAAAGCAGTTGCCGCCAAGGATAATATTACCGCCATAAAAATTAAGAGCGGCCGCATGCTGCTCGCATATGGTTTCTTGCGCAAGGTGTTTGAAATCTTTGAAACATATCAAACATCTATCGATATGATTACAACATCTGAGGTAGGCGTATCGGTTACCATAGATAACCAGCGAAATCTTCATTATATTGTTGATGATTTAAAGAAGTTCGGCACTGTTACGGTTGAATCGGATATGGCGATTATCTGCGTTGTCGGTGATCTCGAATGGCATAACTGCGGCTTTGAAACCCGCGTTCTCGATGCGCTTGGTGATATTCCGGTCAGAATGATATCGTATGGCGGCAGCAACTACAATATTTCACTGCTCGTGCGCCAGAGCGACAAGGTTGAAGCACTGCGTCAATTGCAAAAAACTATATTCCGGTCATGAATATTCCCATCAGCAAATTTCGCGATCTGGAAACGCCCTTTTATTTCTACGACCTCAAATTATTGAGGGCAACGTTGGAGAGAGTGCGCACGGCTGCCGGGAATATTCGGGTGCACTACGCCATAAAAGCCAATAATGACCCACAAATATTACAGATAATTGCGTCTGCCGGCTTTGGCGCAGACTGCGTCAGTGGCGGAGAGATTGAAGCAGCGCTTCGCAGCGGCTTTCCTGCCGAAAAGATAGTATTTGCGGGAGTAGGAAAAACCGATAGCGAAATCCGCAAGTCCCTTAAAGCCGGTATAGGCTGCTTTAATGTTGAATCCATTCCGGAGCTAAGAGTTATTAACGAAATTGCCGGTGAAGTGAATATGGTTGCGCCGGTAGCACTTAGAGTGAATCCGAATATTGATGCACACACCCATGAGTATATCACTACCGGTCTGGAAGAGAATAAATTCGGCATAAATCTTGAACAATTAGATGAAGCTATATGCTTGGCTATGGATATGCCGAATATAAAGTTGATCGGGTTGCACTTCCATGTAGGGTCGCAAGTCCTTACAATGGAGCCATTCGTTCATCTATGCCACCGAATCAAAGAAATCGAGGCGGCATATCCGACAGTTGAATTCCAGATCATAAATGTTGGAGGCGGCCTCGGAATTGACTATGATAATCCGGATCTAAATCCGATTCCATATTTCGAGGCATATTTCGATGCGTTTAAGCAGAACCTTCAGCTTAAAGACGGACAGGAGTTGCACTGCGAACTTGGACGGAGTATAGTAGGGCAATGCGGCAGTTTAATCAGCAAGGTTCTTTATGTGAAAGAGGGAACTAAAAAGAAATTCATAGTCATAGATGCCGGAATGACTGAGCTGATTAGACCGGCTCTGTATGGCGCCCGACATCCTATACAGAATTTATCTTCTGCCGTTGACTCACCCAAAGAGCCCTACGATGTTGTTGGGCCTGTTTGCGAGTCAAGCGACGTTTTTGCTACGGATGAACTTTTACCGGTAACACACAGAGGAGATATTATTGCCATTCGATGTGCCGGGGCCTATGGCGAGACAATGACATCAAATTATAACCTAAGAAAACTAAATTCAACTATTTATGAAGAGTAATGCGGCAAAATGGATTTATATCCTCATTATTGCAGTAATTCTATTTCCAATCAGCTACGTTTCCGACTCAGCAGAACCGATTTCACCGGCGTTTGCATTGTTTTTAGGGCTGATTTTCGCTTTTACTTTCGAGAATCCGTTCCCAAAGTTCAATAAGAAGTGTTCTAAGTATCTGCTTCAGGCATCAGTCGTTGGTTACGGCTTTTCCATGAATCTGCAGGAATCGTTAAAGTCCGGTGCTGAGGGTATGACCTTTACCGTTGTTTCGGTTGTGGGTGTTATGATTCTCGGCTTGATGCTTGGCTATTGGTTTCATTTAGACCGCAAAACAGCCTATCTGATTTCTTCAGGAACAGCAATTTGCGGTGGTTCAGCTATTGCAGCAGTTGGCCCTGTAGTCAGAGCAAACGAAAATGAAATGGCCGTTTCGTTAGGTGTTGTGTTTATCTTAAATGCAATAGCATTGTTTATCTTCCCTCCGCTTGGACATTTGGCAGACATGACCCAGACTCAGTTCGGTACCTGGGCCGCAATTGCAATTCACGATACATCATCAGTGGTCGGAGCAGGCGATGCGTATGGCCCTGAAGCCTTGAAAGTAGCCACGCTGATTAAACTTACCCGTGCGTTGTGGATTATTCCATTAGCTCTCGTAACGATGGTGATTTTCCGCGATAAAACGGCAAAAATTTCCATACCCTGGTTTATTTTCCTGTTCATCCTCGCAATGATTGTCAATACTTATGCCGGGCTCCCTGTTGCTTTCGGTAGCACTATGGCTTTCTGGGCCAAGAAAGGCATGGTTGTTACTCTATTTCTGATCGGTGCCTCACTTTCGCTCAAGAGTATCCGTGCCGTTGGAGCGAAACCACTGATTCTTGCCGTTCTCTTGTGGTTGGCAATCGGCATCAGCAGTTTCTTCGTAGTTATCAATACGATAGATTAAAAATTATTGATGGGGCGCGTGCCGCTGATAATTCCGTTTGCGGTTCTTGTTGCCATCATCCTTTTAGGCGACTCCTTTGGGTTCAGGACTCCTCAGGAGCCGCCTTCGTTTGGGCAATCGACCTGTTCGGGATATATTCTTTCAGTCAATGAAGCTCAAAGCAGCGGTTATCTGGCTGTTGCAGAAATCGATACCGTTAATCACCAGAGTGTGAGGCCCTTCAAGGCGCGTATACACCTTTTATTAAACCGAACCGAGCCGGTAGCAGGCGAACGCCTGAAATTCACATCAAGATTGATGCCTCTTCCACCCAAACCCGGTATTCCCGATGCAATTGATTTGATGGCAAATCTGCGCCGGCAAGGAGTCACGGCGTCTATCGTGGTTCCATCCGATAGTATAATTTACCTGCAACCAACGCATTCGCTGAGATACTATTGCGCACTGGCTAACAATGCAGCATTAAGCCGGCTAATGCGTAGCGGGCTTGATGATGCAACAGTTGATATACTTGCAGCCATCCTTCTGGGCCGAACGAGATTATTAACGACTGACACCCGCAATATCTACTCAGGTGCCGGATTATCGCATTTATTGGCACTTAGCGGTATGCATGTGGCGGTTATCGCAATGATAATATCGTTGGCACTTTGGCCTTTTTATTTCGGTCGCCACATTAAAACCCGGCTAATATTGACTATATTAGCTCTCGCAGCCTATGCTGCCTTTACCGGCTTTATACCATCTGTAACCCGGGCGGTAATAATGTCTGCGGTTTATATGGGCGGCAGAATATTACAGAGAAAATCACCGCCGCTAAATTCTCTTTTTCTTGCCGCGATACTGATTTTGATTTGTAATCCGTCAGACTTATATTCCGCAGGGTTTCAAATGAGTTTTTCCGCAGTATTAGGCATTATTATTTTCTTTCCTTTGATTGATAGGGTAGACCGCAGGCATCATCCATGGCTTTATGCTGCTGTTTCTTATCCGGCTTTATCGCTGAGTGCTATGATTCTTACCGGCATTGTCTGCGCATATCATTTCCACACGTTTCCGCTTTATTTCCTTGCTGCCAATCTGATGGTTATTCCGCTGGTGCCTCTGGCAGTACTATCCGGTGTAGTAACCCTGCTATTTGAAATTCCTTTCTTGTCACAATATTTTGTCAATGCCATTGACCATATTGCGACTTTGTGGGCTAACATGCCGGGAGCTACGGTTGTCAACCTATATCCGTCGGCATTAGAAACTATTATTCTTGTATGTGCCATTACCTTCACTGGGGTGGCACTAAATAGCCGGAACCGGTTTATAATATATGAAGCACTGATAGTTTTAGTAGGAGTAGTAGTTATAATGACTGTGCGCCCCAACACGGTTTATCCTGAAAAAGAAATTTATTTTGTAACTGCGCCACGATACTCTATGACAATTAGTGCCGCAGATGGCGTATGCACCATTCTGACCACAACCACGACCGAGGCTGACCTGAACGACATATTCGACCTATACTCGATAATTTTGCGCGACTTTATGGCCAAGCGTAATATCAAAACCTTGATTGTTAAGAATGAGCATGAATAATAACGAGTTATTTGATGACGAGGAATTTCCGGTTTTCGACCTTTGGGGACCGGATACAGACACCACGGAACCGGACGATCTATTGGCAAGAATCATCACCGACGATGAAGAAGACTACGAAGATGAATATTTCGATTCCGACGAATTTGAATAGGTCGGTAAATTTTCGTAACTTTGCCCTTGGAAAACTCAACTGATAATGAATATTCTTATAACTGGGTCTAACGGACAACTCGGAACCGCACTGAAAAAAGTGCTACCTGAGAAGCTGGAAGCGAAATTCTATTTTGCAGAGCGCACCGAGCTGGATATTACCGATGCTGAATCGGTTGGCCGCTTTATTTCGGATAATGATATTTCGCATATTGTCAATTGTGCTGCCTTTACAAACGTTGACCGAGCTGAGGACGATAAGTCGGCATGTTCGGCCGTAAACTCTCTCGGAGTTAAGAATCTTGCTATCGCGGCTGATAACTACGGAGCAAAGATTATTCATATCTCTACGGATTATGTTTTCGACGGATGCTCCTATAAGCCGTATAAAGAAAGCGATAAAGTCAACCCGATATCGCATTACGGTGCTTCTAAACGGGCAGGAGAAACGGCTTTGCTGGCTCTTGCACCCGAGAGCGTTATTCTCCGTACCTCATGGCTCTACTCACTTGACAGAGCTAACAATTTTGTGTCGCGAATAATTCAAAATGCTAAATCCGGCAGTCAGATCAAGGTAGTTGCCGATCAAATCGGCTCTCCAACCAATGCCTATGATCTGGCAGAAGCAATTGCGAAAATTCTTGTAACTCCGCAGTGGTTTCCGGGCATATATCACTTCTGCGATGCGGGGGTTTGTTCACGCTACGATTTTGCAAAAGCGATAGTATACCTCGCCGGAATGGACAGCGTTGAAATCATTCCGATTACTACTGACACACTTTTTTCAAATCAGCCGACTGCAATGCGTCCGCATTTCAGTGTGCTTGACACATCGAAAATCCGCCTAACCTACGGCATAACAACTCCCCACTGGTTTGACTCTCTGAGCCGGTGTATATCACAACTCTGACCTATGGCAACTTTAGCTGAAGAAATTGACCGCCGTCGCACTTTTGCAATCATATCTCACCCTGACGCCGGTAAAACAACCCTGACTGAAAAACTGCTGCTTTTCGGCGGCGCAATTCATATTGCAGGCGCCGTAAAGAGCAACAAAATCAAGAAGACAGCGACGTCTGACTGGATGGAGATTGAGAAGCAGCGCGGTATATCAGTGGCTACCTCGGTAATGGGCTTCAACTATGGCGATTATAAAATCAATATTCTTGATACTCCCGGTCACCAGGATTTCGCTGAAGATACTTACCGGACGCTGACCGCAGTTGATTCGGTAATCATAGTTGTTGACGTTGCTAAAGGCGTTGAACAGCAAACACGCCGACTGATGGAAGTTTGCCGCATGCGCAACACACCGGTAATCATCTTTGTGAACAAGCTCGACCGTGAAGGTCGTGACCCGTTTGAAATACTTGATGAGCTGGAGTCAGAGCTTAAAATTTCCGTGCGTCCTCTTTCATGGCCCATAAATATTGGGGCAAAGTTCAAAGGTGTGTATAACATCTACGAACATTCGCTCGACCTTTTTACACCAAACAAACAGAAAGTCAGCGAACGTGTAGAAATTGATAATATCAACGACCCGCGGATTGATGAAGCCGTAGGCGAAACCGATGCCAAGAAACTACGCGATGACCTCGAACTGATTGAGGGTGTATATCCCGAGTTTAACGTTGAAGATTATCGAGCCGGCTCGGTAGCCCCAGTATTCTTCGGCTCTGCGCTCAATACCTTTGGCGTAAAGGAGCTGCTCGACTGTTTTGTAAAGATAGCTCCGTCACCCAAACCTATTGAAGCAGAGGAACGCAGGGTAGAACCGTCGGATGATCAGTTCAGCGGCTTTGTTTTTAAGATTCATGCCAATATGGACCCGAATCATAGGTCATGCATAGCTTTCGTAAAGGTTTGTTCCGGAAAGTTCGAACGTAATGCCCCGTATCGTCATATCCGTTCCGGAAAGACGTTGCGCTTTGCCGCTCCCACTGCATTTATGGCCCAGAAAAAGAGCATTGTTGACGAGGCATATCCCGGCGATATAGTCGGTATTCCCGATACCGGAACCTTTAAAATCGGCGATACTTTAACCCAAGGTGAAACTCTTCACTACAAGGGTTTGCCCAGCTTCTCGCCGGAGATGTTCAAATATATCGAAAACACCGACCCGATGAAGAGCAAACAGCTTGAAAAGGGTATTCAGCAATTGATGGATGAAGGTGTTGCGCAAATGTTTATAAATCAGTTCAATGGCCGCAAAATTATCGGTACAGTGGGCCAGCTTCAATTTGAGGTGATTCAATATCGTTTGCTGCATGAATATGGCGCGCAGTGCCGTTGGGAACCAATCTCACTCTATAAGGCATGCTGGATTGAAAGCGACAATCAGGAAGCTTTGGCAGCTTTCAAAAAGCGCAAGCACCAGTTTATGGCTATTGACCGCGAAGGGCGCGACGTTTTTCTGGCCGACAGTAACTATGTATTGACAATGGCCCGGCAGGATTTCCCGGAAATTAACTTCCACTTCTCTTCGGAATTCTAATGAAGCGATTTATTCTCACAATACTTTCATTTACGGCATTAGTAGTTAATGCCGAAGTCTTTACATTTGACTTCAATAACCCTTCGACACTGAACCCGGCTGTAAATGCGCCCGCGCAGAAGGATTATATAAATCTAAATGGCAGGTCATTTACAAGCGGACCCGTCACTGCTGCTTTCTCAGCGTCGACCTATGGTAATACTCATGTAAGAATTTATCATTCTTACGATGCCGGTATAGACTTGCGACTTTACGACGGAGATGTGTTAACCGTGAGCGTACCCGACAATATGATATTGAAATCCATTAAGTTCACAATGTCGCTCAGTGGCAATGCATCGGGCTCTAACGATATCAATTTCATTTCCGATACCGGCGATTTTGTTTGGGAAGATGAGTGCTGGACACCGGATGTTGACTCTCCGGTCAGTTCGGTTGAGCTGACCTCTGCCCGGCAAAGCCGTATATATACTATGAGTGTTGATGTTGAGGAGTCAACATCTATTACTGAACTCTCAGCTTGCGAGCCCGAGGTCAAGTATTTTACATTGTCCGGCATTCCGCTTATCACTCCTGCCGGTAGCGGAATATACTTTAAAGTATCGGGAAATAAGGTCGCTAAAATAATTGTGAAGTGAGGTATCGTATCGGTCTGATAATCTTGTTAATCTGCTCGTGTTCTCACAATGAGCCAGAATTGCCCGACCGAAGCAATGCTATAGACCGGAATAAGCAGGACACGATTTCTGAAGTCAATCCAACTGATACTGTTATTTCCGCTCCGGGCGACACTATTCCTGCGCAACCGCCCACAACGGACGAACGACCACAAGGTGCTGTGATTCCTGATGTTGACAAATTTTATTGCACTCCGTATGGTTCTGATGAATATAAGATTGAATTCTGGATTGCCAATTCCAAGGAGTGCGGCGTGAAAAGTGCAACTATCTTCTATGGCACAGAACCTGATAAGTTAAAACCGGTAACAGCCGAGTTTTACGCGCGTAATGGCCATATTGTTGCCAATGTTACCGATATAAATGACAACACTGACTATTATATGGGTTGTCGCATATATATGGTCGGGTGGTATTTCGATTCGAAATTGTGGTTATTTAGACATTCCGCGTCAGTTAATTTTTAAAATCCGCTGATTTGAAGAACCTCTAAAGGGTAAACTTGGGTCGCGCAAGTCCTCTATAAAAGGCCCGTCGACAAGAGTTTCAATTTCTGCCAATATTGGCCGGAGTTTTGATATTCTTTGGGCTTCTTCGAGAGTATATCCTGTATACAACCAGATAGATAGGCCAGCAGATTTCAAGCGTTTAATCAGATGCAATAATGCCTCTGTATCGGGCGTTTGCAGCGGGTCCCCTCCGGTTAGGGTAACATTGAATTCATGGGAAATTACAATGTCGGCAAGTTCGTCGACATCGTAAATTGTGCCCGCATTAAAATCCCATGATGCGGGGTTATGGCATCCCGGGCAGCGATGCGTACAACCCGCCAGGTAAATTGAAGTGCGAAGTCCCGGGCCGTCGACCGACGTGCCCGGAACTATCTGGAGAACATTCAGTGTCATTTGTGGACTACACGGTCGCGCAATTCGGCGAGTTTGGCGGAGTTCCAGCGGTCGGTGGTTCCGACCAGATAGCCGGTTATGCGCTGCAGACGGTCGATATTAGTTCCGCTACATTTGGGGCAGGTTTCCAGGTCAGCCGAGGCATCCTCGTAGCCGCAGTCCATGCAGCGGTTGCGGTTGTGGTTAACCGATCCGTAGCCGATATTATATTTGTCCATCAGGTCAACGATATCACTGATAGCTTGCGGATTGTGGGTAGCGTCTCCGTCGATTTCCACATAGAATATATGACCACCGCGCGTCAGTTCGTGGTAGGGAGCCTCGATTTGCGCTTTATGGCGTGGAGAGCAATGATAGTACACCGGAACGTGGTTGGAGTTGGTGTAGTAGTCGCGGTCGGTAACTCCGGGAATAACTCCAAAGGTCTTTCGGTCTATGCGGGTAAAGCGTCCGCTCAAGCCTTCGGCGGGAGTTGCCAGCACGGAGTAATTGTGGCCATACTTTTCGGAGTATTCATTGGCGCGGGAACGCATGTGGCTGATTATTTTCAAACCGAGAGCCTGACTGTCGGCATCCTCGCCGTGATGTTTGCCGGTTAGTGCCACAAGACATTCGGCCAGACCGATAAAACCAATGCCGAGGGTACCCTGGTTAATAACCGGCTCTATAGTGTCGTTTGGACCGAGAGATTCCGAGCCGTTCCATAGGCGCGACATAAGTAGGGG
Source organism: uncultured Bacteroides sp. (assembly GCA_964528425.1). GTDB lineage: Bacteria > Bacteroidota > Bacteroidia > Bacteroidales > Muribaculaceae > UBA3263. The sequence continues at coordinate 33,165 of CAZGTD010000018.1, forward strand.
AAACTGCTTTGCCAAAGCGGTTTTTTGAAATTCAAAACGATCATTAAGCTGACGTGCGGTAATATCCAAAACTTCGTCGAGGCGTTCAAAGAACCGGGTAATGCGTTCTTCTTTATCCTTAATAGCCATTAGTTCGATTGCCAGGCGAACGATATTGATTGTCGAGAACGAAAGATTGCCGCGACCTACGGATGTTTTCTCACCATAGCGGTTTTCAAACACGCGGGTGCGACAACCCATAGTTGCTACCTCATAAAGATAGCGTTTGGGATCATTGGCATTCCACTTTTCGTGTTGGTTAAAAGTAGCATCAAGGTTGACGAAGTTGGGGAAGAAACGTCGGGCTGTTACCTTACATGCCAATTGATACAGGTCGTAGTTCTTATCCTCTGGCAGATAGCTTACGCCGCGTTTCTTTTTCCAAATCTGAATCGGGAAGATAGCAGTCGCTCCATTGCCAACGCCCTCGTAGGTTGAATTGAGCAGTTCTCTGATTATGCACCGGCCCTCGGCAGAAGTATCTGTACCATAGTTGATAGAGCTGAAAACCACCTGATTGCCCCCACGGGAGTGAATGGTGTTCATATTATGGATGAATGCCTCCATCGCCTGATGAACACGCGCCGCCGTGCGATTGATGGCGTGTTGCAGCAAGCGCTGCTCGCCCTCTAAACCATCCAGAGGTTTCTTAATATAGTCATCAATTGGGGCATCATAGAGGTGGCTGAGATTCTGGCCGGTTACTTGCTCAAGATTTTTCAGTTCCTCAATGAACGAGCTGCGCACGAATGGTGCAAGGTAGAAGTCAAATGCGGGAATGGCTTGACCGCCGTGCATTTCGTTCTGGGCGGTTTCGAGCGATATGCAGCCGATAATCGATGCGGTTTCAATGCGTTTTGCGGGGCGGGATTCACCATGGCCGGCAATAAACCCATATTCAAGAATGCGGTCGAGCGGATGCTGAACGCATGTCAGTGATTTGGTAGGGTAGTAGTCTTTATCGTGGATATGAAGATAGTTATGACGCACTGCATCGCGGGCTTCGTCGGAGAGCAGATAGTCGTCGACGAACGGTTTTGTGGTTTCCGAAGCAAACTTCATCATCATACCTGCAGGCGAGTCTGTGTTCATATTGGCATTCTCGCGGGTTATGTCGTTGTTTTTCGCCGCAATGATTTCCATAAACAGGTCGCGGGTTTTAGCGCGGCGGGCAATGGAGCGCTGGTTGCGATAGGCAATGTATTTGCGGGCCACCTCCTTGCGGGGCGACTTCATAAGTTCGAATTCTACGGCATCCTGAATCTCTTCAACCGACATTTGCTCTTTGCCCGACATGCCGATGCGGTCGACGATGCGTTGAATCAGGGCCTCGTCTTCGCCGAGGTCGGTGGTGAGCATGGCTTTGCGGATTGCAGCCTTGATTTTTTCTTCGTTGTAGCCTACTACGCGGCCATCGCGTTTGATTATTGTCTGTATCATTGGTTTATTATGGATTAGCGGCGATATTGGTCTTTATAAATGGGGGCAATCTTGATTGTCATGGTCTTGGGGCCGAACTGAACGCGATAGGGGGGCAGAGCAAGGCCGTTTTGCGACCATGTGTCAATGCCGCCAACTCCGGCCATTTCACTGTCGACAAGCAAGTTTACATAGTCAACCGGCTTAACCTGCTGGAAGTGGCGCTGGTCTTTGCGGTCACCATCGTCGAGCGATTCAATCGAATAGTTGGTTGCCGATGCGTAAAACGGTTTGTTGGAGGTAATTTCAACACCGGTACCACCGATATTGGTCTGACGCCAGTAGCGAATATCGCTCTTTGTGCCGGTTTCCTGCGGTCGGATATAGGCGTGGGCCTGCTCTAGTGAGGTCTGGGTATAGAGTCCGATAAACTGACTGTCCTTGCGGTCGGGGTAGTTTTCAATCGGGCCGCGACCATAGTATTGGCTGATGTTATATTCCGGGGCCATGGGGAAATCGATGCCGAAGCGCCACATTTCGGGAGCCGTTGCGTCGGCGTTGGGTGTAAGGGTCTGAGTCAGCAGAATCTCGCCGGTGTTGTTAATCGAATAGGTCATTTCGAGAGAGGACTTTACCTCCGGCAGGTAGTAAATAGCCGTTACAACCGGGCAACGTGTTTTCAGATCCTCTTCGTTGTAGCTGAACGACTTGAGCTGCATTTCGGGATTGCGCCATACTTTTCGACGGGCAGGAGCATCGGCGCCATAGTCATTGTCGACTCCTGCACGCCAGAAGTTGGGGGTAATCTGCATGCCGTTTTCAAGCAGGTTATGGCCGTTACTTTCGTAGCGCGAAATCAGGCCGTTGCTGCGGTCAAATTCAACGCGGCAGTATGGCGAGCGGATAACCAGGCGGTTCTTGTTGCTGTCGTCAACCACCGGCGGAATCTGAGGTGCACCGCCCGAAACGGCGTAGTTGAATATAAAGGGCTCAGGCATGTAGAAATTGCTCAGCTGAATCTGATTGCGGGCTGCTACATGGCCGGCATTTACCAGGCCGTCGGTTTTGCGGGTAAGGTATTCAACATTGAGCATGACTTCATCGCACTGAGGTGTGTAGACACGGTGGTTAGCTAAAATCAGGTCAGACATTATCCGGTCAATGTCTATCGGCAGGGTTATCAGCGCGGAATCTGAGGGGGCAACATCGATTTTGTCAACAATTCCTGATTCAAAAGGTACGCCGTTAACGAGCAGCGTATAGCGCATGAAGTAATTGTCGAGGTTCTTGAATAAGTTCTCATTTTTGACTTTCAGTGTCAGCGGTGATTTAGATGCGAGCGTGGTGTGAATGTCCTGCATGTGATATGCGGCATCAACCATGTGGGGATGAAGCTCGCGGTCGGGCGAAATCAGGCCGTTGTCGCAGAAGTTATTATCTGATGCGTCATAGTCGTTCCAGTCGCCGCCGTAGCCATAGATGGTAACGCCGTTCTCATCTTTAGTGCGCAGGCTCTGGTCCACGAAGTCCCAAATGAAACCACCCTGATATTTCGGGTAGGCACGGATGGTGTCCCAATACTCCTTGAAACCGCCGCCGGAGTTACCCATGGCGTGAGCGTATTCACACTGAATAAGCGGCTTGGTGTTTGCCGGGTTCTTGGCATAGCGTGCTGCAGCTGCCTGCGAGATATACATCGGGCAGTAAATGTCGGTGTTACGCCCGGTACCGGCGCGTTCGTATTGCACGGGGCGCGACGGGTCGAGCTGCTTAACCAGGTCATAGGCGGCGGTGAAGTTGGGGCCATCGCCTGCTTCGTTGCCAAGGCTCCATATTATGATTGACGGATGATTGAAGTTACGGGCAACGTTGCGCTCATTGCGCTCAAGATGCGCTTTTTTGAAGGAATCGACATTGGCGAGCGATGATTTGCCATAGCCCATGCCGTGGCTTTCAAGGTTCGCTTCGGCAACGATGTAGAAGCCATACTTATCCGCAAGTTCATAGAGATAAGGGTCGTTGGGGTAGTGGGAGGTGCGGATAGCGTTAATGTTATTCTCTTTCATTATCTGCAGGTCCTGCACCATGCGGTTTTTGCTCACAACGTAGCCACCGTCGGGATCGAGCTCGTGGCGGTCAACGCCCTTGATCAGAATCGGCTTGCCGTTGACCAAAAGCTGGGAGTCTTTGATTTCTACCTTTCGGAAGCCGACTTTCAGGGGTATCGTTTCTATCTTGTTGCCGTTTTGCGAGGCAGTAACCGTCAGATAGTAGAGATTAGGCGTTTCTGCGCTCCATTTTTCGGGATTCTCAATATTGAGAACAACTTGGTTCTTGGTACGCGATGCTTCAGTAACTGGAACTTTATTGCCTTTGGCGTCAAGAAGTTCATAGTCTATCGTAGGGTTGCCGCGCAAGTCGAGGTCGATGGTCAGCGTGGCGTTCTTATACTCCTTGTCGAGGTCGGGAGTGATGCGGATGTCGTTGATGCCTGCTAACTTGTTGCGGGCATAGAGATAGGTGTCGCGCGCTATGCCACTGAGGCGGAAAAAGTCCTGGTCTTCGAGGTATGTGCCGTCACACCAGCGGAACACCTGCAGGGCTATATCGTTTTCGCCCTTCTTTAGATAAGGCGTAATGTCAAATTCGGGCTCGAGCTTTGAGTCTTCACTGTAGCCTACGAATTTGCCGTTAACCCAGACGTAAACGTTGGAGGTTACAGAGCCGAGGTGCAAGACAACCTGCTTGCCGTCCCAATTTTGGGGAATGTCGACTTTACGGCGGTAGCTGCCGACGTGGTTATTCTTATCAGGCACTTGCGGCGGATTGGTCTTGAAGTCGTTGCGCCAGGGGTAGCCAATATTAACATACATCGGATCACCATAGCCATAGAGTTCCCAGTTGCCCGGAACCGGAATGGAGTCCCAACCGGCATCGTTGAAACCGGGCTTAAAGAAGTCGGTGGGACGGTCGGATGCATTTCTGACCCAGTTGAATTTCCAGTTACCATTAAGCGACAGGTAGTTATTCGATACATTTTGGACGCCGATAACGTCGTCGTTGTCGTATGCAAAGAAGGTTACGTGCATCGGCAGGCGATTTACCTGATTTATTGTGGGGTCTTGCCACTCCTTCAATGTCTGCGCCGAGGCGGAGCAAACGAGCATCGAGGCTAACAGCGACGCGAAGATTCTATGACTCATGGCGTTAAACGATTATTGGATAATTTTGCAGATTGATTGGACTGCAAAGTTAACAATAATCCTCCATGAAGACAAACTTTTTAGTGTAAAATTGAAAAATAATTTTCGTTTTGGAAAACTTTTTATGATTCCCAAAATTTCAAATACCTATTTTACAGAGGTTTACAAACTCGGTTCGGAAAACTTTTTAAAATTCACGACCGCATAACTTAATCCTGCCGCGATGCTTGCCGGCAGTAGCAACGGCGATGCTTCGGTCATTTCTATTACTATAAAAATTGCCATAAGTGGCGCTTTAATTGTTCCGGCCATTACAGCAGCCATAGCTAAAATCATGAAATCTCCCGCAGGAATGCTTTCCCATCCCGGAACGTAGGAAGCACCCAAGGCAAAGAGCGCGCCGAACATGCCGCCGGCAAAAATTGTAGGGGCAAACTCGCCGGCAACACCACCGCCGGCCTTGGTAGCATAAGTGGCAAAGCTTTTTATCAGAATGATGCCGCCAAGCACTGCCGCCATGGCTGCCGGACCCCGGACGGAGCCGCGAAAAGTTCCGGCAAGCAACGGCGTGCTATCGCCATTAACCAACTTGCCCAATACACCGAACCCCTCACCGTAGAGCGCAGGGAAAAGAAACAGACAGAGGCCGACGGCCAGACCGCCAAGCAGATTTCGCTTCCACGGTGTTGAAATTTTAGTAAATATGCTGACAGTTTTGTCGCCACTCCAATTATAATATAAAGAGTAGAATCCGCATATTAAGCCCAGAATAATTGCCGGTAAATACCACTTGAGCGCAAACGGTTGCGCCGTTAAAAACACCATGTCGGTGTTAAACCCACCGGCCGCATACGCTGTCAATCCGGCAAAAAGACACATTATTACGAGCATCATAATGTTAGGCAACGACATTTGAAATGCCAAAACCTCCAGCGTATAGAAAACGCCTCCCATTGGAGCCTTAAAAATTGCAGCAATACCGGCTCCTGCACCACAAGCGAGGAAGGCGAGCATCTGCTCATGAGTCAGGTGTAGCCGCGTAGCTACCCGCGAGGCTATAGCCGCACCGGAATACGCGATAGGTCCTTCAGCACCTGCAGAACCACCTAAACCAAGTGTCAGTGCATTAACACCAACCGGAGCTACCATCAACCGACGGGGCAGGGGAGAGATTCCTTTGCGCAAGTCTGATTGCAGTCGGCCGGTGCTATGGTCGAGCGGCAGTTTGACTATCTTCCGTGTAATTAGGCTACTTATTGTAATTGAAAGTATAGCAAGAAGCATCAGCCACCAATTAGACCGGTCCGGATTAAAGCCCGACGTGGCAATACGCGATATTAACGCAATCAAGTGTTTTACCGCATATGCCACACATCCGATAATTATACCCGCAATTGCGGCTGCGGTCAGAATTCGCCATTTAGGAGGTTGAATAGTTATCATAAAAAAATAACGTCCGCCCGGCTTAATGGTTTAATCAACATCAAACACCCGCAGTAAAATCCAAACAACAACAAGCGCAAAACCGGAGTAACCAAACCAGGCAATAATGCCCCGACGGAGGAGTCTGCTTCTCCGCTTGCGCCAAAGAAGAAAAACATAGATAGCGGCCGACACCGCCCCATAGGCCAGCGCAGCCGCTATCCATATAAGTTTTGACCCCATTAATTCCAGGCGTCAACAATGCCCATGAAGTCGGCTGCTGCAAGCGATGCACCGCCAATCAGGCCGCCGTCAACGTCGGGTTTTGCAAAAAGAGCCTTGGCGTTAGAGGGTTTGCACGAACCGCCATAGAGAATAGAGCAGTTATCGGCAACTTCTTTGCCATATTTGTCGGCGATGACGCCACGGATGAAAGCGTGCATTTCCTGAGCCTGGTCGTCGGTAGCGGTTTTACCGGTGCCGATAGCCCATACGGGTTCGTAGGCGAGGATAAGCTTGCCGAAATCTTCAGCCGAGAGATCAAACAGGGCTTCTTCAATCTGAGCCTTAACAACATTGAGGTAGCTGCCGTTTTCGCGTTCTT
>CAZGTD010000019.1:0-37019 GCA_964528425.1 uncultured Bacteroides sp.
TGCCGGTTGCATAGGTTGCCATTGCGCGGAGCATATAGTTGGAGTTGGTGTAGGCCAGCGAGCCGTTGAAGCCGGGAGCATATTCGGAGGTGATGGTCGAAATGTTCGACGAACCGCCAACGTTGCCGAAGCCGGCATCGGAGGCGGCCAGACCGATAGAAGTGGTGCGGTTGCGGAATGCGCGCGAGGTCATGCCGCCCAGGCTCGAATAGTTGAATCGACCGCGAATGGGGTCGTTCATATCCATTCCGTTGATGTAGGTAGTTTGATATTGAGAGTCGTAGCCGCGGAAACGGAAATACATGTTCGAGAAATTATAGTTCGAAGCATTGTAGTAGATGTTGTCCGAGGCGCCTGTCAGCGCATTGATGCTCTGGGCCGAGCTTTCATCTTCGTTAAGGGCTTGCTCGTCGAAAAGGTTGTCTTGCTGTTCTTCATAGAAGTCTGTAAGGTTGTCGGCATTAACAAGCTTAATAAATCCGAGGTCAACGGTTTGACCGTTTTTCAGGTCAACGGCGATTTCGGCGTCGTTATAGCCAAAAGCCATAGCCAGCAGGAAGTCGTGACCCGGTTGAGCATTGATAATTGTGAATTTGCCGGACGGCCCTGTAACGGCACGCTGGCCTTGTTCGCGCAACATCACTGTTGCTCCCGCAAGGGGTGCTCCGGTATAGTCATCGACCAAGGTTCCCGTAACGGAGGCTGTTTGGGCCAGCGACGGGAATACAGTAATGAGCATCAGGAGCGCTAAAAGCTTGAATCTCATAGGTTAACGTATGTTGGTTTATTATTCTTACTAAGTAAATGCCCCTCAAAGTTAATAAAAAATTTCCAAAAAGCGTTAAATTTCCTCCACTTTCCTAACTATTAGAGTCTCATAGAGGAATTGAAAGTGTAAAAATAAGCAGTTAAGATTGCGCAAAAAATGCTTATTTTTACAATTTTGTTAAAATAAGCCCCTATGCAGCATGCTTATTTTTACATTTTAGTATAATTAGAGGCGAGCGAGGGTAATGAAGTCTTCAACCGAGAGCTGTTCGGGGCGTTGACCGGCCAGCGGATGGTCGGCCGGAAAATCTGCGATTACCGAGCGGATTGAGTTGCGGATGGTTTTGCGCCGCTGACCGAAAGTAGCCTTAACGATGGCTTTGAAGCGCGCCGGGTCGCAGCCCAGGTCGGTTCGCGAGTTGCGCACCAGGCGAATCACACCGCTTTTAACCTTTGGCGGAGGATTGAAAACGTGTTCCGAAACTGTGAAAAGATATTCAACGTCATACCAAGCCTGGAGCAACACGCTCAGAATTCCGCGGGCTTTGGTTCCGGCGGGGGCGGCCAGGCGTTCGGCCACTTCGCGCTGGAGCATTCCGGCGCAGCATGGAATCAGGTCCTTAAAGTCGAGAATTCTGAAAAATATCTGAGAGGAAATGTTGTAGGGATAGTTGCCGATAACAGTGAAGGGTGCGTTGCCCATGAGGTCCGCCAGATTCAATTTCAAAAAGTCGCCTTCAATTATTTTCAGTTGAGGAAAGTGAACTTTCAGATAGTCAACGCTTTCGCGGTCGATTTCAATAACGGTGACGTTGGGGTCTTCTTCGAGCAAAAATTGAGTCAGCACTCCCATTCCCGGACCGACTTCCAGGGCCGGAAGCGAGCGGAAGTCGCTGATTGCAGATGCTATGCGTCGGGCAATGCCCAGGTCGGTCAGAAAATGCTGGCCGAGAGCTTTTTTCGGTTTTACGGCACCCATGGCGTCAAAGGGTTTGAAGAATGGCGCGGATGGCATCGTGGGTGGCCAGACGGGTGGGCACCAACGGCAGGCGCAGTTCGTTTTCAATCAGGCCCATGGAGTTTAGCAGGCATTTTACGCCCGCCGGATTGCCATCGACAAACAATAGTGAAAACAGTTCTGTGAACTTATGGTGAATAAGCAATGCATTGCCGAAATCACCTTCAAGAGCCAGCCGAACCATTCGCGAAAATTCTTTCGGAAAGGCATTGCCGATAACCGATATTACCCCTTCGGCGCCGAGGGTCAGCAGCGGAAAGGTTATTGCGTCGTCGCCCGATATGACCATAAAGTCGGCGGGCTTGCGCTTGATAATATCATCGATTTGCGAAAAGTTGCCCGATGCCTCCTTGATTGCAATGATTTTACCGCGGAAGTCACGAGCCAGGCGCAGGGTGGTTTCGGCAGTCATGTTAACTCCGGTGCGACCGGGAACATTATAGAGTATGACCGGCAGAGGCGATGCCTGCGCAACTGCAGCATAGTGCTGATATATGCCCTCTTGCGACGGCTTATTATAGAAAGGAACTACCGAAAGAATTGCCTGGTAGCCGCTGAGATCTGTTGACCGAATTTCCTGGCAAAGGCCCATGGTGTTGTTAGAGCCCATGCCGAGAACCAGCGGAACGCGGCCGCCGACGCATTGAGCAACAAAGCGGCGCACCTCGGCCTTTTCGTCGGCCGAAAGGGTAGGCGTTTCGGCGGTGGTGCCGAGAACCACCAGAAAATCAACGCCCGACTTAATCTGGTGTTCAATCAGTCTGGCAAGTGCCGGATAATCTATTGATTTATCGGAATTGAAAGGAGTTATCAGAGCAACTCCCATTCCGCGGAGTTTATTTGTCAGCATAGGGGGTTATTGTTTATGCTTGGGAAGTCTTTGTGAGGTCTTTTCGATTTTCTTTACGTTGGCAGATACCCGGCGCTCTATTTTTTTAATATCCTCGGCGGCAGGCAGTTCTTCGGGTTTTATACCGCGTTCACCGAGCATTTGCCTGACACTTTGGTTGTTTTGAACGTGTTCGCGGGTAATTGGTGTTTCTCCCCTAAGATTTTTCTGCTCAACATTGTAGTTGGTCATCTCGGTTGCAAGATTCTTGGCGGCAATGGTAAGGGTAGGGAGGAAGTCGGCTAAGGGTCGGGTGGACTTTATGCCAAGCCTGTTCTTCATGTCTTCGGTAGTAAATCCCCCGAATAGCACGGTGTCGCCCTTTGAGCGTATGCGGCCGAACCCGCGGTCGTCGACTCCGCGCTCAAAAATGTTGCGCGACAACTGTTTTTCCGATGCTCTGAGCCGGTCGCGGGTTTCAAGTCGCGAAATCTCATCAATATGCTCGGCTATAAGTTCGGCTTTTCGGGTTTGAATAGCAAAATAGGCTTGCGCAAAAGCGATTTCCTCTTTTTTGGGATCTCCGTTTTGGGCTATGAGGTAACAGGCATAGCGCGTAAGCATGAAGTCTTGAACCGCTCTTTGAGCGCCGCTTCCTAAGGTAACCATTTTCGTGACCCCACGAAAATGGTCGTCAACATTGACTCCTTGCGTCTTACACGATTCTATTGCCCTGCTGATTGCTAAGCTGAAGTTTTCCCAGCGCGCATAACCCAGCAGTTGCTGCAGTTCGCGGGCAAACCAAATTTCAACCTGATCATCTTCGGACTCGCCGGTAATGATTTTTTGGATGCTGTCGAACTGTGACTTATGTTGGGCTATTCTCTGTAGGTCCATGTAAGAACTATTTTGACTGCAAAATTACGCAAAAATTCCGAATTTCCAAAGCTGGTTGCCGTTAACATTGTGCAACAGTCGTGGGAAAGTCACTTTCCCTACCCGGCGGTAATTTTGCACTCACTATGAAATACATCTGCATGAAAAAAGAACGTAATTTACGCTTTACAAAGGCGGTCAGGGAGGAAATGGCCCGCCAGCGTCTGAATCGAGCAACTGAAGCGGTTATACGAAAGGTTATTAACTCGCCTGTTGAACGGGGTTATTTTGTAAGCGTGGACCATCTGCTGGTTATGGACCGGCGGCGCCGGCTTGACAAACTGCCGAAAATGAGCGATGACAACAAGGCCATGTGGGCCGAAATTTTCAATGCTTTCGATTCGTATCGGAGTGAGCATCCCGGGGCAACCCGGACCCGGGCGGCTATTCATGTGGTTTCGCGTGCGCGGGCATCGCGCTTCTTTATTTCCGAAAACCAAGCCAACACTATTATTTTAAGCCTATGAAAAACAAAATCGACCTTTTGGGGGCAGTTAACACCGTCTATGCGCTTTCGGCCCTGAAAGCCGTTACCAACGATCCGCAACTGCCCGGGCCGTTCGGGCGTAATGAAGAAGATGCCCTTCTGGAGCTGGCCCGGCATGAGCTTCAGCTTGAGTGTGAGGATCTGGGGGTGGAAATCAGTGCCGACGATAGCGTTGACCTGCCCGGCGCAAACCATAGTCTGCTGCAGGCAGTGGTTACGGACCGCCTGATAGCGGCGCTGTCGGGGCGGCCGGCCCGGCAGGAGCTGCATCAGCGTCTTCGCTGCCGCCTGCGGCCGCGGGTAACTATTCCGAAAACCGGCTATTAGCCTAATTTTACGTTGAATTTCGGTAGCAAGCGCAGCGGATGCCAACTCTCTTTCGATGCCCGCAGGCCGGGGTCGTTGGCATCGTCCTGGCGGTTAACGTAGAGCAAACGGGGGTTGCGACGGCTCATTTCGGCGGCAAACATCGAAGTCAGAGCCTCGTTGGCCCCCGCTACGGTGTGGTCACATTTTTCAACGTGGCAGTGAAGCGTGTCATCCTTGGTTTCGCCGACTGTAAAACCTACTGTGCGGTTGCCGACTACCAGAGCCATGCCTATAAGATAAGGCGAATAGTCGCTCCAGTTGGCAAGCATGCGGTCAACGGCGGCGAACTCCGAAATTCCGGTAGGCGTTTCATCGTGGCCGACCGTTTGCAACAGTTGGCGGCATTCGGCGGCAATGGCGGCGTTGAAGTCAACGAGCCGCGCATCGGGGTTATCGGTCAGGAAGCGGTTAACATGGTTCCGCTTCTTTTTCATTGCTCCTCCGCTCAGCGAGCCCAATGAGTGGATATCGTAGAGATAGTCGCTCCATTCGCGTCCAAGCTCGCTGACCGAGGCATTCGGCATCGAGGCAAAAAGATGCAACCGGTCTTCGGGCACTGCCGATAGCCACACCGGGCGCGGTTCCTCCATGTCTTGAAGCAGGCGCATGGATTCGTCGAAATCGCTGTCGCCAACCGGCATCGCATAGGCATTGACCGTAAGATTATCCTCGCGGCCGCCGCTAACGTAGAGTGTATTGTCGGCAATGGCAATCCGATAGTTAAAATGGTCGGCCCAGAGAGCGATGCCTCCGAAGGTGTAATCGCAGGTACGGCTGTCCGACAGATGCATGAAATGGGCGATATCGCCGAAGTCGGCCGGCGTTATTGAATGGAATTTAAGAGCTTCGAGAGTAGCAATAGTGTAGTTTTTCATATCATTAAAACCGAAACCGGAGGCGGAAAGTTCGGAAAAAAGTTGTAAATTTGCCCCCGATATGAAAACCATAACTGTTGAAAACATCGAAGCGCTCCCCGCAGCCGCCCGCGAATTCATTGCCGACATGGGCGACCGCACCGTAGTTGCCTTCCATGGCGAAATGGGAGCCGGAAAAACTACTTTCATCAATGCCCTCTGCCGCGAGCTGGGCGTTGAAACCGACCCTACAACCTCGCCCACGTTCGCCCTGGTCAACGAGTATCGCTCCGACACCACCGCCGAACTCATATACCACTTCGACCTTTATCGCCTCGAAGACCTCGACGAAGCAATCGATATGGGCATTGAAGACTATCTCGATTGCGGAGCCCTTTGCCTGATTGAATGGCCCGACGTTATCGACCCGATGCTTCCCGACGACACCATCGACCTGACCATCACCGAAAACCCCGACGGCACCCGCACCCTCACCTGGGACTAAACTGACACCCCTGGGGTACAAGCCCGACGTATATCAAGTTATCGGTTTCTCTGATAAGTAGATATAAAAAGGCGAGGTCGCGGAGACATAGTCTGCGACCTCTTTTTCCCTTTTTAAGTGTTGGTATAGAGACATAGCCTATACGAGCACTATTTATGGTGTAAAGGTACTTATTTTTTCTTATCCAACAAAATAAATCGTGGAAAAGTTGACGAATTACACTGGAAACCCACTGATTTCTCGCAGCACAGCCTTAATTGCAGGAGAGGTTGCATACTTTTTTAGTAAAATCTCAACCTCATTTTCAAAGTCTGCGGAGCGATTTTCAGAGACTTGTTTCAGTAAATAACCAACAACCTTCAACGCTCCATACATCTTATTACGTTCATTCGGAAGAACATTGGCAGGCCCCCTACGGATTAAAGGATATAAAGCCATGTCATACAGCAATCCGCCATGAGCACAAGTATTTCTGACGCACCTCACGACATCTAAATAATTCTCAAAGACATTTGTGTAGGTTACACCGAAATGCTTTGATATTTCCTTTTTATCTTCAAGGTCGAGAAGCGATTTATAAAGCGCAATATTACTCCCTAAGGTCATAAATTCAAGCGTTTTCCATGCCGGAGCGTAGCGGTCATTTATATGTTGCCTATGGTGGGCTGCGATAAATTTGTTCCGCTTGAATTTATCAGTATATACCTCCCTGTCAAAACTTGCGATATAATCTCGGTCAACTACTCTGGAAGATACGAACCAAGTAGGAAGTGTATCATATTTATTTGAAATAAGATACACCATTAGCGTTCTGAAATTTACCTCTATACGAGTAATATACTTTTGAAGTATATTGCGTAAGGCATAATCAAAGTAATACAGTTTTACCGCATCGTCAAAATTAGTTCCTGCCTCAAATTCGTGCGTTCTCGGCTGATTGCGGACACACGGCTTTTCAAACGGAAACCAATAGAAGCCAAGACGGTAATATCCGACATCGAGCAATACTTCTTTCGCTTTTTCGACATCAGTAATTATCATCCCTCTGCTTTGCAGAAGTTCGATTTGCTTCTCAAGTGTTAAGGCTTTTCGTCCCATTTCGACTGCAAAGGTACGAAAATTATTTAATGAGAGTGTCGTTTAAGCTCCTTATTATTATTGCGGCGGTAAGTAGTTGTTGTGTATGGAGTTTACTATGGTCACAACGATTGTTTTCCCACGCATTTAACATCTTTATTCTGAACTTTTGCGGGGAGTGGGGGGTTTGTTTTATATATGAAAAAGTTAATTATATGGTTGGGGGTCTTGGCTTTGGTTAGTTGCGGCCACACGAATTCGGCGCCGCAACAGCCTAATGTTATTCCCGACACTCTTCGCGTCGGGACCCTTTATTCTCCAACCTCTTTTTTTATTTATCGCGGTGATTCCCTGGGAATTGACTACGATATGGTGCGCTCCCTGGCCGACTCGCTCAGGCGCCCGATGGCTCTGACCGTAGGCCGGTCGCTGCCACACTTGCTTGAGATGCTTGATTCCGGACGGATTGACCTGATTGCATATCCGGTTCCGATTTCGCCCGACTATGAGTCGCGGGCGTTGCCCTGCGGCTTTGTGTCGACCGACTGCCAGGTGCTGGTTCAGCAGATTCCTATAGGCGGAAGTCCGGAAGTCACCGATTCCGCCGGCTTGGCCGGGCAAACGGTCTATGCCCTCGAAGGCTCGCGCTTTGAGTCGCGCCTTAGGGAGCTTAGCGCCGAACTCGCCGATTCAATCAGGGTTCAATGTCTCGACCCCGATTCAGTGTCGCCCGAAGACTTGATCGACATGGTTTCGGAGGGCCGTATTCCCTATGCCGTATTGTCGGCCGGCTTGGCGCGCCTCCATGGCTCTTATCACGCAAATATCGATGCCTCGGTGGTTTTGTCGCCCGAACAGCGGCTGGCCTGGGCCGTGGCTCCGGGGCGCACCGTTTTGGCCGAGGCCATTGACCGCTGGGCAGCGCAGGCCGCACCGGCCTATGAACATGCCGAGCTGCTTACCCGCTATTATCAGCTCGACAAACTCAACGGGCAGCTCACCTACGGAAAAATCGATTTTTCCGACGGTACCATGAGCCCGAAATATGACCCGCTGTTTCAGCGCTGGGCGCCTACCATCAATTGGGATTGGCGCCTGCTTGCGGCGCAGGCCTACACCGAAAGCCGCTTTAACCCGAATGCACGCTCTTTTGCCGGGGCCCGCGGGTTGATGCAGATCATGCCCCGCACCGGACGAAGCTACGGCCTGCGCAATGCCAACAATCCGGAGCAGTCGGTAAAGGCCGCCGTTAGCTATCTCGATGATCTCGACCGCATATTTGCCTCGAAAGTGCCTGACCCGCAGGAACGTAAAAAATTTGTTCTCGCCAGCTACAATGCCGGCCAGGGCCATATTTTCGATGCCATGCGACTGGCCCGCAAATATGGACTGGATCCGACGAAATGGGACGATAATGTAGAAAAAGCAGTGTTGATGCTCTCAAATCCTAAACATTATAATGATAATGTCGTAAAATTTGGTTATCTTCGCGGTCGGGAAACGTTTAACTACGTTGACCGGATTCTGACCCTCTATAATCTTGGCAAAACCGCCATTCCCGCGTAACCAACCATTTTTTTACTGTTTATATATGAGAAAACATTTCGTGAAAATCGCCGTAGTCATGGCCGTTGGTGCCTCGCTCGGCCTCAGCTCATGCATCGGCAGCTTTGCTTTGACCAACCGTCTGCTCAGCTGGAACAAAACCATCAGCAATAAGTTCGTAAACGAACTCGTGTTCATTGCCTTCTGGGTGCTTCCTGTCTACGAGGTTTCCTCCCTTGCCGACATTCTGGTGCTCAACTCAATCGAATTCTGGAGCGGCTCCAACCCTATGGCTTGCTCGACCAAACGCATCGACGGCGCCGATGGCCAGCGCTATCTTGTTAAATGCGACGGCAAAGGCTACGACATTATCAGCGAAAGCGACCAATCAAGCGTGCGTCTCGACTTCGACGTTCAGGCCCAGCGCTGGGACGTTACCGTCGGTGACCAAACCTACGAACTCATGACCTTTGTTGACGCCGACCACGTTTCGCTGCCTGCTGCCGACGGCAACCGCCTCACCGTCAGCCTCGACCGGGACGGTCTCATGGCCTATCGCGCCGCCTCGCTCCCCACTCTGGCCCAGAACTAAAGCACATAAAGCTAATTCAACCTCCTCCTTCTTCTAAAGGCGTGGCATAGCAGTCCACGCCTCTTTTTTATAGTATAACCATTATTCATTATAAAGCGTGAGTAGGTAATCATAGGCAGGTCGAATGTTTATATCGTAGCCATCAGTTGCCAGGTCTTCGTAATCATGGTCGGTCAGCAAGAGCAGATTCCTGCAACCGGTTTTTCTTGCAGCCAGAAGGAGTCCGGATATTTCACGTTTTTTCGTTTTTGGCGAGCTTATGTCAAAAGATACCTGAACCGCAAGCAGGGGAGTACGATCTTCGTAAACAATGAAGTCACACTCTCCGTAGCGGTCACTATAATAGTAAATGTCTTTCCCTTCGTTTCTGTATCGTCGTAGAAGAGCTATATATACAATCGTTTCGAGTCTCCAGCCGAGATTATCGCCGGCAAAAGCATCCTTGCGCTTGTTCATTAGGGCAACATCTATTGGATATACTTTTTCGCCCTGAATCCTCAACCGGCTCTTTGGGGAATATTTGTGCAAGCCAACGAGCAGATAGGCTTGTTTGAGGTAGCTGACATAATTTTTGGTGGTCTGCTGTGATTTTATTTTGAAAATTTCTTGCAGGGTTTTATCAACAATTATTGTGGGAGCTATATTTAGCAAATGGTGCGATAGTTGCTCAAAAGCCGAGGTATGAATAATTTTAAAGCGCTGTTCAATGTCTCTCGTCAGAATGTTGTTGACTAAATCATCGATATAGGCTTTATCGTTGTTTATAAAGTTGAGTTCAGGAAAGCCCCCCTGCCGTAAATATTCATCGAAAGCCGCCCGTCTTGCGGCTACTGCTTTTGTGGTGCGGGATTTAACATCAATTTCCTTAAGCTCGCAATATTCAGCAAATGAAAATGGATATAGAGTGATTGAATGATGTCGGCCAGTAAGATGCGTTGCCAGCTCTCCACTGAGCAATTTTGCGTTAGAGCCTGTAATAACAACATGCATTTGGCGCCTCAATAAACGGTTGACAAATAGATACCATTCAGGAATATTTTGGATTTCGTCAATAAACAGATAATTAAAGTTGCCATAGATCTTATATAGAACTTCCAAAACGTCGTTAAGGTCGTTGCCAGTAAGCTGTATGAGGCGCTCGTCGTCAAAATTAACATAGGCGAACTTGACGTTGCTGCGCGTAAGAGCATTATAGCACAGAGTAGACTTTCCGCTGCGCCTTACTCCGATGACTACTTGTGCCTGAGGGCTTTTTAGGTCAATTAGGTCTTCCTCTTTACGATGACAAAAGCGAATTTTTTGTTTGAGCGTAAGTTCATCTGCCTGGTCAGCAAGAATGGTTTCAAGCAGTCGTTTGTCCATATATTTATCGATTTAGTAGGTGCAAATATACAAAAAAACTTGCAGAGTGAGCTATTTTACTGTAAAATGGGGTTTCAGAATGAGCTATTTTGCTGTAAAATGGGGTTGCAGAATGAGCTATTTTGCTGTAAAATGGGGTTGCAGAATGAGCTATTTTACTGTAAAATGGGGTTGCAGAGTGAGCTATTTTGCTGTAAATATTGCCGGGGGATGGTTAGAAGGGGTAGCCGATGGCCAGGTGGAAGGCCAGGGAGTTCTTAAAGGAGGTCATGTTGTAGTAGCCGGAGCGGCCGGTATCGTAGGGGGCGTGGATGCCGATGCCGAGGTCGCCGCGAATAACCAGTATGCCGACGTCGACACGAAGCCCGACTCCCGTGCCAAGAGCCAGGTCGCGCAAAAAGGTTTTGGCGCGCAGTTCTCCGCCGGGACGCGCAGGGTCTTTTTTGAGCAGCCAAACGTTGCCCGAGTCCAGGAACACCGCTCCGTGGACCGGCCCGAGAATCGGAAACCGGAATTCAACGTTGGCCTCGAACTTAAAGTCGCCGGTCTGATCGAAATAATCGCCGGAGCCGTCGCGTTCGGGGCGGTAGCTGCCGGGGCCGAGCGAACGCACCGTAAAGGCGCGCACTGAGTTAGCACCGCCAACCCAGAACTGTTCGCTATACGGAACTTCGCGCGAATTGCCGTAGGCGTGGGCAACGCCGGTAGCCGCGCGCATAACCAGCCATAGGTCGTGGCGGCGGCTGAGCTTGCGACCGTAAACAATCTGGCCGCTTACCTTAAAGAATTGCGAAATCGGAATGCGAAACAGGCGTTTCTCGCCCTTTACGCCGCAGAGTCGCCACAATCCGCAAAAAACTCCGCCGGCCTCCTGGGCAGTAGCGGTCCAGCTGAGCTGGTCAACGCCGCGAAACAGCCTGTCGTAGGAATATGTATAGGCAATCTGAGGCACGAACTGCGAGCGGAAGCTCAGCGCAACGGCGCGGTTCTGCTCCATCAGTTCATCAAACTCGGGAGTCGTGTGCAGCAGATTATTATAGGTCATTTTCAGCAGAGTCAAGGTGTTGGTTGAGTAGCGCGAGGGATTCCAGTCGTAGGCAAACGAGGCGTTGAACTGCGCCATGCGGAAATAATGCGGCCGGTTCAGAATGTCGGCGTTGGCGGTAATGCGTGTCCACGCAAGGTCGCGGCGCAGACGGGGCAGGAACTTCGGGGCAAGCAGGCGCGGAAACGCCAGCGAACCCTGCAATCCGAATTCGTATGAATTGAAGGCTCCGGAGCGGTCGCGGCCGGTTTGCCATTCATAGCTGCCTGTAAGGGTAACGCCTAACTGCTCGCCTCCACCGAAAAGGTTGTTTTGGCTAACCCCAAGAGTCAGGCCGGGGCCTATGTATGAGTTGCTTTTTGACGAAACGTTGGCTTCGAGCGACACTTCGAGCGGGCGTCCCAGCGTGCAGTCAACAACAACGTTGAGAGTATCGTTGCCCGCGGCTATGGCCGCCGAATCCGGAGGAAGAACGTTGATGTCGATATTCGAAAATATGCCCAGGCGGCTCAGGCGCGTCTGGGTGGCGTTGAGTGCGCCCACACGCAAATTGCGTCCGCGACGAAGAGTTATGCACTCGTCGACTATTTCGCGCCGGAAGCGCGACGGCATGAACTGGACCAGCGTTGCGCGCGAGCAGTGGATGGTGTCGGGCGAGCCGCCGCCGTCGGTGCGTCGCAGAACCATTTTAACGTCGCCGACCTTATATTGCCGCGTCATAAATTCGGGCGTGTTGGCTGCCAGAGCTAAGCGCAGGGCAATGCGCTGCGGCGCCTGGTTCACGGAATCGGCCAGATATTCAATATATTCGGGGTTGAAATAATAGTAGCCGCGGTTGCGCATAACGGTTGCTATGCGGTTGCGGGCGTCGCTGAGCGAGTCAACGCTGAACCGCGACCCGGCGCGAAGATATGGAATGCGCGCGGCCACCGAGTCAATCAGGTGTGTCATCCGGTTAGTGTCGGGGAGCAGTTCAATGGTGTCGAGCAGATATGCAGGGCCGGTTTCAACGTTGTAGCTCACCGAAGTGATTCTGGGGTTCGACTTCTTGGGTATGGTCGTAAAGGTTGAGCGCGAACGGAAATAGCCATTGTTATTAAGCATTTCGTCGACCATTTTTACCCGCAGGTCAGGACGCACTTCGCTCATCAGAACCGGCTCCGAGGCAAAATGCTCGTATGCCCAGTGCTTGATGCCTTTTTCGTGGCCCGACCAATGGTTCCATATCCAAAGACCAACCGGAAAAGGGTTGCGAATGTTGGTCAGCGGCCATGGATTATTGGGCTTCACTGTCAGGGCTTTGGAAACATCGGCCTTTATGGCTCCGTCAACTTTCTTGCCGTCGGGAGCCGAAACGGTCATTTTTTTAATGCCGTTATAGAGTTCTTCGCCCGGAGCCAGACGCGACGTTGTTGAGCAGCCGGCGGCAACCATGGCCGCGAGCCCTATGAGCATAAATCTGATGAGTTTCATTGCTGAACGGCTTTTCGGAAATTAAAAATGTCGGCCACCCGGTTAACGCGGCGTTTAATAACGAAGCCAACACCCGTTTGTGTAACTTCGCCTTCGAGAATAGATTCGTAGCCCGTGTGGCGGAACAGACGCACATACATCGACCCCGACTGGTTGAGCATATATTCGAGCGACACGTCGGAAATCAGGTTTTCGGCAATGTCCGACTCCTCGGAATCGGTCGAGTAGTTGCCGCCGACAACTATCTTGAACCTGTCGTTGAAAAGAGTTTTGCTGACTTTGTAGCTATATTGTGTTGCCGTTTGCGTCTGGCCGTTGCGGGTGCGGTCGAACTGGTCGAAGCCGAAACTAACGTCAACCCCCTTAATGGTGTTGGCCGCCCATTTGTTGAGCTGCGACGACAGGAACCCGTAGAGGGCGTTGCCCGACAGATTGGCGGTGGCCGACGTTTCGCCCGATGAATACAGGCCGTAGAGCAGCAGGTTCATAGCCTTGTTGGCGCGCTGGGTGGGCGACATTGCCTGCAGCTCGTTTTCGACCGAAATATCATCTTTTGTCGAAAGGTCGAAGCTAACGTCGAGATGCTCGGGAGTGCCCTTGGCCATCAAGGTAACGTCGAAGTTTACCAACCGCGAATTCTCGCCCGGGCGCGTAACGTTGGCGCGGGTCTGGTCGGTGGCCGAAATGTTGAGCGTCGGGTTCATTACCGGGCCGTTGAAGGCAACATAGCTGCCCGATGCAAAATTAAATGTTTTTTCGGAAATTACCGGCAGGGAGTAGCGGAAGAAGCCGCCGTCGATTTGCAGCCGTCCGGTCATGCGACCATCGGGTTGCGCCGGGCTCATCGAATAGTTCAGAATGCCTTGCGGGCGCAGCTGGGCGCGGTTCTGGCCGTCGGTCGAAAGGTCTACCGTAAACTGCGAACCCTGGCGAATGTCAACGCTGGCGTTCAGAATCAT
Source organism: uncultured Bacteroides sp. (assembly GCA_964528425.1). Taxonomy (GTDB): domain Bacteria; phylum Bacteroidota; class Bacteroidia; order Bacteroidales; family Muribaculaceae; genus UBA3263. Next base: position 13,820 of record CAZGTD010000019.1, read on the forward strand.
AGCCATTGAATTCTGTTCAATGGTGTCGGACTGTGCAATGGTTGTCGTGTCGGCAAAATTAACGAATTTCACAACGTTGTTGTCGCCCTGCAACGCCACGGCACTGTTGGCGCTTGTTATCTGATAAGTAAGGTTTGTTGCCGGAAGAATGGCCAGACGGGCATCGACCGCCATGAAGCGCAGCGAACCGCGTATGTGGGCATCCAGGTCAATAAATCCACGCCCGTAGAGGCTAACCTTGTTGCTCTTTTTTGAGTTGAGGAACTGCATGTTTTCGGCATTCAGGGCCAGGTTAACGGTCGGCGAGGCAAAGTTGCGCAGGTCAACCGAACCATCTAACTGAAGAGGGTTGGCGTTGGCACCGAAAATTGCAAACTTGCGGAAGTCAACAACGTTTGAGTTGACCGCTATGGCCGTGGTGTCGAAGCTGAACGTGGTGCCCATCATACCGACTGTTACCTTCGCATCTTTGAAGGCCAGGGCTCCGTTGGCTACCGGCGCGTTCATAGTACCGTCGACCTCAAGGTAGCCGTTGAGCGTTCCCGAAAGACTGGCATATTCTCTCGGCAGCATCGGATTGGCGATTGCCAGGGGGAACTCTATCAGCTGGGCGCCCAGTTGCAGGGGGGTGCGCATTGTGGTGTCGTTGAGCGCGCCGTTGAGAACCAGTGTGCGCCGCCCGTCGATCTTTAGGTCGGCGTTGGCCCAGATGGCCCCTCCGAAGTCGGTGTCGACGTCGAGGTCCATGCCTATGTTGCCCACGCGCTGACGGCCGTAGGTGAGGTTATCAACGCCTAAGGTACCCGAACCGTTAACCGTTTTCGACGAATAGTTAACAAGAAGGTCGGCATTGATATCGCCGGCAACTGGCGGCGCAAAAGGATTCAGCTGCAACCAGTCGCTGATATGGACATCGCTGATTTTCAGCGCAAGGTTATTCGGCGTAATCGAATCGGAGGCTTCGTTGCGGCCCGAAAGCAGCTGCAGGCGCGAGCCGGCGCCTCGGGCGTCGATATTCGCATCGATATGGAAGGTCTTGGGATTGAAACTCAAGAAATTATCATTGTTGACGGTCCATTGCTTATAGGCAATCGTTGGATTTGCCGGGTCAAGATTAACCGTTATTATCGAGTCGATGGCTGCGCGTAATCCCAAGTGGTAGCCCATTTCGCCCTGAATATTGTGTTGTTCAATAAAAACGCGCCCGGTGTTGCCCCTGATGCCGCCCCCTATGTTTACCCGGGCGAACTCGTCGAGAGTGCCGGGCCGGTTGTTTATATATGCGTTAAACAGCAGCGCACTTCCGCGTGTAATCATTTTAAGCGTCAGGGTGTCAACCTTTATTGATTCGCCGGAGCTGAAACCGAGAATTTGGGCGCGGGCATGGAGAATAGAGTCGGTGCGGGCTTTAAAATCGAGAGTCTGGAAATCGATGGCCGATGGCGCTAAAAATTGCTGAATTGCCGAGCCCGCGGCAGCAGAAACGTCCATATTCATTCGGGGAAGCAGCGAAATCAGCGAATCGGCTCGGAAATCACGGCGATTGACCATATCTGTGGCGGCAGTCGTTACCCGGGGCAGTTGCGCCATCAGGGCGTTGAGCGTAGTGTCGGCGCGCAGGGCGGCATTGAGCGTGGCATTTCCAAGGTCGATGGCAATAGTGCGACCGGCATCGGCGGTTAGAAGCAGCGAATCAATGTTGAGACTCCGGGAGTTCATGTTCAGGCGCGCGTCGAGCAGGGTAGCCCGGGCCTGAATAGTGTCGAGGTTCAGTGCGGCGAAGCCGGTGGATTTCAGGCGCATGGTTCCGTTAAGAACCGAATCGGTAACGCCCAGGGATTTAAGATTAAGGTTGCGAACGTTGCCGTTAAGGTCCCAGCTGACAGTTTTCGGCTCCAGATGGGCGCCCAGGTCAAGCGTAAGGTCGGCGGCAGGAACTCCCGAGGTCAGTCGGGCGGTCAGATTATTGTTGGCCAGCCGGGCGTCGGCTGTGATTGCTTCGAGTCGGCGGCCGTTGAATTCAACGGAGCCTACGTTTACCAGCGCGTTGAGTTCCGCGCCGCGTTGAAGCGGATTAAACGAGCGGCCCGTAGCCTTCACTGATGCGCTTACGGCGCCGACTCCCAGCCCCGGCATAAAGGCTGCAACCGGAAATGAGTCGGCCTGCAGATCGACTTTATAGGCGGGTGCGGTTCCCTTCAGGGAGCCGTCGAGCGCCAGGCGGCCGGCGCCTGTCTGGGCTGTCAGGCGCGCTGTGTAGTCGCGGCCGCGGGCGCTTGCCGCTCCTTTAAGAGTTAACGGGGGCAATTTAACGTCGGCGGGAATAAACGATTTGAAGGGTGCGGAGTTAATGAGCCGGCCTTCAAATGTTGCATCCAGGGCCATTGCAGTTGAGTCCATAAGGTTTTGTGCGGCTGCCGAGCCTTTCAGACTGAAGATTCCCTGCATTGAAGCGCCCAGAGTGTCGATTCGCAGGTCGGCCATGGTGCCGCGGGCATAAGCACGCAGGTTAAGCGGCACAGACTGAGGCAAAGGGGCCAGCATGGGGCGCAGCGCCGGCATTGCACGCCCAACGGCATCGGCAAACACCCGCGCACGAGCGTCGACCATAACCGGGGCCAAGTTCATATCGGCGCCCATGCCCATTTCGGCATCGAGCTCAAGAGTTGTGGAACCGTTCAGAACAATATGAAAACCTTTGGCAATCATTTCGGAGTCGGTCATTTCAAAAACGCCGCTTCCGAGCAGGCTCATGTCGGCTACATTGTTGATGCGGAGGCCGTGGAGCGGAACGCGAAGCGATGTGCCATGCATGGTAAAGGTGTCGACCGCCGCTTTGGCTCCGCGCAGCGTAAGGCAATTAAGGTCGAGTCCGGCCATGGGCTCGGCGCCGCGTTTGCCATAAAGCGCGGAGTCCAGTGCCATCGATACCAGTCCGGTGCGAATGTCGATGGTGTCGGCCACCAGCAGTTCGCCCGAAGTCAATACCGCCCTGAACCCGCTGACTCCGATAGTGTCGTCGGTAAGAGCCATAACCATTGAGTAATCAACATTTCTCATTGAAATGCGCCCCGAAGAGATGCGCATGGGAGTGGTCGGGGTGGTATCCTTGGGGGTAGAGGTAGTGTCGGGCCCCAATATCAGGCGCACGCGGCCGCCGTTGAGGTCGGCGTGGTCAACGTTGATTTCCGAAAAGTTCAGTGCCAGCGACGCCTCGGCGCCGATGCTGTCAATATTAACCGCAATGTAGAGCGAGTCCGGTCCGCCCATCTGATAGAACCCGCTGCGGATTTCGGCATTTGAAACCCCGATGCGGCCAACCAGCAGTTTGAGCGGGTTGATGCGCAGATTCAGCTTTTGGGCAACCACCATAGTGTCGCCGCCGGCCTTCATGTCGGTAACTACCGCACCGTCTACTCCGAGACGCATAGGCCACTTCAAACTGATATTTTCAGTTTCGATATGGAGTCCGCTGGCCTGCTCGACCTTAGGCAGAACCCACCGGGCAACCCTGTTGAGGACTCCCGGAATATAGAGAACACAAACCAGGGCCGCCACCAGCAGCAACACGCCGGCAACGAACCGGCCCAACCAGGCCAGCACTTTCAGCAGCGGCCGCCGGGATTTTCCGGGGGGCAAACCACCCTCTTTTACGTTCTCCTTCTCTTCCATAAACAAACAGTTCTCAATCCAATAACCGCGCCGGGCCATCAAATGTTCTGCAAAGTTACATATTTTATCGAATCCTTTCGATAATGGTGTCGGTATAGATTGATGCGCCTCTGATATTTATATGGCCGGTGTCATAAAAAAGCGTTGAATCGGAGTTAAATGGAGGCAGGTTCGTGTCGTCGAAAAACGCTGCTCCAAATTCATCGCTGATTTTCCGCGCCGACTCCAGAACATCGCCTTCAGATGATAGGGGCACACACCTCCGCGGAGTGAAAACCATGGTCAGGTCAATATTTTTGTCGCGGCATATTCTCATAAACTCCCTTAGTTGCTTTTCGCGCTCGGGCGAAATTGGCGGGTATATTTCTTCGCCGGCCTCGGAAGGGAAAATTGCAGGTACGGGCTTGGCCACGAAGCCGTTGCTCCCCTCAATGCCGGCAGTTGCGAAATGGTAGAGAAGAATGCGGAACCAGATTCGGTTCAGTCGATAAAAGTTCGATTTCAGAAACAGTCCTCCCAATGGCTCTTCAGCCCCGATTACGGAGTCAACATCGGCTATTCCGCGGCCATAGTAGGGAATAAGAAAGTTGTAGCGGATGCCTTTGCCCGTCGACGATAGATTGTCGGGCGCCAGGGCCAGAATGATTTTCCGGGGCGAACGGTTTGCGGTAACGGCCTTCAAAACCGTTAAGTAATAAGGAAAACTCTGGCCGTTTGCACCCGCATTATAAGTTGATAATCCTGTTGAGTCGGCAATCTGTCGGGTGTTTATGCTGTTTAGACCAACAGAGCTGCCTATAACGATGATGTCTTCGTTGGAGTTGAGCAAATAGTGGTCCGACATCCGGTAATCGCCCGGCAGCGAGTAATTTTCAAGATATGTTCTGAGGCCCGGGCCGGCAATCAGTTCACACAGGGTGAAAGTAGCCAGAAAAATCAAAAGCCATTTGAAAAAACGTTTCATGCCGGTTCAGAATTGGAAGTAAATGAATTCGCCGCTTTCAAAGTGGGCACACAAAAGAATTACTATAAAGAGCAACGCCACCGAAACCGCGCTGACAACCAGCCGCTTATTGCCGGTTAAATGAAGGTTCCAGTTGAATTCATTGCGCGTTTCGCGAATCATCAGCAACCCGATCAGCAATATCGGAAGCAAAATTTCCGGTTTGCCTTCGCCGTTGTAGAGTGGGCCGGTGGGATTGACCATTTTGTTCAGGGCAATGAAGGCATCGCTGACGCTGTTAGCCCGGAAAAATACCCAACCCACCATAACGAGCAGAAAGCAGATGATAATGGCCGCCAGGTCCTTGAACCATTTGATAGCCCTGTATTTCTCTATCGGCCGGCTCAGGCGGGTGTTGATTTTCAAGCGCCGCGACAGGGCAGCTCCGCATTGCAGAACTCCGTGGTAGGCGCCCCAGCAGATATAGGTCCAGTTAGCACCGTGCCAGAGTCCGCTGACAACAAATGTTGTAAACAGGTTGCGCTGATGTTTGGCAACCGAGCAGCGGCTGCCCCCCAGAGGAATGTAGAGATAATCTGAAAACCACGACGACAGGCTAATGTGCCACCGATGCCAGAAATCACCTATGCGGCGCGTTAAATAGGGCTGACGGAAGTTCTGCATCAGACTGAATCCTACGCACCGGGCGGTGCCGATGGCAATCAGTGAGTAACCGCCGAAATCACAAAAAATCTGGAACGTGAAGAAAAATGTTGCAAGCCATACCGAGGCCCCCGAGTGCATTGCCAGATTGTTATAAACGGCGTTGACGTAGGGTGCAACCGCTTCGGCAATACAGAGTTTCATGAAATAGCCCCAGGCCATCATCCGCAAACCGTCGATAAATGATGCGGCATTGAAATAATGTTTTTCGTGGAACTGAGGCAGTAGGTTTCCGGCGCGTTCAATCGGGCCGGCAACGAGCTGCGGAAAGAACGAAACGAACAGGCAGTAGAGCCAAAGGCTTTTTTCAGGCTTGAGGTTGCCGCGGTAAACGTCGATAATGTAGCCTACGGCCTGAAACGTGTAGAACGAAATTCCAACCGGCAGCAGAAGCGCAAAGGTTGGAATATGAATGTCAATTCCCAGGTGTCGGAGCAGGCCGGTAACCTCGGAATTGAAGAACCCCATATACTTATAGAGGAAAAGAATTCCGAAATTCAATATCAGGCATGAAACGAGCCATAGCTTTCGCTGCTGTCTCCGCCGATAAATCAGTAGGGCGCATCCCCAGGTTGTTATCGACGACAATAAAATGAGCAGCGCATAAACCGGCTCCCAACACATATAGAAGTAGTAGCTGGCAATCAGCAACATCGGGTTGCGCAGCCGAAACGGAAGCACCCAATATAGCAGCGTCACCAGCGGAAAAAAAATCAAAAAAGGAAGCGAGTTAAAAAGCATTAGTGATTTATAACGTGCGGGTTAAATAATCTTTCTTGATTTTAAACCGGTAATTCAGACTGTTCAACATCGCAAAGTTAACAATTTATTGCCACCCGTGCAAATTTATATTCCGGGGCGCCGGTTTAAGATTAGTCATAAATTTGCATTGGCCGGGAATTTTGTCTAACTTTGCGGAAAATATAATTTGCGGTCTGATATCAGTTATCACATCATGAAAAGAATTTTTATCGGAATTTTTTTGGCTTCGTCACTCGGCTTATCGGCCCAGAGCGTAACAAAACTGGCGGCAACCAAGGCCAATGACTACGGAATTGCCTATTCGCTGCCCCAAACAACTGTCAACGTTGTGCTTTCGGCGCAAAAAACAGTTCAGACCCCCGGGGTTTTCTATAACTATGCCGAACGCTATCTCGGAGCCGATGCCGCCCGTAAGGCCATTGCCAAACCATCAACAATCTGGCAGCTGACCGGCGCTAAAATCTATGCCGGCGCCGAGGTTCCGGCCGATGCCGAGCAATATCTGATGCAGTTCAAGGGGGGCCAGCCGGTGTTTGTGGCTCTGTCGGCTATGGGCAATCCGCTGACAGTTAATTCCGACGATATTCCGCCGATGCCGGCGCCGGCTGAGGTCCCGGCTCCTACCCCCCTGACCAAAACTCCGCTCGATGACCCTGCCGCCCGCTATGCCGTTACTGAAGATATGCTCCAGGGCTCATCGCTGGCCAAGCGGGCCCAGTTTGCCGCAGACCAGATTATTCAGCTGCGCCAAAGCCGCCAGGACTACCTGACCGGCCAAGCCGACCAGATGCCCGACGGCCAGGCTCTCGCCCTTATTCTCCAGAATCTGCAGGCCCAGGAAGAAGCGCTCACGGCAATGTTTCTCGGAACTACTCAAACCGCAACCGATGCAATCGAAGTGTCCTACGTCCCTTCGGCCGACGCTCCGGCATCGGACGTGGTTATTGCCCGGCTCAGCCCGCTGAAAGGATTTGTCGATGCCGACGACCTTTCCGGCGCGCCGGTGGTTTTGAACTCTAAGGTTCTCACCACCGGAAAAATGCCTCTCGACGAAAAAGGACGCGAAAAGGTAATGCCTAAGGGAGCCGTTCCCTACTCGATTCCGGGGTCGGCCCGTTTCAGCGTTGCCTATAACGGAAAAACCATTGATTCGAAGAGTTTCGACGTTGTTCAGCTCGGCGTTGTTTTCGGTCTCGACCCTTCGTTTTTTACCAACAAAAAAGAACCGGGTTATGCAATTTTCGACCCTCTGACCGGCGCTCTGCGCGAGGCCGGAACCAAATAATACCCTGCAGGTTATGGATTTCAACGCCGTTGCTGCCAAAATTAAAAACTTTTTCGACCTGACGCCCTTTTTAGTGCCTCAGGAGGAGGCCGAGGCCTCGATTCGCGAGGGAGTTTCATTTCGTGGAATGAACTCGCTGATTCTCGTGGTGGCAATTTTTATTGCTTCGCTCGGGCTCAACACCAACTCTACCGCCGTTATTATAGGCGCCATGCTCATTTCGCCGCTTATGGGCCCGATTATCGGCATTGGGCTCGCCGTCGGTATCCACGATTTCGAGTTGATGAAGCGGTCGTTTCGCAACCTGGCGGTAGCTGCCGGAATTTCGCTGCTTACCTCATGCGTTTACTTTCTGATTTCGCCCGTTAACGAAAACCACTCCGAGCTGCTGGCTCGCACCTCGCCGACTATCTACGACGTTCTTATCGGATTTTTCGGCGGAGCGGCCGGAATTTTGGCCGTCGCCGCCAAAAATAAAGGTAACGTCATTCCCGGTGTGGCCATAGCAACGGCCCTGATGCCCCCGCTATGCACCGCCGGCTACGGATTGGCCACCCTTCAGCCCGGCTATCTTTTCGGGGCGCTATATCTGTTTTTCATCAACTCGGTGTTTATCGCCGTGGCCACCTATGCAGGCGTAAAGCTCATGCGCTTCAAGCTCAAGGCCTTTTCCGACCCGGCGCGGGCCCGGCGCGTGCGCCGCACGGTCTATCTCATAGCCGCTCTGACAATGATTCCGGCAATCTTTCTGACCTACGTTATGTTCGTTCAGAATAACTTCAAAAACAACTGCCTGGAATTCGTAAACAACGAATTTAACTTTCCAAACACCCAGGTGCTCAACTATAAATGTGAGTACAGCAAAGACGATCCCGAACTCTCGGTAGCCCTTATCGGCCAGCCCATCAACCAGGACTCGCTCATGGCTGCCCTTACCGCCAGGCTGCCGCAATATCACCTCAGCGGCACGCGCCTGCGGGTAATCCAAGGCTCAACGGCCTCGACCATCGACGTTGAACGCACCTCCGGAGCCATAGTTCAGTCAATGTATGCGCTCACTCAGCAAACCATTGAGCGCCAGCAGCAAACCATTGACTCGCTGCGCGTGTGCGCCGCGGCCATAGTTGCCAACGACTCCCTGGGTGCCGCAATGGCCCCCGAACTGCGCGTGGTGTTCCCCAAGGTCGACCGACTTGCAATTACAACCGCCGTTGTTGCCGACATTCATACCGGCGCGGCCGACACCCTCAACCTGGCTCTGGTCGGCTATTCCGCCCCCATGACCGCCGCCGAACAGCAGCGCTTCCGCGACTACCTCCGCGCCCGCCTCAACCGCCCCGTCACCCTCCTTCCTCTCTAACGATTCCAATTCACTTTCCAATAGCCGGATTTATTACTGCCGACGCGTTCAATTATGCCAAGCTTGCGCAGAGTAGCAATATGCTTACGCACCATTCTGTCACTCAGGCCTATAGTTTCGCCGATTTGATTAGCGCTTGCGCTCGGTGTAGTGTGAAGAAGGGAGGCAATTTGCCATGCAATTTCGTGAACCTGCGGATATTCAGAGCGGATGTTATTAGGAACTTTATTAGGAACTTTATTAGGAACTAAATCTCCTTCATCAGATTTATCGTCGGTTTCTCCCCGCGAAAGGGCGCCAAGAATTTCCCCAAGCATAAACTCAATGAACGGCGTTGATTCGCCGGCTGCCGAAGAAGCGGGTTAGTAATAATTCCTGATATTACCGCTATGGTTCAATGAGAAAATTTTCAAAAAAATCCGTTGGAATGAGGGCATTCCAACGGAGGGGGTGATGGCGCGGGCCGAGGGTTATTTCTTGGATTGTTGTTTGAGGTAGGTTTCGTATTTGATGTATTTTTCGGTGACTACCTTGCGAGGATTGTTTTTGTAGGTGAAGCGCAGGGTCAGCGTGTCGCCCTTGCGGTTGAAGCTTATGGCGTTGGGGCCGTTTTTGACCAGCGAGGTGTTTTCAACGCAAACTCCGGGTAAGGTTTCGGTCACCGTGCCCTGCTGCATAACCGTAAAGGTTGAGAGGTTGTCGTATGACCACAGTACGGTGAAGGCTCCGTTATCTTCAATTATCTTTACGGAGGTGAAATCTTGGGTCGGTTTGCCGTCGATATCGACCAGCACCCATTTGCCGGCCGGAATTTTTGCCATTAGCGTTGACGCGCAGAAGAGGGCACATACGGCGAGAGCCAGAATTGAAAACAGTCGTTTCATAAGTTTTGATGAATTAGGGGTTAATCATTTCGTCGGCAAATATAGGTATTTATTTTGAAATATCATTTACCCCCCCCCCATTTAACAAAAGTTAACGCAAGCGGGCGAAATTGCCCGAAAAAGTTAAATAGTATTAAAAAATAAGCCTAAAATGAAAAAGTTGCGTAACTTTGTTGCGAAAATGTTACCAAAAAGTTTCAATGCTTAAAGTTCGGAACATACTCTTTGCGCTGATAATATGCTTGTTAGCCCCGTTATCTGCGACTGCGAGTGAAACATCACCCGTTGAAACATTATATAAGAATCTGGCAAAAGTTACCACTCCGGCCGACTCGCTCGAAATTTTATATAATATTTTTGATGGCGGCTCTCCCGAACAGAGGCTTGCCGTTATTTATAATCTTTTTGACGTAGCGGTGCGTGCCGGCGACTACACGGCCCAGCTCGACATTATCCGCAATATGGCCAACATAGGCGCCGCCATGAAAGACGTCAGTATCGTTGATCAAGCCAAGGAGCGGTTGAAAAACATTCCCGACTCGGAAGATAAGCGTCAGACTGTAATTTTTATTCATGCCAGCCGTGCAAGCGCCGAACCCTTTCCGGTTGACGAAGAGCGCGATAACTACACGCGCCAGGTGCTTAAAACCATTGCCGAACTCCCGGCCGATATAAGCATTCATGAAAAGGTTGGCCGCCTGTTTACGCTCGTGATTTTATTGAGCCATCAGACTCAAGGCGACCTGCTGAGCCAATATCTCGACGATCTTGACGTTTCGCTAAACAAGCTGGAGCAGTTGCCGTTCAATTATTTGCGCTCGCTGTATAACTTTGTGGCCACCGAGGCTTACTGGCATAACGACGAAAGCCTGAAAAGCATCCGCACCGACCGCAATCAGTTACTCAACCTCAAACGGATGGAGAACTATACGGATGCTCAGGGCCGAACCTATCGCGACTATGACCTGGCCCGCTACCTGTGTCTGGAGCGCATTGCCCGCAACTACTCCGAGCTTTCCGATGCCGAGTTCAGCGAGGTTACCCGCCAGATTGACGAGATAGTTGCCCGCAACCCCCAGATTGCCCAAAAGTACCAAAATAACCGCCTTATGCATATAGGCCGGTTGGTGCGCGCCCGGAAGTTTGGTGAGGCACTCCCTCTGGCTAAGGAACTGGCCGATTCGGCCCACGACATGTATGAAAAGCGCCACTTTACGCGCCAGCTCATAGAAATTGCCGACAGTGCCGGCAACCATCAGGCCAAACTCGAAGCAGAGCTGCGCAATTCCCATCTGCTCGAAGAGTTCGTTAACTATAAAACCAACGAACGCGTTCGCGAATTGCAGCTCCTTTACGATGTTAACGCCCAGCGCCGCCGCCAGATTACCGAAAAGCTTGAATTTGAGCGTGGCAATAACAAGTTCCTGCTCATTCTCGTAGTGGTTTTGGTTGTAATGTCGTTCGTTTTGGGTGTTCTCTACATGTTTGAGCGTCAGAAAAAACGCCAGAGCGCCCGCATCAGCAACGTTTCGACCACGGCCGCTCGTGACCTTAACAAGAAAATACACCAGCTCGAAAAGCAACTTGAAGAAGCGCATCGCCGCGAATCGGAAAAAGTGCAGCTGATGACCTATATAGCCCACGAGCTCTCTACGCCGCTGTCGGCCGTTACTAACTATTCGCAAATGGTTATTGATGCCATACCCGACGACGAGGTTAAAGGCTACATAAAGAACTTTGTAGACGTTATCGATTCGAATACCAAGGTTATTCAGACTGTTACCGGCGATATGCTCGAATTTGCGCTCAATGAATCGAAACCGATTGTTACAAGGCAAGTTCCTGTCGAGCCAAACAAGGTTGCCTCCATTGCTGCGGAAACGGTTGAACCGAATCTGAATCCCGGGCTGAGCATCGGTGTTAAGCCGGCCCCCGGCACGCCGATTATCACCAGCGACCCGCGCCGGATTCAGCTGCTGCTGCTCGCATGCATTGACAGCATGGTTCATTCGCTCAAGTCGGGCCACATAACAGTTGGCGTGGCCGTTAGCGAAAAGGCCTGCAAGTTCATCATTTCAGCTCCAGGTGCCACTCCCGGAACCGAAACCGCAAAAATTCCTAATTATCCGGCCAACGAAAACGCCATCAATGCTGAAATAACCTATAATCACGAAATCCCCTCGATGACAATTACGCTTAAACTCTAAGCGCACACCAGTATCACCGACCTTAAGAATGAAGATTGGAATTATCGTAGCGATGGATAAGGAGCTTCAGCTTCTGCTTCCATCAATAGAAAACCCGAAGGCTATTGAGGCCGACGGGTTTACGTTTTATTGCGGCAACGTAGGCTCCCATACGGTTTGCGCAACCAAATGCGGAATCGGCAAAGTCAACGCCGCCCTCGGAACCCGAGCCCTGATTCAGCTTTTCAGCCCCGAGCTGGTTATCAACACCGGAGTTGCCGGAGGCACCGGCGGCGCGGCCCGGGTGCTCGACGTGGTTGCCGCTACGGGCGTCGGCTACCATGACGTCTGGTGCGGGCCGGGCACCACGGCCGGTCAGGCTGCGGGTTGTCCGACGCTGTTTGAGGCCCCGGCCTACCTGCTGGAACTGCCTGCCCTCAAGAGCAATCCGATAGTTAAATTCGGAGTTGTTGCATCAGGCGATATCTTCGTTGACCGGCGCGAAACGGTTGACCATGTGTTGCAGCTCTATCCTAACGCCGTGGGGGTTGATATGGAGAGCGCTGCCATTGCGCAGACCTGCTACCGCAGCGGGGTTGACTTTTTGTGTCTGCGTGTGATTTCCGACACTCCCGGCGAGGTTGCCGACAATGGCGCGCAATATGACTCATTTTGGGAAGCCGCTCCGCGCGAAGCATTTTCAATTGTCAGCCGTTTGCTCAAAGATATAAAATGAAAAAGATCGCATCATTTCAGATAGATCATCTGCGCCTGGAGCGGGGAATCTTCGTGAGTCGGCGTGACCGCACGGCCTCGGGCGACGTGTTGACCACTTTTGATATCCGCCTTACCCGGCCCAACCGCGAACCGGCCGCCGACCCCAAGGTGCTCCACACTATCGAGCATCTGGCCGCCACATATCTCCGCAACGATTCCGAATGGGCCGACCGGGTGGTCTACTGGGGGCCAATGGGCTGCTGCACCGGCTCCTATCTGATTCTTCAGGGCAACCTGCAAAGCGAAGATATTTTGCCGCTGATGCGACGCACTTTTGAGTTTATTGCCGGTTTCGAGGGCGAAATTCCGGGCGCAACGGCCCGCGACTGCGGAAACTACACCTTCAACGACCTGCCGGGAGCGCGCGCCCTGGCCCGGCGCTATCTCAGCGAAGTTCTGGCCAATCCCGGCGAAGAGAATCTCAACTACCCGCAGTGAGAACCATTCCGGCCGATTCCCGAAAACTTCTGGGCGGTTTCGAGGCATACCTGCTGCTGGAAGCAGGCAACGCCGACAACTCGCGCCAGGCATATCTGCGCGATAGCCGGCGCCTTCTTGAATTCCTTGATGACCGCGCAATAACCATTGACCGCGTGGAGGTTGAAACCCTCCATGAATTTATGGTGGCAATGGTCGACCTCGGTCTGGCACCGCGCTCGCTACGCCGGCTGGTCAGCGGAATCAGGGCGCTGTTTCGCTATCTTGTTGCCGAAAACTATCTGGAAACGAACCCGGCGCTGCTCCTTGAGCCGCCCCAGATCGGGCTGCATCTGCCCTCGGTGTTGTCGGTAGAAGAAATTGACGCGATGATTGATTCAATCGATCCCGAATCGCCCCAGGCCCTGCGCGACCATGCGCTGATGGAAACCCTTTATGGCTGCGGCTTGCGCGTCAGCGAGCTGATAAACCTCGAAGTCAGCCGTCTGAACCTTGACGAAGGTTACCTGTCGGTGGTTGGCAAAGGCTCGAAGGAGAGGCTGGTGCCTATGGGCGACATTACGGTTGATATTCTGCGCCAATGGCTGGTGCAACGCGCCGAAGGCAAAATCCGTCCCGGCGAAGAAAACTATGTGTTTCTTGCGCCAAGAACCGGGCGCAGGATTACGCGTATGCGCGTGTTTGACATCGTAAAGGAGCTCGCCCGCCGCGCCGGAATAACGACCGAAGTGTCGCCCCATACGCTGCGCCATTCCTTTGCGTCACACTTGCTTGAAGGAGGTGCCAACCTGCGCGCGATTCAGCAGATGCTCGGCCACGAAAGCATAGCAACGACCCAAATCTACATTCACCTCGACCGCTCGCACCTGCGCAAGGAAATCCTGCTCTACCATCCCCGCAATAATCAGCAACTATAGCCCAACTGTCAGGCGCCCTACATCGATTAGGGTTTTGAAATTCGAGGCCGAAGTTACCGGATTCGGCGATACCGCCCGCAGGGAATCAATCAGCGCCGGATAGGTTGCCGCGTAGGTTGCCGTGGGCAGCATAAAGGCCGCCGGATGATGAAGCGGTTCCTGATCGCCGTCGTGAAGGTAGCAGCCGTCCTCGCCGAGCAGTTCGCCATGGTCTGAAACAAAGACTATAATCGCGTTGCGGTTGCCGACAATTTCGCGCAGTTCGGCCAGAAAACGGTCGGTGGCCAGAATCGTGTTATCGTAGGAGTTGATGATTTCGTCGCGGTTCAGCCCCGCGATTTCCTTATGGGTGATTTCAGGGGTAAAGCGGGCATCGGCGCGGGTATAGTGGAGCGGATACCACCAATGGGAGCCGATGCAGTGCAAAACCGCCAGCCGCGGCTGCGCTTCGCTGCTGTTGAGCCACTGCCGGAACGCCGGCAGCATATCGGTGTCGAGCAGCGGTTGATAGCGCATAACCGATTTGCCGTCGTTGCAATAAACCAGGGTGTCGGCCTCGTTGGCAAAATATGAATAAAAGCGCGTTAGATTCTGATTGGCGAACCAGGCCGTGCGGTAACCGGCGTTTTTAAACAGGGTTATGAATGATTGCTCCTCAAATCTTTTTTCAGGATTTGAGGTCATCAGTGCCGGCACTGCGTGGTTGGTATTGGTGAACTCCGTGTAGTAGTTCGGAAAGTTAATCAGCAGTGAGTCGGCCGAGATTGCCGGTAAAGTGTTGCGCCGGTAGCCGTTCATCGGCAGATGGTCGGCGCGGAGCGATTCGCCCAACACGAATATAACGTCGGGGGCAACGGAGTCGGCTCTGACCGGAGTGTCGGCATAGGTTGTGCGCACCTGCAGCGCCTCGCGGCGGCTGGCGAGATATTCGGCCGTTGAACAATAAATGGAGTAGGGCAGACGGCTGCCGATAGTCAGGTTGCTTTTGGGCGAAGCCACCATGGAGCCCACTGCAATTATTGCGCCGCCAGCTGCCATTATTATGCTCGCCCGGGGCGTAGAACTGACTCTTTTCCATCTGACGAGGGCAAGTATTATTCCCAGCGCCAGCGACGCCAGAACAGTCAGCGCCAAAGCGGGCGAAATGACTGAAAACCACATTTCGGCATCGTTTTCCAAAGCGATTTCAAGCGACGTTTCCGACAGGCGGCTGCCGATGGTCAGCGCCAGAAAACACATCCCTCCCGAAAAGGCCGCCAGCAGCGGAAAAACAATGGCAAAAACGGCCCGCCACGCGCAGACTACGGCCAGCAGAGCACACGTTGCCAGTGAAACCAGCCCGTAGAGCATGCCGGTGCGCGCCAGGCTGTAGAAACTTCCAACCGGCTGGTCCGAGAACTCAATAATCGTTACGGTTGAGCAATAGATAAAGCAAACTATTATCCAAAACAGCCAAAGCGGGAGTTTGCGTTTCATTTTCAGCGGGCGCACGCAATCAAACTTTAATTTTCAGGATTGTGGCCGAGGACGATGACGGTACCAGGTGCACGGGCCCGTGGTCGGCGCTTATCAGTAGGGTTGTACCCATCGGAGCCTCAACATCGTCGATAGTCAGCGAGCCCTGAACAACCATTATAATCTGGAAAGACTCCGAAGCCGGACGCAATTCCAGCGGACGGAATGCCGTAAGGGTTTCCACTTTGAAGCAATCGACCGGGTCGGCTACCGAGCGGCCAACGTTGAACTTCAGCGAGCGGCGCGCCTTGTCGAAATGCAACTCGCGCGGGCGGTCGTAGTCATAAACGCGATAAGTGAAATCGCAGCTTTGCTGAATCTCTGCAACGAAGCATCCCGGCCCCAGGGCATGGATAATGCCGGGGGCTATGTAGAAATCCTGGCCGGGCGAAACGTCGTGGTGTTGAACCAGTCCCAGCAGCTCGCGCGAGCCTTCGGCCTTCAGATAGTCGCCAACGGTTACTCCCGGCTTGAAACCGGCAATCAGTTGCGCTCCGGGCTGGCAGTCGATAACGTGCCACATTTCTGTCTTGCCCTGAGTAGCCGATTCAAGCTTGCGCACTATGCGGTCGTCGGGGTGAACCTGAAGCGAGAGCCACTGGCGCGAATCCAGAAACTTTATCAGCAGCGGAAACTCCCCGGCATAGCGGTCGAGAACGCGCTGGCCAACCAGCCCCGCTCCATACTTAGTCATAAGCTGGCGCAGCGTAAGCCCGCTGTCGGGGCCGGCATTAACAACCGACTCCATGCCTTCAACGGCGCTGAGCTCCCAACTCTCGCCAATTGGCATAGGGTCAGGTTCCAAGCCCTTGATTTCGCGAATGCGGCTGCCTCCCCAGGGGGTTGGTTTCAGGATAGGTTCAAAAGTAAAAATCATTGCACCGGCAAAGGTACGAAAAAAATCACTAACAATGAATTCCCGACCATCTTTTTTGCTGCGGGCGGTGGGGTGGCGATTTTTCTGTTTGGCAACTTTTTTGTAACTTTGCAGCCGTCAACAATGCAAATTTTTAAGTTCAACACGTTCATTCAATCATTCCGATGAGGCTGCAGGATAATAACGACGCTATGTTCCACAGAGTGTCTCACGAGAATAATATGAACGTTGTGCGCTATTATCTAAGTTTTTGCGTGTTGATAGCCCACACGTCGGTTCTGACCGGTCTCGACATTCCCTGGATTCAGCGCGGGGTTGTTGACGTTGGGTGCTTTTTTGCAATTTCAGGTTTCTTGATGTTCCCGTCGTTTCAAAAAAGGGAAAGTCTGAAGCATTATATCAGCCGCAGGGCAAAAAGAATCTTGCCTCCGTATTTCCTGATTGTGTTGCTATGTGCATTTTCGTTCGTGTTGATCAGCGATTTGTCGCCGGCGGAGTATTTCTGTTCCGGTGATTTCTGGGGCTACCTCGGGGCAAATCTGAGTTTCATGAATTTTCTGCATCCGGGGCTGCCCGGAGTTTTTCAGGGTCCGGAATTCCTGTCATCGACCGTTAACGGTTCTTTGTGGACAATGAAGGGCGAGTGGGTGTGCTATCTGTCGGTTCCGGCGGTTTATTTTGCCGTAAAGCGTAACCGACGCCACGCCGGCGCGATTTTAATCTGTTTGTTTATTTCGTTGATAATTGCGCGCCTGGTTTTTCTGAGGCTTGCAATAGTCCGCGAATCGGAGTTCTACAACATCTTAGCCAAACAGTTCGGCACACTTCTTGTTTTTTTCTATCTGGGAGCGATTATTAACTATTATTTCCCCTACTTTTTAAAGTTTAAATGGTGGATTCTGGCTTTCGACGGCCTGGTTTTGCTTTTTAGCGATTATATTCCTCATTACGACGTTTTGCTCCAGCCAATAGTTGCGGGGTCGCTGGTAATATGGTTTTCTATGATTGGAAAATGGGGCGCCCGGCTCAGTCGCCACGATAGCGTTTCGTACGACATATATCTTTATCATTTCCCTATTATCCAGCTGGTTATTCTTTGGGGCCTTCCTCAAAAGGTTTCGCCGCTGTTGGTGTTGGCAACCGTAATTGCCATAACGGTTCCCTTTGCATTCTTATCGTGGAATTTAATAGGCAAACATTTCAAAAACAGATAGGCGTCGGTTATGGCGGAATTTTATTGGTAGTTTGCGGAAAAATTCGTAATTTTGCGCCGTTATAACAAATCATAAACCATATATGGCTAACGACATTCGCAAAATCAAAACCGCGCTCATCTCCGTGTTTCATAAAGACGGTCTGGATGAAATTCTTGCGCTGCTGAACGCTCAGGGCGTTAAGTTTCTTTCAACCGGTGGTACCCGTTCCTTTATTGAGGAACTCGGCTATGAATGCCAGGCCGTTGAAGACCTGACGGGTTATCCGTCGATTCTTGGCGGCCGCGTTAAAACCCTTCATCCTAAAGTTTTCGGCGGAATTCTGAACCGTCGTGAAAATGCCGGCGACCGCGAGCAGATTGCCCGCTATGAAATTCCGGAAATCGACCTGGTCATCGTTGACCTCTATCCGTTTGAGGCCACTGTGGCATCGGGCGCGAGCGACGAAGATATTATTGAAAAAATCGACATAGGCGGCATTTCGCTCATTCGCGGCGCCGCTAAAAACTGGCGCGACGTGGTAATCGTGGCCTCCAAGGCCCAGTATGCCCCGCTGCGCGATATTCTGGCCTCGCAGGGCGCCGAAACCGACGCCGCCCAGCGCCGCTGGTTTGCCAAAGAGGCATTTGCGGTTTCGTCGAGCTACGACTCAGCCATCTTCAACTATTTCGACTCAGAAGCTGCCGAACCCTCGGCCCTGCGCGTTGCCGTTGACTCGGCCAAACCGATGCGCTACGGCGAAAATCCCCACCAGAAGGGCTTTTTCTTCGGCAAGTTCGATGAAATGTTTACCCAGCTCCACGGCAAGGAAATTTCATATAACAACCTGCTTGACATCGATGCGGCCGTTAGCCTTATCGCCGACTTTAAGGAAACAACCTTTGCGGTGCTGAAACATAACAACGCTTGCGGCGTAGCTTCGCGCCCCACCGTTGTTGAAGCCTGGCGCGACGCCCTGGCCGGCGACCCGGTCAGCGCCTTCGGCGGCGTGCTCATTACCAACGCAAAAGTCGATGGCGAAGCTGCCAAGGAAATCAACAGCATATTCTTCGAGGTGATCATCGCTCCGGCATATACCGACGAGGCTCTCGAAGTGCTCAAAACTAAAAAGAACCGCATAATCCTGATTCAGAAGGCCGCCAACGACTCCAAGCTCAGCTATCGTTCCTGCCTGAACGGCGCGCTGGTTCAGCAGCGCGACCTGAAGGTTGAAACCGCCCAGGACCTCACTCCGGTGACTCCGAAAATCGTTGACCCGGCCGATATCGAAGACCTGCTGTTTGCCAATAAGATCGTTAAGCACTCGAAGTCAAACGCTATCGTGCTGGCTAAAAACCGCCAGCTGCTCGCTTCGGGCGTGGGCCAGACCTCGCGCGTGGATGCCCTCAAGCAGGCGATTGCCAAAGCCCGCTCGTTTAATTTCG
This sequence comes from uncultured Bacteroides sp., assembly GCA_964528425.1. Lineage (GTDB taxonomy): Bacteria > Bacteroidota > Bacteroidia > Bacteroidales > Muribaculaceae > UBA3263. The sequence continues at coordinate 32,797 of CAZGTD010000019.1, forward strand.
ACCTCAAGGGTGCGGTTATGGCTTCCGACGCCTTCTTCCCCTTTGCCGACTGCGTTGAAATCGCCCACGAAGCCGGTATCGAAGCCGTTATCCAGCCCGGCGGCTCCATCCGCGACCAGGAAACCATTGACTACTGTGCGGCAAACGACATGGCCATGGTTATTACCGGCATACGCCACTTCAAACACTAACTCTCAATTCTCAACTCTAAATCAACTATGGGTTTATTCTCACTGACAAAAGAGATTGCAATTGACCTGGGCACCGCCAACACCATCATCATGCATAACGACAAAATCGTTATCGACGAGCCCTCGGTTGTTGCTATCGAAAAAAATACCGGAAAGCCGATTGCCGTTGGTAAGGAAGCTCACCTTATGCACGGCAAGGAAAATCCCAACATCCAGACCGTGCGCCCGCTGCGCCAGGGCGTAATCGCCGACTTCAACGCCGCCGAAATGATGATTCGCGGCCTGGTTAAGAAGTCGTCGGGCTCGCGCGGCTGGTTCTCACCGTCGCTGCGCATGGTAGTTGGCATTCCCAGCGGCTCCACCGAGGTGCAGATTCGCGCCGTGCGCGACTCCAGCGAACATGCCGGCGGCCGCGACGTCTACATGATCTACGAACCTATGGCCGCAGCCCTCGGCATCGGCCTCGACGTTGAAGCCCCCACCGGTAACATGATTGTTGACATAGGCGGTGGCACAACCGAAATCGCCGTGATTTCACTGGGCGGCATCGTAACCAACAAGTCCATTCAGATTGCCGGCGACGACCTGACGGAAGATATTATCGGCCACATGCGCCGCGCCCATAACCTGCGCGTTGGCGAGCGCACCGCCGAGCAAATCAAAATCCACGTTGGTTCAGCCCTGACCGAACTCGAAAATCCCCCGGAAGACTACGTTGTTCACGGCCCCAACCACGTTACGGCCTTGCCGATGGAAGTGCCCGTAAGCTACCAGGAAATCGCCCACTGCCTCGAAAAATCAATTTCCAAGATTGAAACCGCAGTGCTCAACGCCCTGGAGCAGACTCCCCCCGAACTTTATGCCGACATCGTTAAAAACGGCATCTGGCTCGCCGGCGGCGGCGCAATGATTCGTGGCCTCGATAAGCGCCTGACCGACAAAATCGGCATTCAGTTCCACGTTGCCGAAGACCCGCTGCTTTCAGTTGCGCGCGGTACTGCCGTTGCCCTCAAAAACGTCGACAAGTTCTCGTTCCTTATCCGCTAAGCCGCAGTGCGCGCACTTGCCGACTTCTTCCTGCGCCACGGCGCCTGGTTCGTATTCTTACTGCTGGCAGGGGTCAGCCTCTTTATGCTTCTGCGAGGCAACCCCTACCGGCAGGCGGTTTTTATGACCTCGGCCGGGCGCGTAACCTCGGGCGTTTACGCTGCCGCCAATAACGTTACTGGCTATTTCTATCTCCGTTCGATCAACGACGACCTACAGCAGCGCCTGGCCGACCTTGAGCTGGAAAACATTAACCTGCGCCGGCGCCTGCAACGAGCCGACGAGCGCCTGCTCGACACCATAGCCCCCGACCCTGCCCTTGAACCCTACGAGTTCATCACCGCGCGAGTTATCAACAACTCGATTATCCGGCCCAACAACTTCATTACCCTCGACCGGGGAGAACTCGACGGTATCCGCCCCGAAATGGGGGTTATTGACCAAAACGGAATCGTTGGCATCGTCAATGTTGTTGGCCCCCACACCTCGCGCATAATTTCGATGCTTAACTCCGACCTGCGCCTCAGCTGCAAGGTCAAAGGCTCCGATGCCTTCGGCTCGCTGGTTTGGGACGGCCGTTCGCCCCGCCAGGCAGTTCTCGAAGAGCTGCCGCGCCACGTTGAGTTCGCTCCCGGCGACACTATCATCACCTCGGGCTATTCGGTAGTCTTTCCCGAAGGTATTCCCGTCGGCACCATTGTTGAGCAGCTACGCGACGCCGATGATAACTTCTACTCATTGCGCATCGACCTGCTCACCGACTTTGCCCAGCTTTCAACAGTTCGCGTAATCCGCAACTTCATGAAAGACGAAATCGAAACCACCGAAACCGACGCCGTCAACACCTCCGGCAAATTCTAACCTACTTTTTAGAGGTCATTGCGTCGATAAGGTCTTGATAGCAAGTGACCTTATGATACTTGACGTTGTCGGTTGATATTTCGTTGAACAGTTGAGTGCAGCAGTCAATCTTGGCATTTTCTATTGCGTTAAGCTGCATTGACAGAAGCGAGCCTTTGGTTTCGGCAATGAAGAAAATGTGTTTGACTGCGCCTTTCTGCATCGCTATCGCCCAGTCGGGGGCATAGTTGCCTACAGGCGTGGGGATTTGGAATGAGCGAGGCAGTTTCGCGTACACTACCACTTCTTCCGCTTCGTCAAGGTCATGGGCGAAGTCGCGCTCGCCCTTGCTGTCGGAGACAACATAGTCAGTGATATGCTTCGAGGTCTGAATAGCCTTGTCGAAGTCGGCACGGCTCGCGGCGGTGAATATGTCGGAGTCATATTTGCCGTCGGTCAGATGATAGTGGATGTGGTCAACTATCATCGTGGCTTTCTGCTCGCGGATTATCTGCACGACCTTACGGATAAATTCTTCGGGGTTGTTGCGGAAAAGGGCGAGTTTCGCCGGGCGCAACCCCTGAAGGATTTTGGCTGCGGTGCGACGGGTGATGTTGGCACCTTTCGCAACCTGCCCGATAAGGTCATACTTCACTGACGACGTGGAGACATCGGTCAGTTCGTTGGAGGTGGACTTGGTGTTGCCAAACTCCGTAACCTCCTGCGCGTCCTGCTGCCCCTCAATCTTGATGTAGCGGAGAGTGCGCACCTGCAACTCGTCGGTGTTGAGATGCAGGATAGCGTTCTTGATAAGTTCGGCGGTGTCGTAACTTACCGTATAGACATACTGATGGTTGATGGCGTTCCAAAGAGCCTGAAACTCCGGCTTGGCAAAATTGGCGTTGAGTCTCGGCTCTGGCAATTTTGTCTTGTTGCCATCACCGGTCATCTCTTTCAGCAGGTTCGGGTCGAAGATAGAGTTGATAAGCAGCGTTACACCCTCAGCCATCGGAGCGAGTTGATTGCCGTAAGGAGCGACAGCCTCGGCTGCTACGTCGGCATGATACTTCGGTGTGATGTTACCTGCATCGTCGATATACTCGTTATCTTCGAGCCATACCATAATGCGGCTTGCCTCGCGGTCGGTGACGACGTGGGGCTGACCCTCGACGGTGATAGTCTTGCCCTCAAAGTAACTTGGCGTGGCTTTGGCGGCACGTTCACGCAGCGCGTCGCGGGTTTCGCGTTGGAGCGCGTTGGTAAAGTCCGAGTAACTTTCATTGGCAATGACAGTGAGGACGTTGATTTCGTGAACTTGGTCGCCAAGCAACTCCTTGTCCTGGCGGACACCGTTGCGGTCAACGGCGATGCGGAGACCGCGTCCTACTTCCTGACGCTTTGCGGTAGTAGAGTCGCTATGCCGGAGCGTACAGATCTGGAACACGTTGGGATTATCCCAACCCTCGCGCAGAGCAGAGTGCGAGAAGATGAAGCGTGTCGGTTCATCGAAACTCAGCAGACGCTCCTTGTCGCGGAGGATAAGGTCGTAGTCCGACGCCTCCTCGCTGACATCGCTGCCGCGCTTGGTCTTGGTGTCTACCATCTTCCCTTTCTTGTCGATTGAGAAGTAGCCTCGATGGGTCTGATACGGCGCGAAGCGGCGTAGATACTCATTATAATCTTCATCCCAAATGTGGAACTCCTCATTTACCAGTCGGGCATATTCTTCCTCGAAGATTTGTTGGAACACACCCTTTACCGGCTGACCGTCGGCATCATACTGACGATACTTAGCCACTTCGTCAATGAAGAAAAGCGACAGGCACTTTATTCCTTTCCTGAACAACTGACGTTCTTTCTCGAAGTGCGCCTTTATCGTCTCGCGTATCTGAACACGTTGCAGGTGCAGCAGGTTCTGATCGCCCACAACGTCGCCCTTGCGGAGTGTTACTCCGTTGGTGAAGGTGACGTATGCCGTAGGTTGCGTAGCAGAGCCGGGGAAAATCTCTGCAATATCGAAGCCACGATATTGCTCCAACTCCTTTGACTCAACAAAGAGAGAGTCGCCCACGCCGAGAGTCTTGAACAGGCGGCGAGGTTCGCCCGACGCGCTTTTGACCTCGATAGAGATACGCGCCATCGGTG
>CAZGTD010000020.1:0-31789 GCA_964528425.1 uncultured Bacteroides sp.
TCGGCGTCGATATATATGCCGTCGGCCAGGCCGTTGAGCAGCATCGTGCCGAAGTCGGCTGCGGCCTTGAGGCTTAAATCGGGGTCGTCAGCCCGATATTTCAGGCGCGGAATCACCGGATTGTCAATCCCGGCGCGGAGCAGACGGTGGCGCATCGCCTGAATAAGGCCGACGCGGTTTGGGGCGTCGGAAGTCAGAATGATTACAGATTCTTTAGGAACTTCGGGGAGCGGAGCGGTCAGGTCTGCCTCGATTTCAACGGTCGGAGCATCTATCGGGTCAAGCCCCCAGACCACAGGCAGCTGGCCGCCGCCAACATTGGCTACGGCGCGCGAGGGTAGGGGAGCCGGAGCTATGGAGTCGAACCCCGGGGCATACTCCGCAGCAATTGGCTCTGATTGAGCGCTCGGGGCTATGTGGTCGAGCAGCGCACGGGCCACCGGAACCTCCAGTTCGGGGTCCTCGCTGAGGCTTACGCGAATGGTGTCGCCAATGCCCTGATAGAGCAGCGCACCGATGCCTACGGCCGACTTTACACGCCCGTCTTCGCCGTCGCCCGCCTCGGTAACGCCCAGGTGCAGCGGGTATTCCAGCTCCTCTTTGGCCATGGTTTCAGCGAGCAGTCTTACGGTCTGAACCATCACCACGGTGTTTGATGCCTTGATGCTCACAACGATGTTGTGGAAATCGTTGGCGGCGCAGATTCGCAGAAACTGCATTGCGCTCTCAACCATGCCGGCCGGAGTGTCGCCATATTTTTCCATGATTGCCGGCGACAGCGACCCGTGGTTAACGCCTATGCGCAGGGCAACGCCGCGGCGTTTGCATATTTCAAGCAGCGGCAGCAGTGCCTGCTCGATGTCGGCACCCGGGCGCACGAAGTTGCCGGGATTTATGCGGACTTTGTCAACAACTTCAGCGCACGCCAGGGCTGCAGCCGGGTTGAAATGGATGTCGGCAACCAGCGGCACGCTTACTCTTGGGCGAATCTCGCCCAACGCTTTGGCCTCGCGGACGCCCTGCGCGGTAAGGCGCACGAAATCAGCCCCCGCAGCCGCTATGCGCTCGGTCTGCGCTATGCTTCCCTCAACGTCGGTTGTCGACGTGTTGGTCATTGACTGCACGGCAATCGGTGCCGAGCCTCCTATGCGTACTTTGCCGCCAACCAGGGCCTGACGGCATGCGCGGCGGCGGTTGTTGAAAAGGTCCATCAGTTAGTTTTGAATTTATATTCGATTTTCGAAAGTTCTTCGTTGGCCTTGACTATTTTTGCCGACAGCCCGGCGCGATAGTCGTTGAGGCGCGCGGCAAGCTCGGGGTCGGAAAGCGCCAAAATCTGCACGGCTAAAACGGCGGCGTTCAGTCCTGCGTTTATCCCCATCGTGGCAACGGCTACGCCCGGAGGCATCTGCACGATGCTCAGCAGAGCATCCTGGCCCTGAAGGGTCGAGTCGATCGGCAGGCCGATAACCGGAACCGGGGTCATTGCGGCAATTACGCCCGGCAGGGCGGCGGCCATGCCTGCGGCAGCAATGATTACCTTGAGGCCACGGTCGGCTGCGGTGCGTGCAAACTCCTCGACCTGCTGCGGCGTGCGGTGGGCCGACAGGGCGTTCATTTCAAAAGGCACGCCCATCGAGTCCAGAAAGTCAGCGGCCTTGCGCAGGATGGGCAGGTCTGACGTCGAACCCATTATAATTGATACTTTTGCAGTCATTTTCTATAGTCGTTGGAATTAAGGTCAAATAAAAAAGGTTGCGGCCGTTTCGGGCGCGCAACCTTTAAGTCATTTACTTCGCAGCGTTGAGAGCGGCTTGCTCGCTGGCTTTCAGGCGGCGCTCTTTAATGCGGGCCTTTTTGCCGGTGAGTTTACGCAGGTAATAAATTTTGGCGCGGCGAACCTTACCATATTTATTAACTACGATTGAGTCGATGAAGGGTGACTCCATGGGGAAGATACGTTCAACGCCGATGTTGTCGCTCATCTTGCGAACGGTGAAGCGCTTTTTGGCGCCTTCGCCGGAAATTTTGATAACCACACCGCGATACTGCTGAATACGTTCTTTGTTGCCTTCCTTAATGCGGTAGGCCACGGTGATGGTGTCGCCAGGTTGGAAACGGGGATAGTTCTTTTCCTGGGCAAATGCCTCTTCGGCAATCTTAATCAAGTCCATTGTGACTAATTGATAATTAAGAGTTTATACTACCCGCAACATAAACGCGCACCTCTTCGTCGCGCCAGCGATTACGGAATTCCGGGTGCAAAGTTACGAAAAAATTAGTAATTAGCAAATAGTAATTAGTAATTTTTGTGAATTGAAAGGTGAGCCTTGCGGCGACTGTGTGGGGAAGCTGCCGGCAGTCCCGTAGGGTCACAATTCAACATTCGGCATTCAAAATTCAAAATTATTTTTGTAACTTTGCAGAATGAAAATGAAAAATATTAGGAATTTCTGCATAATAGCCCATATCGACCACGGCAAGTCGACCCTCGCCGACCGTCTGCTCGAATACACCAACACCGTGAGCCAGAAGGACATGGAGGCTCAGGTGCTTGACGACATGGACCTTGAACGCGAGCGCGGCATAACCATTAAGAGCCACGCCATTCAGATGGATTATGAGCTCGACGGCGAAAAATATGTGCTGAACCTCATCGACACTCCCGGACACGTTGACTTTTCCTACGAAGTGAGCCGCTCTATTGCCGCATGCGAGGGTGCGCTGCTGATTGTCGACGCCAGTCAGGGCATTCAGGCCCAGACGATTTCCAACCTCTATATGGCAATCGACAATGACCTGGAAATAATTCCCGTGCTCAATAAGTGCGACCTCGATTCCGCCAAACCCGAAGAGGTTGAAGACCAGATTGTAGACCTGCTCGGCTGCGACCCCGACGAGATTATCCGTGCTTCCGGCAAAACCGGCATGGGCGTTCCTGAAATCCTTGAGGCAATTATCAATCGCATCCCTGCGCCCAAGGGCGACCCCGATGCTCCGCTCCAGGCCTTGATTTTCGACTCGGTGTTCAATCCTTTCCGCGGAATTATCGCTTACTTCAAGGTTGTTAACGGTACTTTGCGCACCGGCGACTTTGTTAAGTTCGTTTCTACCGGCAAGGAATACCATGCCGACGAAATCGGCATTCTACGCCTCGACATGGAGCCGCGTAAGGAAATCTCAGCCGGCAATGTAGGCTATATAATTTCAGGCATCAAAACCTCGAAAGAAGTTAAGGTCGGCGACACTATAACCCACGTTGACCGCCCATGTTCGGAGGCTATCGACGGATTCGAGGAGGTAAAGCCAATGGTATTTGCCGGTGTATATCCTATTGAAACGGAAGATTTCGAAAATCTCCGTTCATCGCTCGAAAAACTTCAGCTCAACGACGCGTCGCTGACTTTCCAGCCCGAGAGTTCAATTGCTCTCGGCTTCGGCTTCCGCTGCGGTTTTCTGGGATTGCTCCACATGGAAATCGTGCAGGAGCGCCTCGACCGCGAGTTTGACATGAACGTCATAACTACCGTTCCCAACGTTAGTTATCGTGTCTACGACAAAAAGGGCAACATGACCGAGGTACACAACCCCGCCGGATTACCCGATCCAACGCTTATTGACCGCATCGAGGAACCTTATATACGCGCGAGCGTCATCACCGCCGCCGACTATATCGGCCCGATTATGACGCTTTGTCTTGGCAAGCGCGGCGAGCTGGTTAAGCAGGAATATATATCCGGCAACCGCATGGAAATGATTTTCGATATGCCGCTCGGCGAAATCGTAATTGATTTCTACGACAAGCTTAAGTCTATTTCCAAAGGCTACGCGTCGTTTGACTATCACCTCCACGATTTCCGCGAGAGCAAACTCGTTAAGCTCGACATTCTGCTCAACGGCGAAAGTGTTGACGCTCTGTCGACCCTTACTCATGTCGACAACTCCGTGACCTTCGGCCGCCGCATGTGCGAAAAACTCAAGGAGCTGATTCCCCGCCAGCAGTTCGATATTGCTATCCAGGCTGCTATCGGTGCTAAAATCATTGCCCGCGAAACCATCAAGGCAGTGCGCAAAGATGTTACCGCAAAGTGCTATGGTGGTGATATATCGCGTAAGCGCAAGCTGCTCGAAAAGCAGAAGAAGGGCAAAAAGCGTATGAAACAGATCGGCTCGGTCGAGGTTCCTCAGAAGGCTTTCCTGGCCGTGCTCAAACTCGACTAACATAGATCATTAACTAATAATCACCAGCCAAAATGCAAGAAATTGATTGCGAAGAAGGACCGAAAAAGCCCGCGGGTCCCGAAATCAACAACATGCCTCACCGTGTGTTTTTTGCTGCGCGTCAGGCAATCGCCGGCCATGCTACCGGCGGTAATCTGCTGATAGTCGCTACTATTCTGGCAATGATAATTGCCAATATTCCGGGAATCAACCAAACATATCTTGATTTCTGGACTCAAGAGGTCCGCCTCCAGATTGGCAATTTCAACCTCTTTTCTCACTCGGGACATCCGATGGATTTACTTGCCTTTATCAACGATGCGTTGATGGCAATATTTTTCTTCTCCATCGGATTGGAAATCAAGCGCGAAGTACTCGTTGGCGAGTTGGCTTCGTTTCGTCAGGCACTGCTGCCTATTGTCGGGGCCTGCGGTGGCATGATTGTACCGGTTCTTATTTTCTTTTCTCTTGCAAAAGGCACTGACTATGCAGGCGGCTCGGCTATTCCCATGGCTACCGATATTGCTTTCTCCCTTGGTGTGCTCGCAATGCTCGGCGCGAGAGTTCCGATTGCTCTGAAAGTATTTCTGACCACTCTTGCCGTGGTCGACGACATTGGCGGCATTGTTGTTATCGCCGCTTTCTATTCCGGGAATCTTCAGTTGCAGCTGTTGCTCTATGCGGCAATTCTGCTGGCGGTTCTCTATCTTGGAGGCTTCTTCCAGATTCAGTCGAAGGCCTTTTATCTGGTGCTCGGCACCTGCGTGTGGTTCCTCTTCCTCAACTCGGGAATTCACCCCACCATCGCAGGCGTGCTCGTGGCCTTCTGCGTGCCCGCAAAACCGGTTTATGCTCCGGTAAAGTATATTCAGAAAATCCGCGATGCTATAGGCCACTTCCATTGCGAGGACGACGAAGAACTCAACCGGAAATCCATTCTTTCGGCCGAACAGATGAACTGGCTTAAAGAAGTTGAAAGCAGTTCCGATAAGGTTATTTCGCCGCTGCAGGAACTCGAAGATTCGCTCCATCCGTTGGTGAATTACTTCATTGTTCCGCTCTTTGCATTTGCCAATGCCGGTATTTTCCTGCTCGATATGGAACCGGCGTCGGTTTTCGAAGGTGTTTCGCTCGCGATTATATGCGGCCTCTTCTTTGGTAAATTCCTCGGAATTTTCTCGTTCGGCTGGCTCTGCATCAAACTCAAGCTCGCCCCTATGCCTGCACGGTCAAACTGGAATATGTTTGCCGCTGTCAGCATGCTCGGCGGCATCGGCTTTACGGTTTCGCTGTTTATAGCAACCCTCAGCTTCCCCGGCGAGTCGCAACTCGATTTGCTCAACCATGCTAAACTCGGCATCGTTGTCGGCTCTATTATTTCCGGCCTGGTCGGCTACCTATGGCTCAACAAGGCCCTCCCCAAAACTCCCCAGGACGAAGAATAAACATCTTTTACATAGTCGGGGCGCGGCTGCTCGTTTTGAGCCTGCCGCGCCCCGATTTTTTGAGTAGTTTGATATTTACCCCTCCCAATTGGTAAAATATGTTAAGCGTGTGAGATTTGCAGTAGTTTGGGTAGCCAATCGATGAGCGGCAGCGGAATATTTAGAACTTTTGTGTTGCCCGAAGATGAGTTTGAAACTGATAGTTCTTTGGCTGAAAATATAATGGCATCCTCCGGATCATATTTGCCGATGTACACCGACATGCTTTTGCCGGACGTGTTGCTTGAACTCTTGACTTCAACCGGAATAATAGAGAGCCCTTCTTGAATGAGAAAATCAATCTCGGCGATACCGTTAGATGTCCAGTAGCGGGGTGCCGACGCACGTTGAGCAACCAATGCTTGTGCAACAATGTTTTCTGTCAGTGCACCTTTGAATTCCGAAAAAGTTGAAATCGGAGTAATTGAGAAAATCTCAGGCGGCAGCTTGGCAAGCGAGCGTAGTAGCCCGATGTCGAGCATATACAGTTTGAATGCGCTAAGGTCGTCGAACGCACTGAGGGGTAACCCGGGTTTGGCGCAGCAAAAAATCTGATAAACGAGTCCCGCTTCGCGAAGCCACGAAATTGCATTTTCATATTCGCGTGCGCGAGCTCCCGGCTTTACTACCTTATATATGAATTTGCGGTTTTCTTTGGCAAGCTGTGAGGGCAGTGATTGCCAAACTGCGGCAATTTTGGGGAACTCTGCGGCCGTAGTGTGCTTGGAAAAGTCAAAGTAATATGAAGTTAAGATTTCTTCCTGTTCCTTACTTATGGCATCGTTGCCTTTGTTTTCGATAGATGCAACAGCTGCCTTAGGCATACCACCGCAAATTTCATATTTGTGGAATGCTTCCCAAAGTTTTCCTGAAATGATTCCGGGCAGGGGTTGGATTTCGTGAATATGATTGATATAATCAACTATGTCGGGATTTACTGCCCGCAAATATTCCCGGAATGTTATCGGATACATGTGGATAAAATCAACCTTACCCACCGGAAAACCGTTATGATTGTGAATAGCTACTCCCAGGAGCGAGCCGGCCGCTATGATGTGGTATTGCGGAGCATCTTCACAAAAATATTTCAGGGAGTTCAGCGCGTTGGGACACTCCTGGATTTCATCGAAGATAATCAGGGTGTCGTCTGCATTGATGGGAGAATTGCAATAAAGCCCCAGAATGCCAATGAGACGTAGAGGATCTTTGGTTTTTTCAAATTCCTGTTTTAGTTCCGGGCTCGCTTCAAAATTGAAATACGAAGTATTGTGGTAATGCTCGCTGCCAAATTTCTTCATTGTCCAAGTTTTGCCGATTTGGCGGGCTCCCTGAATAATCAATGGTCGGCGTTCATCTGCAACGCGCCACTTCTCAAGTTGTTCGGTTATTTCTCTGTATATCTCCATTTGTAAGCATATTATTTGGAGGCAAAGATACAATAAAAATCGGAGAAAAATCGAGATTAAGTTGGAAAAATGTGAAAATTCTCACATTTCTCGTTGAAAAAATGTGAGAGAATCCACATTTTTCTAATATAACGCGATGTTGATTTTAATTGCCGAGAGATTGATGTTTTATAACATATCGAAAAATTTGCAGAAGCGGAGAAATCTTCCGAACTTTGCGCCATAAGAAATCATTCAATCTTTTTTACCTTAAATATTGTACCTATTTGGAAACATTAATCGCGGGAAAGCTTGAGAAAGCGGTCCCGCGATTGTCATTTGTTTTAGTTTCAGAGGTTCACAACTGTAATTCCGGCGCCACCCATCCTTACGTCCTCATCGGCAAATGAGCTGATGCCGCCAACTGTCGACAGATACTGGCGTATGGCCTGACGCAACGCACCGGTACCGGTGCCGTGGAGAATCCTCACCCTGCCTGCCGAAAACCGGATTGCATCATCTATGAAATAGGTGACGGCTTGAATAGCCTCGTCGGCGCGCATGCCGCGAACGTCAATTTCCTGCTTGAAGTCAAGGCGTCGCGTATGGTGTTGGTCGGAAGTTGCCATGGCAACCTGCGTCGGTGCGTCGAGTTTTGGGCGTTGCATGGTGTGGCGCAGCCGGTCGAGTTTAACCGTTGTGCGCAGCATTCCGAAGCTCACGGTGGCGTTCTTTCCTTGAATTTCCATAACCTGGCCCGGCGTTTCCTGTCCTTCGAGCTTAACGAAGTCTCCAACCTCAATGGGCTTGAGAGCCTCCGGGGCTTTGGTCTTTGGTTTCGGTTTTTTCGCCTTGGGTGCTTTGGCCAGCAGAGGATGCTCGGGCTCGGAGTTCTGAACCCGTTGCTGCTCGGCCTGAAGGTCGGCACGCAGGCGGCGCGTTTCGTCGCGGTCGGCCTGAGCACGGCGAATTTCGTGAATCGTGCGTTCAATTGCGGCATTCGAGCCTTCAACAATGCGGCGGGCCTGTTCCTTGGCGTCGGCCAAAATTTCGCGACGATGCGTTCTCAGGTCATCGGCCTGAGCTTCATAATTGGCAAGCACCGACTCGATCTTTTTCTCCTTCTGGCGAATTGCCATGCGTTTGTTTTCCCAGTAGCGGCGGTCGCGTGCAATGTCGAGCAGATACTTGTCGAGATTAACGTAGTCGGAACCTACTATTTCCTTAGCCTTGTCAACAATCTCAGCCGGCAAGCCTATTTTACGGGCAATTTCTATGGCAAAGGATGAGCCAGCTGTGCCTACTATGAGTTTAAACATAGGCTCCATGCGCTGACGGTCGTAGAGCATTGAGCCGTTAATCAGCCCCGGCGTTTCTTCAGCCATCTGCTTGAGGTTCTGGTAGTGGGTGGTAATTACGCCCCACATTCCCAGGTCGGCAAAGCGCGCAAGGATTGCCTGGGCAATCGCTCCGCCTATGAGTGGTTCGGTTCCGCCGCCGAACTCATCGATGAGCACCAATGTTGACTGATTTCCTGAGGCCATGAAGTTTTTCATATGGGTCAGATGCGATGAGTAGGTCGAAAGGTCGTTTTCAATGCTCTGGTCATCGCCTATGTCAACGAACAGGCTCTCAAAAAGGCCTACATGGCTATTCTCGTAGAGCGGCGGAAGCAGTCCGCATTGAGTCATGTATTGAACTATGCCGACTGTTTTCAGGGTAACGGATTTGCCGCCGGCATTTGGGCCGGAAACTATCAGCAGCCGGTGTTCGGGAGTCAGCTTAATGTCGAGCGGCACTATTTCCTTTCCCTGCGACCGCAGCGACTGAAGCAACCCCGGGTGGCATGCGTGGTACCACTCCATTTCCGGGTGAGCAGCAACGTGGGGGAGCCGTGCATCAATATCGCGCGCATACATTGCCTTTGCGTGAATGAAGTCAAGCTCGGCCGCAATGGTGCATGAATCGATAATCGACGGAATGAATGGCCTTAGCGATGAAGTAACGCTCATCATTATCCTGACGATTTCGCGACGTTCATCAATCTGGAGTTCGCGAAGCCGGTTATTGGTCTGAACAACTTCGGCAGGCTCTATGAACAATGTTTTGCCCGAGGCCGACTCGTCGTGGACAATGCCCGATATCTTGCGTTTATACATGGGTGAAATCGGCAGAACCATGCGGCCGTCGCGGACGGAGGGAGTGGCATCGGCCTCGACATAGCCTTCGGCCACGGCACGGGCCAGAACCCGCCTCATTGTCGAAGCTATTGAGCCTTGGGCATGCGAGAGTTCGCGCCTTATGTCGGCCAACTCAGGCGATGCGGAGTCAAGCACATTACCGTAGTTGTCGATAACCCGGTCAATTATGCGAACCAGTTCCGGATAATCGCCCAAGGTGGAAGTTATGGATGCAAGGCGCGGGTAGAGTTTAGATTGTTCTTCACCCTGAAAAAAGGCTACAATCTGTTTGAATGCGTTTAGTGTGTTACGGACAACGGCCAGGTCGTCGGCTGCAAGAAATGTGCCTTCGATGCGCACGGCCAGCAGCGGCCGGCGAATTTCGCCGATGCGTCCCAGCGGCAGCTCATCGTTGCCGGAGGTTATAATCGCGAGCATTTCAGCGGTAGCGTTCAGTGCCGACGAAACTGCCCCGAAGTCGTTGGAAAAAGCTATTGCCCGGGAGCTGAATTCGCGGCCTGACGCAGTTGCACACCTTTCGGCAACAGCATTACGAACAACCCCGAATCCAATTTTATTCTCAAAACTTTCCGGATAAATCATAAATTATATGACTTATAAAACTTTTAAAGCCAGATTCTTGTCGGTGGCCGAAAGCTGGGTGCGAAATGCGTTTATGTAGGCGTTGGCCGATATGGTGTCGCCCCGGCTGCGAAGTTTCCATTCCCGCGATTTAACTGCAAGGAGCGCCGCGTGGAGGTCGCTGTCGGCAGTGTAGTTGGCACGGCAAAGGGCAACTGCATCCGCTTTGCCCTGTTCGCAGGCATCGCGCGATTGTTCGGGGAGCGCACCGCTATTGCTGCAGGCTACCGCTGCTAATGCTAAAATTATGAGAGAGAGAAGCTTATTCATATAATTCATTTATTTTATCGCGCACTTGCTCCATGAGCCAGCGCGGTGTGGATGTTGCCCCGCAAATACCAATAGATTTGGCACCGTCGATTACTTCGCGCGACAATTCAGCTGCAGATGACAGGAATATGGTTCGCGGGTTTTCAGCCCGGCAACGTTCAAATAGAAAATGACCGTTGGAACTTTTGCGCCCCGCAACGAACAAAATAATGTCGTGACTACGGGCAAACTCGCGCAATTTATCTACGCGGTTGGCAACCGAACGGCAAATAGTGTCGAAGCTGCTGAACTCTACTCCGGGGTTCATGCGCCGGGCCAGGTGGTCGCTTATCTGGCGCAGTCCATCGAGACTTTTGGTTGTCTGGGAGTATAGCAGGGTGGGGCGCGAGGGGTCTACGGAGTTCAGGTCGTCGGGAGTTTCAACAACCTTGGCGTTGCCGTCGGTCTGTCCTAATAGACCGTTGACTTCGGCGTGGCCGTGTTTCCCGAAAATAACAATCTGAGGGTGGAGCGGAGAGTCGTAGGCCGCTTTTATGCGCTGCTGCAGCCGCAAAACAACCGGGCAGGTGGCATCGATGATTTCAATGTTGTTGCAACGGGCGGTTTCGTATGTCGACGGGGGTTCGCCATGAGCCCGTAAGAGAACTTTTACGCCTTTCAGACCCGCCATTTGCTCGTGGCTTATGGTTTCAAGGCCCATGCTGCGAAGGCGGTCTACTTCGTCGGAGTTATGAACAATGTCGCCCAGACAATAAAGGCGGCCGGAACGCTGCAGTTCTTCTTCGGCCATGGAAATCGCACGGGTAACGCCGAAGCAGAACCCGCTATCGGCATCAATCTCGACTCGCGGCTTGTTCATATTGCTCGATGAGCCAGGCGTTCTGCTGGTCGATAGTCATATTTGAGTTGTCGAGGTCTATGGCATCGTCGGCACGTCGCAATGGACTTTCAGCGCGGGTGGTGTCAATCAGGTCGCGGTGCTCAACATTGGCTAATACCTCTTCAAAAGTAGTTTTTTCGCCCTTTTCGGTCAGCTCTTTGAAGCGGCGTCGGGCGCGCACCTCGGCCGGGGCATTGCAGAATATTTTTAGTTCGGCCTGCGGAAAAACTGTGGTGCCGATGTCCCGGCCATCCATAACGATTCCTTTTTCTTCTCCGTAGACCCGCTGGCGCTCAACAAGGTCACGGCGCACTGCGGGGATTGCCGCAATCGTGCTTACGCTCGCGCTGACCTCCATAGTTCTGATTTGATCTTCAACGTCGTTGCCGTTCAGCATGGTTCTTTGTCCTGCGGGTGAAACGGCGAAATCGATGGTCGTTGAGGCCAAGGCGTTGATAAGAGCTTCTTCGTTGACGGAGCCATCGGACAAAAAGCCGCGTTGCATTGCCAGCAAAGTAACGGCCCGATACATTGCTCCGGTGTCGACGTAGCGATAGCCTATTTTTCTCGCGAGAGCTTTTGCCATAGTGCTTTTGCCGGTCGATGAATAGCCGTCGATGGCAATAATTATGGGTTTCAACGGTTTAGAACTCATATAGATTGGTGGTCAGATTGATCATGAAAGTTGCGGCGCTTTTGTGGGGCTGCGCAAACGCTATTCCAACTCCGAAATATCGAACTTTTAGTCCGGCGCCAATGGAGAAGCCCGACAGAAAATTACGATGGTAGGTCGACATGTCGGTGCGCATCTTGTGGTTGTAGGCAAGGTCGAGATAGAACCTGTCGGTCGGTTTCCATTCGAGCCCGAAAATGAAGTGGCGGAAAAGATTGCTGCCGAAATTATCCACTTTCTCCGCTCCGGTATCGGTTGATGTGTGGCGCCAGTAGGGAAGGTGCCACTTGGTTAGGTTCCATGCGGTTATGTTCAGGTATAGGGGCGAATTGCCGATGGATTTTGTCCATCCTAACCTTACATCAATGGGAAGCTTGTCGGCCTGGTCATTGAATTTCTTAACCTGACCGCCGAGGTTGCTGACCGTAAGGGCCAGCGAGGAATCATATTCGGGGTCGAAATAATTTATGCCGAGGTCTGTGGCTATGGCCAAGGCGCTGTAACCGGCATAATTGCTGTAGAGAAAACGAATTGTTGCTCCGCCGCGCCATTTTGAACCGAGATTATGGGCATAGGTGGCGCTGAAGGCCATATCCATCGGTGAGGTCGAGCCGGTTACCGTGCCGTCGGGTAGGGCGGTTTTGATTGAACCGTAGCCGAAGTAGTGAATGCCTGCGCTCCATGCTCCGTTTTGGCCGGCGGCATGGGCGAATTTTGCCGATGCAAAGTTCGAGCCTCCGAAATAGCGCATATAGCCGATGCCGAGATTGCGCGACATTTCGGGCCCGAGCAGGGCCGGGTTTTGGTCAGTGGTCATAACGTCGTCGCCGTCGACGGTTGAAATGTTTACTCCGCCGAGGCCGTAAATACGCGTTGAACCGCTGATGTCGAGAAAATTATATGCCGAGCGCCCTCCTGTCTGGGCGCTGAGTCCAAGCGCCGATGCCAGCAGAGACAGTAATATTATCTGGAAACGTTTTTTCACAATTTTATAACGGACTCAGCTCGTATTTATTGTTTCGGCAGAATGGAAACTTCAGTTAAATTGCTTTGAGGTCAGTCAGAAGCAATCGGGCGGCGGTGGCTGCGGCGTGGGTTGTGCCGAGAATTTCGCGTATGTCGGCATATCCCTGAATCTGTGCGTCGTGTCCTTTATGGCCCGGAAGCACGTTAATCAGATGTCGCAGAATCTCAATCGGAGTACATTTGTGTAACAGCAATTCCGCTACAACCTGCTTACGGGCAATAAGGTTTGGCAAGCTAACGTAGGGAATTTTTAAAACCCGTGCCATTACTTCATACATGAGTCGCGAGCCGGTGTGGCGATAGCACACAACCTGGGGGACCGCGGCCAGAGCGGCTTCAAGCGAGGCTGTGCCTGAGGTGACTATTGCACCGGTTGCGCAGTGCATTAGTTCGGTTGTGGCATCGAAAATCACCGGGGTGTCGCCGCAGTCGTAGGCTGAAGGTTCAATTCCCGGCGCTCCGGCTATAACAGCCTGAAATTTCGAGCGAAGCACCCGCGCCGCTTCAAGCATAAGCGGCAGGTTGCGGCTGATTTCGCCCATGCGCGAGCCGGGAACTATGGCAATGATTGGTTTGGAAGGCAGGTTATAACGAGCGCGGAATTCATCGGCTGTAGGAGCGGTCTTAAGCCGGCGGTCAATTTCTTCTACCGACGGATTGCCAACGTAAACACATCCGTTGTAGCCGTGGCTGCGGAAAAAGTCCGGCTCAAAGGGGAAGATGCCGAATACTCTCGTACATAGTTCCGCAATGGTTTTGGTGCGATATTCTTTCCAGGCCCATACCTTGGGCGAAATGTAGTAATAAACCGGAATTCCCAGACTTTTAGCTTCAGCTCCGACTTTAAGATTAAAAGAGGGGTAGTCGACTAATACCAATGCGTCGGGTCGCACTCGCTTCAGCAGAGCACGCGCAATGTCGAGATTGCGTTTAATCTTGGGAAGATGAGCAATAACGTCGCCGAACCCCATATAGGCCATGTCGCGATAATGTACTGCCGGTTTGCATTCCGCGGCCCGGGCCATAAGGTCACCACCGAGAAAAACGAATTTGCAGTCGGGGCGTAGGTTTCGCAGAGCGCCGATGAGTTCCGAAGCGTGGAGATCGCCGGATGCCTCGCCGGCACAAAGCATTATTGTCATTCTCTGGTTTTGTGAATCAGCAACTGACGCCCAGGAAGGTCAAGCACGAAATCCTGGTCGAAAAGATTTAGCGGATTAACAGTATAGGCGGCGGTATGGATGGTGTCGGAATAGGCAACCTTTGAGTAACGGAGGCGGTTGCCGAAGTTTACGCGTCCGCGTTTTTGAATCAGCACGCCGGTTTCAGGGTCGGGGGTTACTTTTGTAGTTGCCAAAACGCTGTTTGCTGCGGGTTGAACTACTTCGTAATTTGCCATCTTGCCGGCACTTGCCAGGTAGTAGTCGCGCGGCGGGTCATCGTTAACGGTCAGTGAAATCGTTGCGCGACCGGTGGAACCGACGTAGTTGCCCAGCGGCGATTCTTCAATCTTGATATCCGCTACCTTATGATAGCCTTTAGGAGCTTTTTTGTAGAAATTGATAGTGCCCTCAGGATAGAGGCGTTCAATTGCCATATCTGACATTAGGTCCATACCTAAAACGTTGGGCGTGCCGTTGGGGCGTACCAGAAGTTCAACGTCATGGATAATGAATGTAGAGTCGGGGAGTTCCGGGTTGAGGAAGGTGATGTCGACCTTGGCTTTCTTGGTATAGAAATGGTAATGGCCGTTGGGGTCGGTGGTATAGATGAGGGTGTTGGAGAATTCAACTGGGAAGCCGAGTTCTTTCAAACGAAGAGCGTCATCGTAGGAAATAAATGAATGGCGGGAACCAAGCGCAAAAGTTACGGTGTTTCCACTGGGTTGAACAATTGCGTTGTCCGGGTTAGATTGGAAAGAGCCGATCAGGTCGCTATCGGTTTCCATATAGTAAAATGAGGTGTTCAGTCGCGCAAGCTGCCAAACGGAATAGGAGTAGACTCCGGCTCCAACAAGAAGCAGTAGCAGCAGCGACAGCAGTATTTTTCTTTTCTTATCCATTACGGGAACAAAGTTACGAAAACTTTATTCCTTTCGGCAAATTTCGTACACCTTTGAAACAATCTTTTAACGATTGTGGAACTTAATATTCGCCGAAGAATGTTGGGCTGAGGCAGATGCCTACGCGTATTTGTGAATGGAATTCTTTGTAGGCGAGCAGGCCTTCGCCGTAGCCGTTATAGTATTGAAGGAATAGGTATTGGTTGTCGCGCGGGAATATGCGGTACTTAAAGTCAATCTGGACATTACAGTTAAATGGATTCCAGCCCTTGCGTTTTACCAGCAGGCACGAAACTCCGAAGCGGCGGCTATTGCTCATATAGTCAATAGAGGTTTGGAAGATGCCGGAATATTTAAGGATGTCGCGATTATATCCGCCGTCGACAATCGGAATCCAGAACTTGGTCGATACCATCAGGTTTTGGTCAATATATATATTGCCACCGAATGAGATTTTGTTCCATGAGCGCGATGCCAGCCCGTCGCGGCCATTACTTTCATGTTCGATAACAAGAAACGCCTTTCCGACATATCGGCCGGTGGATTCCGAGAAAAACGGTTTTGCGATGCCAATGCCGGGGTTGAAGTTAAGGTCAGTCATCGGCATAGAGTTGCGAAACACGTCCCAAAAGCATTTTTGGGTGTAAAAAAGATATAGATAGGTGTTCCAGGGGAGCGTCGACTTGGTTAGTTTCTGCTGAATTGAAATCTGGAATTTTACGTTGGAGTTATATTTGGTGGGTTTGTAGCCCAGGGCGGTTCCGACAATAAAGTAGTTATCTTTATAGAATGTAAAATAGGGGCCGCTGTCGAATGCCCGGCGCAGGGAGTCGGCGTCGAAACGCGCGATTGAGTCGCTCCTGGCAATAATCTGACCGGAGATGTGCATGACCGGCCCGAAGATAACGGCTAATATAAGCAATAGGCGTCGAATCATATAATGAAATGTGATTGATGGGACGCAAAGTTACATAAATTTTTCCAATTTATTTCAAATTATAGTGGATTTAGTCGAGAATTTACATTCGTGTTAAATGGCTGTTACAATAGTGTTACGTTATCAACTTTTGTGAACCGGGCTGCGTTATGCTTTCAAAATAACGAAATAGTAGTAATAGTAGTAGAGAGACCCGGCCAGGAGCGATTCCCCGCCAGGTCTCAAATATTTTAAGCAGTTAGGCTCTTTATTTCTTAAGAGCCTTTTCTACTTTTGCCAGTTTTTCGGCTTTGGTTTTAGGTTCGGCCGGCTTTTTAGGTTCGGCTTTCTTTACTTCTGCCTTTTTGGGCTCTTCTTTTTTGGCTTCGGCTTTCTTGGGTGCTGTTTTTTTTGCAGGCGCTTTTTTGGCCGCAGGCTTCTTCTCAGCAGGCTTCTTTTCGGTGGGTTTGTCGGCTGCAGGCTTCTTTTCGGCAATGGCAGCGCCGGTGCGTAGGTTGTGTTCAACGTTGAACTGTTCCAGCGAGCGACGCAGGGAGTCATTTTCCTTCGTCAGGGTTTCCAGCTCGGTAGCCTGGTTGCGGATGGTGGTCAGCAGGGCATTGAGTTCTTCGTTTTCAATGCTCATTGGGTATTGTTCTTCAACACGCACTATGAAGTCGGCCAACACATTCATGTAGTTGGTGAATGCATCGTAGGGCGAACCGTAGGGCGAGAAGTTAGCTGCGGCTGCACCGTCGCCGAAGTTTTTGGTCGACATGTAGTAGAAGTGATCGGCACCCTGAAGGTCAAGCCAGTCTTCCTTGAGGCGACGGTCTGAACAGAGGCGAACGCGTTCGGTTACGCTATATAGCTTGTTGAAAGCTTCGTTCTGGAGTTGGTTGCCGAGCCAGGCTGAAACGTCGCGGCCATCGTCGACTGCCGAAATCGGATGCCCTACGCTGATGGTGTCAACGGCCTTCAGCTTGCTGATAGCTTCCGAAGGAGTCCAGAAGTCGATGCCGCGTTCGGCAGCGAAGCGAGGAAGGGCTTCCAGGAATTGGAAAATGCCGGTTTCGCGCGGATGCAGTTCGCCGAACACCTCCATATTGAGGCACAGGTTGATTATTTGCTCTTCGGCGGGAGTGGATGCAATCCAATCCATATATTTATCCGCGGTCAGAGGATAGGAATCCCAGTTAGTGTCGGAGAAGCGGCGGGCAATATCGTCTGAAAGCTTGGCATTGTTGAGCAGCAGTTTGAGTTTCGGAGCTGTAGCGGCAGAATACACATAGTCGGGCGATTTCCAACCGAGAATGTGTTTGGCGCCTTCGGTGATTACGCCCTTGAAGCCGAGTTCGTAGATTTGCGGGGCAATGTCGTCGAAATAAATCAGCTCGGTGTTGCGGAAAACTTTAGGGGTTTGACCGAAAAGGTCTTTGATTTTTTCGGAGTGGAGTTTTATCTGGTCGGCGAATTCATCGGGCTGTTCGGCAAGCGAAACGAGCGAGTTGGCGTAAGTGCCGCCAACGAATTCCACTTTGCCGGTGTCGGCGAGTTTTTTGAGAATGTCTATCAGCTCGGGCACACGCAATTCCGCCTGCTGCAGGGCGTCGCCCGAAATAGCAATTGCACAGCGGAATTTACCTTTGGTATCCTGAATCATGCGGAGCAGGGTTTCGCATGCGGGAATATATGAGCGCTGGGCTATGCGGGTAAGGATTTCTTCGTTGGCAAAGTCGTCATAGTAGTAGTGATCGTTGCCAATGTCGAAAAAGCGATAGCGCTTGAGGCGATAGGGCTGGTGGATCTGGAATATGAAATTTACTGCTTTCATTGGATTTTGGTTTTATTGGCGGTTGAGCACTTGTTTGTAGATATTGATGACTTTTTGGCCGGCTTTGTCCCAGGTTATCTGGTTGACTTCCTTGAGTCCGTCTTCCTTGAGCTGGTTATACATTGCCGGATAGGTTATTATTGAATAAATAGCGTCGGCCATGGCATCGATGTCCCAGTAGTCGGTTTTGATTACGTTCGACAGGATTTCGGCGCAGCCGCTCTGTTTGCTTATAATCGAGGGCACTCCCATCTGCATTGCTTCAAGAGGCGAAATGCCGAATGGCTCCGAAACCGAGGGCATGATGTAAACATCGCTCGCGGCGAAAGTTTCATAAACCTGTCGGCCTTTCTGGAATCCGGGGAAGTGGAAACGGTCGGCAATTCCGCGCTCGGCGGCAAGGTTGATCATTTTTTCCATCATGTCGCCGGAGCCGGCCATTACGAAGCGCACGTTTTTGTCGAGCTTCAGCACCTTGGCCGCTGCTTCAACGAAGTATTCCGGGCCTTTCTGCATGGTTATTCGGCCCAGGAAGGTTACTATCTTCTCTTTGGGCTTGTTAACCTTGATGTCGAGCAGTTCGGGCGACAGCGGGGTTACGGCGTTATGAACGGTTGTAACTTTTGCCGGGTCGATGCCGTATTTTTCAATTACGGTGCGGCGCGTAAGGTCCGAAACCGTAATGATATGGTCGGCATTGTGCATACCGTCGAGTTCAATGTTGAAAACCGTTGGGTTAACGTTGCCGCGCGAGCGGTCGAAGTCGGTTGCATGAACGTGGATAACCAGCGGTTTACCCGTTACCTGCTTGGCGTGGATGCCGGCGGGGTAGGTGAGCCAGTCGTGGGAGTGGATGATGTCGCACTCGATGGTGCGGGCAACCACTCCGGCCATAATCGAGTAGTTGTTGATTTCTTCAAGCAGATTGTCGGGGTATTTGCCCGAGAACTCAATGCACCCCAGATCGTTGGTGCGCATATAGTTGAAATCGGCGTAGATGTGATCGCGAAGTGCAAAATACAGGTCGGGGTTCATAACCGCGCCGATGCGCTGCTCAACGTAGTCGCGGCTAACGTCGCGCCAGGCAACCGGCACCTGCGATGCACCGATTATGTTGGCAAAGTGGCGGTCTTCGTCGCCGTAGGGTTTGGGGATTACAAAGGTGATATCCATGTCGCCACACTGCCACATGCCCTGAGTAAGGCCATAGCTGGCGGTGCCTAATCCGCCTAAGATGTGGGGAGGGAACTCCCATCCAAACATTAGAGCTTTCATTTCAGTCAATATGTTTTTAGAACGGATTTAGTTTTTTCAGCATTCGCAGGGTGCGTAGAACCCCGGCAATGTTAGTGGCATGCGAAATCGTGCCCCGGCCCTGGAAGGGCGGGTTGCCGTCATACATCTGGCTCAGAGAGCCGATGCATCCCTGGCTCATTTCGTCTTCGAAACCTATGAGCATACGGTCAATATAGCTTGCGCCGCTGAGTCCGAAAACCTTAATGTATGCATCGGCATAGAATGAAATCAGCCAGGGGCGTGCAGGGCCGTTGTGCATGGCCTGTTCGCGTTCCTGAGGAGTGCCTACATAGAAGGGGTGATAGCCGTAGCTTTTGGGCGAGAGGGTGCGGAGCCCCTTGGGCGTCAGCAGTTCGCGGGTAACGACGTCGAGCACTCCCTTGCGCTGGCGGCGGTCAAGCGGGGAATAATCCATGCCGATGGCTATGGCCATGTTGGGGCGTACGCTTGGGTCGGCATACTGGCCGTTGACGTAGTCAAACAGGTAGCCGTAGTCGTTCAGGAAGGTGTCGACATATGGCTGTTTCATTTTTTCAGCCTGCTCGGCCCAGCGTTCGCGAATCGGCGCCAGGTCGGCATTACCTTCGAGCAAGTTAACGCCAAACATCAGGGCATTATACATCAGCGCGTTGTTTTCGACCAGATAGCCCGAACGCGGAACCATCATGCGCCCGTTGAACTGCGAGTACATCCAGCTGGCGGCTTGCTGCTCGCCGTTGGACGAAATCAGGCCGGTTTCGGCATCAACGAAAATGTTGGGGTGCTTGCCGTCGAGAATATAGTCGAGAACCGTGGTGGTGAAGTCGGTGTAGAGCTCACGGGCGCGGTCCATGCTGACGGCCTTTGCATATTGCTGGATGTTCCAGAGAGCCCACATTGGAATGTCGGGCTGGTCTATGCCCTGGATTATATGGTCGGTCTTGCCCGATTCCATGAAGCGGAGCAGAGCGCGGTTGGCCGTAGCTGTGATTTTTTCAAAATCGTCAACGTGGTCAATGGCCAGGGTGTTGCCCGGCAGCGACATGTAGGTGTTGCGCGCCAGAACCTTGCCCCACGGATAGCCCGACAACATGTATTCGCCGCCTTCAATTCTCATATAGAACTGTTTGGCAGCGTTTTTCAGGCAGTTGTAGAACGAGCTGCGCGGGGTTCTGACGGCGATTTCTTTTTCATACATTTTCGACAGCGAACGCGGGTTAACCTCGCTAACGCCGGCCGAAAAGATTATGCTTTCGCCCTTTTTGATGGGAACGCTGAAATAGCCGGGAACCCACAGGTCTTCGGTGTAGGGTACTCCCCGTTCGAGGTCTTTAACGTATTCGATGCCGTTATACCAGTTTGGCTCGCTGACCCATTCGGCCTTGCGCGAGAACTGCATGAACAGCGTCGGGTAGCCCGGATAGAGCGAGCAGCTGATGCCGTTGGGAACTTCCTGATAATCTTTGTTGAGTGAGTCGTTTTGCTGAACCAGCGCGTTTACTTCGCGAAAAGCAAGGAAAGGGCGGAACTGCAAAGTGGTGGCGCTATGGGCATCGACCAAGGTATAGCGAATCAGAATGCGGTTTTCGTCGGAAATGAAAATCTTTTCTTTCGTCAGCACTACGCCGCCCACGCGATATGTGGTTTTCGGCACGTCGGTGCAGTCAAATTCGCGGATGTATTTATGACCCTTTGGGGAGTAAACGCCGCCACTGTAGCGGTGAAGGCCCAGATTAAATTTTGCACCGTGTTGAATAACGGTTTCGTCGAGCGACGATAGCATTACGTAGCTGCCCGCCGGATCCAGTTCCGGAATCGGAATCACCAGCAAACCATGTTGTTTGCGGGTGTTGCAGTCAACTACCGTTGTGCAGTGATAGGCGCCGGTCTGGTTCGTTCGGAGCATCTCTTTGGTCAGAGCATGGTCCAAATTCATCATTTGGTTCCTATCAAATTTCAGGTAACTCATATATTAAACAATTGTTTAAAAAATTTTCGAATTTCGGTTTTCAGGCTACGAAATTACAACATTTTCACCCAACAACCAAAATTTATGCCCAAGAACATATTTTTTACAAACAATAACACCTTCCGCGGATTTTGGTTCGCGGAAGGTGTTGACAAATTCGGGCTTGCAGCGGGGTTATTTGTTGAATAGGCCCTTGATTGAGCCGATCGACGATAGCACCGACGATGCTTCGTAGGGAATATAAACCGTTTTGTTATCCTGGCCGGAGGTCATTTCGCGCAGAGTGTCGATATATTTCATGGCCAGAATGTAGGTTGCCGGGTCGGTGTGGGTGGCGCTCACTGCGTCGGCCACGCGGCGAATAGCCTCGGCTTCGGCTTCGGCGTTGAGAATTATGGCGCGGGCTTCACCCTCGGCACGCAGAATCTCAGCCTGCTTAACGGCCTCGGCCTGGTTGATTTGCGAGGCTTTTTCGCCTTCAGAGCGAAGGATGCGGCTTTGCTTTTCGCCCTCGGCGTTGAGAATTTCGGCGCGGCGGTTGCGCTCGGCCTGCATCTGTTTTTCCATGGCCTGGCGAACGCTTGCCGGGGGCGTGATGTCTTGCAGTTCAACGCGGTTAACCTTAACGCCCCACTTGTTGGTGGCATCGTCGAGAATAACCTGAAGTTTAGAGTTGATAGTGTCGCGCGAAGTAAGGGTTTCGTCGAGCTCCAGTTCGCCGATAACGTTGCGCAGCGAGGTTTGCGTCAGCTTTTCAATAGCGTTGGGCAGATTGTCGATTTCATAAACCGCCTTTTTCGGATCGGTAATCTGAAAGTAGAGCAGGGCGTTGATTTCGGTCGTTACGTTATCGCGGGTAATTACCTGCTGCGACGGAAAGTCGTAGACCTGCTCGCGAAGGTCAATAACCGGAGTGGCGGTCATGCGCACAACGGTTTTGCCGCCTATGGAGTTTTCAACGCGGCGCGTATAAATAGTTTTCGGGCGGTCAATGAAGGGAACAATAAAGTTCAGACCCGGACCTAAAACGCTATGAAAGCGGCCCAGACGTTCAATAACGCGGGTTTCTGACTGCGGAACTACCTTTACGCCCGCATAAATAACGGCAATTGCCAGGGCAATAACTACGATTGCCAAAACGAGAGTTGATGTCATTTCGGTTCTTCAACGGTTAGAATTATAGAATCATAGGAGGTGACGATTACTTCGCTGCCATGGTGGATAACGTGGTCGATGCCCGGGGCCTTGACCTGCCAGTAGTCGCCGTCGATACGCGCGCGGCCAAGCTCCTGCGGACGGATTTCGTCGATAACCACCGCGCGGCGACCCAACAGGGCGTCCATGCCCGTTCGGGCGCGGTGGGCGGTGCGGGCCTTCATGCGCTTGATAACCGGAGCTAACGATAGCCACGCTATAACCGCAACCACGGCGATGCAGATCCCCTGGGCCAACGTAGAGTCAACAAACACCGACAGCGCGGCGGCCGCCAGGCAACCGACAGAGAGACTGAACGCCCAGATGGCCTGCGAAAACACTTCGACAATAAGCAAAATTGCGGCTGCTATCAGCCAGATAATCCATGCAGACATATCTAAAAAAGTAACAAATTTATTCCGAGAGCAAAGATACGAAAATAATTAGTAATTAGCAAATGGTAATTAGTAATTGAGAATTGAGAAGGGAGAATTGAGTGTCGGTCTTGGGGGCGTAGGCGACCCGCCAACGTTTTGCCGGAACTGCGAGGGCAAGCTGCCCTCACTCCCGCAAGGTCAACATTCAAAATTAAAAAATCCCGCCGGAGCGGGATTTTCTGTGAATTATGTGTGTGTTTTAGATTGCCACTTTGCGGGTATCACAGCCCTGGCGAACGATATAAACGCCGTGAGGCAGCCCTTCGGTCGAGTTGCCGACCTTCACCCCGCGCATATCATATACCTCCACCTCCGCATCGTCGACAGAGTGCTGCACTTCCGAGATGGCGCTGTCCTCTTTATAATCCGCGTCGCGGCCTATGCGGTTAATGAACCTGAACCAAGGCATCGTTGCCTCAATCTTATCTTTAGCCGTGTCAAGATAATTAAGAGTCGCGGTCAAATAGGTATTATCCTCAAATAAATCCGCACTTGAGGCTACCGGATCCTCGGCAAGATAAGTCACCGACGAGAGGCGATAACACTCCTTAAACGCCGCGCTACCGATAGAAGAAACCGAACTGCCGATGGTGACAGAAGTAATGCCACTGCAGCGATAGAAAGCAGCGTCGCCGATGTAGGTAACCGAATTGGGGATGGTGACTGATGGCAGGCTGCTGCAGCCGTAAAAAGCGGAGCTGCCGATGTTTGTAACCGAGTTGGGAATGGTTACGGAAGCTAGACTGGTGCATCTGTTGAAAGTGCTGGCGCCTATTTGGGTAACTTAGGTGGGGATATTGATTGATGTCAGGGAACTACAGTCTGAGAATGCGGATTCGCCGATTGAAGTTACTGAGTTGGGGATAGTGATTGAGGTCAGGCTGGCGCAGCTGCTGAAAGCGGAGGCGCCGATTTCGATAACGGAGTTGGGGATAGTGATTGAGGTTAGGTTGTCGCATCTGGAAAAAAGAGCATTCCTGATTTTATTAATGGAGTTGGGGATTTCAACGGAAATTAGCCCGGAGCATCCGCTGAAAGCATAGTTGCCGATTTGGGTGACTGAGTTAGGGATAGAAATGGATGTTAATTTATAGCAATTGCGCAAAGCATTGGCGCCGATTCGGGAGACAGTGGGACCTATAGTAATGGATTTGAGAGAATTTAAGGAATAGAACGGCGAATAGCCATATCGTTGCTCGGTTTTGTAACTTAAATCTCTGCCGAGATAAATGGTTTTAAGCGGGCAGCTCCGGAATAGGCCGCTGCCGGTGTTTGTAACCTGTTCAGATTCTGCGTCATAATTATATCCTAATGTCAAAGTCCTCTCTCTATCCTCAATTATTAACTCAGTCAAACTAGTGCAGCCATTGAAAGCGTAGTCGCCTATTTCTTTTACCGAGTTGGGGATGGTGATTGAGGTTAGGCTGCTGCAGCTTCCGAAAGTGGAGCTGCCGATTGCAGTAACGGAGTTGGGGATGGTGATTGAGGTCAGGCCGCTGCAGCGAGAGAAAGCCTCGTCGCCGAGTTGGGTTACGGAGTTAGGGATAGTGATTGAGGTCAAGCTGCTGCAGCCGTCGAAAGCGTAGTTGCCGATTTGCGTTACGGTGTATTCGGTGCCATTATATGTTACCGCTTTGGGAATGACGATGTCGCCTGAATATGAACCGCTACCATAAGAACGGAAGGTTACCCCGCAAGTGCTGTTGCTTCGTTTGTTGTAATATATGCCATCGACCTCGAAGTCGTAGGCATATAGGGGCAGCGTGGCGAGGGCTGCCAAAAGCAAAAAAAGTAATCGCTTTTTCATTGTGTTAAAAATTGCTTTAATAGTAGGGTATTATTTATCTTTATAAAAATCGTAGAGCGGTTTCATTCGGGCTACAAAGCGACGCAAAAGTTCCCAATTGCCTTTATCAAAGTCCTCGGGTTTAAGAACACTCTCCAAAATTCCGGCTAATGCGTAATACGCAAAAAGATGAAAAACATCCAAACTTTTTAAAGATCCTCTTTTAATGCAGAGTTCCATCTCTTCAAAAAATCTGTAAAAAGCTTCATCGGTTGAGTCTAATTTAGCAGTCTCTCGAGTTCCATTTTTGTCCGAATTTAATAATTGCTGGATTTTATCCGTGGTCTTATAAATACATCTAAGTGAATAGAATTTTGCGTTATATTCGGATAAAATCTTCACATGGTAATTTGTTATAAAAGAATATATCAACCATGCAGCAGGGATGAGAGTGGTTAGGCCTATGGAAGGCTTAACATATTTGAGTAATTTCATCCCAAAATTCACAATACAACATTGTGAAGACGCATCTTCCGGTACAATTTCTGTCAAAACAATGATTATCCCCATTAATAATAGAATGAACCAAAATGAATGATACTTCACATTCACCCATAAGTTCTTGCGTTCAAAAGCAACGTATGCTTTGTATTTTTCATCACAATAAGGACAACACATATTTTTTGTAATACTTTTGTGCCGCGGGACCCCTCTCGTTGGCATAGGCGATTGGTTTATAAAGAAAAAGCGCGGGAATCTGACTCGTTGCCGTCCCACGTTTCGAGGCTCTCGCATTGCCTTAGTAAGTTGAACGGCAACGGCGAAGCCCACGCAAATATGAATGTTTGCGCGTTGCTCCTATATCAACATAGGAACAATGCGGACGTTCATATCCAAGTGGCGCAACCCGCTGCTTGGCCCTTGACTTACTAATTGAAATTTGCGAGATTCCAAACCGTCAAGAAACGAAGCGCAAAGTAACGCTTTTAAATTATGTCGTTATATCGACCCGCCCGCTGACCCGTAGACCGGGGCTTCGCGTTGCGGCCGACAGCGCAAAGTTACGAAATAATTAGTAATTAGCAAATAGTAAGTAGTAATTATTGAGAGTTGAGGGAATAATAATTTTGAATTTTGAATGTTGAATGTTGAATGTTGAATTTTTTGCGGATGCGAATAAAAAAGAGATGGCGGCAAAAGATGCCGCCATCAGAGGTGATTTTCTATTTTCAGCTCAGCTGAGGTGGTTGAAGCCCTGGGCTCGAAGGGGTAGTTCCTCGCCGTTGCGACCAATCAGGGCGCAACCCTGGTCTTCGGGGCTTATGTGGCCGATAACGCGGATGCCTTTGAGTTTCGACACTGCTTCGTGGGCGGTGAGGGGCACCGTGAAGAGCAGTTCGTAGTCTTCGCCGCCGTTCATCGCGGCCATTACGAGGTTCATGTTGAGTTCTTCGGCCATCACCGCGGTCTGGTAGTCGATAGGAATGCGGTCTTCGTAGACTCGGCAACCGACTTTGGATGCTTTGCAGATGTGGAGTAGCTCAGACGAAAGTCCGTCGCTGATGTCAATCATCGACGTAGGCATGATTCCGGCTTCGGCCAGTTCGCGAACAATGTCTTTGCGGGCTTCGGGTTTTAGCTGACGCTCAACGAGATATTCTTTGCCGGCAAAGTCGGGGGTAAAATCTTTTTGGCCGGCGGAGGCTACTTTTTCGCGCTCGAGAACCTGAAGGCCCATGTAAGCCGCGCCGAGGTCACCGCTGACGCAGATCAGGTCGGTGGGCTTGGCTCCGGAGCGGCGCACAACGGTCCCTTTCGGTGCGTCGCCGATAACGGTTGCGGAGATTACCAGGCCGGAACGCGACGAGGTGGTGTCGCCTCCCACGAGGTCTACGCCATAGATTTCGCATGCGGTGCGCAAACCGGCGTAGAGTGCTTCGAGGTGTTCAACCGTGAAGCGTTTGCTTACGCCGAGCCCAACAACGAGTTGACGCGGTGTGCCATTCATGGCGTAAATATCGCTGAAGTTAACAATGGCGCTTTTGTAGCCGAGGTGTTTCAGCGGAGTGTAGGTCAGGTCGAAGTGAACGCCCTCAAGGAGCATATCGGTGCTGACAAGTACTTCTTTGTCGGGGCCAAAGTCCATAACGGCGGCATCGTCGCCAACGGCCGTCAGGGTGGAATCGTTGATTTTCAGAAGGTTTTCGGTCAAACGGTCGATAAGGCCAAATTCGCCAATCGAGGAGATTTCAGTTTCCATTCAGATGCGTTTAACGAGTTCGTTTACGAGTTTGAGAACTGTGGGCTGGGCCTTGATTGCAGCTTTTTGAACTTCTTCGTGGGTGGGCACTTCGGTTACGTCTTTTCCGCCGAGATCGGTTATGACGCTAAGGCCGAACACTTTCATGCCGGCATGGTTGGCAACGATAACTTCGGGCACGGTTGACATGCCAACGGCATCGGCGCCCATAACGTGGTAAGCTTCATATTCGGCCGGGGTTTCGAATGTGGGACCCGTAACGCCGATATATACGCCATGCATCAGGCGCATATTTTGTTCGTCGGCAATCTGATCGGCCAAAGCAACAAGCTTCTTGCTATAGGCTTCGGTCATTGCGGGGAAGCGGGTGCCGAGTTCGTTATAGTTTTTGCCGCGCAGGGGGTGTTCGGGGAAGAAGTTGATATGGTCAGTGATAACCATAACGTCGCCTACGCGAAATTCCTTGTTCATGCCGCCTGAAGCGTTGCTGACAATCAAGGTTTCAACGCCGAGGGCTTTCATTACGCGCACCGGGAAGGTTACCTGCTTCATGTCGTAGCCTTCGTAGTAGTGGAAGCGGCCTTGCATGCCAACTACGCGTTTGCCGCCAAGATTGCCGAGAATCAGATTGCCGGAGTGGCCTTCAACGGTGCTGACCGGAAAGTTGGGTATTTCGCTATATGGAATAACCTGTTTGTCCTCAATAAGTTCGCTGATGGGGCCGAGGCCGGTTCCCATAATGATGCCGAGGGTTGGCATTTCGCCCTGAAGGCGATTCTTGAGGTAGGTTGCGGTTTCGTTGATTTTCTGGAGCATGATATATATTATTTAATTAAGGTGTGGTTTTACGGGTGGGGTGGGCTATTGTTGCCCTCCGCGGTTAATGAGCGCTGCAACGTTTTCTGCGAAATCCTGGCCTCCCTGTTGGTTGCCCGACATGTTGGTCGGAATGATTCTTACGGCAACTGGCAGATAGAAAATGCGTTTTTTCAGCCCTTCGGGAAGTCCGGGGAAATCGCGCAGGCGCATAGCATCTTTTTCGGTAGTAACGACTATTGCCCGGCGCGGGTCGGAAGCTGCCTTGAGTTTGGCAATGATGGCAGCAATGTCGTCGCGCTTGAAGTTATGATGGTCTGAGAAGATCAGGCCGGTAACTTTTGCCCGCGACTGACGAAGATGTTTTATAAATGGTTTCGGGCTGGCGATTCCGGCAACAATTACTATGGTATCGCGCGCCGACATCTGCTTCAGGTCGGGGTCGATGGTGGTCAGCTCGGGATACAGAGGTTCGAGGTTGCCGTAGGTGTAGGTGCTGAAGTAGAGCTGTTGCCAGGGCTGCAGGTTGATATTTTTGGTGAAGATGCGGCAGTCGATCTGCTTCATCGTGTCGGGACACTTGGTTACGATTACGATGTCGGCGCGGTTTAGAGCCCCGGCGCTCTCGCGCAGACGCCCGGCAGGCAACATTTCATCCTCAAAAACGGGGTGGGAATATTCCGTAAGAACTATCGATACGGTCGGGCGCACATAGCGGTGCTGAAACGCATCGTCAAGTATTATCAGATTGAGCTTGGGGTCGATTTCGCGCATGCGTTCAATACCCTTGACCCGGTTTTCGCAAACGGCAACCATAACGCCATCGTTACCAAACTTACGAAAAATCTGGTATGGCTCGTCGCCTATCTGGCGGGCTGAACTATCGGCTGTTGCCAGATAAAAACCTTTGGTGCGCCGGTTGTAGCCGCGCGAAAGAACTCCGATGTGATATTTTTTGCGCAGCAGTTCAATCAGATATTCAACATGGGGGGTCTTGCCGGTTCCGCCCACGGCGATATTGCCGACAACGAGGATCGGAATGTCGAAATCGCGCTGCTCAAGAACTCCGCAGTCGAACATCTTGTTACGGGTGGCCGTAATGGCCCCGTAAACGAGCGACAGCGGCTTAAGCAGCAGCCCTTTAACTATGGCACGCGATGCGGAGTTCTCTCCCATTTCAGGTTTACTTAATAATTACCGTTTCCATTTTGCACTGCACCCGTGGAGCTTCGGTCAGTTGCTTGATGGCGCTGACGGCCTGCTCAGCTTTCAGTTCTTTAACTACGCCGGCGTCAACATTGAGCTCGTCCATTGTAAGGAGTGCCTCCCACCATTTGGTTTCCATTTCCGGATATTCCTTAACGCGATAGCTTTTAAGTCTGAGGTCCGAGGCCATACCGGCAATAGCGTCGCGTAGGGTGCCCATCCGGTCAACCAGACCGTTTTCGAGTGCTTGCGAACCGGCCCATACCCGGCCCTCGGCTATAGTCTTGATGGAGTCCTGGGTTGTGTGGCGGCCTTCAGCGCAACGTTTGGTGAAGAGATCGTAGCCTCGCTCTATGTAAGCCTGCATCTTGGCGGTCTGCTCTTCTGTCATAGGATTGAACAGTGAAGGGAAATTGCCGTTGCGGTTGGTCTTGACAGTAGACGTTGTTATTCCGAGATGATTTTCCAGCAGGCCGTGAATTTCAGGAATCATTCCGAAAATACCGATGGAGCCGGTAATAGTAGTTGGTTGGGCGTAGATAACGTCGGCGCCGCAGCTAATGTAGTAGCCGCCCGATGCAGCAACATCGCCCATCGAAACATAGAAGGGCAGTCCGGTTTTGGATTTGAATTGCTGAAGTGCTTCCCAAATCTGTTCTGACGCGAAGGCGCTGCCCCCCGGAGAGTTGACGCGCAGAATCAGGCCTGCGAGATTGTCGGCGTTGTCTGCCAGCTCGTTGATTTCTTCAACCATTTCGTCGCCGATGATACCATCTTTACCTTGGTCGGAAATTTCACCGACTGCATAAAGCACTGCAATCGTCTTGTCTTTTTTCTTCGGAGTTGACACCTCGGGAAGATAAGAAAAGTCGGTAGCGTCAAAGGCGGTGTAGTATTCGCCTATGGTCAACAGGTTAACATCGTCGAATTTGTCTTTCTTGGCGAGTTTGGCAACCTGCTCCTCGGCCTGATGGCGATATCCGAGGTTGCTGACAATCCCCAGCGCCTTGATTGAATCGGCGGTCATGGTAAATGTGAAGTCGTCGGCCCAATCGTTAACGGTTTCGGGTTTTACACCGCGGTTTTTGGCGATGTTTGATTTGATTGATGCCCAAAGCGCTCCCATATATGATTCTTGTTGCAGGCGCGATGCCGGGCTCATTTCTTTGAGGAAGTAAGGCTCTACGGCACTCTTGAATGTGCCTACTCGCAGAATCTGCATTTTTACACCTAACTTTTCGAGCAGGCCGGTGTAGAATAGGGTAGTTCCGCTCAAACCGTGAATATCAACTGCTCCGATGGGGTTGAGCCAGAGTTGGTCGGCCCCGCTGACCATGTAGTAGTCTCCCTGGCCGTAGTTATCGCCGTAGGCCAGAATCCATTTATCCGGTTGTGCCTTGAAATAGTTGAGCGCTTCCTGAATATCCTGCAGGGAGGCCACTCCGCCCTGCACTCCGTTACAATTTGCATATATTCCGCTGATGCGTGAGTCGTGGGCCGCACGATAAATGGCGGCTATTGCTTCGCTCAGGTTGATGCCTTCCTGAAAGTCACCCTGAATGGCGTCGGTCAGCGAAGGTGTGGATTTTCGCTCGTTTATAACTCCGGTAAGGTCAAGATAAATGACCGATCCTTTTTTAACCTCGGCTGTAGCAACTGATTTTAATCCGGTGCCGACAGACGCAATACTTGCGGCAATGCCGATAACCACCAGCAGAATTAGCAACAGAAATGTTAGCCAAATGGCCGATAATGAGCCTAAAAACGATATAAAAAATTTCTTAATCATGATTGGTTATAAAATTCGTGTGAATGACTTGGAGAGCTTCTTTAAGATCATTGGCTGCGATCATGCAGGCGGCCGAACCTTCTGAAACCTGCTGAGGAGTATGCGTTACCGGAATGCCTGCCGCGTTGAGGGCCTTGGCCATGCCGCCGCTGAAGTTTTCTGCGCGAGCGCCGCGACCTATCAGTGCAACCATCGCTTGGGGCACGGAAATTCCGATTGTTTTTGCTGCCGGTTCGCCTGCAAATTCTTCAGCGAGAATGGCTTCGGCTCGCTCTGCGTCGACCCCGCGGATTCCGCAACTTTCCTTGCCGTCGGGCAGGAAGGTCTCTATGCCGTTGCGGGTCAGTGCATTGATCATGCGCTCAAAACAACCGGGCTCTTTAATAGTGACTAATCGGGTGTCGGCAATGGAGCTGACCCCCAATGTCTTGAGGTCTTTACCTTTTGTGTCGCCGATGAGGGTCCCGGCGGCTGATGGGTTAAAGGTGTTTTTAATTATTATCGGAATATTTTTGTGAAATACTGGATATATTGTCGGAGGGTAAACAACCTTGGCGCCGAAATTGCAAAGTTCCATCGCTTCAACAAAACTCAATGCGTCGATAACCCGCGCATCGCTGACTATTCGCGGGTCAGCAGTCATAAAGCCGTCAACGTCTGTCCATATTTCAAGTTCATCAGCCCCCAGCTCTGCGGCCAGAATAGCAGCTGTATAGTCGCTGCCGCCACGGCCCAGATTTGATATGCGTCCGTCTGAATCTTTGGCAATAAATCCCGGAACAACGATTATTTTTTCACCTTTTAGTTCTCGGAATTTCACGTTGATAAGCGTTGAAGTCTCTTCCTGGTCAAGTACGCTCTTGCCGAAGTGGCGGCGCGTGCGAATATAATCGAGCGAGTGGGCCAATACTGCCTCGGGAATCATTGCCGTTACTATTACGCACGACATCCGCTCGCCGAAACTCACAACCAGGTCGCGACTGCGTTCCGTTAATTCGCCTAATAGGTTTATTGCTCGGAAAATATCTTCAAGATTGCCTAAAAGCTTATCTATTTCAGCTTGCGTGTCATCCCGTTTACTATCGGGTATGACTTCGTTGATAACCTTTGCGTGGCGCAAGCGAATCTCGGCGTATATTTCTTGCCACGCATCGCCCGCAGCAGCCGCTTCCGCTGCCGCTATCAGCCGGTCCGTGATGCCGCCGAGAGCCGAAACAGTGACCACACACTGTTCAGTCTGACCCTCAACAATAGCTCGCACATTGTTCAAACTCGCAGGAGTTCCAACCGATGTGCCGCCAAATTTGAGTACTTTCATTCTGATTATATAAATAATGTGGGTGCAAACTTACGAATAAAATTGGAACCCCGCAAATTTTTTTTGTGAGCGGGGTATGAAAGAATGCGCTCGGCCGCGTCAAAAATTAGGCTGGTAAGAATGCGGAAACGGGCCGGTAAAACGTAGAAATGCGGTAATTGTTCGG
>CAZGTD010000021.1:0-31354 GCA_964528425.1 uncultured Bacteroides sp.
ACCGAAATCCGCCCCATCTGGTGTGAAGTCAACTACCTGCCCGGCCCCCACGGATCGGCAGTGTTCACCCGCGGCGAAACCCAGAGCCTTGCAACCGTTACCCTCGGCACCAAGCTCGACGAAAAAATCGTTGACGAGGTTCTTGACCAGAGCAAAGAGCGCTTCCTGCTCCACTACAACTTCCCGCCCTTCTCAACCGGCGAAGCCCGCGCTCCCCGCGGAGTTTCGCGTCGCGAAGTAGGCCACGGCAACCTTGCCCACCGCGCCCTGAAGTCGATGCTGCCCAAGGACTTCCCCTACGTTACCCGCGTAGTTTCCGACATTCTCGAATCTAACGGCTCCAGCTCAATGGCAACCGTTTGCGCCGGCACCCTCGCGCTGCTCGACGCAGGCGTTAAGATGACCCGCCCCGTTGCCGGCATTGCCATGGGCCTGATTTCCGACGGCCAGAAATGGGCTGTGCTCTCCGATATTCTCGGCGACGAAGATCACCTGGGCGATATGGACTTCAAGGTTACCGGCACCACCGAAGGCATCACCGCAACGCAGATGGACATCAAATGCGACGGCCTCAGCTACGAAATCCTCGAAAAGGCTCTGATGCAGGCCCGCGACGGTCGCCTCCACATTCTCAACATCATTAAAGAAACCATTCCCGAAGCCCGCGAAGACTATAAGCCCAACGTGCCGCGCATCGTAACGATGACCATTCCCAAAGACCTCATCGGCGCAGTTATCGGCCCGGGCGGAAAAGTTATCCAGGGCATTCAGGAACAGAGCGGTGCAATCGTTTCTATCGACGAAATCGACAACGAAGGCCACATCGAAGTCGCTGCCCCCAACAAGGATGCCATCGACCGCGCCCTCGACATGATTAAGGCTATCGTTGCCCAACCCGAAGAAGGCGAAGTTTACACCGGTAAGGTAATGACCATTCAAGACTTCGGCGCATTCGTGCAGTTCATGCCCAACCGCGACGGCCTGCTCCACATCTCCGAAATCTCTTGGGACCGCATCCCCGACATGGAAGCCAGCGGCCTCAAAGAAGGCGACGAAGTAACCGTTAAACTCATTGAAATCGACAAAAAGACCGGCAAATACCGCCTTTCGATGCGCGCTCTGCAGCCCAAGCCCGAAGGCTGGGTTGAACGTCCGCGCGAACCCCGTCGCCCGCGTGGCGAAGGCGGCGAACGCCCCGAACGTCGCGACCGCGGCGAACGTAGCCCTCGCAATGACCGCGGCGACCGCGGACCCCGCACCCCCCGCCGCGACTAATCTTCTCTCCCCCACCGGCCAACATCAAGCCCTTCGGCACCACACCGAAGGGCTTAATTTTTTTGCCAACATCCGCACCCCTACAAGGGATGGATTGTTAGGGTGCGGAGGTCGAGTATGGCCCGCAATGGAGTTGTTGAGTGTGGTTCGCAGGAGCCGAGCGGATGCCAGGCGGCAACGTTGCCGTCGGCATCGAGTGCTACAATTACCGGTTGGGGAGTGATGCGCCCAAGCGAGTCGCGCGTGCCGAGCAGCAGGTGTTTAGTCATTGTTGCGACGGAAACGCGACTGGCCGTAGCGCAGTTCATTGTAGTTTTCCGACAACAAACGCGTGCGCGTAAGGGTAATACTGTCGGCAAAAGCGCGTTCGCCCGGTTCGGGGCAAAGACGAAGGTAGCCGAAAATGCGGCCGGCGCTGATTGTTGAGTCGAGCTGCAGGGTCAGTTCCAGATGGTTCTGGTCGCCGGCATGGAGGGTTGTGGTGGCGGTTTCGGTTGTCAGGTTACGGTTGCGGTAGTCGACTCCGAGAGTGGCAGTCAGCGGTGACCGGGAATTATGAACGGCAAGCTTAAGTTTAATAACGTCGCCCCGCTGCCACGATGAGTCGGCCGGAATTTCGAAAGCGATGAATTCCGACGGTTCCGTGCGGGCAAACACTACCGAAGGGGTTAGAGGCCAAAGCGAAGCTGTGTCGCCGGCACGTCGGGCCAGGTAGTCGGTTTTAAGTGCGTCGATGCGACGGATAGTATCGGCCAGCATAGAGTCGCAGCGGTCAAGAACCTTCATGTAATTAGGCAAATGGCGGCCATACCAGCGCAAAGATGAATCGAGAATGGCTTCGTTGACTCCATGTTTGGCGAGCACCGAGGAGCGGAGAGCGCGTCGGGCGGAATCGCGCGAGTATCCGTCGAGCAGACGCTCCTTTGCGAAACCATCGGCCAGTTCGAGGTCAACGAGCAGCCGGGCCATCGGTTCGCGGCCGAGCACCATCGGAGGGGTGCGGTCGCATGCGAGCAGACATAAGGCTATGATGACGAGCAGCGGCAGTCGCTTCATTTTTCGCTGTTGACCGGATTCTCTTCCTTCAGGCTCAGACTACCGGAATAGAAGCATATCAAAAGAATAACTCCAACCGTTACGGCCGAGTCGGCCAGATTAAAAATAGGGTGAAAGAACTCAAAGTATTCACCCCCAACCAGCGGCATCCATTGGGGCCAATAGAATGAAAAGAGCGGGAAGTAGAGCATGTCGACAACCTGACCGTGGAGCAGCGGCGCATAGCCTCCGCCGGCAGGGAAAAGGGTTGCAACGGCCGGCGGCATCGGGTTGTTGAAAATGAGCCCGTAGAACGCGCAATCTATCAGGTTGCCTATAGCACCCGCTAAAATCAACGATACGCAAACGCACACTCCGGCTCCAACAGCAGGTTTTTTCAGCAGTTTCGACAAATACCAGAAGCCGAAAATAGTTGCCAGCAGGCGGAAAACAGTCAGGGCAAGCTTGCTGCCGAGGGTCCATCCGAAGGCCATGCCCGGATTCTGAACGAACAGCAGATGAAACCACGAAAAGATTTCGAGGTCTTCGCCAAGATAGAAGGAGGTTTTAATCCATATTTTAAGCCATTGGTCGGCAATTATGACCAAAGCAATAATTGCGGCACAGAGCCGGGCAATCTTCTTGGGGCTCATTGTTTCGCTTCGATGCTCAGGGTTGCATGAGGAACCGCGCGCAAACGCTCCTTGGGAATCAGTTTGCCGGTTACTCGACAAATTCCGTAGGTTTTGTTTTCAATGCGCAGCAGTGCGTTTTCGAGCTTTTCAATAAACTTGCGCTGGCGTTCGCACAGGCTGCCTAATTCAGCCTTCGAAAGCTGTTCGGCAGGTTCCTCAATCTGGTGGAGGGTCGGCGCCGTGTCATCGGCCCCATTGCTTTCGGTTCCAAGCAATGTTGCGCGAAGCGAGTCGAACTCGGCGCGCGCCGCATCGAGTTTTTCGAGGATCAGCTCCTTGAATTCCAGGAGCTCCTCATCGGAGTAGCGTAGTTTATCGGTGGGCATTATACTTTCTGGATTTTGATATTAACGCGGAGTCCGTCTATGTCGAGTGTATCGTCGTTGGCCTCGATAGCGGGGTCAAAATCAATGGCGTCGGCCAAGGTCTGGGAGGCGACGTAATCGCGGAATTCGGCGAGCGCGTCAACCACTTCGGGTTTCGGCTCCAGGACTATGGCGATATGGTCGGTAATGGCATAGTCGCGGCCCTTGCGGATATTTTGGATGCGGTTAACAAGTTCGCGGGCCATGCCTTCGCGGCGCAGGGCATCGGTCAGGGTAACATCGAGAGCCACCGTTACTGTTCCTTCGTTAGCCACGAGCCATCCGGGAATATCTTCCGAGAAAATGTCGACGGTATCGGCGGTTACATGGGCCGCAGTGCCGTCTGCAAGAGTCAGGTCTATGGCGCCGTCGCGTTCAAGCTGCAGAATCTCAGCCTGCTCCATAGCCTGGATTGCTGCGGCAACCTGCTTCATCTGTTTGCCAAACACCGGACCGAGCTTTTTGAAGTCGGGTTTCACACGCTTGACCAGAACGCTCTCCGAGGGGTCGAGCAGCTGCATTTCCTTAACGTTCACTTCGTTGAGCACCAGGTCGATAATCGGCATAACGCTCGCACGCTGAGCTTCGTCAATCAGGGG
Source organism: uncultured Bacteroides sp. (assembly GCA_964528425.1). Taxonomy (GTDB): domain Bacteria; phylum Bacteroidota; class Bacteroidia; order Bacteroidales; family Muribaculaceae; genus UBA3263. The sequence continues at coordinate 3,970 of CAZGTD010000021.1, forward strand.
CATCATAAGTTTGCTCAGCGGCTGGCGAACCTTGATATTGGCTTTGCGCCGCAGGGCCAGCACCATAGAAGTCAGCTGCTGGGCCAGCGCCATGCGCTGCTCAAGAGGCTCATCGATTAAAGCTGCGTTAACCTTAGGCTGGCGTTCGAGGTGGACGCTCTCGGCCGATGGATTAAGGTCTAGATAGAGCCGGTCGGCAAAGAAAGGCGCCATCGGGGCCATCAGCAAGGCAACAGTGTTCAAACACTCATAGAGGGTCTGATATGCGGCGAGCTTGTCGGCGGTCATGTCCTTGCCCCAGAAACGCGAGCGGTTAAGCCGCACATACCAGTTGGAAAGTTCATCAACGAACTCAGCTATTGCACGGGTTGCAGGAGTGAGTTCATAGTCGTCGAGCGAGGTCTGAACAGTGGAAATCAGCGTGTTGAGACGCGAAATTGCCCAGCGGTCAATTTCGGGGCGTTCGGCAACAGGAATCTGCGGTGCGGCGGGGTCGAAGCCGTCGACGTTGGCATAGCGCGCCAGGAAATTATACGTATTAAACAGAGTTGCAAAGAACTTTCGCGACACTTCCTGAATACCGGCTTCGTCGAACTTGAGGTTATCCCAGGGCGACGAATTGGAAATCATATACCAGCGCAAGGGGTCGGAGCCATACTTGGCAATGGTTTCGAAGGGGTCAACGGCATTGCCAAGGCGCTTGGACATTTTATTGCCATGCTTATCGAGTACCAGGCCGTTGGAAATCACGGCTTTATACGCAACGGAGTTCTTGACCATACCCGAAATCGCGTGGAGGGTAAAGAACCAGCCGCGGGTCTGGTCAACACCTTCGGCAATAAAGTCGGCAGGATAAATCTCACCTGAGTCAACCGCTTCCTTATTTTCAAAAGGATAGTGCTGCTGGGCAAAGGGCATTGCACCTGAATCGAACCAAACGTCAATCAGGTCAAGTTCGCGGCGCATGGGGCGGCCGGAGGGGCTAACCAGAATTATATCGTCAACATAGGGACGATGAAGATCGATTTTTTCGTAGTTTTCCTTCGAGTAGTCGCCGGGAATGAAACCTTTGGCGGTCAACGGATTGGAGGGCATAAGGCCGGCGGCTACAGCCTTGTCGATTTCTGCTGAAAGCTGCTCAACGGAGCCGATGCAAATTTCCTCGCGGGCATCGTCGGTGCGCCATATCGGCAGGGGGGTACCCCAATAGCGCGAACGGCTCAGGTTCCAGTCCTGAAGATTTTCAAGCCATTTTCCAAAGCGCCCCGAACCGGTCGATGCGGGCTTCCACTTGATGGTTTCGTTAGCTTTAATCAGCTGATCGCGCACTGCAGTGGAGCGGATAAACCAGGAATCGAGCGGGTAGTAAAGTACCGGTTTGTCGGTGCGCCAGCAGTGGGGGTAATTGTGAACGTGTTTCTCGATTTTGAATGCGAGGCCGCGCTGCTTCAGGTCCATGCAGAGGCTAACGTCGAGAGTTTCGGTCTGGTCGGTAGCGTCCGGATCGTAGGCATTCTTTACGAATCGCCCGGCATATTTGGAATAGAGGTCGGTATTGACGTTGTTCTTAACGAACTCGGGGTCGAGGTCGTCGATAACGAAGAAACGGCCGCGCAGGTCAACCATCGGGCGGATATTGCCGTCGCGGTCAATCAGATGCAGAGGGGGCACTCCGGCCGCTTTGCTGACGCGAAGGTCATCGGCGCCGAAGGTGCCGGCAATGTGGACTATGCCGGTACCGTCGTCGGTGGTTACATAGTCGCCCGGAATTACGCGGAAAGCGCCTTCGCCCGGATTAACCCAGGGGAAGAGCTGCTGATAGTGCAGCCCGACGAGCTGTTCGCCTTTAAGGCGGTCAACAACCTGCCAGGGAATAACCTTGTCGCCCTTCTGATAGGCCTGCAGGTCACCGTCGCGCCCTTTTTCGCCGAGCACGGAGCTCAGGCGCGCTTCGGCAATAACGCAGCTTACGGGCTCGCCTGAATATGGATTAAACGTGCGGACAACGCAATAGTCAATCTGCGGACCCACGCAGAGGGCGGTATTGCTCGGCAAGGTCCACGGAGTAGTTGTCCATGCAAGCAAACAGGGAGTGCCCCACCCCTTCATCGAGTCCAGGGGGTCGGTGCAAACAAACTGAGCTATGCAGGTAGTGTCCTTAACGTCGCGGTAACATCCGGGCTGGTTCAGCTCGTGAGTGCTGAGGCCGGTGCCTGCGGCGGGTGAATAAGGCTGAATGGTGTAACCCTTGTAAAGCAGTCCTTTGTCATAGACCTGACTCAGCAACCACCAAACGGACTCAATGTAGCGGTTATCGTAGGTGATATAAGGGTCTTTCATATCGACCCAGTAGCCCATGAGCGAAGTGAGGTTCTCCCATTCGTCGGTAAACTTCATGACTTCGCGGCGGCATGCGGCATTATAGTCGTCGACCGAAATTTTCTTGCCGATATCCTCTTTTGTAATGCCAAGCGTTTTTTCAACGCCGAGTTCCACGGGCAGCCCGTGGGTATCCCAGCCGGCTTTGCGCTTCACTTCAAAGCCTTGCATGGTTTTGTAGCGGCAAACAATATCTTTAATCGTGCGGGCAAGCACATGATGGATTCCGGGGTGACCGTTGGCCGAGGGCGGACCTTCGAAAAACACGAACGAGGGCATGCCTTCGCGCTCGCGGATTGAACGTTCAAACAGACCGTTAGCTTTCCAGCGGTCAAGGATTTCTTTATTAACGCCGACCAGGTCGGGGGTCTTGTATTCCTTAAATTTCATGGTTAAAGAGTTTCAACGCGCAAATTTACAAAAAATCCCCCAACCTCGCAAATCGACCCGCGGCCGACAATGCGGCATACCTAAAAATGATGGGGCAACGGGGGTTAATGCCGCGCGATTTCCATAATTTTTGAGTATTGACGTATTGGTTGTGATGACCTACTATGGGGGGAAGTTCATGCCGTCGCTCCACTCCTACAGGTAGGCGCCGAGCCCGCTTCAGACGTTGAAACGGAAATGCATTATGTCGCCGTCCTGAACAACGTATTCTTTGCCTTCAACGGCCATTTTACCGGCTTCCTTAACGGCAGTTTCCGACCCGAGGGTAACGTAATCGTTATATTTGATAACTTCGGCGCGTATAAAGCCTTTTTCGAAATCGGTGTGGATAATGCCGGCACATTTGGGGGCCTTTGAGCCGCGCGTAAAGGTCCATGCGCGCACTTCGTCGGGGCCTGCGGTGAAATAGGTCTGAAGGTCAAGCAGAGCGTAGGCGGCGCGGATCAGTCGGGCCACACCGCTTTCTTCCAGGCCGATTTCAGCAAGGAATTCCTGGCGTTCTTCCCAGGTGTCGAGCTCGGCGATTTCGCTTTCGGTCTGTGCGGCCACGATGAGCAGCTCGGCACCTTCGGCTTCGATGGCCTTGCGGACGGCGTCGACATATTTATTGCCCGCAACGGCCGACGCATCGTCGACGTTGCAGACATAGAGCACCGGTTTGGCGGTCAGCAAAAAGAGTTCGCGGGCAAAACGCTGCTGATCGGGGGTTTCGAATTGAACGGTTCGGGCGGGGAGACCGGCATCGAGAGCTTCCTTATAAAGCTGGAGCACCTCGGCCTGCAGTTTAGCGTTTTTATCGCCTCCGGTTTGCGCGGCCTTGAGGGTTTTTGCCAGGCGGCTCTCAACGGTTTCGAGGTCTTTGAGCTGAAGCTCGTAGTCAATGATTTCTTTGTCGCGCAGGGGATCTACCGAGCCGTCAACATGTGTAATATTGTCGTTGTCGAAACAGCGCAAAACATGGATAATGGCATCGGTTTCGCGAATGTTGGCAAGGAACTTGTTGCCGAGGCCTTCGCCTTTGGACGCGCCTTTGACCAGGCCGGCAATATCAACGATTTCAACCGTTGCAGGCACTACGGAACGGGGTTTGCATAGTTCAACCAAACGCGTAAGCCTATCATCGGGCACGGTGATTACGCCGACATTTGGTTCGATAGTGCAGAAAGGAAAGTTGGCGCTTTGGGCCTTGGCATTGGAGAGACAGTTGAAAAGAGTGGATTTGCCAACGTTGGGCAGTCCGACGATACCACACTGTAGTGACATATTATTCGGTTAGTTAGTTGTTTGTTCTTGAAAGTATTGGCAGGTGCCAGCCGAAACGAACGGCCAGCATGCGCACTGTTACTATTACCACCAGACAGATTATGCCGCAGATTTCCATGGATGCGCCGGCCAGAGTTGCGAGCCAGTAACATATTCCGCCCAGCAGAGAAGCCATAGCATAAATATCTTTACGGAAAATCAGCGGCACCCGGTTCAGGAGTATGTCGCGGATAACGCCGCCGAATGCTCCGGTCAGCATGCCCATGCAGATAGCAACCCCCATGGGGCTGCTGCGGAAAAGGGCTTTTTCGATGCCTATAACCGTAAACATTGCCAAACCTATGGCATCAAACACCATAAGCATGCGCTCGCGGCGCACAACCCAGCGGCTGAACACAATAACCAGCATCAGCGCCAGGGCAGTGCAAAGGAAATAGGCAACGAACATGCGGAAATCTGACACCCAAAAGGCGGGTTGGCCAAGAATGGCGTCGCGCAGGGTGCCCCCGCCGAGCGCCGTGACCAGGCCGATGATATAGGCTCCAAACCAATCGAAACGACGCAATGCCGCCAAGCGTATGCCGGAAATTGCACACGCCAGCGCACCAATCATTTCGATAATGAAGGAGAAGAGCATCAGAGAGGAATTTTTTCGACGCGGCGAATATGGCGCCCTCCTTCAAATGTGGTAGAAAGGAATGCTTCGGTAACTTCGATTGCCGTTTCTTCCGAAATAAAGCGGGCGGATAACACAAGGCAGTTGGCATCGTTATGCTGCCTGGCCAGGCGGGCCAGTTCGGGGGTCCAGCAAATGGCGGCACGGACGCCCTGATGCTTGTTGAGGGTCATTGCTATGCCGTTGCCGGAACCGCAAATGCCGATTGCCGGATAAACCTCCCCGCGCTCGAGGGCTGCGGCGCATGGGTGGGCAAAGTCGGGATAGTCGCACGACTCGGTGCTGAAAGTTCCGAAATCAACGATTTTTTCAACGTCGGGGCGTTGGGCAAGAATTTTTTTGAGAGTCTCCTTCAGGTCATAGCCTGCATGGTCGGAGCATATTCCTAAAATCATAGGGCTGAGAGTTTTGCAATAGTTTCAGTAGGATCGGGCGCATTGAAAACGAAGCTGCCGGCAACAAGTATGTCGGCTCCGGCCTCGGCGAGACGGGCACCGGTTTCAAGGTTCACGCCACCGTCGATTTCAACCAGGGCGTGCGAGCCGGTGCGGGCAATCAGCTGACGCAGGCGGTGAGTCTTTTCAATGGTTGCTTCAATGAATTTCTGGCCGCCAAAGCCCGGGTTGACACTCATAAGAAGCACCATGTCGAGCTCCGGAATGATATCTTCCAGCATACAGACCGGAGTTGCAGGGTTGAGCGTAACGGCGGCTTTCATGCCGGCGGCCTTGATGGCCTGAACGGTGCGGTGGAGATGGCGCGCGGCTTCAAGATGGATATTCATGTATTCCACGCGGGGAATTCCGGCAAGCCGGTCAACCCATATTTCGGGCTGCTCAATCATCAGGTGAACGTCGAGCGGTTTTTCGGCACGGCGGGCAATAGCTTCAATTACCGGAAATCCGAAAGATATGTTCGGAACGAAGCGGCCGTCCATAACGTCAATATGAAACAGGGCCGCCTCGGAGCGGTTGACCATTTCAACGTCGCGGTCGAGATTGCCGAAATCGGCCGACAGCATCGATGGGGCTATCTTCATGATTTTTTGGGTTTTAGGAGTTGGAAGGCAATGTAGAGCAGACAGAGGGCGCCGATTGCATAGCCGGCATAGGAGAGATAGTCGTTATAGTACTCTATTTGCTGAAAAAGGTCTGCTTCATTAACCGTTTTTGCCAGCAGGGCCCCGAGGATGCAGAGGACAACGTTCCAGATGGCGGCGCCGGCAGTGGTGTAGAACACGAATTTTGCAAGGTTCATGCGCGCCAGTCCGGCAGGTATGCTGATGAGCTGGCGGATAACGGGAATCAGTCGACCTATAAAGGTTGAAGCGGCACCATGCTTGTCGAAATATTTTTCGGCCCGGTCAACTTTTTCGGGAGAAATCATACAGACTGCGCCGAAGCGGCTGCGGGCAAACGCATAAACAATCGGCCGGCCAATCCACATTGCCAGCCAGTAGTTGATCAGCGAGCCACAAAGCGCACCGGCCGTAGCGGCGACTCCAACGCCGATAATAGTCATTTCGCCGGTTTTGGCGGCTATGAATGCTGCCGGAGGCACAACGATTTCGCTTGGAAAAGGTATGAATGAGCTTTCGATAGTCATGAATATGAATACCCAAAAGTAGTTCATGTGGTTCCACACGAAGTCGAAAAGGCTCTGGGCATCGATAAACGCTAAAACAGACATAAGAGAGTGCTTATTTTGACTGCAAAGTTACAAAAATAATTAGAAATTAGCAATTGGTAATCAGTAATTGGGTTCTGCCCTTAAAGTCTGTCCGAGAAAAAGAGCCTGCAGTTTAGGGTATCAACAGTTTTTCAATTTTATCGGCCGACCGTTTGATAACTACTTTCGGCCCACTGGGAGGATTCTTGCCAAGGTACCGGCCCGTCAAATCATAATATCCGGTGCCACCGGAGGCGCTTTCTGCAGAGTGATTGATGTGTGGTATTTCTGACAAATCGGCCCGGTTAAGAAATATTGGGTGCGATGGAAACCAATAATGCGAAATCATTGGGTAATCGCAAATGGCTTCACCTTCAGATGAAAAGCGTCTTACAAGGTATGTCGGATCCTGAAAGTCGTGATAGAGGGACGCATATATTTCATCCGTTATCGGATCAATGCCCATTGAGCAGCCATAAACTTTCCAAAGACCTGAATCATCGCGCAAGTCAGCGAAAATGTCGGTTATGCGGGTATCTGTGTTGAACCGATATATCGTTTGGTGAGAGAACCACCGGTTTGAGCCTCCGCACCAAAACAGTTCGTTATTATTGGCCGATGCACAGAATGGGTCGGGTGTCCATGCATACCACGAATTACCCGGAGCATAGATGTTTTCACCATCTATCGGAATCAATTCCCGCTCGAGGGAGGTTGGGTCGATTTTGACGATGTAGGGGAGTACACTTCCGAGACCTTGGTCATCGACCGACAGCGAATGCCATAGCATGCCGTCTTTACTGCGGATGATGGTCGAACCGACACCGGGCTGTTTAGCCGGTGATGTGCCGGTTAAATCCGTTATGGCCTTTGTAGCCCATTCCATACTCAGAATGTCAATAACCGAATCTGACTCCGGGTCTATAACCAGCACTCCGAATTGTTGATGAACAGCGAAAACTTTATTTTCAGCCATAACCATAGTGCCGCTTTGACCGAGGTAAAGCGAGCCGGTCGGGTCTGATGGCGGAAGGTCATTTCCCTGGCCGACGTTGGGGTTGCCTGAACCGGTTATCTGTCCACTTACGGTCAGGTCGTCGAGGTTGAGCACCCAGATGCCGTTGCTTGAAGAAACGTAGCCTTTATGCTCGTTGACACCGAGAAAGGCCCTGCCGTCGCACTGTGAACCGGACGGGTCTATCTGCCGGAGTTGCCGAATGATTTTAAAGGAATGAGCATCGGCAACTGTTATGCGCCCTCCGGCAATCTCAGCGCCCGGATCTTTGTCTTGCTTGGCAATGAGATATAATCGTCCGCGAAAAATAGCTCCGAACTGGTTGGTGCATCCGAGCTCTTTGCCCGGATTGGCTTCTTGTATGACCCTATATGACCAATATTCTTCGTTAGGATCATCGGGTTTAAGAATGTTGATTGTTGAATTCCGGTGTCCATACCAATCTTCGTTTATAAAGATTATGGAACCGGCAGAGTCGGGCCCGGCGTAAGCGCCGAGTCCGACTAATGCCAAAATGGATAGTAGGTTGAGTTTTTTCATTTTATAGCTATTTTGATTGTCTTGGTTCCCTGACGAGCAATAAATACGCCTTTAATGGCAAGATCGGCTATTGAACCGTAGCGCCCTATGTATTTTCCGTCAAGCGAGTATATTTCAACCGGAGTGGTCGGCTCTAAGATTTCTGCTATGCTATTAGTCTGATTATTATCGTTAAGGGTTGTAAAGAATGCAGGTTCCGACTCTAAGGTCTTGTTTCCGGCTGATACGCGCCATTTATAGCTATATAGCGATCCGGGATTGAGGTTTTCGAGCGAAGCTTCGAAATGACCGTTGCCGTTGACTTTAGCTTCGGCCATGTTCTCTTCCGCCGCTTTCCGGATTATTGAGGCCGGGCCACCGGCCGCTTCCTCATTGCTTATCTGCCTTACGAACGAGTATATTACTTCCGCTTTGGCGCTCTCAGTGAACCCCTTACCGCATGCGGTCAAGAATCTTTCGGGGAGCGTATTGTCAAAATCGGGAGTCATAGCTGCCGAAAGAGAGGCCGTTTCCGTGTCGGCAGTGGCCGGATTGTTTGCGAAAGCAACATCATTCAGTTCCGGTTCTGACAGGGTTTGAACATTCTGGTAGCCGGTCAGCCCGGAACTTTTTTCGGAATGTGCAAAAGGAACCACAACGGTGCAATATACAGGATTACTCCAACTGCTGATTGTTCGGAATGTATAGTCAAACGCGGAAGTGGTCAGAGGGTCACAGACGTAGACCGTTGAAACATTCGTTCCTTGAAATACGGCACCTCCAAGCGATGTTATATGTTCAGGAATCAAAATAGTGTCGGGTAGGGCAGTGCAGCCCTGATATGCGCTTCCTCCGATTATCTTCACTGATTCGGGCAGGTCAAACCTTGTGACAGACGTACAGTTCGAGAATGCATAAGAACCTATTTCCTCAAGGCCCAGCGGCAATTCCGGAACAAGAGACGAGCAGTCGCTGAATGCAGATGAGCCGATGGTCTTTACGCTTGCGGGTAGTTCTATTGATTCGAGGCTTTTGCACTTTTGGAATGCGTAACTGTCAATTGCTGTGGTTTCAGGCGATAGCTGAACATCGGTCAAGTCCGAGCAGCCGGCAAACGCGTAGGAGGGCACTACGGTAATCTGTGAAGGCAATGCAACGGATTGAAGAGAAGTGCAGTTTTGAAACGAACGGTTTCCGAGTTTGGTAAGCGACTCAGGCAGCGGGGCTGCTGTGAGCTTGGAACAGCCGCTGAATGCATAATCGCCGATAGACGTCAGAGTTGAGCCGATATTAACGGTAGTAAGCGAAGTGCAGTTATAGAACATATTCGCCGGTATTGCATCAATTCCTTCGGGGAAGGTGACCTCGCGCAAATTTGAGCATCCGGAGAATATCTCGGTGCCGATTGAATCGAGGGTTGCCGGAAGGGTCATTGATTCGAGAGCCTTACATCCGTAGAATGCCTGTTTTTCGATTACTTTCGTGCCGGGAGCGAATATGATTTCAGTCAGAGCAGTGCAGCCGTTGAAAATGGCTTCGGGAACGGTAGTTATGGTAGAGGGCATTTCAACGCGGGTCAGAGCCTTGCAGTTGTAGAATGCGCGTTTTCCAATATTTTCAATCTGCTGAGGAATGGCAATGTCAAGTAAAGTGCATCCGCTGAATGTTTCATAGCCGATGCTTTTACAGGATTCCGGAATCTCAATGGAAGAAAGATTCTTGCAATCTTTAAACAGACCGTCGGGAATTGCTACGAGATTATCCGGGAAAGTTACCGATGTCAGCGACGAGCAGCCGGCAAAAGTATAGCCGCCGGTGCGGGTAACATTGGCGGGATAGGTTACCTCATTGAAGGCTCCGCCATAAAAGGCATTCTTGCCTATAGAGTCAACTGCCGCGGGAATCTGCAGCGAAGTAAGTTTGCAACTGTAGAAAGCGTTATCGCTGATCAGCCGGAGGTTTTCGGGGAGCGAAATCTGAGTAAGTGACGATGCGGAGCGGAAAGCTTCCTTGCCTATCTCCGTTAAGGTCTGCGGTAGGGTTACTGATGTCAGTTTCGAGCATCCGTAGAATGCGTTATCGTCAACTCTTGTAACCCCTTCGGGAATTTCGATTCCGGTCAATGCGCGGCAATTATAGAAGGTGCCTTTAGGAACTTCGGTAATGGTTGAGGGCAACGTGGCTGAGGTTAGTTGGGAGCACTGATAGAACAGATTCTGCCCCAGTTTCGAAACGGTCGGCGGTATGGCAATGTCTGTTAGTTTAGAGTAGCCGAAAGCCTGATAGCCGATAGAGTCAACGGATGCCGGAATCGTTATTGAGGTCAGGCCGCTGTTGGCAAAAGCATTTCTGCCGATTACCTTAAGCCCTTCGCTAATAAAGGGAAATGAGGTTAGTTTCGAGCAGCGATAAAAGGCCGATTCACCAATTGTGTCGACCGATGCCGGCAGATTAACAATCTCGGCTAATTTATCACAACCGCTAAAAGCAGCATCGGGAATCGACGTGATTCCGTCGGGTAAAACAACCGATGTTAAGTTATAGCATCCGTCAAAAACGTGAGGGCCGAAGCCTTGAAGATTTGCGGGCAATTCAACTTTAGTAACGGCCGATGCTCCATAAAATGCGTAGGGCTGTATTTCTGTAACGGCGAAGGTTTCGCCCATATAAGTTATTTGTTCCGGCACAATGAGTTCGCCCGAGAGTTTGCTGTTGGCTGTTTGAACCGCGGTTTCTCGGAAATTGCCTTTGAAATGATTATAGGTGACGGTTGCCGTGTTGGGGCTCAGAGAAGTTATTCGCATCGGCACCCCATTGATTAGAAATTTGTCGCCTACATTAACCGGGAGAATCCGGGTGGAGATATTGGCAAAATTTTTCCAACCGGTGGCATTACGGTAATCATTTTCATATCCTTCGGGAACTATGAGGGTTGCATTGCCATAGGCGGTTTCGGAAAATACACTCTCGGTAATGGTTAACGGCAGGGTGGTCGATACCGTGACTTTAGATATTGCATTGCAGTTTCCAAACGCTTCAGACGATAGTTGGGCCAATTCTGCGGGAAACACAATCTCTGTAAGCGCTTCGCACCCCTTAAAAGCGCCGGATTGAATGTTGGAAACCGATGATGGCAGCACGAGTGTGGTGATTGCCGTTTCTGCATAGGCTCCGGCCGGAATTTCGGTGAGTAGCGGGGGAAAATTGATTGCACTAAGGTTTCTGCATCCGTAGAAAACACTGTCTTTAAGCTCCGTAAGGCTTCCGGGAAGTGAAATACCGGTCAGGTTGCAGCCGGCAAAGGCTTTTTTCCCGATTGAGCTAATCGAATTCGGTAGCGTTACGGCCGTGATTTCCGAGTTGGCAAAAGCTTCCGGGCCGATTGACGATATGGAGAATGTTCCGTCGGCCGTGGTAACGGTGGCCGGAATGATTATTTCGCCGCTATAAGGTTCTGCTCCCCTGATGAGCTGGGCATTTGCGGCATCCTTGAGTTTATATGTCAAACCATCTATGGTAAATATCTCGGTAAAACCTTCAGGCACGAGCGATGGCACTGCTATTACCGGCAGCCACTCCTTACTCTGCATTTCCGGACAAAAATTCCAGCCGTCCCAGCAACCGTCGGTTAGGGTGCGGCCCGATGCTCCGACACCGGAATAACTGAAGCCTCCGTTGCCATCTTTGAGCCAATAGCTCCAATAACCTTCATACCATCCGGCTTGCCAATAGTCTTCGGTATCGGCAGCTTTCCAGTTGTCGTAATCATAGTCGGGATAGCTTACGCTTTCGCTGCAGCCTCGAGGGTGATCAAAAAAGCCTGATGATGAACTATAGGTTTCGTTGCCATTGCCTGTATCGATAATCGTTATCGGCAGGCCGGAGCAGTTTGCGTCCCAGCCCAAGCCGTTAATGGTGTAACCGAATTTTTCGTTGCCCGAAGCAACATTGGTGCGCTGAAACAGACCGTAGAGCTGCGGATTGTTTTCAACAACGCATCGAAGCATATCTATGCCCGTTGGTGAGCCATCAAAACGATAGCCGAAAGCCAAAGCGTAGTTGTCGCGGCCAGTATTCCATTGAATAACAAGGCCTGCACGCTTTGAACCCTCGCCGCTCCAGTTTTTTATGCTGTCGAGGGTAAAGGTGCCTATGTCGCCACCGGCGCTTCCGGGGTCGGGCATTATAAAATCGGTCTTGGGAACCTGCGCCCGGCTATGGGCTCCGTTGTGGGTAAAAGTGGTAAGGTAAGGAATACCCTGAACCGAAGGTTCACCGGCAGCCATAACTTCCGGTAATAGGAGCATGGCTCCCGCTGCGAACAGATAGTAGAGTCGCCTTTTCATTGAAAAAAGTAAATTATAGTGTGAATGATTTTAGGTAAGAATCTAATATAATGATATATGGAGGTCTTGGGCGCGGGAAATTTCGGTTGATGTTTCGCCGAGCCAGCCGCAATGCTGGTTCAACGCCGTATAAACCCTGATGAAATCCGCACCCGGAAGATATACGCGTTGTCCGCGCGAATCAACGGCATTTTCAATGTTGAAGCTGTTTAGGTCGGAATATTCGTTGGGATGATTGTCAACATACCCCCACTCGAATGAATAGAGAACATAGTAGCGCCCGGTGCCGGAGCGGTCAATGGCATTCGGCGGGAGCAAGGACCCCGAAAATGTTAGTTCTCCGCCCGACACCCACCGGGGCCAATAGTCCTGTGAGTGAAAGGAATTCTTAGGAATATAGCCGGTTTCTCCTTCAGAGTCAGACCAGCGGATATATTCCGTATCGGTAAAGAAGCCCGATTCATCGCCCTGAGGTATTCGGTCGGGCAGAGGCTTGGCATAGGTTACGGAGTAATTGTGTCTGGTCAGCGGATTGAGGTATTCACTGCCGGATAGTTCATACCAGGCATCGTCGGGCAGGCCGTTGCAGTTTGCATCGTAGCTGACCATTACTATGCCCGGTTCGGCCGAGCCACCTTTTTTATCCGGTTCGGTAGCTTCATAGAAGCAGTTGCCCCAGATTCTGAAATCGTTCTGGCCCGGCATGTTGATTACCGTATGGTCAAATCCGAAGGTAACATATCCGCCGTAGGCACCTAATGTTATCATTATGTCGTTGGTGCCTGAAATTGATTCTTCAACCTTTTGAAGAATTGTGGCATAGCTGTCGCCATCCTCATAACGGGGCATTTCGTTGATAAACTGACCCGGGGCCGGGCAATATTCGTATACCCTGGAAATATAGGGCGAAAATTCTATTTCTTCGTGAACAACGGTAACTGTGAAGTCATGATGGTAGGGCGTGGAATCGTCAACTATGTCGAAAGTTAGATTATAAGTTCCTTCGGTCTGCGCCAGAAATATATAGGTGCGGTTAGTTGAAACGGTTTCTCCGTTGACTGTCCATCTGTATTTTTCACCGGTAAGTGCTGATTCCAGCCGTAATTTCGTCATGCGAGGAATGAAATACGCGTCATCTATGCCGAGATTCACTACCGGAATTTCCCGGTTGCAAGCTGTCAGCAATAGTGCTGTCAAGAATATCAGTAAGGTCTTTTTCATTGCTTTAAGAATGCTATATGAGCAGGAATATCTCCGGTTCTTACGCTCCATTTCTTATGACCGTCGGCCGAGAAGCAATAGAGCGTTCCGGACGACACATAATTTTTAGCGTCAGTTATAAATATATCTCCGGTTTCCGGGTGTATGGCTATACCATAAGGAATGGTTATCTCCTTTTCCGTACCGTCGGTGATGAAATTATTCGACAGCACTTTTTTAGTGCGTATGTCTATAACTCCATAAGTAATGGTGTTTGACGCGGAATAATTATTCCATTCGGTAGCGTAGTAATACATATAATCGCCGAAGAATGCCATGTTGGAGCAGGCAATGGCAATAGTGTCGGTTACCGTCATTTGGTTGGAGCCGGGTTTCTTTTCCATAACGTAGAGACGCGATGGTCTCGACTGATAGTCGCCGCGTGAGGTTACCCATAATTTGCCATATTTGTCTTTTTTCAGCCTGTGGAGGTTTATGCCAACAGGAATCTGTTGAACCTGTTTGAAATCTATCATCTGGATTACGGAAACAGTATTGTCATAATTGGGTGCCCTATAGCCGCCGGAGTTGGCAACATACATATAATCATCAACAATGTCCATTTCTTCCGGCTGATACCCGACCGAAACCTTTCGGGTAACGCTCAGAGATAGGGTGTCGACTTCGTAGACCGCACCTTTAGGAGCCTGCGGATCAATAAGAACAGGCCCTACATAGGAACTGACGTATGCTTTCCCTCGGTGAAATCTGACGTAGCGGCAGTTAGGAATATCGACCTGCCCCAATCTGATGCCCGAAGACGCGTCGAGAACCTCAACTTTATGCGAGCAGTTAACAACCACATAAATCTTGTTGCCATATATCCCGATATCGTTACCGACATCGCCCAGTTCCTTGATTATGTTAGGGTTTCTTTCGGCATAAATATTTCGCGAATATAACCCCGTGTGATAATCGTAGAAGTCGATAGTGCATTTATTTGAACCCATATTTCCTTCGTTGACGAGATAAAAGCCGCGTATGGTGCCGGACCGGGTTTCGTCGCCGATTATTTCATACTCCGTAGGCACCACAAGTTCGTCATCGCGACAACTTGTGGCAACCATCAGGAGTGGCAGAAAATATAAGAAAAACAGTTTTTTGTTCATATTTCAACAGTTATTGAAAACCGGTAGTTTCGTTTGGGCATCGGATAGTTCAGAATAACATCATAATCCTGGCTCAACAGATTATTGATTTCAATAAGTCCCTTTAAATTGATTTTGCCTATTCTGAATGTTTTGTTGAGGGATAGATCGGAGGTGTACCAGGGTTGAGTGTGGTTATATCTGATGTTTTCCTGCTGGTTATAGCGCTCTCCAACGTAAATCCATGAATAATTGAGGTTCCAGCCATGCCATTCGATATTAACAACAGCAGAACCTGAATGGCGCGGAATATATGGAATCTGATGCCTGAAATAGTTATCGGCCGGATTGGTTATGTCAATTGCGCGCTGGAAAGTATATTGGCCTCTGATTGTTACGTATAA
This sequence comes from uncultured Bacteroides sp., assembly GCA_964528425.1. Lineage (GTDB taxonomy): Bacteria > Bacteroidota > Bacteroidia > Bacteroidales > Muribaculaceae > UBA3263. The sequence continues at coordinate 19,038 of CAZGTD010000021.1, forward strand.
CCGGTGTGCCGGCTTCAGGGTCAAGAGCCCTGTAATGTCAATGCCTCTGATGTCGACTAGACCGAGGTTAAGCATTGTCCACCTGAACTGTTGCCCTTTAGGATAGGCAATAATCTTGTCTTTTACTCTGTTGTAGTAGGCATCGGCGCTTACTCTTGCCGCGGCTATGAGATTTGTCGGTGAATTATGTTCATACAGAAGCCCGAGATTAAATTGCGTAACCCGCTCCGGCAGGAGTTGTGAATTGCCCATATCTGCGTAATACAGGTCATTGAACGTTGGCATTCTGAAAGATTGTTTACAGAATACTCTCACCGAAAAATCCTTGTTTCGCAACGGATTGAAATTCAGGAATAATGCGGGGGAAAGAACCCGTTTGTCGGCCGGTGATTGTTGGCCGCGGATATTGTCGTGGATGAAAGTAGCCAGAGCACTTCCCTGAATCTGCACTCTGTTTAAGTGAATAGCGGTTGCTATGGATAGGAAATTCGATGTCCGGTCGGGCTTGACAAAACCATAAACGTCGGCATCAAGCGTATTCCACATAAAGTCATAGCTCGCCGAAAGACTCCAGAAATCGGTGATTTCAAATTCATTGGCCGACGAAAAATATATTTCTTTTTGTTTATACAGGTTGTCAATTTTTACCTGTTTGTCGTCATTATTTACGTAATGCGTGCGATAAAAAGCATATTTAATATTGTTCAGGGTGGTGAATCGTCCGAAAAGTCCGGTGTAGCGACCCTGAACGAATGAGTTGGTATCCCATATTCTCTCTCCACGGCGCCAAACATTATTTACTATGGCTCCGGGAACTCCGCGTTCTGAATTGTAGCTATATGCCTTTACCGTCCATGAACCGTTCTGCAGCAATCCGTGGGTATTTACTTCTAAGCGGGTAGCATTTATATCGCCGTTACGGCGAATGGCCGTAGTGTCGTAGGCAACTTCTCCGGCCGGATTTACACGTCGGTACCGAAACTTATATTTGCCGCTTGAATTTAACCATTCCGCGCTGATCGACGCCGAGATTCTTTTGCTGAGTTTTAGTTCTATAAGTGCCGAAGGATTGATAAGGTCAAATGAACCGGTTTTTACGGTAGCCCGCAAATGATAGCTCTCGCCCTGGTTGAAAACCGGAGTGCGGGTTCGAATATAAATGGTTCCTGCTGAACCAAAGTCCTTGGCCGGCTGCAGAATGTCACTTTTCTGACCGTTGTAGAGCGACAGGGACTCAACGTTGTCGAGCGAGAATTGTCCAAGGTCAATCTGGCCGTTCTGGGCGTTGCCGAGCTCCACACCGTCATAAACAACCCCTGTATGGTTGGTACCCATCGAACGTATGTTAACCGTTTTTATGCCGCCGACCCCTCCGTAGTCCTTGACCTGCACGCCCGAAAAGTAGCGTAGGGCATCAGCCACGCTATTGCTGTTTAGTTGGTCCAATTCTTTGCCCGATAGGGTTTGAACCGGAATGATGTCGCGGTTAGGCCGGCGGGCCGTAACGAGCACTTCATTCAGAAGATTTGTGGAGTCTTTTTGTTCACTTGCCTCAATCAAACCCGGAGTAAGGCAAATGGCAACAATCGACCGGAGGATACGATATGTCATTAGTTTGAAGATTACATTAAAATGAAACCCGCCGATATACCGGATAAAGGTATGTCAACGGGAAAATAGGTGTATTCTAAATGTAATCTTCAGGATAACCTGCCAACCTCATGGAGATTGTTGTTCAGTCAAACCCATAATCCCGTGGGCGCTTTCTTTTGTTTGAAAAGGCAGGTCTTCTGACTTATCCCGGTTTATTCGCGCCTTCCCGGTGGTTTATCACCAGTGGCAGGTTGCGAAAACCTTCTGCCCGCAATTGCGGGCGGGAATCACAGCAGCGGGTACTGTTGAGGAATCACACCTCATTCCCTTTTGATGCTCCGTAATGCCTCCTCTCTTGGACGGCGGAGCAACCATTTTCGTCTGCAAATTTACTAAATTATTTCGAATCCTCCAACCCCGAGGGTTAAATTCTCCCTGCCCGGGCAAGGTTGAAGAAATAATGCCAGAGGGGTGCGGCCATTGTTGTCTGCTTGATTTGGCCCGATTTCATCAGGCTCATAAGCTCGTCGGGGGTCAGGATTTCAACGGCTATGTCCTCGGTCGGGTCAAGATGTTGGTCAGATTGAAGGGTTACGCCTTCGGCTATGAAGGTGTGGGAATGGTTGGTCATTGCCGAGGCATTGGGGGCGTAGACGTCGAATTTTGTCCAGATGCCGCCGCCAAAACCGGTTTCTTCGAGCAGCTCCCGGCGAGCAGCGGCTTCGATGTCCTCGCCCGGCTCAACAACCCCGGCGCATAGTTCGGTCAGCACTTCGCGGGTGCCGTGGCGATACTGGCGCACCATTACGAAATTTCCTTCCGGGGTTCGGGCTATGGTGTTTATCCATTCCGGATATTCCAGAATGTAGAATTCATCGTGGATGCGGCCGTCGGGCAGTTCAACGGCGTCGCGTCGGGCCGTGAGCCACGGGCGCCGGAAAAGATATTCGCTTTTAAGCGTTTCCCATTTCTTGATTTCCTTTTGCATAGCAATTGCAAAGATACAAAAAATAATTGACAGTTCAGAATTGAACCCGGCGCGCATGGCTGGTCACACATTTGTAGACCGGGATGAGGACCGTCAAGGCAGGCCCCGGGGCATTGCGTGCCGCCTCCACTTCCATAATAAACAAAAGAGGGCGGCAAAAGATGCCGTCCTCCCAATTGTATGTGTGTAATTTAGATTGCGATTTTTTTGGTTGCAGAGCCCTGGCGGAGAATGTAAACACCGTGGGGCACACCTTCAATAGAGTCGCCGACCTTAACGCCGCGCAGGTCATAAACCCCGGCGCCGCAGATATGGCCGTTCTCGAGGTAGGGTGCTTCGAACTCGATTTCGTCAATAGCTGAAGGAGCATCCGTAACTTTAATTTCGAGTTTCGGTCTATTGGCATACAGCGTTTCGCCAAAGATTTTGCAAAGGGTGCCGTTTGCAAAATCGTTATTGGCGGCTTCCATAATGTCCTTCGACTTAATATTATGGAAAGTGACCAGGCCATAGTTGTCAATAGTGGCTACTTCCGGATTGGTAGAGTACCAGAATATATAGGGTAGCGAGGCATTTTCAGGGCTTAATGCCGCCTCAAGCTTGACGCTTTTGCCTGGTTCAAACAGCAAAGATGTTATGCCTTCGACTTTAACATCTTCAATGGGGATAAGGTCGTAGCCTGAGAAACGATACCAGCAGGGGGTTGTGTTATAATATGCGTTTTTGACGGCATCATTCTCGGACGGCATTACATAAAGCGGACAATTGGAATAGCGGAAGGTGGAATTTTTGGCTCTCGGAGGTGTAATAGCAGTTATGCTCACGCTGTTGAAGCTATTGGCACAATCAAAGGCGAATGCCCCAATATCGGTAACATTGGCGCCGATTACTACGTTGTTGATATTATTGCCTTTGAAGGCATTTTTACCGATAGTCTTGGTTGCCGGAGAGAGTACCACTTCGGTCAAAGCGCAATTTTGGAAAGCATTATTACCAATGGTTTCCACCGATGCTCCGAAGGTCACTTCTCGTAAGTTTGTGTAATCCATAAATGCATCATCCGGAATCTCGGTTAAGGTGTTGCCAATTGTTAACTTATTCAGAGATCCTCCACAAGAAAGGCTTGATTCTAAAATCCCTGAATTGAAGTTACGACCTATAGTGAGATTTTTAACGGAAGTATGATTGAAAATATGTTCGCCTAAAGCAACAGGTTCAATACCATCTTCAAAAGTAACGTCTGTCAGGACGTAGCAATTTTCGAAAGCACTGGAGCCGATATAGGTAACGGAGTTAGGGATGGAAACCTCGGTCAGTCCGGTGCAACGGGAGAAAGCATAGTCGCCGATTGTTGTAACGGAGTTAGGGATGGTAACCTCGGTCAGTCCGCAGCGCGCGAAAGCTGAGCCGCCGATTTCTGTAACGGAGTTGGGAATGGTGACTGACTTCAGTCCGCTGCAGCCGGCGAAAGCATAGTCGCCGATTGTTTCGACGGAGTTGCCGATAACCACCGAGGTCAGACTAAAGGAGCAGCCGAAGAAAGCCCAGGCACCGATTGTTTTGACGGAGTTGGGGATTGTTACTTCAGTCAGTCCGGTGCAGCCACTGAAAGCATAGTCGCCGATTGTTTTGACGGAGTTGCCGATTGTGACCTCAGTCAGTCCGCGGCAGTCTTCGAAAGCCCGGTAGCCTATTTCGGTAACGGAGCTTGGGATAATTAACTCAGTCAGTCTGTTGCAGCCGTTGAAAGCATAGTCGCCGATAAATTCAACGGATTCCGGAATAACTACTTTTGTGACTTCTTTACCGTCGATAAAGAGATGATGTGCATAATACAACGGATTTGCCCAGGAATTACCGAAGTTGATTGAGCACAGATGCTCAATGCTTGGGAATTCAGCCTTAGTCAAGCCGGTGCAGCCGCAGAAAGCATAGTCGCCGATTGTTTTGACGGATTCCGGAATAACTACTTCTGTGACTTCTTTACCGTCGATATATAAATTATGAGCATTATATAGGGGATTGGCTTCACCATCTCCAAAGTTTATGTTACAAAGTGCTTCTATGCTTACAAATTCTGCTTTAGTCAGCCCGGTGCAGCCGTCGAAAGCATATTTGCCGATAGAATTTACGGAGTTGCCGATGGTGACCTCAGTCAGGCCGGTGCAGAGCCAGAAAGCACCGCTGCCGATAGATATTACGGAGTTGGGGATTGTTACTTCAGTCAGTCCGGTGCAACGGGAGAAAGCATAGTCGCCGATTGTTGTTACGGAGTTGCCGATGGTGACCTCAGTCAGGCCGGTGCAGCCACTGAAAGCACCGCTGCCGATAGATATTACGGAGTTGGGGATTGTTACTTCAGTCAGTCCGGTGCAGCCACTGAAAGCATGTACGCTTATTATTTCCAAACGCTTAGGCAGAACTATTGATTTTAATTGAGAACAATCCTTAAATGCATCATGCGCGATAGATATCACGTAATAGAATCTGTCGTTAAACACCACTCGCTCAGGAATCGAAATCCTCGACAGGTCTCCGTAATTGCTGGATAACAATACAACAGAGTTCTCACCGCTTATTCTATATTTAAGATTATCTTCGGTAAATGCTGAGGCTTCAATCCCTCCTATTGATTTCAACTTAGAAAATAGTGACCATTCTGAACTAAGATAGCTTGTTAAACCATTATCAGGCACAATAACCTCAGTAGTATCATATAAACCATCAAAACTATCTGCAGAAATAGCCGGAGAAGTCTCTGCTAGGGAAACAATTTGAGTAAGGGCGCTGCAGCCGGAGAAAGCTGAGCTGCCGATTTCTGTAACTGAGTTGGGGATTGTAACCTCAGTCAGTCCTCTGCAGTCGTAGAAAGCCCAGCTGCCGATTGTTGTTACGGAGTTGCCGATGGTGACCTCAGTCAGGCCGCGGCATTCGCGGAAAGCCCAGCCGTCGATTTCGGTAACTGAGTTGGGGATTGTTACCTCAGTCAGTCCACGGCAGCCGTAGAAAGCAGAGCTGCCGATATAGGTGACGGAGTTGGGGATGGTAACCTCAGTAAGTCCGCTGCAGCCGCCGAAAGCCCGGTAGTCGATTTCGGTAACGGAGTTGGGGATAATTACCTCAGTCAGTCCGGTGCAGCCACTGAAAGCATAGTTCGGAATTGTTTTGACACTCTCACCAATTGTAAGCGACTTAATATTAGACGGAAATGCAGGAGAACCCTCTGAGCCGCATGAGTTGCAGTTTTCAGCATTGAAAATCACCTCCGTCAGTCCGGTGCAGCCGGCGAAAGCGGACCCGTCAATATAGGTAACGGAGTTGGGGATGGTAACCTCAGTAAGTCCGCTGCAGCCGCCGAAAGCCCGGTAGTCGATTTCGGTAACGGAGTTGGGGATAATTACCTCAGTCAGTCCGGTGCAGCCACTGAAAGCATAGTTCGGAATTGTTTTGACACTCTCACCAATTGTAAGCGACTTAATATTAGACGGAAATGCAGGAGAACCCTCTGAGCCACAGTAGGTGCAATTTTCAGCGTTGAATATGAGGGAGGTCAGTCCGCTGCAGCCTTCGAAGGCCCAGGCACCGATTGTTTTGACGGAGTTGTGAATGGTGACCGCGGATAGTCCGGTGCAGCCGGCGAAAGCATATTTGCCGATAGAAGTTACGGAGCTAGGGATAACAACTTCGCTAACTTCATTACCGTCTATAAAAAGATGATGTGCATAATATAGCGGATTTGCAGCGTCACTGTCGAATTTGATTGAACACAGATGTTCAATGCTTGAGAATATCGCCTTAGTCAATCCGGTGCAGCCGGCGAAAGCATCAACGCCGATTGTTTCGACGGAGTAGGGGATTGTGACCTCAGTCAGTCCACGGCAGCCGTAGAAAGCATAGTCGCCGATTGTTTCGACGGAATTGGGGATTGTGATTGACTTCAGTCCGCTGCAGCCGAGGAAAGCTGCTCTGCCAATAGATTCAACTGTTTCTGGAATAATGTAATCTCCTTTTAGATTTAACGACGCAAAGTAGATAGCTTTCTTTTTCAGGTCGTAGATACATCCGTCTTTAATTATCGAACCTTCAGGGTTATAGGCTACAACTTCGCCTGTCGGACACAGGTAATGAAAGGTGTCGGGATAAGCCGATTTCTTAAGTCCGGTGCAGCCACTGAAAGCATTGCTGCCGATTTCGGTAACGTACTTTGGAATGATTACTTCAGTCAGTCCGCTGCAGTTGTAGAAAGCATAGTCGCCGATTGTTTCGACGGAGTTGGGAATGGTGACCGCGGATAGTCCGTAGCAGCCGCCAAAAGCATTGCTACCGATTTCGGCAACAATGTATTCTTTCCGATTATAAGAGACGGTTGCGGGAATGGTAATATCTCCACTGACGCTTGAATTGTTTGCAACCTTGACGGTTTTTGCTTCCGCGTCTGTGACCGTATAGTTGAGGCCATTATAGGAGAATGACTGGGCCAGTGTCGGTAGCGCCATCAGCACTCCAAGCACAAGAAGTAGCAATCTTGCACCCCCGGCGCCTTTTGATTGGAACTTACGTTTATTATCCATCGTTTTTATATTAAGTTGATAAGCATTAAGGCAAAATGTGTGTGCAGAAAATCATACGGGCCGTTATATACTTGCGGTTGACGGGCAAATAATGGGGAAGTTTCCAAGAACATATATCCGTTAGTTTGAGCCCAATCGATTACTTGTCCGAAAATTTCGCCGCGGGTTCGGCTCGCAGTAAAGATTACGTTGCACGGCTGTTGCTTACAATGATTAAGAAACTCATCTACCAGCCACTCGCAGCCCGGATCGCCTACGGTTATAACTCCGACGATTTTGCCTTTATAGCTGAAAATCTCCCAATCATTTTTATAGGCTAAAATAGGGCGAAACGATGGAGATTGTTTAGCTAAAGCTATTAACTCCAATAAAGTTGAGGTTTTGCCTACGTTTGAAATCCCATATATATTGATAAGGGCATTCATTGGCAATGGTTGCAATGGGTTAGGTTGCAATGGGTTAGGTGACATCGGTTTTTTGCGCTTTAAGGCTCCCAATTAAAGCATGCTATGGTGAGCAATGAAAAAGCGCGAGAGCCTTACTATTCTGCCCATTCTCACCTTGAGGCCCTGGAATTGCCCATCGCAGAGAACGGACAGTGCAGAGACCTCACGCGCAGTTGATATACGCTAACGTTCTCAACTCGCGTTGAGAAAACGGCGGCATCATAACCACATAAGGCATCTACCCTGTCTCAGTCTTGACTGCGATTGAAGTTTTCCAGGTTTCAAGGTGTCAAGAAAGAGCGTCGAGTACACGCTTTTCAATTGATATGTTTGCGGAAACGCAGGGCGTTGCCGCTCCAGCCCTCCCTGCTTAAACCCTGACCGGGGTCTCTGCATTGGCGGTCTGTGGCGGCAAAGATACAAAAAGAAATAGTAATTAGCAAATTGTAATGGGCTGTTCTCACTCCCAAATGCCAACCTCCGTAATATTGAACCCATTGGCCCCGTAAAAGGCGACTCATGAAAAGTTATTTAGCCTTGCAAGGCTCGGCAAAACCGGGGGCGACGGCAATTAGGGGCGACGGCATCCTTGTCGTCGGTTTCGTGGTCGCAGCGCGGGTGGCAAGGATGCCGCCCCTCCAATGGCCGGCGTTCTCAATTCTACACTCTCAATTCTCAATTCTCAACTCTCAATTTTTTTTTGTAACTTTGCGGTCAGATATAAATTAAACCTTTGATTATTACAATGACTGACAAAAACTCAAAGACCGTTCTTTCCGATCAGGCCTGGGCGCGCTGGACGGCGCTGCTGCTGCTTGCGCTGGGAATGTTTTGCGCTTACATCTTCATGGATGTTATGTCGCCCATCAAATCACTGGTTCAGAGCCAGCTGGGATGGGACAATACGGCGTTCGGCACTATGCAGGGCTCCGAAACCTTCCTCAACGTATTTATCTTTTTCCTGATTTTTGCCGGCATTATCCTCGACAAGATGGGCGTGCGCTTCACTGCGCTGCTCTCGGGCGCGGTAATGGTTATCGGCGCCTCAATCAACTGGTATGCGGTCACCGACATGTTTGCCAATTCGAGCCTCGAGGTGTGGTTTACCGACCATTTGAACTATATTCCGGTTTTCGATGAGCTCGGCGTTTCGCCTTTCTATGAAGGCATGCCGGCTTCGGCCAAGCTTTCGGCCATCGGCTTCATGATTTTCGGCTGCGGCGTTGAAATGGCCGGCATTATGGTCAGCCGCGGCATTGTAAAGTGGTTCAAGGGCAGGGAAATGGCCCTGGCCATGGGTTCGGAAATGGCGCTGGCCCGTCTGGGCGTTGCCACCTGCATGATTTTCTCGCCGCTGTTTGCCTCGATTACCGGCACTCCTAAGGTTTCGTCGGCAGTTGCGTTCGGCGTGGTTATGCTGATGATTGCGCTGATTATGTTCATTGTTTACTTCTTCATGGATGCCAAGCTCGACTCGCAAACCCATGCAGAAGAGGAAAAAGATGATCCTTTCCGCATTTCCGACCTCGGCCAGATTTTGCGTTCAAGCGGTTTCTGGTTGGTGGCGCTGCTCTGTGTGCTCTACTACTCGGCAATCTTCCCGTTCCAGAAATATGCGGTAAACATGCTGCAGTGTAACCTCACTCTGACCCCCAACCCTGCCGAATCGTTCTGGGGCTCGCAGGCACAGACGGTTATTCAATACATCGTTATGCTGCTTTGCGCCGCAGCTGCATTTATCTCTAACTTCTCAAGCAAAAAGGCCATGAAAACCGGAATGCTCACCCTGTCGGTGGCACTGCTGGTTCTTTACTGCTGGATGGGCTATATGTGTCAGTCGGCCGCAGCGATTTTCGCCGTATTCCCCCTGCTGGCCGTGGGCATCACACCTATTCTTGGCAAATATGTCGACCATAAGGGCAAAGCCGCTTCGATGCTCGTTTTCGGCTCGCTGCTGCTGATTGCCTGCCACTTGACCTTCGCCTTCGTCCTGCCCGCGGTTAAAGGTAGCCCGATTGGTGGCGTAGTTGTTGCCTACCTGACCATTCTGGTTCTCGGCGCATCGTTCTCGCTGGTTCCGGCATCGCTCTGGCCTTCGGTTCCGAAGCTGGTCGATGCCAAGATTATCGGTTCGGCCTACGCTCTGATTTTCTGGATTCAGAATATAGGTTTGTGGCTCTTCCCGCTCCTGATCGGCAAGGTTCTCGATTCAACCAACCCCGAAATCGTTCATGCCGTTGCCGACGGCACCATGAGCGAGGCCCAGGCTTCAACAAGCTATAACTACACCTGGGCGCTGGTTATGCTGGCCGCACTGGGCGTTGCCGCACTGCTCATCGGCCTATGGCTGAAGGTAATTGACCGCAAACATCATCTCGGCCTGGAAGAACCTAATATCAAACCCTCGATTGAAGCCGAAGAGGCTGAAATTGCCGATGCCGAACTTTAATGGCATAGCCTACACGTTTGAACCGGGCACGGGCACGCCGGTAGTGGTTATGCACGGCTGGGGATGCAACCGACGGACCGTTGCTTCGATATGCGCCATTGCCCGCGCAATGGGGCGCCCGGTGCTGAGCGTTGACTTTCCCGGTTTCGGGGAGTCGCCCGAACCTGCATCGGTTTGGGGCACCGACGACTACTCGCGGGCCATGGAAGCACTGCTCGACCACCTGAACATCGGGGCCGACGCCGTTTTGCTCGGCCATTCGTTCGGCGGGCGCGTGGCCATTACCATAGCGTCGCACCGAAGGGTGGGCAAAGTGGTGCTGGTTGATGCCGCCGGAGTTAAACCGCGCCGGTCGATGAAATATTACCTTAAGGTTTATACCTTCAAGGCCCGGAAGCATTTGCTGCGCCTGCTGCTCGGACGCAAACGCGCCGAAGCGCGCCTCGACCGCCTGCGCGCCAAAGCCGGGTCGAGCGACTATGCGGGCGCGTCGCCGCAAATGCGCCGGATATTGTCGCGCGTGGTCAACGAAGACCTGACGCACCTGATGCCGCAGATAAAGGCCCCCACCCTGATGATTTGGGGCGAAGCCGACACGGCAACTCCTCTCCATGACGCTCAGGTTATGGAAAAATTGATTCCCGGTTCGGGGCTCGTCAGCTTCCCGGGTGCCGGCCACTATAGTTTTTTAGATCGCCCGGGGCAGTTTGCCGCCGTGCTGACTTCGTTTCTTAACTCATGATACTTTCCATTATCTCCCTGATTCTTTGCTCGCTGGCGCTGTTGGCCGAATTCAGCCGCACGCTTATGCTGGTGCAGCAAAACTCTTATCGTATCGACCGCTTCCGCCGCTCGCTGACGGCAATGGGCGACTCATCGTCCTTTCCCAAACTATTTGGCATTATAGTGGTGCTCGGGTCGGCTTTGCGCTTCGTGCCCGACAACGCCGTGTTGGTGGTTTTCAGTATTTTTGCTTTGGCAATGCTGATTCTACGCCTCCGCGAGCGGCGCACATATAAGCACCCGCTGGTCTGGACCCCGCGTGTTCGCCGCATCTACGGCGTAATGTTGGCCCTTGTTGTGATTCTTTTGGGCCTGGTATCGCTTCTGCCAACCGATGGGGCCTATGGTTTCGGTCGCTTCTATGGGTTCTTCATCCTTCTGGCGTGGGTTAAGGCCGACTGGGTGGCTATCGCAGCCCTATGGTTGCTGAAGCCGGTTGAAAAACATATAAATCAGGGATATATCAACGACGCCAAACGCATTCTGGAATCGATGCCCGACCTGAAAGTAATTGGCATTACAGGCTCCTATGGCAAAACGTCGACCAAACACTACTTGAATCGCATATTGTCGGAGCGTTTTGCCGTGTGCATGACTCCGGGATCGTTTAACACCACCCTCGGCGTTGTCCGCACCGTTCGCGAATATCTGAAGCCCTACGACCGCATTTTCATCTGCGAAATGGGCGCCAAGCAGACGGGCGACATCAAGGAAATCTGCGACCTTGTTCATCCGAAAATCGGAATCATAACGGCCGTTGGCCCGCAACACCTCGAATCGTTCAAGACCATCGAAAACGTGCAGGCAACCAAATTTGAGCTCATCGACTCGTTGCCGGCCGACGGACTGGCGGTTCTCAACAATGATTTTGAATACGTAGCTAACCGCGAAGTTAAAAACGTTGCCGCCCTGCGCTACGGCGTTAGCGCCGACGGCGTGGAATATACCGCACGCAACATCCGCTACTCCCATTCGGGCACTGAATTCACCATTGCCGGCCCCCAAGGCGAACTGCAGCTCCACACCCGCCTCGTTGGCGAATGCAACGTTTCCAACCTGATGGCAGCGGTTATCGTTGCGCTCCGCCTGGGTATGACGCCCGGCGAAATTGCCCGCGGCGTCGAACAGATTGAGCAGGTTGAACACCGGCTGAGCGTTAAGCGCACTCCCGCAGGCATAACCATTCTCGACGATGCGTTTAACTCCAACCCCGCCGGGTCGGCCATGGCTCTTGACGTTTTGCGCTCGATGGGCGGTTGTCGGTTCGTAATCACCCCCGGCATGATTGAGCTTGGCGACCGCCAGGAAGACCTCAACCGCGAGTTCGGCCGCAAAATAGCCGAAGCCTCCGACGTTGCAATCGTCGTTGGCCGCTATAACCGCGAGGCTATAGTGTCGGGCATTGAATCAGCCAACAATCCAAAGCTTGAGCTCCACGTTGTTGACACCTTTGCCGAAGCCCAGGCTCTGATGATTTCCAAAGCCCG